>CALVXB010000022.1 GCA_944368775.1 uncultured Clostridia bacterium | reverse complement strand
GGCGAAGGCTCGGGCGAAGGCTCGGGCGAAGGTACGGGCGAGGACACCGGCGAGGACGACGAAGAAGATGAGCCGGAGGCTCCGTACGAGGTGGACTACACCCTCTCCGTGCGCGACCGCTATATCGCCGTCAAAAATTATTACCTCTCCATCCCCGACGCGGCGGACGCGCTCGAACAGCTGCGCGCGGACGAGGTCGCGCAGGACTATCTCGGCCGCTACTACGACTATCTCGAGCAGCTGCTCATCATGATGCAGTGATATTTTTGCGGGTAAAAGCAGGGGGCGCCGCGGCAAAGCCGCGGCGCCCCTTTTCGCATAAAATGGCGCAAGATCGCGCGTTCTTATCAAAAAACGGCGCGAAATGCAGAATTTGCGCCGTTTGCAGAGTACTATGTGTGACATAATCGCTACTTTTTACGGGGCGGGGGAGAGGGTGGGCACATCGTACCATATATTTTGCGCGGGAACGAGCGTGCGCGCGCCGGGCAGGCGGCTTTGCACCGTCGGGATAAACCTGCGCGCGTCCACCTGCCTGCTGATGGGCGGAAAGGCGTCGTCGAAGTGGTCGATGGCGACGGCCTTCGGCCGCAGCGCGTCGAGGAAGGGCTGCAGCGCGCGGTCCATGCGCGCCCGCCCTTGGTAAGGGAAGATCAGCAGGTCTGCGCCCTGCGGGTAGTTTGCCCCCGCCGCCATGCCCGCCGAGCCGAAGAGCAGCAGCGTGCGCCCCTCCGCCGTCACAGAAAAGGCGAGCACGTCGCTGCGGCGGATGCGGAAGCGCAGCGCGCCGCGCAGCAGCGCGAGTGCGTTCGGCAGCATTCTCCACGTGCGCGGCGAGCAAAGGGTGCGCAGCACCGTCGCGGCGTCATAGCGGCAGTGGAGGGCGGGGTAGGCGCGCACGGAAAAGTCGCCGACGATGATCTCGTCGTCCGCGCGCACGGCGCGCATGCAGGCTGCCTGCAGCCCGTTTTCGCGCGCCAGCCGTATGCCCCTCTCGTTGACGTACACCGGCCGCCTCCCCTCCGAAAAGGCGTCGACGTCGCCGAAGTGGTCGAGGTGCGGGTGGGTGATGAAGATGGCGTTCGCCGTGCGCGCCTCCGCAAGGGGGAGCGGCGCGCCCTCTGCAAAGGCGTGCAGGTAGGGGTCGAAGAGCAGGCGCGTTTCCCCGCTCTCGAGCAGGATGCTCGCCGTGCCGTACCATTTCAGCTTCATGCCGTCGCCTCCTTCCGCCGCTACGCAGGCCGCCGCGCGGAACGCCGACCGCGCGTTTTATCCATATCTATTATAAGGGCAAAGCGCCTCGCCCGCGCGCCGCTTGCTCCGCCGCGGCAGTAAATTTCGCGGCGGGTATTGCAATTTGTGCAAAGGGGTGGTATAATGGGGATGGAGTGAGAGTAAACGGGCGCTGCGCGCCCGCGGAGGTGAATGATGGTGCGGGTCGCCATTGTCGAAGATGAAGCGCCGGCGGCGCAGTAGCTCGAGGCGCTGGTCAAAAGTTATTTTCACGAAAAGGGGCGCGACTGCGCGGTCAGCCGCTACGAGAGCGCCCTTCTCTTTTTTGACGCCTATCGCGCCGACTTCGACCTCGTGTTCATGGACATCGAGATGCCGGACATCGACGGCATGCGCGCCGCCGAAAAGCTGCGCGAAAAGGACGCGCTGGTGCTGCTCGTCTTTGTGACGAATATGCGGCAGTACGCGGTGCGCGGGTACTCGGTCAACGCGCTCGATTTTATCATCAAGCCGCCCGTGCGCGCGACCTTTTTTCCGCTGATGGACAAGGTGCAGCGCATCCTCGACGCCCGTACGGGTACGGATATCTCCGTCAAGACGGCGGCGGGGATGTACCGCGTCGCCGCGCGCGACATCCGCTATATCGAAGTGCGCCGCCACCGCCTGTTTTTTCATACCGAGCAGGGCGACTTCGAGGCGTGGGGCAACCTGCGCGATATCGAAAGGATGCTGCCGCAGGCGCTCTTTTCTCGCTGCAACCTCTGCTATCTGGTGGGATTGGCGCACGTGCGCGGCGTGGAGGGGGAAGAGGTGCTCGTCGGCGAAGACCGTCTCAAGATCAGCCGCCCCCGCCGCAAGGAGTTCCTCGCGGAAATGGCGCGGTACTTCGGGAGCGTGCGCTGATGTTCGACTTTGATTCTGCCCTCTTTTGGTATAAATTGCAGTTCATGCTCGAGCTGCTCGCGGCGGAAGGGCTGGCGACGTACACGCTCGGCAAGCGCCCGCAGTTCGCGTGGCGGGTCGCGGGCAGCATTTTTGCCTGCATGCTCGTCGCTTTTTTGTTTCCGCTGGGCGACTTTTCGTACAACGCGGTCTATTCTTCCTTCATGTTTTTCGCCCTCTTTGCCTGCACCCTCGTCGCGCTCAAGTTTTGTTACGACGAGCCGTGGAAAAACATCATCTTCTGCGGCATCCTCGCGTACACCGTGCAGCACATCGCCTTTGAAACGTACAACTTCCTTTCGGCGGCCATGGGTCTGCAGGCGGGGTTCGGCAATATGTACGCGCCGGACGGCTATCTCGAGTTCAATCCGCTGTCCATCGGCGTCTGGTTCGGTGCGTGCGGCGTCATCTATTGGTTCGCCTGGGCGTTCATCTATCACCGCATCCGCCTGCAAGACACGCTGCAGATCGGCAACCTGTCCCTGCTCTTCTTTTCGGGCGCGATCGTGCTCATCGACATCGTTCTCAATGCCGTCATCACTTACAGCGGCAGCGAGCTGACCCTCACCGTGCGCGCTGTGCTCTTCCTTTATAATACCCTTTCCTGCGCCCTTGCCGTCGGCATGCAGTTCTCCATGCTCGGCAAGCGCATCGCAGAGACAGAGCTCGCCGCCGTGCAGCAGCTTTGGGACCAAGACAAAAAGCTGTACGAGCTGAGCAAGACCAACATCGAGGTCATCAACGTCAAGTGCCACGACCTCCGCCGCCAGATCCGCGCGCTGCGCTCGGGCGCGGGCGAGGTGGATAAAGAAGCGCTCGCCGAGATCGAGCGGGCGGTGAACATCTACGACGGAAAGGTCAAGACGGGCAGTGACGTGCTCGACGTGATCATCGCCGAAAAGAGCCTGTACTGCGAAAAGAACAACATCGTGCTCACCGTCATGGCAGACGGCGCAAAGCTCGGTTTTATGGGGCAGTTCGATCTGTATTCTCTCTTCGAAAACGCCATCTCCAACGCCATCGAGGCGGTGAGCAAGGCGGCGGACGTCGAAAGGCGCTTCATACGCCTGCGTGTGGACGCGCCCGCGGGCATGGCGTGCATCCATGTCGAAAATTACTGCGCCGAGGCTCCCGTATTCGTGAACGGGCTGCCCAAAACGACCAAAAAGGACGTCAATTACCACGGCTTCGGCGTGCGCAGCATGCAGATGATCGCCGAAAAGTACGGCGGAGGACTGTCTGCGCGGCTGGAAGGGGATATTTTCAATTTAGACGTAGCCATCCCGATCCCGTCGGCAAACGGGGAAAAATAAATGACAGAGCGGGGGAAAAATATAGAAATTCTCCCGCTCTTATGCTATCATTCGCTCGTCGCAAGGGGAGAGACCTTGCAAAAATTCAATGTATAAGGAGCGAAAAATGGAACACTTGAAGATGAGCAACCGGCGCTTTCGGGCGATCATGATCCCCATCCTCTGCGTCGTGTTGGTGCTCGCGATCATCGTGACCGTCGTCATGAACATGCTCGGCAGCACGATGGACCAGTTCACCGGGCGCGGCGACCGCGTCGTCACCACGCCGGAGGGCACGGAAAATTGGGACCTCGATTACTATGATGCGAACGGCGAAACGGCGGAGGAGGCCAAAGAACATTCCTTTGAAGTCGCCAACGAAGTGGTGGAAGAGGGGGTCATCCTCTTGAAGAACAACGGGGTGCTCCCCCTTGTCAAGGGCAGCGAGGTGACGCCGTTCGGCTACCGCTACGTCAGCCCGATCTACAGCCAGATGGCGAGCGGCGGCTCCGCCAAGTGGATGGTCGGCAACGAGATCACGCCCGCCGAGGTGCTCGCAGAGACGTTCGACGTCAACAACGCCGCCGTCGACAAGATGGAGGCGGCCGGCGACCCCGAGGGCGTGCTCGAAGCGCCAGGCACGCTGCCCGCCGCCAGCGCCGGCTCTGTGCTCGGCGGCGACAACATCATGTACGAGTACCCCGGCTCGCTGTACGACGGCGTCAGCGCGGAGGGCTCGGTCGGCCTCGTGTTCATCGGCCGCCCCGGCCAGGAGGGCACCGATAAAAAGTACGACGGCTATGCCGACGGCACGCCGCACTCCCTCGCCCTGACCGCCAACGAAAGGGCGACCATCGCCGCCGCCAAGCGCGCCTGCGGCAAGGTCGTGCTCATCAGCGAAAGCGCCGCGCCCATGGAGCTCGCGCCCGTGATGAGCGGCGAACTCGAAGTGGACGCTATCCTCTGGATCAGCCAGGTGGGCGAGCGCGGCTTCTCCGTCGTCGACGACATCCTCTGCGGCGACGTCAACCCCTCCGGCCGCACCGTCGACATCTTTGCGACCGATTTCACCAAGGACCCGACCTACCGGAACTTCGGCTCCTTCCATTACGACAACGCGACGGTCGTCGTCAGCTCGTACGGCAACACGCCCACCGCGCCCGACGGCGTCAGCAGCTACCGCACTTACGTCGAGTATCAAGAGGGCATCTACATGGGTTACCGCTACTACGAGACGGCGGATATTGAAGACGAAAACTTCGTCTACGGCACGCTGGACGGGCGGGGTGCCATTGTTACGCCGGGCGCCGTCGCCTATCCTTTCGGATACGGCCTCTCGTACACGACGTTTGAACAGGAGATCGTCGACTTCTCCGACGCGGGCGACGACATTGCGGTGACCGTCGAGGTGACCAACACCGGCGACGCCGCGGGCAAAGAAGTCGTGCAGGTCTACTACACCTCTCCCTACACCGCGTATGATGAAGAAAACGGCATCGAAAAGTCCGCGACGGTGCTCGCCGCCTTCGCCAAGACGGAGGAGATCCCCGCGGGCGAGTCGGCGACGGTGACCCTTTCCTTCGCCAAGGAAGACATGGCCTCTTACAGCTATGCGCACGTCAACGGCGACGGCACGACGGGCTGCTACATCCTCGAGGCGGGCGACTACGCCGTCGAGCTCAAGCGCAACTCGCACGACGTCATCGACAGCCGCACCGTCACCATCGCCGCCACCGAGTACTACGAGGGCGACAATATGCGCGACAGCGACCGCGACGCGCAGTCGGCGCTGGATGAAAACGGCGAGCCGCTTTCTTTCCCCGCCGCCGGCATCGACGCCGAGTACAAGGCCGTCTCCAACCTCTTCCAGGACAGCACCGATTATATGCTGCGCACGGGCATCATGACCCGCTCGGATTGGGAGGGGAGCTTCCCCAACGTCACCGCGCGCACCAAGTCTGCAGACGAAGAGACGCTCGCGCTGTTTGAAGGCAACATCGAAAACAACTTCGATCCCGAAACAGACCCCGAATACGGCAACGTGCCGGGCAGTAAAGTATATGCGGAAGAAGCGCCCGTATCCGGCGCGGACAACGGGCTCTCCCTCATCGATATGCGCGGCAAAGATTACTACGACGAAAATTGGGATCTGCTGCTCGACCAGATCGATTGGGAGGCGAACGGCGCATCGATCATCACCGCGCTGTGCGGCTGCGCCTATAACTCGCCCGCCATCGACGACATCGGCATGCCGCTGACCAGCATCCAAGACGGCGTCAACGGCGTCAAGGTGCCCGCCATCACCGACGGCTACGACATGGAGCAGAGCGCGACCTTCGGCATGATGCCGCTGCTTTCGGCGACGTGGAACGTCGAGCTCATCGCCGACGTCGGCGAAGCGATCGCCCGCGAGGGCCTCGCGCACGAGATCCACGGCCTGTACGCCCCCGCGCTCAACCTGCATCGCTCCCCCTTCGGCGGCCGCGTATTTGAATACTTCTCCGAAGACCCGCTGCTCACCGGCAAAATGGCGCAAGCCTGGGTCGAGGGTGCCGCTTCTGCGGGTATGACCACCTACATCAAGCACTTCGCCCTCAACGACCAGGAGACCAACCGCGACAAACTTGGCAGCAGCTGGGCGGACGAGCAGACCATGCGCGAGCTGTACTTCAAGGCGTTCGAGATCCCCGTCAAGGAGGCGATGGTCGAGATCGACTACATCGCCGACGCCGA
>CALVXB010000021.1 GCA_944368775.1 uncultured Clostridia bacterium | reverse complement strand
GACCAGGGCACCGTCTCCACCGTCACCATGCCCGGTTTGAAGGCGATCATGTCCTCCTTCAACCGCATCGGCGGCACCTGGGCGGGCGGCAGCTACGCGCTCATGACCGAGGTCCTGCGCGGCGAATGGGCCTTCCGCGGCGTCGCCAGCTCCGACTTCAATTTGTACGAGTATATGCCCGCCGACCAAGGCCTGCGCGCCGGTACCGATATGCAGCTCTCCTTCGGCAAGGCCTTCGCCGATACCCAAAGCGCCACCTCGCGCCAGGCCATGCGCACCGCGTACAAGAACATGTGCTACACCGTCGCCAACTCCAACCTCATGCAGGGCGTCGCCCCGGGCGCGACCATCGTCTACAGCCTCGCCTGGTGGGAGATCGCCATCATCGTCTACGATGTCGTCGTGGTCGTGCTGGCCGTCGCCTGCGCCGTATTCATCGTCATCGATATGAAGAAGAGGAAGGAGAGCGCAGCAGCGTAAAGTAACTGCTCGGAGAAATCATTTCGAGCTGACGAAATTATTTTCGTGATCTGAAAGACGACCCCGCGGGCGCGCAAGCGACCGCGGGGTTTGCTTATGCCGCGGCGCAACGGCGGGCGGGCGCGCTTTGCATGGGCGGCGGAGAGGCGGCTTGAACGGGCGGCGGAGCGCTTGGTGCGTGGTATCGGCTGTCGCGGGGGCTTGAACGGGCGGCGGAGCGCTTGGGGCGTGGGATCCGGCTGTCGTGGGGGCATGAACGGGCGGCGGGGCGCATACAATAGCGTATGATCGCCTCAACGCGGCGCATCGCCGCCTGCGCCCTCGCCGCGGCGCTCTGCTTATTTTTATGCTTCGGCCTCTCGGCGGTCAGCGCCGCCAAGGCCTCGCCCGCTTCCCGCCCCGTCGTCGTGCTCGACGCCGGTCACGGCGGCATCGACCCGGGCGTCGTCGGCACGGATACGGGCGTGCGCGAGAGCGAGCTCAACCTCTCCGTCGTCAAAATTTTAGAGGAACTGTTCGCGGAGGCGGGCTTCTGCGTCGTGCTCACCCGCACGGGCGCGGGCGGGCTGTACGGCCTGCCCGTCGGCAGCTGCAAGCAGCGCGATATGCAGGCGCGGCGGCGCATCATCGAGGAGTCGCGCCCCAACATCGTGCTCTCCATCCACCAAAACACCTTCCCCGCCGACCGCTCCCGCCGCGGCGGGCAGGTCTTTTACCGGCAGGGGGATGCCGCCGCGCGCACCCTCGCCGAGGGCATCCAGCGGCAGCTCAACGCTCTCGGCGGCGGCAGGTACGAGCCGCTTGCAGGCGACTACTACGTGCTCAACTGCACCCGCTACACCTCCGTCATCGTCGAGTGCGGCTTCCTCTCCAACCCGCAGGAGGAGGCGCTGCTGTGCACGGAGGGGTACCGCCGCTCCCTCGCGCGCGCCGTCTTTTACGGTGCGCTCGCCTTTTTTGCATGAAGCGGGCAATGTTGTGTGGGGGAAGAGCCGCCTATTCGCCCTTTTGCGAGCGCTTCCCCCAAAATACATTTTACAAAATTGTTACAAAAGCGTGAAAAAAAGTTTACGGCTTTTTGCTATAATGGAGGCGAAGGGGAAGGAAGAGGAGGCCAATTCCCGACCTTCGGCCCCGCTGTTGCGGGGGACGGGCCTGCGCTGCGGAAAGGAAATTCCGCGCAGGTTTAAGAGAGAGGCTCGCGAAATTTGTTTTGAGCTGTCAAAACAAATTTCTGCGATTTTAGAGACAACCCGCTGTTCACCGCTTTTTAAGCGGTTCGGCAGCGGGTTTTCTCTCTTTGCACGATATTTTAGGTGCACACCTTAAAGAAATCGTGCAAATTCACTCTTTCCGCAAAAGCCTCACGGCAAATTGGGGGCGCTGGCGGAAAAGTGTGATTTTCCTTGCGCAAGAAATTAAAAAAATAGGGTTCCCGAAAATCGCAGCGGTGCGAAGCGTCGCGAGATTTTTGGGAAGAGGAGGAGCCGCCGAGCACGCCGAGCCTTTTGCCAAAAGCAAAAGGCTGGCAAGCAAAGGCGAGCGACGACGAGCGCGGCGGCTTCACCTTTCCCCCGAAAGCCGTTCGGCAAATCGGGGGAAAAAGCGAAAAGTGTGATTTCCGCTTTTTCGATCATTTTTATAAAGATGACGCGCGGTTTTGCCTTTTTCAAATAAATCTTGTAAGGCTTTTTGTGTCGAATGAGGTCGGCGGGGCGGCGGGGGACGCGCCGCCGCTTGACTTTTGCGCGCAAATCGGGTATCATACATTCTGTCATACAAGGGAGGCAGAAGGATGGACTTTCTCAGCCGCAGGGCGCGCGCCATCGTCCCGTACGTCGCGGGCGAACAGCCGGGTGACCGCCGCTACGTCAAACTCAACACCAACGAAAACCCGTACCCGCCCTCGCCCCGCGCGCTGGCGGCCTACCAAAATTACGACTTTTCTTCGCTCAAGCTGTACCCGCCCCTCGCCATGGGCGAGCTGCGCGCGGCCATCGCCGCGGCGGAGGGGGTGGAGCCGGAAAACATCTTCTGCGGCAACGGCAGCGACGAGGTGCTCGCGCTGTGCTTCCCCGCCTTTTTTGACGAAGGGGGCGCGGGCGCGGCGTTTGCCGACGTCACTTACAGCTTTTACCCCGTCTTTTGCAGCTTTTTCGGCGTTCCCTTCACCGAGGTGCCGCTCGAAGAGGACTTCACGCAGGACCTTTCCAAGCTGACCGCCGCCAAGGCGCAGGGGCTGCTCGTCGCAAACCCCAACGCGCCGACGGGCATCGGCATTCCGCTCGCCGAAATCGAGCGCTTCGTCGCCGCCAACGCGGGCAGGGTGGTCATCCTCGACGAGGCGTATATGCCCTTCTTCGGGCAGAGCGCCGCGCCCTTGACCAAAAAGTACGAAAATCTGCTCGTCGTCAAGACCTTTTCCAAGGGCTATTCGCTGGCGGGCATGCGCTGCGGCTACGCCGTGGGCAGCCGCGCCCTGCTCGCGGGGTTAGAGCGCTGCCGCGACAGCTTCAACTCCTACCCCGTCGACCGCGTCTGCCAGGCGGTGTGCGCCGCCGCCGTCGCCGACGCCGCCTACTACGCCGACACGACGGCGCGCGTCGTCTCCGAGCGCGCGCGGCTCACGCGCGCGCTGGAAGGGCTCGGCTTTACCGTGCTGCCTTCTTGCGCAAACTTCCTGTTCGCAAAGCACGCCGCGCGGGGCGGGCAGGAGATTTACGCCGCCCTGCGCGCGCGCGGGGTGCTGGTGCGCCACTTCCAAAAGCCGCGCATCGCCGCCTACAACCGCATCACCGTCGGCACCCCCGCCGAAAACGACGCCCTGCTCGCCGCCCTGCGCGACTTTTTGGGGGCATAGAAGAAGATCCGCCCGTCCGCCGCAATCGCAGGTGGCGGGGCGGCGATACACGCCGCCCCCGAGGCCGAGCGATGCGCGGCAGGGCAGGGGAGAACCACGAAAGAGGAAAAATTCTCTGTTTGGGAGGGCCTTTTTCGTGGTTTGGGAAGAATGGGAGGCCGCGATGGCCGGCTGCGGGCTGCGCACGCGCGCCGTGCGCGCGAGCATCGCGGAGGCGGGCGAACAGCTGCGCGCGCTGCTGCCCTTCGGCAAGGCCGCGCTCATCACCGACGCGGGCACAGACGAACAACTGACCGAGCGCGTGCGCGCGTCGCTGCGCGCCTATCGGCCGCAATGTATCTTTGCAGAGGGGGAGGACGCGTCCATGCCCCTCTTTTCGCTGCCCGACGACGTGCGCGCGGTCGTCGCGGTCGGGCCGCGCAGCGCGCTCGCGGCGCGCTTTTTTTGTACGCTGCGCGGCGGGTTTTCGCTGCTCATCCCCCTGCGCCCGTCGGCAGAGGAGCTGTTCGCCCCCGCCGCGCCCCGCCCTTGGGCGGGCTACCCGCTCGCCCCGCCCGACCTCGTTTTAGCGGACGGCGAAATTTTGCAGGGCGCGGAGGCCGCCCGTGCCGACGCCGCCCTCGCCATGCTGTGCGCGGCCGAGCTGGAGACGGACGCATACTTTACCGAAAGCGACTACGACGCGCGCGCGCTGCGCCTCGCGGCAGAGCGCGCAGCCGAGGCCGACCTCTCCCTCCCCGCGGGGCGGGAGGACGTGCTCGCCGCTTCCGCCCTCTTTTGCCTCGCAAAGCGATCGCTGCCCCCCTTCGGCTGCGAGCGCGCCGCCCGCGCTGCGGCGGGCGGCGCGGGGGCGGTGCTGCCCTACTTCGCGCGGCGGTACGAGTCGCTGTTTGCCGCGGGGCGGCCGCGTCCCTACTTTGTGCCCGCTTACGCCGCGCGCGTCGCGCGCGCGGCGCGCCTGTTCGGGGCGGGCGCGTCCGAATTTTTCGCCAACGTGCGCGTGCCGACGGGGGAGCAGAGCTTTCGCCTCGGCGCACGCTTTCGGCAGGTGCGGCAAAAGCTGCTCGCCTCCGCCCGCGCCCTCGTCGCCTTCGCCGCCCGCGTCTGCCCGCCCGCAGGCGACGCCCGCCCCGCCGCGGCGGGGCGGGCGGATGCTTCCGGGGCTGCTTTTAATGCCGGCACCGCTTCCGCCGCCTCCGCCGCGCAGGGCGAGGCGCTCACCGACCTGTACGACGCCTCCGCCGAGGCATCGCCGCTGCTCTCCGCGCCCGCCCTCGAGCGGGAGTTCGGCCTGCTGCCCAACCCGCAGGAGAGCTTCGCCCCGCTCGCCGTATCTTCTTCAAAATAATAGGAAAGAACCGCCGCCCGCTTGCGCGCAAAAGCGCCTTGCCCCGCCCGCCCGTTTGCCCTTCCAAACACAAAAAAGACGCCCTCCCGTGCGGGAGGGCGCAAATTTTTTGGTTTACTTTTCTTCGGCGGTGCGCTGCTCGATGGGCACGTACGGCTGCCGCTTGGCGACGGCCTGGTAGCCGGGGCGGATGATCTTGCCGCCGTTGGTGATCTCCTCGATGCGGTGGGCAGACCACCCCACGATGCGCGACACGGCGAAGAAGGGCGTGTACAGCTCGCGCGGCAGGCCGAGCATATCGTACACGAAGCCGGAGTAGAAGTCGACGTTGGGGCTGACGCCCTTGTAGATGCGCCGCTTTTCGGCGATCAGCTCGGCGGCCGCCTGCGCGACGTACTTGCGCATCTCGTACTCTTCCTCTTTGTGCTTCTCCTCCGCCAGCTTTTCGGCAAACTGTTTGAGGATGTCCGCGCGCGGGTCGGAGAGGGAGTACACCGCGTGGCCCATGCCGTACACGAGGCCGCTGTGGTCGTACGCCTCCTTGTTGAGGATCTTCGCCACGAAGTCTTTGAGTTTGCCGCGGTCAAAGTCGGGAACGTTCTCCTTGATGCAGTCGAACATCTCGCACACCTTGATGTTCGCGCCGCCGTGCTTGGGGCCCTTCAGCGAGCCGAGCGACGCCGCCACCGACGAGTAGGTGTCCGTGCCGGACGAGGTCACGACGTGCGTGGTGAAGGTCGAGTTGTTGCCGCCGCCGTGCTCGGCGTGCAGCACCAGGCACTGGTCGAGCACCTCCGCCTCGAGCGCAGAAAATTTGCAGTCCTCGCGCAGCATATACAGGATGTTTTCTGCGGTGGAGAGGTCCGCCTGCGGCTTGTGGATGAACAGCGAGGCGTCCGAGTGGTAGTAGGCGAACGCCTTTTGGCTGTACACGGCCAGCAGCGGGAACTGTGCGATCAGCTGCAAAGACTGCCGCAGCACGTTCTTTTTAGAAGTGTCGTCCGGGCGCGGGTCGTACGAATAGAGGGAGAGCACGCAGCGGGCGAGCATGTTCATCATGTCGCGCGAGGGCGCCTTCATGATGATGTCGCGCACAAAGGAGGGGGGGAGGGAGCGGAAGTCCGCGAGGATCTGGCGGAAGCGCTCGAGCTGCGCCTGCGTGGGCAGGCGGCCGAACAGCAGCAAAAAGGAAGCCTCCTCAAAGGCGAAGCGCCGCCCGCGCTCCCCCTCCACGAGGTCGCGGATGCTGATGCCGCGGTAGTACAGCTGCCCGTCCATGGGCGTCTTGTTGCCCTGTTCGTCTTTGCCGAACGCCTGGATCTCGGAGATCTCGGTCAGCCCGCATACGACGCCGTTGCCGTTCACGTCGCGCAATCCGCGCTTTACGTCGTACTTTTCGTACAGTTTGGGGTTGATGATGTCGCTTTTGCTCGCCATTTTCGCGAGCTCGGAGAGGTCCTGCGCATATTTCGAGTAGCGGGCCGCCAAATTTTCTCGCAGGTCGTTGAGTGTCATCTGTGTACCTCCTTTTCGTGTGATGGTTCGGCGCCTTTCTTTGCATAAAACGGTCCGATTTGATAAAGTATACCATATTTTGTGAAAAAAGTCAAGCATAGGGCCGCGCGGGCAGACTTTCGGGGCGTAAACCGCCGCTTTTTGTGCAAAAATCGAGAAAAACCGCCGCAATTTCGCCCATTTTGCGCGCGGGAGCGCAGACGAACAAAATGCGCAAAGGATAAAATTTCTTATCAAAAGAGGAAAAGAATTATTGAAATAATTTTCGTTTTATGTTAGAATAGGACTGCTGAATACTTAAAATAGGCCGGGGTGTACCCTCGGCATCAACAGTCGGAGGTAGGTTACATTGGCTAAAAAAATCGACGTTCCCTTCAACGGAACGAAGGAACAAGAGGCGAAGCTGCGCGCCGCGTTGGCCGAGCTGAAGGAGACGCACGGCGACAACGGGCTGATGATCGCCGCGCTGCAAAAGGCACAGGAGATCTACGGCTATCTGCCCGAACAGGTGCAGCACATCATCGCCGAGGAGCTGGACGCCTCCCCCGCCGAAGTGTACGGGGTGGCGACTTTCTATGCGCAGTTCTCCCTCTTCCCCAAGGGGCAGTACAAGATCGGCGTGTGCCTGGGCACGGCGTGCTACGTCAAGGGCTCGGGCGACGTGTATAAAAAGCTGTGCGACACGCTGCACATCGAGGGCGGCCAGTGCACGGACGACCTCAAATTTTCGCTGGATGCGACCCGCTGCATCGGCTGCTGCGGCCTCGCGCCCGTCATGACGATCAACGACGACGTGTACGGCAAAGTCACGCCCGACCAGATCGAGGGCATCCTCGCCAAGTATAACTGAACATGCGCGAGCTCGCCTTAAACGTCCTCGACATCACCGAAAATTCCCTTTCGGCGGGGGCAAAGCTCATCCGCATCGCGCTGGACATCCGCTTTTCGGCGGACACCTTTTCCATCTGCATCGAGGATGACGGCTGCGGCATGGATGCGGAGATGCTCGCCCGCGTCACCGACCCCTTCACCACGACGCGCACCACGCGCAAGGTGGGCATGGGGCTGCCGCTGTTCAAGTACTCGGCAGAGAGCACGGGCGGGCGGTTCGACATCCGCTCGGAAAAGGGGAAGGGCACGCGCGTGTACGCGGAGTACCGCATCGGCCACATCGACCGCATCCCCCTCGGCGACTTCGGCGGCGTCATCTTGCAGCTTGTCACCATGAACACGGGCGTCGACTTCGTCGTCACCGTGCGTTCGGAGGAGGCGGAAGGGGAGCTCGACACCCGCGCCTTCCGCGAAGTGCTGGGAGACGTTCCCTTCACCGAGCCTGAAGTGCGCGCATACATCAAAGAATACATTCAGGAAAATTTAGTTACCATTTACGGAGGTAGGTTATGAAAAGTTTAGAAGAGCTGCGTGCCCTGCGCGAAAAGATGAAGTCGCAGACGGACAACCGCAGCGTCGCGAGCGGCGACGAGACGGTCATCAAAGTCGGCATGGCGACCTGCGGCATCGCGGCGGGCGCGCGCCCCGTGCTGGACGCGCTGCTCGACGAGGCGGATAAGCGCAATCTGCACAACGTCAGCATCTCGCAGACGGGCTGCATCGGCATGTGCCGCCTCGAGCCCATCGTCGAAGTGTACAAAGAGGGGAATAAATACACCTATGTGCACATGACGCCCGAAAAGGCGCGCAAGGTCATGGTCGAGCACGTCGTCAACGGCAACGTCTGCAAAGAATTCCTCGTCGGCGAAAACAGCTAATCGGAGGGGGAGTTCAATGTTCAGATCGCATATTCTTGTCTGCGGCGGTACCGGCTGTACCTCCAACAATTCCATCAAGATCTACGAGGCGCTCGTCCACCGCATCTATAAAGAGGGGCTTGAAAAGGAAGTGCACGTCACGCAGACGGGCTGCTTCGGCCTGTGCGCCCTCGGCCCCATCATGATCGTCTATCCCGAAGGCGCCTTCTACTCGCAGGTCAAGGTGGAAGACGTCGACGAGATCGTCGACGAGCACATCATCAAGGGCCGCATCGTCACCCGCCTGCTGTATAAAGAGACGGTCGCCGACGACGGCTCCATCAAGGCGCTCAACGACACCAACTTCTATAAAAAGCAGCACCGCGTCGCACTGCGCAACTGCGGCGTCATCAACCCCGAAAAGATCGAGGAGTACATCGCCTACGACGGCTACGAGGCGCTCGGCAAGGTGCTCACCGAAATGACCCCGCAGGACGTCATCGACGTCATCTTGAAGTCCGGCCTGCGCGGCCGCGGCGGCGCGGGCTTCCCCACCGGCCGCAAGTGGCAGTTCGCCAAAAACTCGGTCGGGGAGAAAAAGTACGTCTGCTGCAACGCCGACGAGGGCGACCCCGGCGCGTTCATGGACCGCTCCATTTTGGAGGGCGACCCGCACGCCGTCATCGAGGCGATGGCCATCGCCGGCTACGCCATCGGCGCGGATCAGGGCTACATCTACGTGCGCGCGGAGTACCCCATCGCCGTGCAGCGCCTGACCATCGCCATCAAGCAGGCGCGCGAGTACGGCCTGCTCGGCAAAAATATCTTCGGCACCGGCTTCAACTTCGACCTCGACATCCGCCTGGGCGCGGGCGCGTTCGTCTGCGGCGAGGAGACGGCGCTGATGACCTCCATCGAGGGCCACCGCGGCGAGCCTCGCCCCCGCCCGCCCTTCCCGGCGGTCAAGGGCCTGTTCGGCAAGCCGACCATCCTCAACAACGTCGAAACGTACGCCAACGTCCCGCAGATCATCTTGAAGGGCGCTGACTGGTTCGCCTCGATGGGCACCGAAAAGAGCCGCGGCACCAAGGTATTCGCGCTGGGCGGCAAGATCCACAACACCGGCCTGGTCGAGATCCCGATGGGCACGACCATGCGCGAGATCATCTACGACATCGGCGGCGGCTGCCCCAACGGTAAAAAATTCAAGGCGGCGCAGACGGGCGGCCCCTCCGGCGGCTGCATCCCTGCGCACCTCATCGATACCCCCATCGACTACGACAACCTGCTCGCCATCGGCTCCATGATGGGCTCGGGCGGCCTCATCGTCATGGATGAGGACAACTGCATGGTCGACATCGCCAAGTTCTTCCTCGAATTCACCGTCGACGAAAGCTGCGGCAAGTGCACCGCCTGCCGCGTCGGCACCAAGCGCCTGTACGAGATGCTGTGCAAGGTCACCGACGGCACCGCGACGATGGAGGACCTCGACAAGATGGAAGAGCTGTGCTACTATATCAAAGAAAACTCCCTCTGCGGCCTCGGGCAGACGGCGCCCAACCCCGTTCTGTCCACGCTGCACTACTTCCGCGACGAGTACGAAGCGCACGTGCGCGACAAGCGCTGCCCCGCCGGCGTCTGCAAAAAGCTGCTGCGCTACCAGATCGTGGCGGACAAGTGCAAGGGCTGCACGCTGTGCGCGCGCAACTGCCCGGTCGGCGCGATCACCGGCTCCGTCAAAGAGCCGCACGTCATCGACCCTGAAAAGTGCATCAAGTGCGGCGTCTGCATGGAAAAGTGCCGCTTCGGCGCGATCATCAAGGCATAACGGGGAGGTTTCGATACAGTTATGGTACATCTGAAGATCAACAATATCCCGGTAGAGGTCCCGGAGGGGAGCACCATCCTCGAAGCCGCCAAAGCGGTCGGCATCAACATCCCCACCCTCTGCTATCTCAAAGACATCAACGAGATCGGCGCCTGCCGCATCTGCGTGTGCGAGGTGAAGGGCGCCCGTTCGCTCGTCGCCGCCTGCGTGTACCCTGTAAACGAGGGCATGGAGGTGTTCACCAATACCGAAAAGGTGCGCAAGAGCCGCAAAACGACGCTCGAGCTGCTCCTTTCTAACCACAAAAAGGAGTGCCTCTCCTGCATCCGCTCCACCAACTGTGAGCTGCAAAAGCTCTCCAACGAGTACGGCTGCGACGAAAACAGATTCGTCGGCGCAAAGTCGGAGTATGAGGAGGACAACTCCACCTCCTACCTCGTGCGCGACAACGAAAAGTGCATCCTCTGCCGCCGCTGCGTCGCCGTCTGCAAGAGCGTGCAGCAGGTCGCCGTCATCGCGCCCGTGCGCCGCGGCTTCAACACCCACATCGCCACCGCGTTCGACGCCGACCTCGCCGAGGCCCCCTGCGTCGCCTGCGGCCAGTGCGTCGCCGTCTGCCCGACGGGCGCCCTGCACGAGCGCGAAGAGATCGACAACGTGCGCGACGCCATCAACGACCCGTCTAAAGTGGTTGTCGTCGCGGCCGCTCCCGCCGTGCGCGCCGCCATCGGCGAAGAGTTCGGCAACCCCATCGGCACCAACGCCGAGGGCAAGATGTTCACCGCCATGCGCATGCTCGGCTTCGACAAGATCTTCGACGTCAACTTCGGCGCGGACCTGACCATCATGGAAGAGGCGCACGAGCTGCTGCACCGCGTCAAACACGGCGGCACGCTGCCCATGTTCACCAGCTGCTCGCCGGGGTGGATCCGCTACATCGAGTACTACTACCCCGAGCTCATCCCCAACCTCTCTTCCTGCAAGTCGCCCATGCAGATGTTCGGCGCGACGGTCAAGACCTATTGGGCGCAGAAGGAGGGCATCGACCCGAAAAACATCTACGTCGTCGGCGTCATGCCCTGCACGGCGA
This sequence comes from uncultured Clostridia bacterium, assembly GCA_944368775.1. Taxonomy (GTDB): domain Bacteria; phylum Bacillota; class Clostridia; order Christensenellales; family Borkfalkiaceae; genus Borkfalkia. Next base: position 4,686 of record CALVXB010000021.1, on the reverse strand, counting down.
AAAAGTTCGAGCGCACGCGCGAGCACGAAAACGCGAGCGGCTACCCCGACATCGACGCCGTGCTCACCACCCGCGAGCTCGCCAAAATGATCAAGACGAGCGGCATCCTCTTCAACGAGCTGCCCGACACCTCCTTCGACGACCCGCTCGGCCAATTCACGGGCGCGGGCGTCATCTTCGGCGCGACGGGCGGCGTCATGGAAGCGGCGCTGCGCACCGCGGCAGAAGAGCTGACCGGCAAGCCGCTGGAGAGCGTCGACTTCAAAGAGGTGCGCGGCATCGAGGGCATCAAAGAGGCGGAGTACGACCTGAACGGCGTCAAGGTCAAAGTCGCCGTCGCCTCCGGCCTGACCAACGCCAAGCAGCTTTGCGAAAAGATCAAAAAGGGCGAGTGCGACTACACCTTCGTCGAGGTCATGTGCTGCCCGGGCGGCTGCGTCAACGGCGGCGGCCAGCCCATCCAGAGCGCCTTCACCCGCCGCCAGGTCGACCTGCGTGCGGCGCGCGCCAAGGCGCTGTACGACGAGGACGCCTCCTCCAAGATCCGCAAGAGCCACGAAAACCCCGCCATCCACACGCTGTACAAGGAGTTCTTCGGCGAGCCCGGCTCGTACGTCGCGCACGAAATTTTGCACACCTCGTACGTCGACCGCAAGCATAAAAACTGATTTTTCTCTGTGGAAGGCGTTTCGCTTTCCATAACCTGCCGAAAGGCGCCCTCCCCGCTTGCGGGGAGGGCGCCTTTTGCTGCGCGCGCGGCGGTTGCGGTCGTGGCGGCGGCATTTTGGCGCGAAAGACGAAAGATCGGAAGGCCGATAAGTATTTGCGAAAAGCCCTTGTCAAAGGGTGGGAAGCGTGTTATACTGTAAACGAGATCGATATAAGGCAGGGGAATGTATGAAAAAACTTTGGTGTTTATTGCTGTCCGTTCTGCTGACGCTTGGCTGTGCGGTCTTTTCCGCCTGCGACAAAACGCCGTCGGACGACGACACGGGCGGCGTCGTACAGCCCGGCGACCCGGGCGGCCCCGACGATCCCGACGACACGGACCCCGACGACACGCATCCCGACGATCCCGACGACACGGACCACGACGATCCCGACGACACGGACCACGACGACACGGATCCCGATGAAACGGACCCCGACGATCCGAGCGGTCCCGGCGACACGGATCCCGACGATCCAGCCAAACCGCACGAACATGACTTCGGCGAATGGACGGTGACCGTCCCCGCGACGTGTACGGCGATGGGCGAGGAGCAGCGCGTCTGCGCGTGCGGCGCGGTGGAGACCCGTTGGCTTTGGGCGTTGGGGCACGATTATGTGGACGGCGTCTGCATCCGCTGCAAAGAACCGGTCGAGGCGGCGGGCGCTGCCGGCCTCTTTTATACGGCGATGGGGGAGGGCGTCTGCGCGGTCCATTGGGACGGGCAGACGGAGCTTCCCGCCGAAGTGACCATCCCGCAGGAATACCACGGGATGCGCGTGGCGATCATCGCGCCCTACGGATTTGCCGACTGCGCCGAACTGGAGCGCATCGTGATCCCGTCCGGCGTCGAGACGATCGAGACGGGGGCTTTTTTCGGCTGTAAAAATCTGGTGTGCGCCGACCTCCCCGACGGCCTCACGCAGCTCGGCGCTTCCGCCTTTGCCGGCTGCGAAAGTTTAGAGAGCGCCGCGGTCCCGCGCGGCGTCGCGCAGATCGAGGCGGAAACATGGGAGGGCTGCGCCCGCTTGTCCTCCGTCACCTTCTCCGCGGGCCTGCAAGAGATCGGGTATCGGGCATTCGCCGGCTGCACCGCCTTAGAGGGCGTCGACTTCCCCGACGGCCTCGCGCAGATCGGGCAGTCCGCCTTTGCCGGCTGCGCCGCCCTTACGGGCGTCGCGCTCCCGGACAGCCTGGTCGGGTTGGGCAAGGATGCGTTTTCCGGCTGCGGCGACATCTTCGAGAGCGAAAACGGCGTGGAATATCTGGACGGCTGGGTCGTCGGCTGCGATCGGGACATCCGCACCCTCTCTTTCCGCGCGGATGTTGCCGGCATCGCCGACCGCGCCTTTGCCGGCTGCACGCGTTTGGAGGAGGTCGCGATCCCCGCGGGCATAACGCACATCGGCTTCGCCGCTTTTCAGGATTGCACCGCGCTGGCGCGCGTCGACCTCCCCGACAGCCTTATAGAGCTCGGCGCCTCCGCCTTTGCCGGCTGCACGGGTTTGAAGGAGATCGAGCTCCCGCCCGCGCTCACGCAGATCGGCGCCTCCGCCTTTGCCGGCTGCACGCGTTTGGAGGAGATCGAGATCCCGCGCGGCGTCACGGCGATCGCGACTTATACCTTCAGCGGATGCAGCCGCTTGTCGAACGTCTCCCTCCCGGACGGCATAACGGTTTTGAAGAGCTATTCGTTTTCCGGCTGTACGCGTTTGGAGTCGATCGAACTCCCGTCCGCGCTCACGCGGATCGGGAACAATGCCTTCGCCGGCTGCGAAAATTTGCGGGCGATCGCGATCCCGCGCGCCGTCGCGTCGATCGAGACGGAAGCGTTTGCCCGCTGCGGCAGCCTGGTGAGCATCACGGTCTCTGCGGAAAATCCCGTCTATCACAGCGCGGGGAATTGCCTGATCGAGACGGAAACCAAAACATTGGCCGTCGGCTGCAAAACCAGCGTCATCCCGGACGACGGCAGCGTCACTTCCGTCGGGTATGAAGCGTTCCGGTATTGCGAAAACCTTACGAGCATCGCCATCCCCGACAGCGTCACATCCATCGGGGATTGGGCGTTCGCCGATTGCGCCAGCCTTGCGAGCGTGACGATCGGCGACGGCGTCACATCCATCGGGGATAGGGCGTTCGTCAATTGCGGCAGTCTTGCGAGCGTGACGATCGGCGACGGCGTCATATCCATCGGGGTGTGCGCGTTCGATTTCTGCACAAGCCTTGTGAGCATCACCATCCCCGACAGCGTCACTTCCATCGGAGAGAGGGCATTCGTCGATTGCGGCAGCCTTGCGAGCATCACGATCGGCGACAGCGTCACTTCCATCGGGGGTGGGGCGTTCTCCGGTTGCGACAGCCTTACGAGCATTGTGATCCCGGACAGCGTGACCTCGATCGGGGATTCTGCGTTCGAGGGTTGCGGCAGCCTGACGAGCATTACGATTCCGGACGGTGTGACCTCGATCGGGGATTCTGCGTTCGAGGGTTGCGGCAGCCTGACGAGCATTACGATTCCGGACAACGTGACCTCGATCGGGCATTATGCGTTCTATGATTGCGACAGCCTGACGAGCATTACGATTCCGGACAACGTGACCTCGATTGGGACTAGGGCGTTCTATGATTGCGGCAGCCTGACGAGCGTGACTTTTGAAAACCCGAACGGATGGAGCGCGGACGGCGAGGTGATCCCTGCGGCGGGCCTTGCCGACCCCGCCGCGGCGGCGGAGTATTTAACGGATACTTATAGTTGGGACATCTGGACCCGCGAATAAGGCAAAAAAGTAAAAAAATCAGGCCTTCCGCCGTATGGCGAAAGGCCGCTTTTCTTTTGCCGGAACGGGGGCGCCGTTTGCCGCGCGGGATGAAAAATCCGCCGCAAAGTATTGCAATTTGCGCCTCCGTGTGTTATACTATGCATGCCACGCAATTCCATAGATAATGTCACAAGATACAAAAGGGCATTTTTGTATCTCTTTTTTTCTTGTGATTTTATCTATGCGAAGGAATGAATTGTGTGGCAACGATCGGAGATACGGTAATGCAGGGCGTGCCTTCGGTCGAAGACCCGCTTTTTTCATTGGAACGGAAAAAAGCCTCCTGCAAATTTATATTGGGAGGAAAGAAGGATGAAAAAATTTTGGATCGTATTGCTGTCGCTGCTGCTTTCGCTCGCTTGCGTCATGGGCTTTGCCGCCTGTACCGAACGTCCGGACGACGAGACGGGCGGCACCGTGCAGCCCGGCGACCCGAGCGGGCCCGACGATCCGGATGATCCCGGCAAGCCGCACGAACATGACTTCGGCGAATGGACGGTGACGATTCCCGCGACGTGCACGGAAGCAGGGGAAGAGCAGCGCACCTGCTCCTGCGGCAAGACGGAGACGCGCCCGATCGAGGCGACAGGCCACACCGAAGCGATCGACGCCGCCGTCGCGCCGACCTGCACGGAGACGGGTTTGACGGAAGGCAAGCATTGCTCCGTCTGCAACAAAGTTCTTGTCGAACAGGAAGTTGTCCCCGCGCTCGAACACGCCTGGGACGAGGGCAAAGTCACGACGCCCGCGACCTGCACGCAGACCGGCGTGATGACGTACACCTGCGAGCGCTGCGGCGAGACGAAGACGGAAGCGACTGCCGCGCTTGGCCACGCCCCTGCGGCAGCGGTGCGCGAGAACGAGGAAGCGGCTTCGTGTGAGGAGCCCGGCTCGTACGATTTGGTCGTGTATTGCAGCCGATGCGATGCAGAGCTCAGTCGCGAGCATGTAGTGGGAGAGATCCTCGGCCACGCCTGGGACGAGGGCGAGGTCACGACGCCCGCGACCTGCACGCAGGAAGGCGTGATGACCTACACCTGCACGCGCTGCGGCGACACCAGGACGGAGACGATCGATCCGCTCGAACACGCTTGGGACGAGGGCGAGGTCACGACGCCCGCGACCTGCACGCAGGAAGGCGTGATGACCTACACC
>CALVXB010000020.1 GCA_944368775.1 uncultured Clostridia bacterium | reverse complement strand
CAACATAAGCCTTCATAGCCCAAAGGAGTGCCGCAAATCGGGCATTGGTAGTTAAGTTTCATAGCATTTTCTCCTTTCCTCATAAAATAAAAATACCTTGCGTCATTCACAACAAGGCGTGAAGGGACGCAAGGCTAAACAGACCACATTAAAATTAAATGCAGCTTTACCGTGAGTGTCGTATTCCGTTATTAAAAAAAGTATCAGATCTTTATGTATATCTAAACCCTTTAAGCGGGAATTACTGATATTTGTTTGGTTGATAAGCATAAAAATATTTTCCTTTTTTAATCAAACATATATCTACCCATATTCTAAATTATACCATATCTTCCCCTGCAATGCAAGCCCTTATAAAAAAATCACATACCAAACGCGATTTACTCTATTTTTGCCAAAATCCCTGTAATAAACTCTTTGAACTGTTGCCGTATAGATTTTGGCTCTATAATTTTAACTTGCCCTTCAAAGGTCGACAACCATGCGAAAAAAGTTTTACTTACTCTGACTGTCGTATGTATGATATACCCACTATCAACGCTTACAGGTATTATATCCCCGAAACGTTCTTTTGCCACATAAATCAAATCTCTTGGAAAAAACAATGTTACTTCAACCTTTTCCCCTGAAAACATGGAGAAAGATTCTTTCCGATATGCATTAAGATCAAAGTTGTCATATTCTTTCTTTTTGGTAATAGATTGCTTTTCCTCGCATACATCTTCCATTTTATCGATACGATAATTCGCAGGGTCGCCGTATTTGTCGTGGAAACAAACCAAGTAAAAATATTCCCCAGAATAAACTAATCCGAGAGGATTGACAACATATCTTTCTTTATCCTTTCTGTACAGTTTTTTCCCGTTCACATCCACATCATAATACAAGAAGGAAACCTGTTTCTTGTTCAGTAAAGCAGAAGTAATCACATCAATACTGTAAAGGATTCTTTCATTATTGCTTTTTCCCACACAGCCAGGAACACCAAATCGAAGTTCCTCTGCTTGTTGCGGATTTAACAGTTCGGCTATTTTTTCTGATAAAGCCGATGCTTTTTTTTCTGTTAAAAATTTTGCCGCACCTACTGCATGCAATAATATTTGTACTTCCGGACGTTCAAAGGTACGGTCGGCAACATAATAGCGATTATTCCGTCCATGCTCACAAATTATGTCATATCCAAAGCTGTTCAGGACTTCTATATCACCGTAAAGAGTCTGTCGTGTAGCCGTAATACCTAATTTCGCCAATTCCTCCACAATGTCATTCGTTGTCATCGGATGATCTTCATCCGTTTTCTTTTCTAATAAATCGTAAAGCACCAACAGCTTTACTTTTTGCTCCGCACTTCGTGACATCATTTTCTCCTGTCTCTTTGAAGTGACCTTATTATATCATATTTTTTCTATAAAGTAAATCCACTAATCAGGTCTTAAAATTTGAACCCAAAACTCACGCTTTCAAGTGTAGAACAATGCTATATCTGTTTTTTTCAGATTAGCACTATAATCACAATGAAGAAAGCAAAGAAAAAGGAACGAATCGTCGATATGATCCTCAAAACAGGCGTTCTTTGGCAGCAAAAAAACAAGCAGGTTTTCGACGGCATCACATGGCGTCAGTTTACGCTGCTGGAAACCCTGCGGGACATTTCTGACCAAAGCGTATCTCTCGCACGCCTTTCCGAAGAGTTCGGCGGCACAAGGCAGAACGTGCGGCAGCTTGTCAACGCTCTGTGTGAGAAAGGCTTCATTTCGCGCAAGCCCTCTCCGACCAACAGCCATACAAATGACCTTACGCTCACCGACGCTGCCACAAAATTCATGGATGAACACAAAGGCCTCGGCGATGCCTTGCTCTCCCCTGTTTTTAAGGGGATCAATGAAAAGACGCTCGACACAACGCTCGACTGCCTTAAAGATATGCTCCGAAACCTCGAAAGTCTTTCCGCCGAAAAAGCAACAACCGAAAGCGCAATGCCTTCCGAAAAATCCGCACGAGAATAAGCAGACAACCTTTTTTACAGAAAAAATGACGCCCCGGCATGAGAGCCGCGGGCGTTTTACTTTTTTACCGTCTCCATTTGCTCATTGCTTATCGGACGACGTTTGCTATTCAGCACACCTGACTCATGCAGGCGTGCCGAATAGTTCCGCATCCTGCAATATGGAAAACCACGGCGGATCATCCTCCACAATCTCCAATGTCACCAGCTTGCCTACGACGAGAGATTCCAGCTCGGCCTCCGTCATCCACGATGTACGCTGTAAAATACGCTCGCTACCGTCCTTTTCATCGATACGCACCGTCAGTTTGACCTCGCGGCATCCTTCCTCCTCTTCTCCCGTCAGTCTCAAATCGGTAAGCAACGCCTTGCGTCTGATCCCGCGGGTACGGAGAGCAACACGCTGTTCATAGGTAAATCCACGCGGATTGCGCTTTGCCATGTATCTGTCGAACATATCCTGCAAATGCTCCTTATCCGCGCTGCCGTCGAACGAGCCGCGACAGCTTTCCGGATCGTAGCAGATCGCGAAAACCCCACCCTCCTTCAGACGATGCAGATCCGTGAGCGATACAATCTCCGTGACCGTAACGGGCGTCGGGCATCCGTCCGCCAAGACGGCATCGAAAGAGAGGACAAGTTGCGGCTGTTCATTGACATACATCCCGGTACGCTGCACCTTTCGCAGAATACCGATGGTATGCTCGGTAAATTTCTTGGGATTCCCCCAACGCTTCGCCCGACGAAAAACAAAAAAGATGATGGCAAAAGCGACGGCAACCGAGATAACAACCAGCAAAATATCATACCACATATATCTGCCTCCCTCTTGATTCCGCTTTTATTATAGCATAGCAGAAAATCGACTGTCACCTGTTTGAAGAAGTTTTCTTCAAAGATATCGCTGCAAACATACCTCTTTCCTTCGATACGAAAACCGTCAAAGCAACTTATGATTTTTCAGAAAACAACACACAATCCTCATAATCAAAACCAAAAATCAATCCGAACAAATAAGTCGATCGTATTCATTAAAATGGTAAAAACCAAACACGCCAAGCCTATATGTAATGGAACTTTATTCCCTGCCATTAAACGGAGTTTCCCGACAGGTGGCTCGGCAACCGGCACGCCGTAGAATTTGCGCACCCCGTTTTCAATAAAACCTTCCAAAGCTCATTTTGTTGTCATCACAACAGCATTATCCATACTAAAACATTCCTATAAATCTGAATGCTTGGATGATATCATATATTTTGGAACTTGTATTTTATTTTTTTTTATAAATTATAAATTTTTGATTTAATAAAAAGCCCGACGGAAATATCCGCAGGGCCTATCTATCACCTTTTAATTAACTAAATAAAATCGAAATGTGCCAAAGTTTCTTTAATTGCCGCTACCATCCGTTCGGTAGGATGCGGCCTAGGATGTTTCAATTCTTCCACTGCATTGGGAGCTACATACATCGGCAATCCCAAACTTCTTTTAACTTCTGCAATGTACGCCGTATGCACTTTGAAGCCATAGTTTTCTTCAATGTACTGCTGTATCATCTTATAGGTTACTTTTTCTTTCGGCTTACGAGCTTCTGCCCGTTTTTCTACTTCTTTCAGAGAGATTTGCCCCTCTCCTTCGCCGAACTCAACAGTCACGTTGATATGACTTTCCGAATTTTTGGAAAGGAGAACCAATGTCTCGACGTGTTTGGTTTGGGGGAACATATCCAGCGGGAGGACGGAGCGCAGCTCGTAATAGCCCGGGATGCCGCCCTGCGTGTAGGCGGGGTTCCTTTTGAGCCCCTCCGCCGTTTCGACGAGGGAGCCCGTCAAAATGCCGAGGTCGCGCGCGAGGGTGGACGGGTTGCAGGAGATCATCGCCACCTGCGGGATGCCCGAGGCGAGGATGGCGCGCAGCGTGCCGCGGTCGACGCCTTTGCGGGGCGGGTCGACGACGAGGAACGCCTCCTGCGGCGGGATCTTTTGCAGCAGGCCGGGCAGCTCGTCTTCCACTTTGCCGCAGATGTTGAACAGCTTGCCCTCGAGGCGGTTGGGCTCGATGAGGCTGTCGGCGCAGGCGGAGGCTTCCTTCACCACCTCGATGCCGTACGCCTTGCCCACCTGGCGGGCGAACATGGCGGTGAGCAGCCCGCAGCCGCTGTATGCGTCGATGACCACCTTGGCGCCGCTGTCCAGCGCGAGGCGGACGGTGCGCTCGTACAGCTTGCGGCAGACGCCGCGGTTGACCTGCACGAAGGTGTTGGGGCCGACCTCGAAGTGGATGCCGAACTCGTGCGAGGCGTACCTGCCCTTGCCGTGCAGCAGGCGGAAGGTGTCGCCGTAGACGCCGTTGCCGGTGCCCGGATTGACGTTTTGCCAGAGGGAGAAGGTCTTGAATTTTTTGCCGAGCAGCGCGACGAGGCGGTCTGCCTGCGGGAGCGTTTCGGTGGCGGTGACGGCGGTGACGAGGAAGCTGCCGTCGACGTCGCGCACGACGATGTGGCGCAGCACCCCCTCGCCGGTGCGCTCGTCGTAGGCGCGCACGCCGCAGGAGGTCATGTAGCCGGCGAAGATGGCGATGACGTCCTCCGCCCAGCGCGGGTGGATGGGGCAGCGGGAGACGGGCACGATGCGGTGGCTGCGCTCGGCGTAGAAGCCGATGACGCCGCGGCCGTCTTTGTTGACGCCGACGGGGATCTGGAGTTTGTTGCGGTACTCGAACTGATTGTCGCTTTTGATGGCGAGCGGCACCTCCCACTCGATGCCGGCGACCTTGCGGAGGGCGTCTTGCACCGTCTTGCTCTTGAGTTTGAGCTGGGCGCCGTAGCGGATGTGCTGGATCTGGCAGCCGCCGCAGCGGGTGAACAGCGGGCAGCGCGGGCGGACGCGCTCGTCGGCGGGGGTCAGGATCTCGAGCGCCTTGGCGTAGCCGATGCGGTTTTTGACCTTGAGCGCGCGGAACTTGACCTTTTCGCCCGCGACGGTAAAGGGAGCGAAAAAGACGGTATCGCCCATATGTACGATCCCCTCTCCGTTGCAGCCGAGCGACTCGACGAGGCCTGTAAATTCCTGATTTTTTCCTGTGACTTGCGTCCTGTCCGTCATACCGGTTCTCTCACTTTTTTTGCTTTCTCTCTCCGCGGCTCAGCCGCCTTTACGATCTTCGCCGCCGGGCCGATCTTTGTCCTCTCCCCGTTCGCCCTGCGGCGAAAACTCGCCGAATACGTCGGCGTCCTCTGCGGGGGGCGGGGCAGAATTTTTTTTGCCGCTCCCCTTTTTGCCGCCCTTGCCCCCCGCGATGCGGGAGACGGCGTAGTCGACCAGACGCTGGCAGCGGCGCATCAGCCAATCGTAAAACACGAACAATACCGCGCCGCCGATGCAGATGAGCAGGTATGCCCAATCGAACATCCAATCGAAGGGAAGGGCGTCCGGCCCGATGCCCGCCATGGCGCAAAAGAGCGCCCACGAGGCGCACATCGCGCCGACGAACCACGCGTCTTTGACGAGCAGCGCGACCCAGCGGTTGACGCCGAACTTTTCTTGCAGGGAGTTGACGAGCGGGTGCAGCCCGAAAAAGACGATGAACGGGAACAGTTTATAAAACTGCGCGATGCCGCCGAAGAGCAGGCAGAGCAGGCAGGTCGCGACGTAGGCGAGAAAGCTGCCCAAGCGCAGCCCCTTTGCGAGCGGGAGCATGAGGAAGATCGCGCCGAATATGTAGCCGGTCGCGATGAGGAAGGGCACGTTGATGCCCAGAGCCATGAAGATGACGGCCAGCGCGCACGCGATGGCGGACAGCGCGACCGAAAAGGAGCTCCGTTTCATTGCGAAAACCGCTTACCTGCAGCCGCAGCAGGCGTTCATGCAGCAGTTGAACAGCATATTGCAGGCGCAGCAGGTGGCGCACTGCTCGCAGAAGCCGCCGCCCATCTGCGGCTGCTCCTCGTAGTCGGGCTGCGCCTGCTGCTGCTGCGCAGCCTGCCCCTCCTGCGGGTTTTCGGCGCGGCGGCGGTCGTATTCGATCTTTTCTTTGAGTTTATCGTACGCCGTGCGGTATTTTTCGTTGGAGCCGTCCATCTGCATGGCGATCTCGAGCTGCTTTTTGCTCTCGTTGACCCAGCTTTTGCGGTAAAAGACGACCGACTGCAGGTAGTGCCACTCGGCGGGGCGCTCGTTGAAGGAGTCGAGCGCGGCCTGCGCCTCGGCGATCTTGCCCTCGCGGATGAACTGCTCGACTTGGGCGTACGACGAGGCCGTATCGGACGCCGTGCGGCGTTCGCGGCGCTCGGACATGATCTCGGTATAGGCGGCCTCGATGCGGCTGAGCATGCGGGCGGCCTCGTTGCCCGCCTCCCCTTCGAGGAAGCGGTCCTCCGAATACTTCTTTTTGAGCGCGTTGTAGCGCGCCTCGATCTCCTCGTCCGTCGAGTTTTCTGTGACGCCAAGCAGGTCGTAGTACTGTTTGTTCATTGTATCCTCCCCGGGGTCAGATCCGGTTCCAATCGATGCGTGTAGGTTTTTGCGTATCTTTGCATCCGCACAGCACGCGGCGGGTGGCCGCGGGAAGGCCGCGCAGGATGATGTTGTCCGTCAGGTCGTGGTTGAAGTGAAAGCGCAGCTTTGCAAGCCGCTCGGCATTTTCCGCGAAGATGCTGCGGAATATGAAGCGCACTTCTTCTCCGTTCTCTTGCAGCATCTGCGCGCGCGTCGGCGCGCCGAAAGCTGCGACGAAGGGGTTGTAGTTCTTTTTCTTGACGTCTTTATCGTAGTCGTCGAGGGCGTCGATGAGGTACACCCACTTGCCGATGCCGTAGCACAGGGCGCGGGTATTCTCGGTGGCGGCCTCGCCGAGGCAGTCGTCCGACAGGTCTGCGATGAGCAGCGCGAAGGGGTCGGCGGCGCGGTCGATGCCGGCGCAGTTCTCCCTTTCGAGCGCGCGCAGTGCCTGCATATGCGGGGCGATGCGCGCGTACGTTTCGGGGAACAGCTTTTGCGCGCGGCGGGCGCCGCCGCGCATCCACGCGCGGACAAAGCGGCCCTTGCCCTCGTCCTCCACGTCGTCGGACGCCTTGTAGTAGGCGAGCGCGGCATTGAGGCAGGCGACCTTGCGGGTGAGGTCGTCGTCGGCGGCCATGTTGCGCGGCACGAAGGGGTGCAGCACGCAGCGGCGCCTTTCGATGCGCACGTCCTTACCCGTCAGGTTGTGCAAAAGCGCGGACAAAAATGTCATGTCGTAGGAGAGCGCCATGCGCGCGCGCTGGCCGCAGCAGCCGCCCAGGCTCTTGCATAAACCGCAGTAAAGCGCCTTATACAATACGCCGTCTTTGACGTACATATGCGGGATATCCGGTCGGATATAGCCGAACACGCCTCACTCCCCCGCGTAGAACCCGACTTTTCGGTACACTTTGGAGAGGGTGCGGCGGGCGATGCGCGACGCCTGCTCCTGCCCGCGGCGCATCACGTCATTGAGATAGGCCTTGTCTTTGAGCAGGCGGGTGCGCTCTGCCTGGATGGGCGCGAGCGCGTCGGCGACCGTCTCCCCGACCGCCATTTTGAAGTCGCCGTAGCCCTTGCCCTCGAACTCCTTTTCCGCCTCGGCGATGCTCTTGCCCGTGAAGGCGTGGTAGATGACGAGCAGGTTGGAAACGCCCGGCTTGGCGGCGGGATCGTAGCGCACCTGCGCGTCGCTGTCCGTCACCGCGCGCTTGAACTTGCGCAGGATGGTGTCGCGGTCGTCGGACATGGTGACGAAGCCGTTGGGGTTTTCGTCAGACTTGCTCATCTTGCGGGACGGGTCGGCGAGGCTCATGACGCGCGCGCCGCTGTCTTTGGGGATGTAGCCGTCGGGGACGGTGAAGGTCTGCCCGTAGCGGTTGTTGAAGCGGATGGCGAGGTCGCGCGTCAGCTCGAGGTGCTGCTTTTGGTCGGCGCCGACGGGCACGAGCGCCGCTTGGTACAGGAGGATATCCGACGCCATGAGGACGGGGTAGTCCATCAGGCCCATGTTGACGTTGTCGGCGTGCTTGGCGCTCTTGTCTTTGAACTGCGTCATGCGCGAGAGCTCGCCCGGGTAGGCGATGGTGTTGAGCACCCACGTCAGCTCGCAGTGCGCGGGAACGTGCGACTGCACGAAGAGCACGCACTTGTCCGGGTCGATGCCGCAGGCGATGAACAATGCCATCAGCTCGAGGGTGTTGCGGCGGAGCACCGCCGCCTCCTGCCGCACGGTGATGGCGTGCAGGTCTGCGACCGCGTAGATGCAGTTATATTCGTCCTGCAATTTGACGAAATTGCGGATGGCGCCGATGTAGTTGCCGATGGTGACCGCGCCGCTCGGCTGCACGGCGGAAAACAAACTCTTTTTTTGCGTTTCTTCCATAATAGACCCCTGCAAGTATTCTTATTCAGTATACCATACCCGCCCCGAAAATGCAAACGGTTGCGCGCGCGGTCGGGAAAATCACCGTATTTATCTGCCTTTTTCGCATACCTTTCATCATTATACCGCCCCGCGCGCCGCAGCTGCGGCGCGCGGGGCGGAAAAAATGCGGCCGCGCGGGCAGCTCTGCCCGCGCGGCCGCACAAACGCTTGCCGCACAAATTTTACAGGATGGTGAAGGAGAGAAGGTCGACCTTTCCCCTGCCGCGATAGCGCAGGCAGACGGGCTGTTTGCCGTTCGGCATATCCGCCGCGATGCGCACCGTGCGCGCGCCGTTCCCCTTGGGAACTTGGGCAGAGCCGAGCGGCTTGCCCGCCTCTGTGCCCAGCTCGAGGACGCCGCCGCCCGGGCCGCGCAGCCGCACTTCGACCCCTTTGCAGTCCTTCAAATCAAAATATTTATAGACGGCGACGCAGCCGTCGCAGAAGTTGGCGATGTATTGGTCGTCGTTGTCCTCGCGGTCGCCGCCCGATTGGGTGAAGTACGGGTACTTGCCCTTGCCGTATTTGAGCACGCCGCAGAAGTGCATGCCCCCCTCCGAATAGAGGTTGCAGGCGATGCGGGCGGGGTAGGTGCCCTCCCCCGCGAGCGGGCCGCCGTTGAGGCCGCAGGAGGTCATCTCCGCCTGATAAAATTTTCCGTTTTCAAAGCGGATCTCCTCGGCGCACGCCTGGCGGGAGAAGGCGTGGCGGTTGGTGTGGCGGTGGTAGAACACATAATACTTGCCGCCCATCTCGATGAGGCTGCCGTGCGTGTTGCCGAGGTCGTTGCGGGGGCGCTCCTTCGTGACGCCGGGCATGCCGACGTCGCCGTTGGAGACGAGGGTGCCGCCGAACGCGAAGCCGGAGAGCGGGTCGTCGCTGACGGCGTAGCAAAGTTCATGCCCCTCGAAGGCGCTGTAGATGAAGTAGTACTTTCCGTTAAATTTGCGCATGGAGGAGGCTTCGAAGAACTCGTGCCCCTCGTACGGGGTGCCCTTCCCTTCCGGCCTGCCCCTGACGCCGATGTGCTGCGGGCCGCGGCGGACGGTGAGCATATCCGGCTCTAATTCAAAGCCCATCGCGCCGCGCTCGGACGCCTTGTGCCCGCCGAGCAGGATGGCGGGGTAGTTGACCGGGCCGAAGCCGGTGTACAGATAGACTTTGCCGTCGTCGTCGACGAACACGCCGGGGTCGAATTGCAGCGGCTCATCCTTTTTGCCGAGCAGGGTGCCGTCGGCATAGCGGACGTGGCCGATGTACTCGTACTTGCCCGCGGGGGTATCGCACACGGCGACGGAGATGAGGCCGGTGTAGCCGATGAAGTAGTACAGGTAGTACCGCCCGTCGGGGCCGCGGCAGACGTCGGGGGCGTACATCGCGTTCCAAAACCCCGGCTTGCCCGCGGGGTCCTGCCGGCGGCGGAAGATGACCCCCTCGTACCGCCAATCGGACAGGTCGTCGACGGGCGCGCTCCAGCAGACGTAGTCGTTCAGGCAAAAGGAGATGCCGTTAAACTTGTCGTGCGAGCCGTAGACGTAGACGCGGCCGCCGAATACGTGCGGCTCGCCGTCCGGGATGTACTCGTAACCGGGCAGGTAGGGGTTGAACGCTTGCTTTTTCATATTTTCCTCCACATCGTGCGCCGCGCGGGGCGCGGATATGCGCGGCGCGGCTTTTTTCCATTATAATACGCGGGCGGGCGGGCGCGCAAGCGTTTCGCGAAAAATGCGTAAAAATGCGCACAAAAGTACCCAAACTCTGCAAATAATTGACGCGCACCCTTGCATTCGCGCGCGGGCGGGGGTATAGTAGAGGGAGAAAGCGGGCGGGGATGCCGCGCGCGCAGGGATAAGGAGGGAACGGATGGACACGACGGTGATCGCGGCGGCGCTGTCTTTGGCGGGGTCGCTGATCGGCACGTTTGCAGGCATTATGGCGAGTTCAAAGATGACAAATTATCGGATCGGGCAGTTGGAAGCGAAAGTTTCCAAGCACAATGAGGTCGTGGAGCGGACGTACAAGCTGGAGGGGCAGGTGCTCGAATTGCAGCACGACGTCCGCGACCTGAAAAAATAGAGCGGAGGTAATGTTGTATGGATTGGCAGAGCATCGTGGTGCCCGTCGCCGTGGCGGCGGCGACGGCGCTGATCTCGTGGGGATTGACCTTATTGACCGCGCTCATCAAAAGCAAGCTGGGCGACGACGCGCTGGCGCGCTGTCTGAGCGAGGCGGTCGGCATCGTGGACAATGCGGTCAAGGCGACCTACCAGACGTACGTGCAGGCTTTGAAGGAGGCGGGAAGTTTTGACAAGGACGCGCAGCTGGCGGCTTTGGAGAAGGCCAAGTACGCGGCGCTGTCGCAGCTGTCGGCGGAGGTGAAGGAATACATCGCGTCCGCCTACGGGGACATCGACAAGTGGTTGGAGATGCAGATCGAGGGCCGACTGTACGAGCTCAAGCAGGGCGCGGCCGCGGCGGCGTGAGCGGCAAAAGACGGGCGAAAAAAGCGGGGGAGCCGCGCGCAAGGCGCGCGGCTCCCCTTTCCTTTTTCTGTTCGATGGTTTGCGGGGCGCGCCGCCGTCGGCGCGCGCAAGCAGAGATGCCGCCGCGCGGGGGCACATTCTTCCCCCCCTACCTGCCGCGGGAGAGCAGGGCGCGGATATCCGCCTGCTCGGCGAGCCCTTCGCGGAAGGAGCTGGCGCAGCCCGCCGCGACCGCATAGCGCAGCGCCTCGCGGTCGCCCTCGCCCGCCTCTTTGGCGGCGATGAAGCCCGCGACGAGCGAGTCGCCCGCGCCGACGGTGTCCACCACCTCGCCCTGAAAAACCGATTGGTAGTAGGTGCCCGACTCGGCGGCCATCAGCGCGCCGCCGCCGCCCATGCTGACGATGACGTTGCGCGCACCCATCGCGCGCAGCTTCTGCGCGTAGGCGAGCGCCTCGTCGACGCTACGCATGTGCAGGCCGAAGGTCTCGTCCAGCTCGTCGCGGTTGGGCTTGATCAGCCAGGGGCGGAAGGGCAGCGCGCCCAAGAGCAGCGCGCCCGCGGCGTCGGCGACGATGCGCAGGTCCTTGCGGCCGATGGCGGTGAGCAGCTGCTCGTACGCCGTTTTGGGGAGGGAGGCGGGCACGCTGCCCGCGAGCACGAGGATGGAGCCCGCGGGCGCGGCGGCGAGCTTTTGGGCGAGGGCGGCGAGGGCGGCGGGCGGAATATCCGGGCCGCGGCCGTTGATCTCCGTTTCCTCCCTGCCCTTGATCTTGACGTTGACGCGCGACTGCCCGCCGACGCGGATGAAGTCGTGCGCGACGCCCTGCCCGTCCAGCATGCGGCAGATGACGTCGCCCACTTCGCCTGCGATGAAGCCGGTCGCCACCGAGTGGACGCCGAGATTTTTGAGAACGCGCGATACGTTGATGCCCTTGCCGCCGACGGCGAACACGTCGCTCTCGGCGCGGTGCAGTTTGCCGGGGCAAAGCTGCCCCACCCGCAGAATGTAGTCGAGCGCGGGATTGAAGGTTACCGTGTAGATCATTTTGTCTGAAACCTTTGCGTGTGTGATTTTGCGGAATTTGCGCCCGCCGCGGGCGGCGGGCAAGTATCGGCATCCTACTCTCGCGACTCGTACAAACTGCCAGACCGATACGGTTTTTTGATGCTTGAACTTTTTTACTTTTTGAACTTGTCTTGCGGGGGCAAAGCTCTCCGCTGCGCCGCGCGGGGCGCGGCATCGCCTGCGATTTGCCCGCGGCCGTCTATTTTTTGCCTCGAGGCTCGTTCTTTACCGCGCGGCGCGCTCCTTACCGCGGAGCTCGTTCTTTACCGCGCGGCGCGCTCCCTACCGCGGAGCTCGTTCTTTACCGCACGGCGGGGCCGGGCAAAGGATCGCCGACGGCGGGCAGCACCTCCTGCTCGCGCAGATATTCTTCAAAAATATCTGCGGCGGTGCGGCAGATGCGCAGGCAGGGACGGCGCTTGTAGTATTCCTCCGTGCGCGCCTCCGCCTGTGAACCCTCCTCCGTCTCTACCCCCGCGAGCAGCTCGCGGCAGATGAGTGTGCCGCAGGCGGCGCGGAAGCGGGCGGCGAGCTCTTGCTCGCGCGCGTAGAGGGCGGACTTTTCCTCGTTGGTCGGGTGGTCGGCGTCGTAAAAGAGAAGGCCGGCCGCCATCTCCATCGCGGAGACGGCGCCGCAGATCTCGCGCAACCGCCCGACACCGCCGCCCAAGGGGGCGGAGACTTTGAGGGCCGTCTTTTCGTCCAAGCCCGTCAAGTCGGAAAAGGCGAGAAAGACGGACTGGGCGCAGTTGAGGCCTCTTCTGAAATTTTCTTCTGCGCGGTCGGCGCGGGTCATGGCGTGCACCTCCGTAAATTCGTTTGACGAAATGGGCAAAAGCCTTGCAATCGCCGCAAAGTGTGCTATACTATAGGTATGTTAGATATCTACTATACCTACGAGACGGTCGCCTCCGACGATTACATCCGGATGATCTTGTCCTCCTATTATAATATACCAAATCCGGTCATTTGTAAATCGATTCACGGCAAGCCGTACGCAGAAGGCAGAAAAATTCACTTTAATCTCACGCACAGCCGCGGATTGACGGCGCTCGCCGTCGGAAAAAAGCGGGTCGGGCTGGACTGCGAGCGCTTAGACGGGCGCGCGCGCCCCGCCGTGCTGCGCGCCTTTACCGAGCGCGAGCGCAGCGAAATTTTCGGCCTGCCCGACTTTTACGCCCACTGGACGGCGCGCGAGAG
Organism: uncultured Clostridia bacterium; assembly: GCA_944368775.1. GTDB lineage: Bacteria > Bacillota > Clostridia > Christensenellales > Borkfalkiaceae > Borkfalkia. The sequence continues at coordinate 2,995 of CALVXB010000020.1, read as the reverse complement.
CTACATCAAGTTTTACGGCGAGACGCTCGCCGCCTGTTGGCGGAAAGTCGAATATTACGGCGGGCGCATCTATCGCAGCGGCGAGCTGCAGCCGGACAAGATCATGCAGTTTACGCTGGGAGAACACGTATTCAGCGTGTGCGGAGACTACCATAAAGTGGTGCCCCGCCTGTGCGACCCCTCGAAACTGCGGCGCCGCTGACCCCTTATTCGGCCCGATCAAACTCATCGGGCCAAAGAACGCAAAAGGCCCTTTTGTTTTTGCAAAGATCCCTCTAACTCGTCTGTATTGTAGAACGTGCCTTTCGATGAACAACCGCTTTTGAACGGTTTTATAAAAACAGCTTGATTCCGCAAACACTGCCGTCTTTGCAAAATACGGTGCGATCTTCTATCATTTGATCAAAATAATTTTATGGACGATCACGTTAAAATTCTAAAAGATCTTCTGCTGCGATGCCCGTTTACCCAAACTATCAACCGCACGGCCGTTCCATACCTGTTTGTCTGCAAGTTTTCCGAAAAAATAATCCCCCTGCTCTCTGCGACTCATTACATTTTTTATGTGGCGGACGGCTCTGTCCGGTTCCATGCCCCCGAACGGTATACTCGATTACGTTGCGGGGCAATATTCGATTTCTACTGTCGATATGCCGTTCGACGGTCAGGCCGTTGAGCAGACAAACGGCAGTATTTTGGCGCTTGTGGCAAATTTTACTGCGGACGAAATCTTTTCCGTCCTCTTATCCTTTCGCGGGAATCTGGCCGAAACCATAGCAAACGAGAGCTTACCCGTTTCTTTTATGGAACAAGCCGACAAAAACGTAACCGATTGTTTTATACGCCTGATTTCCCTTTTGGATGATGAAACATCTCTGGATTTTATGGCAGACCACATAAAGCGAGAGATCATTTTTCATATTCTATGCGGCAGTTGCGGCAGTCGCTTCTTGCAAAGCATTGCCGGTGCAAAGCAAAACAGTGAAATATACGATATCAATAGCTGGATCAAGCAAAATTTCAGGCAACCTTTTCGCGTAGAAGAACTCGCCAAACAAAATAATATGAGCATCTCTGCCCTGCATCAAAAATTTAAAAGGACCATCGGCATGGGCATATTGCAATGCCAGAAGAGACTGAGACTTTCGGAAGCAAGGCGGCTCATGTTAAACGACGATTTAAGTGTAACAAATGCCGCTTTCGAAGTCGGGTATGAAAGCGTCTCGCAATTTATAAGAGATTATAAAAAGATGTTTGGCTTTCCTCCGAAAGACGATATCCGGCATTTGCGGAACAAATTTGCAGAAACAGGCAAAACGCATAGAAACCGACAAGTAAAAAATTACTCCTTGTGCTACAATTTTGATCGTAAAATCAATCACAAGGAGTATTTTTATAGCCATATTTAAACTTTAAAATTCACTTTTAATTAATATATACAGTCATAACTAATAAGCTTAAACAATTTTATAGGCGGTAATGTTTTCAGCTTGTAACTTAATTTTCGTAAATATAATAACTGTAACCCAAAGCTCCGTTGTATAGTTTGATTTCTATATATTCGCCGACTTCTGTAGAATGGAAAACATCAGCAGGAACATCGAGTTGTGTTTCAGTTTCATCTATCTTAATTTGAAAATAATAAGATGTAACTGTTCTTGCTCCTGATTGAATCTTCTTATCCAATACTTGTACGCTTATTTCTGTTGAAGAATCGTCGAATGCATAATTTACCGTAGCAATGGTTGTAAAGGAAATGAAAAAGCACAAAGCAACTATTATTATATAAGTTGCTATCAATTCGCCGCCATCTTCCTTAAAATAGTCAATGTTCTTAAAATATTTTATGAAAGTAATTAGAGCGCATATTGACAATATTATTCCGCAGATTACAACCGGTATCCACATTCCCTGTGCTCCCGTATAGCTCTGTCTTGAAGCAACCACCATAAGAGCTACAAGCATCAATAAGGCAATAATAGGTTCATATTTTGTAATAAAATAATTGTTTGGAGCTCTAACATACTTAAAAGCCAAAATAATCAGTAAAATTATTGCAATAATGAAACTGAAAAATAATAGAATAACCCATAGCCTACCAGATATTAAGGGTCGAACGGTAAACGCCAAAGCAAACAAATTATAATAAATAAGTGTAAATATTTTCCCGTAAAGCGTAGTCTGCCTCAGAAAGGTTTGTATTGACCTTACACAAAGCATTAAGGCGATTAAAAGCGTGCTTAAGATATCAAAAAATAACGAATTGAAAAAATCATAGGCAAAGTATGAGGATCCGAAAAACCCTATACAGCAAATGATAGAAATGCCTATAATATAGAATACTTTATATCCGATATCCCTTTTGGCTTTTGTTGTCTTATTTTTCTCGTTTACCATATCACTATAATAATATAAAGTATCAAAATAATCAAATAGCAAAAAAGCTGTCTGATGGTTGCGCAAATCAAATTGTTGTGATTATAATCAGGTTCCAATCGCTTCCTCTATGGTCGAGCTCTGTTGTTTTATTCAAGTCCAAGCCGGAGCCATAAACTACATAAATCCGCTTATTTATAAGCGAAAGTTCGTATTCTGCACAAGAAAACTCTTACATTTAAGTGTTCTATTTAGATCTTTCGCTTAATGAGCCAAAAAGCAAAAAACATCTGTCGTTGTTTTTAGGATTCAGCACTCGTCTCTCAACTCCTGTATTTTGGGGTGCACTCAACAGAAGTTGCGTCTTTGGCGGCGCGCCCCAAGCGAACAGCGGATGTTCGCTGCTGAGTTTGCTTGTTTTACTATCTGTGATATTATTTCGTTTGCAAACCGTTCGCTCCAGCTTATACCTCCACCATCAACTCTTGTTGTAACACAAGACAAAAAATAGCGAATAAACAACAACGTTCATTTTCTATTTCTGGTGCCCCGCGTGAAAACAAAGTTGAACTTTCGAGTTCCGCAAGGCTTATTGTTTCTTCCTTACCGTTGGCGTTGT
>CALVXB010000019.1 GCA_944368775.1 uncultured Clostridia bacterium | reverse complement strand
TTTAACTTTCCTATTTATAAAGATGGGACATTTGTGCGTAAAATTTTGTTGGACGAACGAGTCAATGTCGAGACGCTCGTTCTCCTTTCCAAAAAAGATTGACGGCCGCGTTCGGTGCTGCCGCGTTCGGCATCGCCGCCCCGTCACGACATAGTTTCAGATCATCCGCGCAGAGGGTACCCTCTGCGCTTTTTCGTACCTTCATGGCTGCCGTGGCTCTGTTCTTATAAGAACGAGCGCACACTTTTTTTATGAATTTTTTGAAAAAGGCAAAATCACACTTTTGCCTTTTTCTCTAATTTGCCGAACGGTTTTTGGGGGAAAGAGTGAATTTGCGGCATATAAAACCGGGCTTCCCAAAAATCTCGCGACGCTTCGCACCGCTGCGATTTTCGGGAACCCTATTTTTTTTAATTTCTTGCGCAAGGAAAATCACACTTTTCCGCCAGCGCTCGTCGTCGCTCGCCTTTGCTTGCCAGCCTTTTGCTGAAAGCAAAAGGCACGGCTTGCACGGCGGCTCCTCCTCTTCCCAAAAATCTCGTGATGCTTCGCACCGCTGCGATTTTCGGGAACCCTATTTTTTTAATTTTTTGCGCGAGTCAAAATCACACTTTTGATGAGCGCACTCAATTTGCGCGTGAGCGCCTCAGCGGGTGAATGCGGCGCGCATACTTTGGTGTGCCCTCAAAAAGCGCGCCGCAGAGGGCAGCGCCCTCAAATCACGAAAATTTCTTTTGTCAGCTCAAAAGAAATTTTGTGAATTTCGTGTTACATCATGTTGCAAAACTGCCGTTTCCATGTTACATCATGTTGCAAAATGGCCGGAGGGGGTTGATTTTTCGCTTTTGCGTGGTATAATGGAGCCGTAAAGGGCGGGCAGCGCCGCCTCGCGCAGAGCACTATAAAGGAGACATCACAATGAAAACTTTATCCGCCAAAACGCTCAAAAAACTGCACATCGCGGCGATCGCGTCTTTCGCCGCGCTGCTCGTCGCCGTCTATATCGTATCCGCCGTCTGGGGCGGTATCGGGCACACGGGCGGCGGGCTGCCTATACCCGATACGGGGCTCACCATCCCCGTCCTGCTCTTTTTGCTCGTTGCGGCCGCGCAGATCGTCGCCGCCGCGCTGCAAAAGCCGCTCGCGGGCATCATCCTCGCCGCCGTCAAGGGCGCGCTGTTCATCTTTGCGGTCCTCCGCCTCGGCCTCTACGCGCTGGGCATCGACTACATCCAAGCGAACGCGGATGCCGGATTTTACAGCAACGTCACCTACACCGCCTGCGTCGTCGCCTCGCTCGCCGTCGGCGCGCTCGCCCTCATCTGTGAGTTGGCGGTATCGATTTTTGCAAAGGTGCGGGAGGGAAAGGCACGATCCAAGTAAACCAAGCAAAAAAACTGAAAAATGCGTGTGTATAAAAATGTGATCAAAGATCAGCAGTAAAGGGGGAAAGAAGGACGATGTTAAAAGTTCAAAATCTTGAAAAAACATACGGAACCCGCAAGGGAGTACGTGTGAGAGCGCTGAAGGGAATTTCCTTAAACTTTCCTGAAAGAGGATTGGTTTTTATTTTAGGAAAAAGCGGATGCGGCTAATCGACTCTTCTGAACTTGTTGGGCGGGTTAGACCGCCCGACAAGCGGAGAGATCATTGTTGCAGGTCGGTCGAGCAAAGATTTTTCGAATCAAGATTTGGATGGTTATCGCAATAACAGCGTAGGATTTGTATTTCAGGAATATAATCTGCTCGATAACTATACGGCAGGCGCAAATGTCGCTTTGGCGCTCGAATTGCAAGGCAAAAAGGCAACGCGGGATGAAGTAGATGCGATCTTACGGGAATTGGATCTTGTAAACGATGACGGCACAACGCTATACGATCGTCATATCAATGAACTTTCGGGCGGGCAAAAGCAGCGCATAGCCATAGCGCGTGCGCTGATCAAAGACCCCAAGATCATCCTTGCCGACGAACCTACGGGAGCGTTGGACAGCGACACCGGCGCCGAGCTCTATGAACTTTTCAAAAGGCTTTCGGCAAGCAGGCTGATCATCATCGTTTCGCACGATATCGAAAGCGCAAAAAAATACGGAGACCGGATCATAGAACTAAAAGACGGCGCCGTAATATCGGATACACAGCAAGAGGAGGAAGAGAAGGAACAGGTCTTAGAGCCGGCATATTGCAGCGCGGCCCCCGGAAAACTGCCCGCAAGACGGACGGTTTCGATGGGGCTTGCCGGGCTGCGGTGCAAGCCCTTCCGGCTTGTGATCTCCGTCATTCTTGCCGTGATCTCCTTTACGTTTGCTTGTTTTGCCACGGTAGCGGCAACGACCGATGTAATGACGGCCGAACTGAGGACGTCTTATAAAAACGGTGTAAAAACGGCAGTGCTCATGGCTGATTCTTGGGCATACAGCCATAAAGAATATTCGGATGGGTACACAACAGAAGGAAAATTTGAATTTACGCGTAACTTGGAGGAAGAACAAGTCAAACGGCTCTCTGAAATGGACAACTGTACGGTGATGAATATTGTTCCCGCTTATGAGTTGCCACTATTCCTCGGCAGTAATAATCTCGGCAGAAAGTCTGTTCCGGAAGCAGATAATCCGTATAATGACCTTGCAAAAAGCGGATTTCAGCGGGTGGTGGAACTCGACCCGGAGACCGGCGAGGAGGATGCTTGCCTGACCCCCGATCCTCGTTTGACCGTAGAATGCCGTTTGCCGCAAAACTTTCAGGAGATCGCGATCACCGATTATTGGGCAGATATGTATATGCGGTTCGGATTTGTGGATGAGGGCGGCGTCAAGCACGAAATTAAAAGCCCGGATGAGTTGATCGGTAAAACCATAGAAGGTATATTTACCATCTGCGGGATATACAAAACAGAGGAGGATCAGGCAGAGCTCAAACAATACGATCATAACGAATATGCATACGAATACGTCACGAACGACTATGCAAGGTATTTATTGGGCGGCGAACATCCTATGGCGTATGCCTTCGTCCGCGAGGGGTATTGTGCGGAATTCTGTCCTCAAGGAGTAACATATGCCAGGTTATATCAATTAAGCGGAAGCATCTCCAAAGACAAGAAGCTGATCGAGGAAATAAGCTATTCTTATTACGTTGAATGGCTGCCGGAAGAAAATCTTGGTACCTATACGAGATTAGATTATTCTCCTTCGGCAACTTATCGTACAAGATATGCGGGATTTGCCGAAGCATCGGAATTTTTCAGGGATGAAAGCTTTTTGACCGGTGCAACAGTCATAAGTGTTTGCTTTGCGATCTTCAGCGCGCTGTTGCTGATGAGTTTTCTTTCTGCCAATATGGAAGCGCGAAAGCATGAGCTGGGCATCCTTCGTGCATTGGGGGCGCGTACATTCGATGTCGTTAAAATATGTATGACGGAAAGTTTTGCGATCGCGTGTATCGATTTCATCTTGACTTTGATTTTAACGGGAATCGCGTGCCTTATCTTGAATATAAAATATTATTTGTGGCTGTTTGTTATCGGCATCATTCCATTGGCATCGTTGATACTGCTGTGCTTCGGGGTCGCGGCTTTGGCTACGATCATCCCCGCCCTGCGTTTGGCTAAGAAAAAGCCGGTCGACGTCATCCGCGGGAAATGAGGCGGCGCGCCGCCCGCCGCGGCGACGGCAAAAGATGGGCAGCGGCGCGGGCGGTGTCTGAACGATTTTAGACAATTTCAAAAGATCTGTTGCGCGGCCTGCGCAGATGTGTTATACTATATACAGAAATTTCGCAAACAAACACAACTGCGGCGCGCGCTTTCGAGGAGGGGAAAATGTTGCTTTTTAAAATTGCTTTCCGCAACGTGCGGCGGCAGATCGGCGGATACCTCATCTACTTTTTCACGGTCGCGCTGACCGTGTCGCTGCTCTTTTCGCTCGCGGGGCTGATGTTCAGCAAAGTCGTATTCGCCTTTTCCGCATCATTCAAACTCGAAACGGCGCTCGTCTGCGCCTTTCTCGCCCTGGTGCTCGCCGTCGTTTCGGCATGGGTACTCGGCTACGGCTGCGCCTTTTTGCTGCGCCGCAGAAAAAAAGAATTCGGCATGTACCTGACGCTGGGCATGAAGCGCAGCAACATCGTCGCGATCTTCGTCTGTGAAATGCTCTTCACCTTCCTGTTTTCCCTCGCGGCGGGCTTGGGGCTGGGCATGCTCGTGTATCAGGCGATCGCGGCGGGCGTTTCGGCCTTTCTCGAGGCGGACATCGTCTGGGCAGACTACACGGCGGGCGCGTTTCTGCTGACGATCGTGCTGGTCGGCGCCATTTTCCTCATCACCGCGGCCGTGTCTGCCGGCTACCTCCGCTTTGAAAAGATCGCCAACCTGCTCAAAGGCAAAAACACAAAGGGCAAAACGGTCAAAAGGCCGCACGGCTGGCTGGTCGTTTCCATCATTTCGTTTGTCGTACTCGTCGTGTCCGTCCTCGTCGTCGCCGTCACGGCGGCAGGGCGCCCGGGCGGCAGCGATTACGTCTTTACCATCGTCGGCGGCGGGGCGCTCACCCTCATTGCCATCATATTTACATACGTCGGCGCGCTCAAAAGCATGATCCCGTACCTGCTGCAAAACAAAGCGTTTGCGGGCAGGGGCACGCGCACCTTCACATTGCGCCAGCTTTCGGACAGGATCGGCGCAGATTCTGTGCTGTTCGGCGTCATCGCGGTGCTGCTCTCCGTCGTCGTCGCGGGCGGCAATATCTTTTTGACCATCTTCGGCACGCAGGTCGCGCAGAGCAAGATCGACAACCCGTACACCGTCAGCGTCAAGGCGGCGTACGACGCGACGGGGCAGCTCACCGCCGACTTGTCCGCATGGATGGAAGAGTTCGGCGAAGCGGAAGCCGTGCGGCAATATACCGTCTTCGAGGTCCGCGACCCCGCGCTCGATCAGTATCTTCTCGGAAGTTCTTGGCTGCTGCGCGAAAGCGACTATTATGCGCTGTGCGAAATGGCGGGCGAGCAGGCGGGCGATTTAGAAGGCGGCGCGCTGCTCGTGTGCAACGGCGCTTCGCTCAAAGAGCTCGAAGAGACTGTGCAAGACGCCGAAGAGCTGATCGGCAATTTCAAATGGGAGACGGAGCGCTTTTCGGTCACGTTTGAGGGCGTATCCCCCACGCACAAGTGCCTCGCGGTGTTCGGCTTCAGCTATCTGCTCGCCGTCCCCGACGCGGTCGTAGACGCGGTAGAGGAGGGCCGCCTGTACGCCGCGGCGCAGACGCTGTGCGCGGTCAACTATGCGGGCGGCGCCTTCGACGAGGAGGCCATGGACGAATTTTTCAGGCAGAAGAACGAAGAGGACGCCTATCTGAACTTTCCCAACGCCTACGGCTCCTTCTTCAATGTGAGTGTCGCAGGCTCCTTCCTGCCCACCCTGCGCGAGTTAGCGACGCCGTGGCTGCTGATCGTGCTCTTCGTCACGCTCGCCTTCGCGCTCCTTTCTATGGCGATATTGGCGCTCAAAAGCCTCGCGGCGGTGTCCGAAGACAGGCGGCGGTACAAACAGCTGTACCTCGTGGGCGCGTCGGCAAAAAAGACGATCGCCTCGCTCATAACGCAGATCGCGCTGTATTTCTTTCTGCCCTTCATACTTCCCATCCTGATGAACGTGCCGGTCGCGTTCATCTGCATGGGCCTGAACGACATGATGGGCGGCAGCCTGACAAACTTGCAGGTCGTCGGCTATGCGGTCATGTTCACGGCCATACTGTTGCTCTTTTATGTAGTGTACTGCGCCGTCACCTGCATCGTGGCGCGCGCAGACGTCAAGCGCGGGCTGCATACGCCCGGCATATGATGCAGGCAGTTTTCATAAATGATCGATGAGGGAGGATCGCTATGAGTGAAATTTTGAAAGTGACAGACGCCGTCAAGGTATTCGGCAGCGGAAGCGTCGCAACGCGCGCGCTCGACGGCCTTTCGTTTTCCGTCGAAAAGGGAGAATTTGTCGCGGTGATGGGGCCCTCCGGCTCGGGCAAAAGCACACTTTTGAACGTCATTTCTACCATCGAGCCGCTGACCGGCGGCAAGATCATCGTCGACGGCGTGCCCGTTTCCGCCATCGGGGAGAGGGAACTCGCCGACTTCCGCCGCGACAAGCTGGGCTTTGTGTTCCAAGACTATAACCTGCTCGACACGCTGACGGTAGAGGAAAACATCGCCCTGCCGCTCAACTTAAAAAAGGTGAGCGCGTCGGAGACCAAAGAGCGGGTGCTGCGGGTGAGCGAGGCGCTGGGCGTCGCAGACCAGCTCGCAAAATTCCCGTCCGCGCTCTCCGGCGGCCAGCGCCAGCGCGTTGCGTGCGCGCGGGCGGTGATCGCCTCGCCCGCGCTCATCCTCGCAGACGAGCCGACGGGCGCGCTCGACTCGCGCAGCTCGAAGGCGCTCATGGAGCAGTTCTGCCTGATGAACAGAGAGCTGGGCGCGAGCATCCTGATGGTGACGCACGACGCGGCCGTCGCGTCCTACGCGCAGCGCGTGATCTTCCTGCGCGACGGTAAGATCTACGACGAGATCTTCCGCGGCGACAAGGAGCAAAAGCAATTCCGCCACGACATCCTCGCCGTGACCGAAACGCTGGGCGGCGGCGAAGAGGGCGCCTTCTGATCTTCATTCGCGCGTTCCATGCCCCGCGGCTATGGCAGGGGATACAAAATAAGTATTCGACATTTTAACCAAAATGTGTTATCATGCGGTGTACGGGCAGACGCCTGCACGCCGCATTTTTCGCGCTTTCGCGCGGGGTGAAGAAGTACTCTGCGCGGCATAGTACTTCGCCTTTGCGCCCTTTGCGGCCGCCCGGCCGCCTATTGTCGCCTGCGCCGCGCGCATCGCGCGGCGTTGCAGTGAGAACGAAGTACTATGCCAGACATAACAGCACATATTTTCGCCGCGCGGGGCGCGGCGACGGAGGAGAAAGCATGGAGATCATCGAAAATCAGCGCTTCGGCGAGGAGCGCGCCCTGTACCATCGGCGCGGCCTGACGCTGCGCGGCTGTCGGTTTGCAGGGGAGGAGGACGGGGAGTCCGCCCTCAAAGAGTGCGCCGACGTCGCCGCAGAAAACTGTTTGTTCGACCTGCGTTACCCCCTCTGGCACGTCGAAAAGCTGCGCGCCGAGCGCTGCACGATGACCGAAAACTGCCGCGCCGCCCTCTGGTACGGCAGCGAGATCCGTTTGATCGGCTGCACGCTCGGCGGCATCAAGGCGGTGCGCGAGTGCCGCGCCGTCGCGCTCGAAGACTGTACCATCCGCTCTCCCGAGTTCGGCTGGCGGTGCGACGGGCTGCGCCTCGCCCGCTGCGCGGTCGAGGCGGAGGAGTACGCCTTTTTCGAGACGCGCGCGCTGCGCGCCGACGGCATGATCTTCGACGGCAAATATTCCTTCCAATATACGCAGGGCGTTCACATCGCCCGTTCCGAGTTGCACACCAAGGACGCCTTTTGGCACGCCAAAGACGTCACCGTCACCGACTCGGTGCTCTGCGGCGAGTACCTCGGCTGGTATTCGGAAGGGCTCACCCTCATCCGCTGCCACATCCGCGGCACCCAGCCGCTGTGCTACTGCAGGGGGCTGCGGCTCGTCGACTGCACGATGGAGGGCTGCGACCTCGCCTTTGAATACAGCGACGTCGACGCGACGGTGCGCGGCGGCGTCCTCTCCGTCAAAAACCCGCGCGGCGGCCGCATCGTCGCCGACCATATCGGCGAGGTCATCCGCACGCAAGACGCCGTCTATCCCTCCCTCGCGCGCGTCGACGCGCGCGAAAAAGCCTGACCGCTTGCCGTCTGACCGGGCCGCGCCGCTTTGCGCCTCGATTTCCGAGGCGCCGCGCAATTCAACCGCTTTTTCCGCCCTTTGCAGAGTACTATGCCACGCATAATTCCCCGATCTTGCCGCCCGGCTCGCCCGCTGTCCGCCCGTTCTGACGCGAACAGTAAACCAAGTCACGCGATTTGGTTGACAAATGCGCGCTGCGGGGCTATAATGGGCAGGAGAGATAAAACAGGAGGGCGGCATGGTCAAGCATTCTCTTCTTGAACTTTTAGAAAACGCCCGCGGCAAATTCCTCTCGGGAGAGGAGGTCGCGGCAAAGCTGGGCGTATCGCGCGGCGCGGTGTGGAAGGCGGCGGAGGCGCTGCGGCGGGAGGGGCACCCCCTCGAGGCGGTCAAAAATCGCGGCTATCGCCTGCCGGAGGACAGCGACAAGCTGTCCGCGGCGGGCATCCGCAAGTACCTGCCCGACGGCCTCGGCGTGCGCGTCGAGGCTGTCGCCTCCGCCCCCTCGACCAACGACCTCGTCCGCGCCCGCGCGGAGGCGGGGGAGGCGGAGGGCCTCGCGCTGTTTGCCGAAGAGCAGACTGCCGGCCGCGGCAGGCTGCGCCGCGTTTTCTATTCCCCGCGCGGCGGGCTGTACTTCAGCCTGCTGCTGCGCCCCGCCCGCTACACGGCGGCGCAGGCGCTGCGCGTCACGGCGGCGGCTGCTGTCGCCGTCTGCGCCGCCATCGAGGACGTCGGCGGCCGCGGCGCGGGCATCAAGTGGGTGAACGACGTCTATATGAGCGGCAAAAAGGTGTGCGGCATCCTCACCGAGGCCTCCGTCAGCATGGAGGACGGCCGCCTGCGCTCCGTCGTGCTCGGCGTCGGCATCAACGCCTATGCACCCCCCGGCGGCTTCCCGGGCGCCCTCAAAGACATCGCCGGCAGCGTCTTCGACGCGCCGCAGGGGGATGGGAAGAATAAGCTGGCCGCCGCCGTTTTGCGCCGCTTTTTCGAGCTGTACGGCGCGCTCGATGCGCCCTTTGTCATGGAAGAATACCGCCGCCGCAGCTGCGTGCTCGGGCGGGAGATCGACGTGCTCGGCCCGCAGGGCGCCCGCCGCGCGGCGGCGCTCGGCATCGGCGACGACGGCTCGCTGCTCGTGCGCTACGAGAGCGGCGAGGAAGCTCGCCTCTACGCGGGCGAGATCGGCATCCGCGTCGGCGCGGCAGGGGAGGCGTGACCATGTTTTCCAAATGGAAGACGCGCGACTTCGCCCTCATCGCGCTGTTTGCCGCGCTCATCGCTGCGGGCGCGTTCATCCGCATCCCCGTCCCGCCCGTCCCCGTCACGCTGCAAGTCTTTTTCGTCACCCTCGCCGGCCTCGTGCTCGGCGGAGGGCGCGCGTGCGTCGCCGTCTGCGCCTATATGGCGCTCGGACTGCTCGGCGTGCCCGTCTTTACGGGCGGCGGCGGCCCGCAGTACGTCCTCACGCCCACCTTCGGCTACATCATCGGCTTCGCCTTCGGCGCGCTTGTCGGCGGCAGCATCGCCCGCGCCGTGCCCGCGCCCGGCTTCAAGCGCCTGCTGTGCGCCAACTTCGCCGCCGACGCCGTCATCTATATCTTCGGCGTCGCCTACTACTACCTCATTGCCGCCGTCTATATGGGAGGGGAGGTCACCGCGTACACCCTCTTCGTCTCCTGTTTCGCCCTCTTCATCCCCGGCGACGTCGCGCAATGCCTGCTCTCCGCCCTCGTTGCCCGCCGCGCCATCCCGCTGCTCGGGGAGAGGAATTAGCTTCGCGCCGCCGAATTTTTCTTCCAAAACCCAAAAAAGCGGCGTTTGCATAGTACTATGCGTGGCATACTTCGCCGTTTATCGTGAAGCGCAAAAATAGAACGAATGTTTCACAATGTTTCACGGCGGTCCGAACAGGGCGACGCGCCCATAGCGCCGTGGCAAACAGCCCGCCAGAAGGGGCGGGGAGCAAATCATCGCGCCGCCACCGTGCGGCAGAAAACATATCGACGACAGCCGCCACCGTGCGGCAGAGGAGGACATATGGAATACAGGAAACTTCCGCGCGGCGAGGAGCGCATCGGCACCCTCGGCCTCGGCACGGGCAGCCTCTATACCGCCCCGCCCGCAGAGATCGAGGCGGTCGTCTCGCGCGCGCTGGATAATGGCATCAACTTTTTCGACCTGTGCGGCGGGGGTGGCAGCGTGTACGCGCCCTTCGGCAGGGCGATCCGCGGCCGCAGGCAGCAGCTGTACTTTCAGCTGCACTTCGGCGCGGTGTACGACGAGCAGGGCGAGTACGGCTGGTCGCGCGATTTAGACGAGATCCGCCGCACATTCGATCGGGAGATGGAGCAGCTTGGCACCGACTACGTCGACTTCGGCTTTTTGCACTGCGTCGACGAGGACAGCGATTGGGAGGATCTGCAAAGGAACGGCATCTACGACTTCGTCCTCTCGCTGCACGCGCAGGGCGTGCTGCGCCACGTCGGCTTTTCTTCACACTCCCCCTCCGTCGCCAACAAGCTGCTCGACACGGGCAAGATGGACATGATGATGTTCTCCATCAACCCCGCCTACGACTTTGAAAAAGGGGACGAGCTGGGCATCGGCTCCACCGCAGAGCGCGCCGCCCTCTTCCGCCGCTGCGAGGCGGAGGGGGTGGGCATCTCGGTGATGAAGCCCTTCCACGGCGGCCGGCTGCTCTCGGCGGAGACCTCGCCCTTCCGCCGCGCCCTCACGCGCGCCCAATGCCTGCAATACTGCCTCGACCGCCCCGCCGTGCTCACCGCTGTGCCGGGCGTGCGCGGCCTCGCCGACCTCGACGAGCTGCTGCGCTTCCCGCAGTCGACGGCAGAGCAGCGCGACTATGCCGCCATCGCCGCCTTCACCCCGGCAGAGGCCGCCGGCAACTGCGTCTACTGCAACCATTGCCGCCCTTGCCCCGCCGGCATCGACATCGGCATGGTCAACAAGTACTACGACCTCGCCCTCGCGGGCGACAAGATGGCCGCGAACCATTACGAAAAGCTTGCCGTCAAGGCGAGCGCCTGCCTGCAATGCGGCCATTGCGACAGCCGCTGCCCCTTCGGCGTCCCCCAGCAAGAGCGCATGGCCGCCATCGCCGCCTATTTTGAAGGCTGATCGGTATTTGAATTTCTTTCGCGGCGGCCTTGTTCCGCCCTTTGCCTAAAAAATACCCTTTAAAAGGGCGCGCCCCGCGGCATTTGCCGCGGGGCGCGCCCTCCTCTCATTTAGAGCGAATTTTTCAGTTTTATGCGGATTTTTGCGCAAGAACGCGCCTTTTTTCCGTTTTGCACAGTACTATGTCAGACATAAACGCCCGCAAAACGGTGGTTTAATCGCGTTCAATGCTTGCAGCCGCCGTGTTCCGCGCAGCCGTGTTCGCCGTGCGCGCCGTGTTCCGCGCAGCTATGTTCGCCGTGGCCGCAGCCCTCGCCGTGCGCGTGTTCGTGGTGGGAGCAGGTTGCGTCGTTTGCGTAGTGCAGCTCGCCGCGCAGCAGCGCTTCTACCGCCGCATCCGCGTCGCCGCTCACGCCGGCATACAGGCGGATGTCCGCCTCGGCGAGCGCCATCTGTGCGCCGCCGCCGATGCCGCCGCAGATGAGCGCGTCCGCGCCCTCTGCCTTCAAAAATCCCGCCAGCGCGCCGTGGCCGCTGCCGTTCGTCTGCAGTACGCGCGCCGCAATCACCTTGCCGCCTTCTACGTCGTACAGCTTAAAGGCCTCCGTATGCCCGAAGTGCTGAAATACCTTCCCGTCCTCGTATGTCACCGCAATTTTCATGATCTGCCTCCCGTGCAAGTTGCTGCCGCAGCTTTTTTCTTGACTGCAAGTATAGCACTTTTATTGCCGAAAGGCAAGCGCTGCGCCGCGCCGTCCGCGCAAAAATGCCGCCGAACGCAGCTCCCTTTTTTGGTGGAAGCGCCCTTCCGCCCGCCGCGGTCCGCGCCGCACTCGCCCGCCGCAGCCCGCCGCAGTCCGCGCCGCACCCGCCCGCAAAAAATGCCGCCCGCGCAAATACGCGGGCGGCCGGTCGTTGTATTTTTTTCACTTTTTCTCTTTTTTGAAGCACAAGAACCAGTCGAGGCAGTACATATCCTCGTCTTTGCTCTCCATGCGCTCCTTCGCGGTGCCGCAGCTGCCCGCCGTCGGCACGATCACGTCGTCGCCCGGCCGCCAATCGGCTGGGGTCGCCACGTTGTCGCTGTCCGCCTTTTGCAGGGCGATCACCAGCCGCTTGATCTCGTCAAAGTTGCGGCCGGTCGAGAGGGGATAGTAGAGGATGGCGCGGATGATGCCCTTGGGGTCGATCACGAACACCGCGCGCACCGCCTGCGTGTTCGAGGCGGCGGGCTGGATCATGCCGTACTTCTTCGCGACCTCCATGCGGATGTCCTCGATGAGCGGAAAGGTCACCTCGATGTTCTTTTTGCCATTCCATTCCAGCTCTTGTATCTTGCGCAGCCACGCGATGTGCGCGTACAGCGAGTCGACGGAAAGCCCGACCAGCTGCACGTTCAGCGCCTCAAATTCGCCGAGCATCGAGCCGAAGGTCATAAACTCCGTCGTGCAGACGGGCGTAAAGTCGGCCGGGTGAGAAAAGAGGATGACCCACTTTCCTTCGTAGTCGGCGGGGAAGGAGATGTTCCCCTGCGTGGTGACCGCCTCAAAGGCGGGTGCCTTGTCGCCGATGAGCGGCATGCGCGCCAATTCTTCCATGGTGTTTCCTCCTAAAGAGCGTATTCGTACTTACAGTATAGCCGTTAGCGGAGCAAAAGTCAATTGAATTAACCAAAGTTAACGCGAAAAAATCGCCGCCGCTTGCCGCGCGGTATCGGGGGACGCAGGATCGTGGCGTGGCATCGGGGACGCGGCATCGGGGCGCGGGGCCGTGGGCGCGGGATCGTGGCGCGGCATATGCAGAGAGGGGGCGCCCCGCACGGGCGCCCCCTCGGTCTTTGCGGACAAGTAGGGGCGGCGCTCATATCGCCCTGCTCTCGTGGCAGGTGAAGTAGATGAGCTGCCATTTTTCAGAAAGTTTTTGCAGCACCTGCCGCACCCTGTCCATGTGCGCGGCGTCGAGGTTTACGAAGGGGTCGTCGAGGATGAGGAAGGGCCTCTCGCCCGGGTACATATTCTCGAGCAGCGCCATGCGGAAGCAGAAGGCGCACAGGCTGCGCTGCCCCGCGCTCCAATGCAGGTCGCTGCGCTCGATGCCGTTCTGTTCAAAGCGCAGCCTGAAGGAGGGCGTCATCGTCACCTTTTCGCCGAGCGCCGCCTCTAAAAGGTCGGCATATTCTGCAAAATTCTTCCGGATGGGCGCGACGTACCTGTCTTTGATCTGTCTGTCCGCCTGCCGCAGCAGGTCTGCTGTCCGCACGAGCAGGTCGTAGTCGCGCTCGTAGTTGGCAAGCGCCTCTTCGTGCCGCCGCTGCTCGGCGTACAGGTCGTCCAAAGTCTCCGCCTCCGTTTCCAGCCTCTCGATCTCGCCCGCAAGTTTCGCCCGCTCGCGCTGCATCTGTTCGAGTTCGCCGCGCAGCTCCTCTTCCCCGTCCGCCGCGGCGGGGCGGTCGGTCAGGCCTCTTTCTTGTTTGAAGGCTTCCGCTTTTTCCAAATTGTCTGCGCGTTCCCTGCGCGCCTGCGCGCCGCGCTGCGCGTCGCGTTCGATGCGGTCGACGTCCGCTTCAAGCGTGCGCGCGTCCAGACCGTACTGCGCGCAGAAGGCGCCAAGCGCCAAGTCGCAGGCTGCGATTTGTCGCCGCGTCCGCTCGTTTTGCTGCCGCAGGTTGCTCTCCGTTTTGGTGAGGGAAGAATAGTCGGAAAGCTCTCTTTGCAGCGCCGTCATGCGGTCTCCAAAGCCGCCTTCGGTAAAGCCGCGGGCGGCAAACGCGTTTTCAAGCTCCTCGCGCAGTTCATCGCGCGCCTGCCGCTTTTCGCGCAGGCCGCTTTCCCGCTTTTCGTCCTCTTTGAGCAGGTTTTGGTAGGCATCAAAGTCATCCCGCATTTTTCGGGCGGTGTCGCGCACGCCGCGGTCGGCGGCATAGCCGTATTGCGCGGCGATGTGCCGCACCTCGGCCTCGGCGGCGGCCATCTCTTTCCGTTTTTCGATCTTTTCGGGGTCGATCTGCTGCGCGGTCGGCGGTGCGGATGCCTTTTTGTTGAGGTATAAAAATCCCGTGCCGATCAGGCACAGCAGCCCCGCCGCCAGCAGCGCGATGCCCGCGACGGGCTGAACGAACAGCACGCCGATGCCCGCCGCGGCGGCGACGGCGGAGAGGACGGCGCAGGCGAGGTAGCCCGTCTTGCGCATCGCGCCCGCCGCGTTCGGCGGGGCGGGCAGGTCGGGCATCCCGCTGTACGCCTTTTCCGCCCGCTCGTACGCATCGGCGGCCGTGTCGAGGCGGTCGAGCTCGGCCTGTGCAGGGGAGCGTCCGTCAAAGTGCGCGCGCAGTTCTCCCTCCCACGCGGCGGGCTGCACATTTTCCGCTGCCTGCAAGTCCGCCTCCGCTCGGGTGAGCCGCCCGATCTTGGCGGAGAGGTCGTTCAATGCCTCCTCCGTCGGCACGCCGCCCGCGTATTTTTTGCGCAGGGCAGAAAGTTTTTCCGCGTCCTCGGCGGGCAGCAGGTTTTCGTGTTGGCCTTGCAGCGTCTGTTTGGCCGTCAGTTGATCCCGCGCTTTTTGCACCTCGTCGGGGGAGGGCAGCCCGCGCGGGTATGTTTGGGAGAGCTCTTTCAGAGTCGCCTCGTTTTTGGCGGCGTCTTTTTGGTAGCCGTCGTACACATCCCAATCTTTTCGGATCAGCGCCGCGCCCTGCATCGCGGCAAGTTTTGCCTGCGCCGAGCTGATCTCCTTGTCGCATTCTTCGAGCTGCGCATACTTTGCGGGCAGTCTCGCCCTGGTCGATTCGGCGTCGCCGATCTTGCTGCGCAGGCCGCGCAGCGCCGCCTTCTCCCGCGCGGTCAGGCTGCTGCCGTCCGCCCGCGTCTTTTTGTATTCCTTCGCCTTCTCTTCGAGGCGCTTGAGCGCCGTCTCCGTGTTCGCGTCGTCTGTGCTTCCCTCCGCAAAGCGGTTGAGCTTCGCGTCGATGCTGCCCGTCGAGCCGATCTCGATGTCGCGCGCGTCGAGGAAGATGGTGCGCTCGAAGGACTCTTGATCGATGCCGAAGATCGCCTCGCCGATCTTTCCGTCCGCGCCGAACCCGTCAAACCGCTCGCCGTTCTTGTAGACGGTGACGGCGTCCTTGCTCTCGCTCTTCGCGTCGAAGGTGCGCTCGACTTTGTACACGTCCTCCCCGACGGAAAAGAGCACGTTGCCGCCGTACAGCCCGCCGCCGAAGGGGTTGAAGTGCCTGCGCGCGCCGAACTTGCTGTTCGCCCGGTCAGACTCCATGCCGTAAAACATGGCTTTGAGGAAGGATGCGAGCGTCGTCTTGCCCGCCCCGTTTGCGCGGCAAAAGGCGGTCAGCGCCCCGTCAAATTGCAGCGTCTCGCCGCGGATAGATCCGAAATTTTCGATATGGCAGGAGAGTAGCTTCATAATTCGATCTCCTTGCCGTCCAAGGCGCGCAGCCCGCAGCGGATCGCCGCCATCTGTTCCTCCTCGCTCATGTCCGCCTGCGCGAGCACCGTCCGCACAAACTCTCCGCGCACAGACAGGTCGCCGCGGAACTTTTCGACGTCGATCGTCCGTTCCGTCTTGTCCTTGACGCTGCAAAAGCAGCAGCAGTCCTCCAGCATCGACCGCACGTCCTCCGCCAGGTCGTCTACGTCAAAGTTGACTTCGCCCGTCAGATAGATGCGGTACAGGTCGCGCGCCGCAAACGCCACCTTCTTTTTGACGGTTGCGGCCGCCTCATAGGCGGTGCGGCAGCCGCTCACGTCCACCCGCTCCTCGCGGATGGTGCGCGCGGCAAAGGGAACGAAGGTGTGCGCGATCGTTCCTTTTTCCGCGGTCAGCAGCACGAATCCGTGCTCGCCCGGCTCGTCAAAGCCCCGCCCCTCCGGGCAGCCGCAGTAAACGTAGCTGCCCCGCTCGTCGATGCGCCCTTCCATATATTTATGGACGTGCCCGAGCGCGAGGTAGTCGATGTTTTTGTCACGCAGCCGCTTGATGCGGATGTCCGCGCCGTCGCCGACCTGCCCGTGCAGCATCGCGATGTTCAGCCCGCCCTTGTCCAAAATAAGCCCCGCCTCGTACGAGCCGCGGTTCTTTTCATCGATCTCCACCCCCGCGACCGTCACGTCGCCGTAGGTGTAGTACGTCCATGTGTCCGAAAACAATTTCAAATTGGCGGGCAGCCCCTCCGGCATCGCGCCCTCCGTGTCGTGGTTGCCGCGCAGGTACAAAAAGTCGATGCCCGGCGTGTCCTGCACGACGCGGAAAAAAAAGTCCTTGTCCTTTTTGAAGGGCCTGTCGCTGTCAAAGATGTCTCCGCACAGCAAAATGACCGAAACGCCCTGTTCCGCGGCGTAGGCGACCATGCGGCGGAAGGTGTTGCGCAGCTCGCGCTTGCGCTCGTCCGATGTCGCCTTGTCAAACCGCGTGTCCATCTTCGACCCGAGATGGAGGTCGGCCGTGTGTATGATCTTCATGCTCCTGCCTTCCCGAATTTTTGTTTTGATATGATCGATTATACCACACGCGCCGCAAAATTTCAACCCTTCGCCGCAAATGGTTTTGCCCCGCTGCCATTCACATTCAGAACGAAAAAACCCGGCGCCCGCAGGCGCCGGTGGGGGGAGCCGCTCTATGTGCGGCTGGTCGTAAATGGTGGATATAGCCGATCGCCGCGCATTGAGCGCGGCGAAGGTAGATACTCGCGCTTTGCGCGAGAGCGTCGCGGCGCGAGAGGGGAGTGGTGTTCTCGCCAACTCTTCACGCTGCGCCGCTCGCCCGAACTACCGAA
>CALVXB010000018.1 GCA_944368775.1 uncultured Clostridia bacterium | reverse complement strand
GGCAGCTTGGCGGCGGCTCCTCCTCTTCCCAAAAAGTTCTTCGATACTTTTTGGGAGCCCTGTTTTATGCGCGCCGCTTTCACCCCATCCGTGAGCGCTCACGCGCAAATTGAGTGCGCTGGCGGAAAAGTGTGATTTTCCTTGCGCAAGAATTAAAAAATAAAAAAGGTTCCTAAAAGCCTCGCGGCGCTTTTTTAAAAGTCGGGCAAGGGGAGGGCTCCCAACTTTTGACAAACTTTGCCGCGTATGTTATAATGCGGGCAGTAAAACTTTCCGAAAAAAGGGAGGCAAGATCGTGGATACGGTCGAAAAGATGAAGCAAATTATGGCGGAAAAGGGCATGACCGAGCAGCAGCTCGCCGAGGCCATCGGCGTGTCCAAGGGCGCGATGCATAATTGGATGAAGGGCGTCGGCCGCCCCAGCGCCAACGCCGTGCAAAAGTTCGAGGCGTACTGCGCGGGCGGCGCGGATGAGGCCGCCGCCGCGGACGACAAGGTCGCCGCGGACAAGGCCGCCGCGGACAAGGCCGCCGCAGACAAGGCCGCCGCGGGCGCAGGCAAGGCCGAAGCCGGCAAAAGCGCCGAGTAAGGGCGGGGCATGGTCGAGTTTTACGGCAAGCTGTCCGACGCCGTGGCGCGCGCGGCCGAGCGGCTGCGCCGCCGCTATTATGCGCGCTATATCGCGGTGCTCGCTGCCCTGTGCGCGGCGGTCGCCCTCGTCGCCGGGCTGCAGAGCGGCCTGCGCGGCTGGCTCATCCCCCTCATCGCCGCGCTGCTGCTCGCGGGCGTCGCCGCCGCGCTGTATTTTTTGCCTGCAAAAGCCCCGGCGCGCGGCGCGGTGCGCATCACCGTCGACGCGGACGCGGGCACGCTGACCGTCGTGCAGCAGGCAGGGGGGAAGGAAGTCAAAAAGCAGCGCCCGCTGCGCAAGGTGCGGCGGGTGTACAAGAGCCCACTCTGCTACGTCGTCGCCTTTACAGACCTCGGCAGCGCCGTCGTCTGCGAGCGCAGCTTGCTGCGCAAGGGCACCCCCGCATTCTTCGAGCACGTCTTTGCGCAAAAGCTGTGCGAAAAGGACGTCCTCTCCCTGGGCGCGGGAGAGCGGTAGCCGCCGCGGAGCCTTGGAGGGCGGCAGGCATCGGCTTTTCGCCCGTTTTCCAAAAAGTTTACAAATTTATTACAAATTTATTACAATTTCGGGAAATGTATTATACAACTTTCCCTTACAATGGTATAGTAAGAAAAAAATTGCGCCGCCACCCGCGCATCGGAAGGCAGGTTCCGCACCCGAAGCCGCCTGCGCATCGGAAGGCAGGTTCCGCACCCGAAGCCGCCCGCGCATCGGAACGCAGGTTCTGCAAAAGCGAGAGAGTTTGCGCATAAGAAAAAGTTTTCAGAAGAAAGAAAAAGTTTTCGGCCTGCGAGAGGGGCCGTACGCAAGAAAAAGTTGTTAAGGAGAGAAAGTTGTTATGAACATTGCTGCCATGCTGGCCGCGTCTGCGGGGGGCGCCGATTGGGGCGCGCTCGACTACACGCTGGCCGTCGTCGCGCTGCTCGCCGGCCTCGGCGCCTTTTTGTTCGGCTTCAAGGTATTGTCCGACAATATCGAAAAGCTCGCCACAAACAAGCTGCGCCGCTGGTTTGAAAAGACCGGCCGCTCCCGCCTGGCGGGCGTCGGCATCGGCGCGGGCGTCACCGCCATCATCCAGAGCTCGTCCGCAACGACGGTCATGGTCGTCGGCTTCGTCAACGTGGGGCTGATGTCCCTCTTCCAGGCGACGACGGTCATCATGGGCGCGAACATCGGCACCACCGTCACCGCCTACTTTTCGGTCATCGCAGATATCCCCTTCATCGAGATCATCACGGTGCTCACCTGCGTCGGCATCTTCATGGATATGCTGTGCAAAAAGGACAAGACCAAGACGATCGGCATGATGCTCGCCGGGCTCGGGCTGGTCTTTCTCGGCCTGCAATACATGGGCATGGCGATGGACGACTTCTCCTCGCAGCAGGTGGTCACCGACTTTTTGGCGAGCGTCGACAACCGCCTCGTCCTGCTGCTGGCGGGCATCATCATCACGGGCATCGTGCAATCTTCCTCGGCGGTCACCACCCTCATCGTGCAGATGGTGGGGGCGGGCATGGTCATCGGCGACCCGTCCAACAGCGGCGTGCTCTTCCTCGTGCTCGGCACCAACATCGGCACCTGCGTCACCGCGCTGCTCTCGTCCATCGGCGCAAAGACCAACGCCAAGCGCGCCGCGCTCATCCATTTGATGTTCAACGTATTCGGCACGGTCATCTTCTCTATCTTTTTGCTCTGCTGGCCGGGCTTTTTGGACGCGACGCTGGGCAAGTGGTTCGCAAACGACCCCGGGTTGCAGATCGCCCTCTTCCACACCTTCTTCAACGTCGTCTGCACCTGCATCTTTTTGCCCTTTGCCAACGTGTTCGTCAAGGTCGCCACAAAGCTCATCCGCGAGCCGCAGGGCAAAGAGCAGGCGGAGGGCGACACCCAGCTTTTGGACGAGCGCCTCATCGCCTCCCCCTCCGTCGCCATCAACCAGGCCAACAAAGCGGCCGCGCGCATGGCGCAGCTGGCGATGGACGCGCTGCGCACCGCCTTCCGCGGCTTTGTAGAGAGCAACGAGGGCGCAAAGGAAGAGGTCGCCGAGCTCAACGGCCGCCTCGGCGAGCTCGAGCGCGCCATCGTCGCCTACCTCATCAAGGTCGCCGCGGAGGACATCTCCCTCTCCGACGAAAAGCTGATCGCCGCCATCCAGCAGTCGACGGGCGACATTCTGCGCATCGGCGAACTCGCCGACAACATCACCAAATACACCCGCAACTGCAAGCGCGACGGCATCGAGTTCTCGCACGGGGTCATCAAGTCGCTGCAAGAAATGTTTGCAAAGATCGAGCAGCTGTATAATCACACCCTCGAAGTGTTCGACGGCAAGGATATCACCGCCGTCAAGCAGGTGGACAAGGTGGAGGACGAGATCGACGCCGACCGCAAGGCGATGGTCAAAGACCACATCCGCCGCCTCAACGAGGGCAAGTGCAAGCCCGCCTCCAGCGGCGTGTTCATCAACCTCGTCGGCAACCTCGAGCGCGCGGCAGACCACCTCACCTACGTCGCGCACGCGCTCGATTGAGCAATGTTCGGCAGGCCCTTGCCAAACTGCCCGCGGTGTGCTATAATAAAACTGCCGATACGGCAGTATAGGAGCGCGAGGCCGCCCGCGCGGCAGCCCCGCCCTTAGGGAGTACATTTTGGATAAGAGAGTTTACCTGCTGGAAGACGACCAAAACATCGGCGAGCTCGTCAAGTGCGCGCTGGAGATGTCCAACATCCCCGTCGAGTGCTTCGGCACGATCGCGGCCTTTACGGATGCGGTGGACAAGGCGCCCCCCGCCGCCGCCCTGCTCGACATCATGCTCCCCGACGGGAACGGGCTGGACGTGCTGCCCAAACTCAAACAAAAATACCCCGCCATGGGGGTGATCATGCTCTCGGCGCTGGGGCAGGAGACGGACAAAGTCCGCGGCCTCAACCTGGGCGCAGACGACTACATCGCCAAGCCCTTCGGCGTGCTCGAGCTGGCCGCGCGCGTCAACGCGCTGCTGCGCCGTTCGGGCGGCAACGTCTCCCTCGTGCGCGGCGACCTCTCGCTGGACGAAGAGACGATGACCGCCACATTGCACGGCGTCAAGCTCGAGCTCAACAACAAAGAGTTCAACCTGCTCAAATACCTCATGCAAAAAGAGGGCAAGGCCCTCACCCGCGAAAATATCCTCAACGCCGTCTGGGGGTACGACGAGGGCGAAACGCGCACCGTCGACAACCACGTCGCCCGCCTGCGCAAAATGGGCATCGACTATATCGAAACGGTGTTCGGCGTCGGCTACAAGTTCGTCTATCGCGACTGACCCGCCGACAAGTATAAGCGGAAGCGCCGCCCCTCTGTCGGGCGGCTCTCCTTTTGCCCGCCCGCCCGAGGCTCCCGCCTTCAAAACCAAAAAAATCTCCGCATACAGGCGGCTGCGCCGCCGGAGGGATCAACTTTGCGTAAAAGAATATTGCTCGTGACGCTGCTCGTGTCCGTGCTCGGCATCGTACTGCTCTCCATCCTCTTTTCGGATGTGTTCTACCGGCAGTCGATCGAGGCGGTGGGCGGGCAGCTGCAAATTTATATGAACGTCTTTTCCGCCGAGCGGCAAAACGAGCCGCTCGACTCCGCCACCGCCGCCGCCTTTTCGGAAGAGCTGGGCGGCGTGCGCGTCACCTTTCTCTCGGCGGAGGGGGAGGTTTTGGGCGACTCCGACGCCGACGCCGCGCAGATGGAGGATCATTCGGGCCGCGAAGAGGTCGCCGAGGCGCTCGAAACCGGCGAAGGATTTGCCGTGCGCGACAGCGCAACCCTCGGCTACGACAGCGTCTACTACTGCCGCGCCTTTACCGAGGGGGGCGAAGCGTACCTCGTGCGCCTCGCCGTGCAGGCAGACTCCGGCCTGTCCATCTTCGTCGACGCGTTGCCCACGCTGCTGCTCCTCTTGGGGCTGGATATCCTCATCTGCCTGTTCGTCGCGTGGATCGCGACCTCGTACATCCTGCGCCCCGTCGAAAAGCTGACGCAGGAGGCGGCGACGGGCGCGGGCAAGGAGGTGCACACCGACTACCCCGAGCTGCAGCCGCTCGCCAAAATGATGAACGACATGAACGCCGAGATCGGCGCGCAGCTCACGCGCATACGCGCAGACCGCCGCATCGAAAAGCTCGTGCTCGGCAGCATGGAGCACGGCATCGTCATCTTCCGCAGCCAAGACGACGTGTTGCTCATCAATAAGACGGCCCGCCGCCTGCTCGGGTACGAAAAAAACGAGCCCATCGACTGCTTCACCGCCGACGCCGAGGTCGCCGCCCTGCTCGCCGCCGGCGAGCCCGCCACCCTCGCCCGCAAGATAGACGGCCGCGACTACAGCTTCCGCTTTACCTTCGGCGAGCCCGCCAACGTGCTGCTCATCACCGACATGACGGACATCATGGCGGCGGCGCGCTCCAAAAACGACTTCATCGCCAACGTCACCCACGAGATGAACACCCCGCTCACCAGCATCCGCGGCTTTGCCGAGCTGATCGGCGCGGGCGCCGTCCCGCCCGAGCGGCTCAAATCTGCGTCGGATACCATCATCAAGCAGAGCGACCGCCTCTCCCACCTCATCCGCTCCATCATCAACTTCTCCGCCATCGACTCGGACGATCTGCCCGACTACGAGGTCGACCTCTCCGAGGTCGTGCGCGAGGTGTCCGCCACCTTCGAGCCATCCCTCCGCCAAAAGAATATCGCCTTTACCGAAGAAGTGGAGGATGGCGTCAAGGTGCTCTCCCGCCGCGAGCGGCTGGTCGAGATCCTCAACAACCTCGTCTCCAACGGCATCCGTTACAACAAGGAGGGGGGCAGCCTCGCCGTCCGCCTCGTCGGCGGCGCACGCCCCGCACTCTCCGTCTCCGATACGGGCATCGGCATCTCCAAGGAGAACCAGGGCCGCATCTTCGACCGCTTCTACACCGTCGACAGGTCGCACAACGGCGCGGGCGGCGGCTTCGGGCTGGGGCTTGCCACCGTCAAAAAGCTGTGCCGCCGCGCGGGCTGGAAGCTGTCCGTCGAGAGCGCGCTGGGCGAGGGAACGGAGTTCAAAATAGAATTCGCGCCGAGAAAATAGCGGCGTTGCAAAACTGCTGCAATGGCGCGCAAATTTTACGCAAGAGACCTCGGTGAAAACCGAGGTCTCTTGCTTGATGGCGCTTTAATGCGTAATGTGTGCGGTAAGCAAAGTTTGGTTTATTTTTTTACTTTGCTGGCACTATAAGGGGTTGAAATTTTTTAGAACCTATGATATAATAAATCTAATAAATATTTTTGAAATATATTCATGAGGGAGAATGGCGGTGTTGGCAATAATAATAGTGGTAGTAGTATTAATAATTGCAGCGGCTATTGCGGTTGGAATTACAATAATTAAAAACGCGAAGTATAAAGAATTAGAAACCGAAGTGTTAAAAAAATTAAATTTTTCAAATTGGAATATCGTTCCTTATTTTGATGAATTAGTAACTGTAAAAAGTCGTCAAGCATTATTGAAATATGACGATATAAAATTTTTTAAAGAAAACAAGGAAAAACTTGCTCAAGCCAAAGCGGTTATAAAAAGAAAAAATAAAATAGCAAATATTTTAAGTGGCTTTCTCAATGATAACGAATATAAAGAAAATTCACAATATTATAGAATTGTAAAGCAAATCAGTACTGTTATTAGAAATGCAAAGGCTTATAGAATTTGTGTTACATACATATCTCATGCGGGGAATAATTTGGGTTCAAGAGAACTCGCGTTAAGTCAATATGATATAGACAAATTCGAAAAAGACCCGTCATTGCTTATGGGAAAAGGAGAATATAATAAGTTTTTAAAGGAACAAGAAAAGGGAGCATTAAATCAAAAGCAACATGACTATTATGAACGCGTCAACAAGCTTATTGATTATACAAATGAAAATAAAAGTTTTTTATTTATAAAAGGTAGTGCAGAGCAATTAGATAATTTAATTGCTCGATTATTTGATAGAACAGTCAATGGTATTAAAAAGATAAAAGATATTAACAGCGAAGAATGGGGGATTATTGCAAATTTCATAACACAAATTGAAAAGGAGGTAAAAGAGGTTGTAAATAGAAATCAAAGAATTCTTGAATATTATAATTCTCCGGCGTTCTTAAAAATTAAAGAAACCTGCGAAGTATTAATGAGTGCGCAAAGAGAATTCAATGAATATATCAAAGAGAAGGTTGACTCTATTTCACAACTTTTTGGAACAAGAGTTATCCGAGATGAAACAATCAATGAAGATAAATACCAATATATACGCCCGTATAAAAAGACGATTACTCCTTTTACGGCAGAAGTATCGGCCGCTGTATTTGCAAGCGCGGAAAATAATCCTCTTGAATATGTAATAAAATATTTTTACCCCAACAAAAATTTATATCCTGAACAAATACGCAAACTGCATTTACTTGTAGAAGAGCTGGCTACGTTAAAAGATGCGAAGCTTATTATTGATAACTATAAAAAAGAATATCAACAGTATATTAAAGATGTTCCGGATTATATTATGGAGGAAGATGAGACTGGTTTCTATTCCAAATTAGGATTTGCGAATATCGACGAGAGTGTACTTGCGGTTGAATATACATTTTCCTATACCTCCGGAGGTGGAATGGCAAAGAGAAAATTTTCTGTGCCAATGACCGAAGAAACGATTGTAGAGTTGATTAGAGCGTTAGAAAAAAGGCTTACCGAAAGTGCTTTTACAAAAGAGCAAAGAGCCTTAATGACGAATAAACTTCGTGAATTTATTAAAAAACGCGACAATTATACTTGTTGTAATTGCGGTAACTCTATTCATAATGAACCCAATCTGCTTTTGGAGATAGACCATATAATCCCAGTGTCAAAAGGCGGCTGTACGGTAGAAGAGAACCTTCAAACATTATGTTGGAAATGTAATAGAGCAAAGAGCAATAAAATACTTAATGAAAAGCTAACTTTGAATTGAAAGAAAAACAATGTAAAGCAAATTTTAAATAAAAAATCGGCGGCTGCCCGTTCGGGCGGCCGCCGATTTGCGTAGAGAAAACAATTTTCAATTACAAAAATTCAGTTTTCTAAACTTTCCTGATGCAGCGGTGCGTTCGTAAAAGCGAAGGCACCGTCGGAAACGGCGGCGGCAGTCTGCCGCGTTACCTTCGTGCGGCAGTCGTCCGCTACGAATACGCCAGGCGCGCGCGTTTTGCTCGTTTCGTCCGTTTTATAATGTAACTCGCATTGTCTCTAGGCCAGCTACGGTTGCAAACGCTGCGTTTCGGGCGGTTTTTGCGCCGAAAGAGGCCGAAAAAAAGTAAGCCGCAGCCGGCAGCAAGCGGTTCGGCCAAAATTAGGCGTGCGATATTTTGAATTGCATCTTGACATTGCAGAGTTCCGGTTGTATAATGAAAATACAAATATATTGGGCGGTAACTGCACAATGTGATTCTATCGGCAGAGACCTTACCTATGCAGAATATCTGCAATGGAGTCATTTGGCCGTATAATTCAGGGGGGATCGATCGTGAACGCGAAGTATTGCAAATGGATCGCGGTGGGGGGCTTCTTCCTTTCGGCCGCCGTTACGCTGGCGCACGCCGTGTGGTACCTCGTTCCGTTTTGTTTCCCGGAGCCTCCGTATGCGTTTGGTTTGATGAGCTTTTTGGTGACGCTGCTTCTGCCGTACGGAGTGTCCGTCCGGACCTTTGCGCTCGCGTGGTGGGCGCTGTGCCGCGCGCAGCCCCGTTGGGATGCGGGCGATACCGTGCTGGGCGGCTTGTTTTTGCTCGGTTTCCTCGCCATGGCGGTACACGTCACGGTCGAAGGCATCGTCGACTATCGGAGCGGCGCCGCCGTCAATGTAGCCTATGGTTATCTGATCGCGCTCGGCATCCTCGCCTTTGTGTGGCTGTTCGTGCGGGTGCGGCCGGGCAAGCATGCGCCTGTGGCGGGCAAAGTGCTGTACGCGCTGCCCCTGGCGGCGCTGGCGGCAATGGTTGTACACGGCAGCGTGCTCGTCGCCGTACAGCTGGTGCGCCGCCCCGTGTCGAGCGCGCCCTGGTGGGTGCCGCTGCTGCTGTGCGCCGTCTCTTACCTCATCTTGGCGCTGGCGCTGCTCGCCGTGTACGCCGTCTATCGCCTGGTACAAAAGCGGCGGGCGGGGAACGCGGCGAAAAATTCAAAGGCATAAAAATGTAAAAACAGAAAACGCAAAAAAAGGGAAGCCGTGCGGCTTCCCTTTTCGTTATGCTCTTTTTACACCGCGGCCTTGGCCTTGGCTGCCTCGGCAAAGGCGATGATCGCGCTCGCGCCCGCGTACTTTTCCGTCTTTCCGTTTTCGGTCACGATCAGCGTCGGGGCCTGGCGGATGCCGAACTGTTCGCACAGCGCGGCGTTCTCCTCGGCGAAGATCTTGCTGTAGGCGATGCCGCACTTTTGCAGCGCCGCTTCCGCCGTCTTGCAGTTGGGGCAGGTGTGCGTGGCAAACAGCAGCGCCTTCGCTTCCGGCTTGGCGGTCACGCTCGCCTCGTTTTTGCAGGCGGCAGCCGCCGCGCGCGGGTGCTTGAGGGTGGAGTGCGCAACGTCGTACACCTTGCGGTCCTTAAACTCCTGCGCCTTGCCGTCGTTCCAGTTCTGCACGGGGCGGTAGTAGCCGGTGATGCGGCTGTACACCTCCGTCTTGCCGCCGCACTTGGGGCAGACGAACTGCTCGCCCGAAAGGTACCCGTGGTCCTTGCACACCGAGTAGGTGGGCGAGAGGGTATAGTAGGGGAGCTTGTAATTTTCGGCGATCTTGCGCACCAGCGCCGCGGCCGCCTTCCAGTCGGGCAGCTTTTCGCCGAGGAAGGCGTGGAACACCGTGCCCGACGTGTACAGCGTCTGCAAGTCGTCCTGGATGTCCAGCGCGTCGAACACGTCCGCCGTGTAGCCGACGGGCAGGTGCGAGCTGTTGGTGTAGTAGGGGGTGCCGTGCTCGTTCGCCGTGACGATGTCGGGGTACTGCTCCTTGTCGTGCTTGGCGAAGCGGTATGCGGTGGACTCGGCGGGCGTCGCCTCGAGGTTGTACAGGTCGCCGTACTGCTCTTGGTAGTCGGAGAGGCGCTCGCGCATGTGGTTCAAGACGCGCTGCGTAAACTGCTGCGCCGCGGGCGCGGTCATGTCCTTTTCGATCCACTTGGCGTTGAGCGCCGCTTCGTTCATGCCGACCAGCCCGATGGTGGAGAAGTGGTTGGCAAAGGTGCCGAGGTAGCGCTTGGTGTACGGGTACAGCCCCTCGTCGAGCAGCTTGGTGATGACGGTGCGCTTGGTCTTTAAGGAGCGCGCCGCGATGTCCATCAAACGGTCGAGGCGGCGCATAAAGTCCGCTTCGTCTTTGGCGAGGTAGGCGATGCGCGGCATATTGATGGTCACCACGCCGACCGAGCCGGTGCTCTCGCCGCTGCCGAAAAACCCGCCCGACTTTTTGCGCAGCTCGCGCAGGTCAAGGCGCAGGCGGCAGCACATGCTGCGCACGTCGCTCGGCTGCATATCCGAGTTGATGTAGTTGGAAAAGTAGGGGGTGCCGTACTTGCTGGTCATCTCAAACAGCAGGCGGTTGTTTTCGCTGTCGGACCAGTCGAAGTTTTTGGTGATGGAGTAGGTCGGGATGGGGTATTGGAAGCCGCGGCCGTTGGCGTCCCCCTCGATCATGATCTCGATGAACGCCTTGTTGACCATGTCCATCTCTTTCTGGCAGTCCTTATATTTGAAGTCCTGCTCCTTGCCGCCGACGATGGCGGGCAGCTCCGCGAGGTCTGCCGGCACCGTCCAATCGAGCGTGATGTTGGAGAAGGGCGCCTGCGTGCCCCAGCGGCTGGGGGTGTTCACGCCGTAGATAAACGACTCGATGCACTTCTTCACCTGGTCGTAGTCGAGGTCGTCCGTCTTTACGAAGGGCGCGAGGTAGGTGTCGAAGGAAGAAAACGCCTGCGCGCCCGCCCACTCGTTCTGCATGATGCCGAGGAAGTTGACCATCTGGTTGCACAGCGTCGCCAGGTGCTTCGCGGGCGCCGAGGTGATCTTGCCCGGGATGCCGCCCAGCCCCTCCTGGATGAGCTGCTTGAGCGACCAGCCCGCGCAGTAGCCGGTCAGCATGGAGAGGTCGTGGATGTGGATCTCCGCGTTGCGGTGGGCGTTGGCGATCTCCTCGTCGTAGATCTCGGACAGCCAATAGTTCGCCGTGATCGCGCCGCTGTTGGAGAGGATGAGCCCGCCGACGGAGTAAGTCACCGTCGAGTTCTCCTTTACACGCCAGTCGGTCGCCTTCACGTAGCTGTCCACCAGCTTCTTGTAGTCGAGCATGGTGCTCTTCATGTTGCGGATCTTTTCCCGCTGCTTGCGGTAGAGGATGTAGCACTTGGCGACGTCGCCGTAGCCCGCCTGCCCGAGCACCTCCTCCACGCTGTCTTGTATGTCCTCGACGGCGATCTTGCCCTCCTTGATCTTGGGCTCGAAGTTTGCCGTCACCCGCAGCGCCAGCATATCGATGACGCTCGGGTGGTACTGCTTTTGCAGCGCGTCGAACGCTTTCGTGATCGCCGCGGCGATCTTTTGGATGTCAAACTCGCTGATCTTGCCGTCTCTCTTGATGACCTGGTACATGAACCTCACTCCTTTCCACCTTATCCGGTAGGGCTCCATTATACCACCATCCGTCGGTGCTGTCAATACCTGCGGCCTATATTTTGTAGAAAAAGTTTTGCTTCCGCCACAATATGTTGTGTTCGTTTGTGGAAAGGCGATTGTGGAAATGTGCAAAACTTTGTGGACAACTCGTCTTTGTGTGCAAAAAGAAGGCCGTTTGCCCCGCCAAAAGGCGCAAAGCGGCGCCCCTCCCGCCTGCGGAAGGGGCGCCGCGCCGTGTGGATAACTTGTTGTCGGTTTGTGGATAACTTGCCGCGCTCGTTTGCGCCGCCCCGCCGCGCGGTGCGGCGGGGCGGGGGCTTTGTGCCGCGCGCGGGCCGTTCGGCGGGCGGCTCTGCCGCCTATTCGCCCTCGCCGCGGATGCGGGCGGCGGGGATGTACGTTTGCAGCCGCGCCAGCAGCGCGCGCAGCTCCTCTTCCGAGCAGGGGGCGAGCCCCGCCGTCGGCACGGCGTCGCTGTCGCGGAAGTTCTGCAAAAAGTACCGCTCCGCCCCCGCCAGCCACTGCCCGATCGCCTCCATGTCCTCCTCGGTATGCAGCCCGCGCACCACCGTCGTGCGCAGCTCGCAGGCGCACCCGCCGCCGAGCAGAAAGGCCGCGCTCGCGCGGACGGCGCCCATGTCGACGGGCACGCCCGCCGTCAGCGCGTACTTCTGCGGCGAATTTTTGATGTCCATCGCCACAAAGTCGACGAGGCCCGCTTTGCACAGCGCTTCGAGCTTGTCGGGGAAGGACCCGTTGGTGTCCAGCTTTACCGCATACCCCAGCTGTTTGATGCGGCCGAGCAGGGGGGCGATGTCGCCGAGCAGCGGCTCGCCGCCCGTCACGCACACGCCGTCGAGGATGCCCCGCCGCTTCTGCAGCAGGGAAAACAGCTCCTCTTCTGCGATGTCCTCCCCGCCGGGGGCAAAGGCGATCTCCGCGTTCTGGCAGTAGGGGCAGCGGAAGTTGCACCCCGCCAAAAATACCGTGCACGCCACCTTGCCGGGGTAATCTAACAGCGTCGTCTTTTGCAGCCCCGCGATCTTCATATCGTCTCCCTCCGTCCGCCGCAGCGGCGGTTTTTTCCTATTATACCCCCGGCCCGCCCAAAAGTAAATCAAAGGAGCGGCAAAAAGCGCGCCCTTTTGCGACGATTTCATCTTATTTTCAAAATTAGCATGATAAACCATCAAACGGCCGCGCTATACTATGGGTACAAAATATCCGTCAAGCCCCGGGGCTATGGCCGCGGGCGGAGGCTTTTATGCAAAATAAACAAACAAAGGGGAACAAACTCTGGCGCGCCCTGCTGTGCGCGGCGCTCGCCGCCCTGTTGTGCGCGGCGCTGCTGCTTTCCGGCTGCTCGTCCGGCCCCTACGTCACGGGCATCGTGTACGCGGGCGGCGACGGCTCGCAGTCGGTGTACACCGTGCAGTACTCGGACGGCTCTACCACCTCCTTCACCGTCGAAAACGGCAAAGACGGCGCCGACCTCGACATCGAGGAAGTGTACGCCGCCTACTGCGAGCGGTACGGCGACATCGAGTTTTCAGAATTCCTCGAAACTTACCTCAGCGTCAACGCCGGCGACAACAGCGCCGTCATCCAAAAGACGCTGCAGTCCGCCGTCACCGTGCACGCCGAGTTCTGCGTCACGCAGAGCAGCGGCTGGCCCTTCGGCAGCACGCTCAAGGGGCTCTCGCGCAGCATCGGCTCGGGCGTCATCTACGCCATCGACGACGACTCCGTGTACATCGTCACCAACTACCACGTCGTCTACAACGCCAGCGCCAACAGCGACAACGGCTCGAACATCGGCCGCAAGCTGGTGTGCTACCTCTACGGCAGCGAGGGCGAGCCGCAGCAGCTGTACAACGAGACGGACGAGCTCGGCTACCCCGTGCTCGATTACGGCGCGCAGGCCATCGTCTGCGAGTTCGTCGGCGGCACCGCCTCCAACGACCTCGCCGTGCTGCGTGCGGACAAGGAGGACGTGTTCGCCGTCAACGACAGCGTCCAGCCCGCCACCCTCGCAGACGGCTACGCCGTCGGGCAGACGGCCATCGCCATCGGCAACACCGAGGCGGAGGGCATCAGCGTCACCCGCGGCATCGTCTCCGTCGAGCGCGAGTCCATCACCTTCAACACCGGCAGCACGCAGGATGTGCTGCGCATCGATACCGCCATTTACAGCGGCAACTCGGGCGGCGGCCTGTTCGACCTCGAGGGAAAGCTGATCGGCATCACCAACGGCGGCAACGAGGAAGATCAAAACATCAACTACGCCATCCCCCTGCAGGTGGTGCGCGGCTCGGTCGACAACATCCTCTTCCACGCCAATGACGGCGACGATCTCACGAGCGGCCTGCTCACCCCCACGCGGGGCGTGACGGTCACTTCGCAAAACTCCCGCTACGTCTACGACGCGGCGGCGGGCGTCGGCAAGATCTACGAGGACGTCTCCGTCGCCGAAGTCACCTCCCGCTCCATCGCGGCAGAGCTGGGCGTGCAGGAGGGGGATCTGCTGCGCGCCCTCACCGTCAACGGCACCACGCACGACATCGCCCGCTCGTACGACATCGGCGATCTGCGCCTCACCCTGCGCCCCGGCGACGTGCTCTCCTTCACCGTCGAGCGCGATGGCGATACGGTCGTCACCGATACCTACACCCTCACCTCGGACGACTTTTCCGTCCTCTCATAAATATTCTCCCTTCCGCGGTGCGCCGATTTTTCTGCGCCCCGCGGTTTTTTTGCGATAAGTATTTCCTTTTGGCGGCAAATGCGGTATAATAAGGGTGTACGCGGCGCCCGCCCTTGCGGGCGCGCGGGCGCAAATATCGGGCAGAATTTTCTGCAAAGGAGCATGAGCATGAAAAGAATATGGCGTTCACTTGCGGCGCTCGCCGCGGCGGCGCTGCTCGCGGTCGGCCTCGTCGGCTGTGCGGGCGGCAAATATGTCACGGATATCCGCCCCCTCGGCGACGGAACGTACGTCGTCGAGTATTCGGACGGAACGGAGTCCTCCTTCCTCATCAAGGACGGCGAGGACGGGCAAGACGGCAAAGACGGGCAAGACGGCAAAGACGGGCAGGACGGCAAAGACGGGCAGGACGGAAAGGACGGGCAGGACGGCAAAGACGGCAAGGACGGCGCCGTCGGCAGATACGTCACCGACATCCGCCCCCTCGGCGACGGCACCTACGTCGTCGAGTACTCTGACGGCACGCAGTCCTCCTTCGTCCTCAAAGACGGCGAGGACGGGCAGGACGGTCAAGACGGGCAGGACGGTCAAGACGGGCAGGACGGTCAAGACGGGCAGGACGGTCAAGACGGGCAGGACGGGCAGGACGGGCAGGACGGCGAAAGCGTCACCGTCGACGACCTCTATCAAAAATATTGCGAGCTCTACGGCGACATCACCTACGAAGAGTTCCTCGCCAAGTTCCTCGGGCAGGGTCAGGGCGACGCGCTCGAAACGTCCGTCGGCCGCGCCCTCCTCTCGACGGTCAAGATCGCCGCAGAATACTACGAGACGCGCCCGCTGGAGGACGGCGGCGAGAACAAGCTCTCCAACTTCTATAACGGCGCGGGCGTCATCTATCAGATCGGCGCGGAGTACACCTACATCCTCACCAACCAGCACATCTTCGTCAACGAATACGCCAACGAGGACAACGGCTCCGAGCTGCCCCGCTACATCGGCTGCTACCTCTACGGCAGCGAAGATTTCCCCGCCGTGTTGCAAGAAGGGGGAGAAAACGTGCAAGAAAACGGCTACAACGTGTTCGACTACGGCGACTACGTCATCGACTGCGAGTATGTGGGCGGCTCGGTCACGCAAGACGTCGCCGTCATCCGCGCAAAGACGGCGGATATTTTGGCCATCAACCCGAACGTGCGCGCGGCGACCTTTGCAGAGGAGTACTACGTCGGGCAGTCTGCCTTCACCGTCGGCAACCCCAATAAAGAGGGATTGAGCGTCACCCGCGGCATCGTCAGCGTCGAAAGCGAGTATATCGATTTAGACATCGGCGGCGAGGTGCTCGCCTTCCGCGAGCTGCGCATGGACGTGCCCATCTACGGCGGCAACTCGGGCGGCGGCCTGTTCAACGCCGACGGCGAGCTGATCGGCCTCTCCAACGCCCGCCGCACCGCCGACCAGAACATCACCTTCGCGGTGCCGCTGCCCATCGTCGAGGGGGTCGCCGCCAACGTCATGTATTTCGAGTCGCTGTACGGCGGCGGCGCGGGCTGCGTGCGCAGGCCTTCCCTCGGCGTCACCACCCGCAGCGAGGACGCCCGCTACGAGTACGACGCAGACGTCGGCCACGGCCACACCGTGTGCAGCGTCACCGTCGATACCGTCGGCGCGGGCAGCATCGCCGCCTCTCTCGGCCTGCGCGCGGAGGACGTGCTGCTCTCCGTCACCATCGGCGGGCGCACCTTCGCGCTCGATCGGCTGTACAGCCTCGACGACGCGCTGCTGTGGGCGCGCCCCGGCGACGAGCTCACCGTCCGCTACGCGCGCGGCGGCACCGAGCGCGAAACGTCCGCCCATACGCTGACGGCGGCAGAGTTTTCTGCGGTCAAGTAGAATTTTTGCACGGGGAGGCGCGCGCAGCAGCGTTCGCCCGCCGCACGGGCGGCGGGCGGAAGCAAAACGGCAAAACGGTAAAATGATATGCGCCGCCCCGCGGGCTTTGCCCGCGGGGCGGCGCATCGATAATTTTATAAAAGTGCGTCGCAGTTTGCAGAGGGTGCATATCGCTTTGCGGAGCGCGCATATCGCACGCAAGAGCGCGCATATCGCTTGCAGAGCGCGCATATCGCTTGCGGAGGGCGCATATCGCTTGCAGAGCGTGCATATCGCTTGCAAGAGGGCGCGGCGGGTCAGTCCTCCAAAATGCGGCCGTCGCGCGAGATGGTGTACACCTGCCAGGGGATGAACTTGCCGCTCGCCTGCAGGGCGCGCTTGGCCGCGCTCTCGATGCCGCCGCAGCAGGGCACCTCCATGCGCACCACCGTCAGGCTGCGCACGTCGTTGGCGGCGAGGATGCGCGTCAGCTTTTCGGCGTAGTCCCCCTCGTCCAATTTGGGGCAGCCGACCAGCGTCACGCGGCGGCGGATAAAGCGGCGGTGGAAGTCGCCGTAGGCAAAGGCGGTGCAGTCTGCCGCAACGAGCAGGTGCGCCCCGTCAAAAAAGGGCGCGCGTTCGGGCACCAGCTTGATCTGTACCGGCCACTGCGTCAGCTCGCTCTGTATTTCGCCCGCCGGCGAAACGCCGCTCGCCTGCGCCCCGCCGCGTGCGGCGGGGCGGAGTGTGCCCGCCGCGCTGCCCGGGCAGCCGCAGGGCAGCGGGCCGCGCGCGGCCGCGGGTGCGTTCTTTCGGGCGGCTGCGGCAGGGGCGCTTTCTTCGCTTCGGGCGGCAGACGCCGCCCTTGCGCGCTTGGCGGCGAGCACGGCGGCCTCGTCATAGGCGGGCGCTTCCCGCTCTTCAAAGGAGATGGCGCCCGTCGGGCAGGCGGGCAGGCAGTCGCCCAGGCCGTCGCAGTAGTCCTCGCGCAGAAGTTTTGCCTTGCCGCCGGCCATGCCGATGGCCCCCTCGTGGCAGGCGGCGGCGCACAGCCCGCAGCCGTTGCACTTTTCTTCGTCGATGCGTATGATCTTTCGCTTCATAGGTTTTTCCTCCGTTTGTTTTCGCTCATAGTATAGTACACCGCGAGCGGAAAGTTTGTTGCATTTACAACAAAATCAGAATTGTCCACAAAAAAATTATGGAAAAGCCCGCGCATTTGTTTTATTAAATCGATTGAAAAAGCAAAAACCGCACTTTTTGCTTTTTCCCCAATTTGCCGTCAGGCTCATGCAGAAAGAGTGAATTTGCGGCATATAATACAGGGCTCCCAAAAATTCGCGACGCTGCGCACCGCTGCGATTTTCGGGAACCCTATTTTTTTCTTAAAATACTCGCGCAAGGAAAATCACACTTTTCCGCCAGCGCACTGTATTTGCCGTTAGGCTTTAGAGGAAAGAGTGAATTTGCGGCATTTATCAAATAGAGTGCCCCTAAAAATGCCGCAAAGAGAGAAAACCCGCTGCCGAGCAGCAATAGCTGCGAGCAGCGGGTTGTCTCTCAAATCGCAGAAATTTGTTTTGACAGCTCAAAACAAATTTCGCGAGCCCTCATCTCATAAAGCGCACCCGATCCGGGTCGAAAAAGCCCTTGGCGGCGGGTTGTTCGTCGGGCACGCCGATGGCGACGATGGACACGGGCACGCCGTTGGTGCCCAGCGCCTTGCACACTTCGTCTGTGCGCGGCCGGGCGGGGTAGCAGCCGCACCAGCAGCTTCCGTAGCCGAGGGCGGTCGCCTGCAGCAAGATGTTCTCCGTCGCGGCGGCGCAGTCTTGCGGCCAAAAGTCAAAGTTGGGCTGCAGGTCGGGGCGGCCGACCACCACGATGGCGAGCGACGCCGTCTCGAGCATGCGGCAGGCGGGGTGCGCGGCCATCAGCGCCCCCTTCGCCTCGTCGCTCTCGGCGATGAAAAATTCCCACGGGCGGCTGTTGACGGCGCTGGGCGCCATCATCGCCGCTTCGAGCAGCAAACGCAGGTGCTCGGAGGGGATCTTCACACCCTTTTTAAATTTGCGCACGCTGCGGCGGGCGCGCAGCGCTTCGGTACAATCCATAACGCTTTCCTCCGTTTTTTCCTTTATTATAGTGCGAAATGCCGCCCTCTGTCAACTTTTTTGCAGCTTTTTCCGACCCGCGCGCGGGCACAGCCGCCGAGCGGGTTGCCTTTTTTTTGCGAGTGTGGTATGCTTGTAGCAGGGAGGAGTGCCATGCTTGCAGAGGGCGAATCGCTCGAAGTTCTCGAAGGGGACATTCGCGTCATCCAGAATACAAAACTGTACCGCTTCACCAGCGACGCCATCCTGCTCGCCCGCTTTGCGCGGGCAAAGATGGGAGACGCCGTCGCCGACTTGTGCGCGGGCAGCGGCGTCGTCGGGCTGCAATTTTATGCCCTGCACCCGCGCTGCGTGCGCTCGCTCGACTTTTTCGAGATGCAGCCCGCCCTCGCAGATCTCTGCGCCCGCTCGGTGCAGCTCAACGCCCTCTCCGCGCGCGTGCACTGCACCCGCGTGCAAGACATCGGCCCCGCCCACACCGAGGCGTACTCGCTCGCGTTGTGCAACCCGCCCTACGAGCGCGGCGGCTTTACAAACGCCGACCCGAGTAAGGCGCTGTGCCGCAGCGAACTCTCTTTGACGCTCGCCGAGCTGCTCGACTGCGCGCGGCGCATCTTAAAGTTCGGCGGCCGGCTCGCCATCGTCCACCGCGCAGACCGCATCGCCGAGCTGCTCGCCGGCATGAAGGCGCGCTCCATCGAGCCCAAGCGCTTGCAGCTCGTCTCCGGCCGCGCGGGCGGCAAGCCCTACCTCGTGCTGGTAGAAGGCGTCAAGGGCGGGAGAGAGGGAGTAGAAGTAACAATTGCCTCACAAAAATAATTTCGAGCTGACGAAATTATTTTTCGTGATTTGAAGACAACCCCGCGGGCGCGCGCGGGGCGCTGGCCGCGGGGTTTTCCTCATCGTCGCGCGTTTAGGTGCACACCTTTAATAGCGCGCGACGATTTCACCTTTCCCTGTGCAGCGCCCACGCGCTGTAAAGGGAAAAAGGCAAAAGCGTGGTTTTGCCTTTTTCGAGTTATTCTATAATTTATTTTTAGCGCGGCGCTGCCGCTTTTTGTGAAAAAGCGAAAATTGCGATTTCCGCTTTTTCGAGTGATTTTTTTTGAAATATTCTCGCGCAAGCAAAGCCACGTCTTTGCGCAGCGCAACTCAATTCGCGCGTCAAGCGCTCAAAAGAGAACTTTCTGTTGTTTTCTCAAAAGAATAGCGGCAACGCTTTTGCTTTTTATTAAATACTCGCGCGAGTCAAAATCGCAATTTTGATGAGCGCACTCAATTTGCGCGTTAAGCGCCTCAGCGGGTGAATGCGGCGCGCATACTATGGTGTGCCCTTAAAAGGCGCGCCGCAGAGGGCAGAGCCCTCAAATCACGACTTTTTGTTTTAACAGCTTAAAACAAAAAGTGTGAGAGGTATTTATGGTTACATTCATCGCTACCCCCATCGGCAACCTGGCCGACATCACGCTGCGCGCGCTCGATACCCTGCGCGCGGCGGACGTCATCTTCTGCGAGGACACCCGCCACTCGCTCAAGCTGCTCAACCACTACGGCATCAAAAAGCCGCTCGTCGCCTGCCACAAGTTCAACGAGCGGGCGGCGGCGCAAAAGCTCGTCTCCCTCGCGCGCGAGGGCAAATCGGTCGCCGTGGTCACGGACGCGGGCACGCCCGTCATCTCCGACCCCGGCAACCTGCTCGTGCAGGCGCTGCGCGAAGCGGGCGTGCCGTACACCCTCGCGCCGGGCGCGTGCGCCTTCGTGGCGGCGCTCGTGCTCTCCGGTCTCCCCGCCGATACCTTCGCCTTTGTCGGCTTTTTGCGGGGGAAAAAGTCGGAAAAGCGCGCCCTCTTGCAGCGGTATGCCGAATTTGCGGGCACCCTTCTCTTCTACAGCGCACCCCAAGACGTCGACGACGACCTCGCCCTCCTTTTGGAAGCGTACGGCGACCGCCCCGCCTGCGCCGTTCGCGAGATCACCAAGGTGCACGAGAGCGTGCAGCACTTTTCCCTCGCAGAGGGGCTTGCGGGCGAAAAGCGGGGGGAGTACGTGCTGCTCGTCGGCGGCGCAGCCGCGCGCGAAAACCCCCTCAATTCCCTCACCCCCGCCGAACACGTCGCCCACTACATGGCGCAGGGAATGCCGCGCAAAGAGGCGCTCAAGCGCGCCGCAAAGGAGCGCGGCGTCTCCAAAAGCGAGCTGTATAAGCTCACTTTGGATGCGGGCGCGGCGGAAGAGGCGGGCGAAGATGCCGCAGAGGAGGACGAAGGCGCGGGCGGAGAGGCGTAGCGATCTCGGAAAAGTGCCGATTTTTCGACAATTTTTGCGCGACGGTTGACAAAAAGGCGGCACATCTTATATAATAAAGGCGTGGCAAGGCCGCGAGCCTGCCCTTCAGGAGGAAAAAATGAAAGAAGTTTGGACAAATAGCTGGAAAAAGGTGCTCATCTGGGTGTGCGGCTATGTCAGCATCATCGCCTTCGCCGTCGCGGGCGGGTACGTCATCGCCAAGAGCGAAGACGAGGACCTGCGCCGCACGACCAAGCAGTGCTTCATCGTCACCCTCATCTTTTTGGCGATCGACGCGCTGGTTGCCATCCTCACGAACATCCGGGTGTTTGCGGGGAATCCGGGCTACGCCACCTTTTTGAATTGGCTTGACTTTTTGCTGCTCATCGCAGAGATCGTCGTCTACGCGACCGTCATCGTCATGACGCTGGTCGGCGCCCAGATGGAGACGACCGTGCGCGCCGCCGTCGAAGAGGAGCATAAAAAGAGCGAAGAGGCCAAGGTCGCCAAGCTCGAGGCCGCAAAGGCAGAGCCCTCCGGCGAGGCCAAAGACGCCGCCGAACAAAAGAAAGACTGACACATCCGCGCCGCAAGGAAACGGAGAATGTGATATAAAAGGGCAGCGCCGCGCATTTGCGCGGCGCTGCCTCTGTTCTGGGGGGCGCGAAAATCGCAGGCGTTATCATGAAACAAATTCTCCGATCGACGACGGGCTTGACGCGCAAATAGGGGGCGCTCCGTCAAAATTGCGATTTTGATTCGCGCGAGAAAAATTCAAAAAAAGCGGCTATGCCGTGCAAAAATCATATTATAAAACTCATTGAAAAAGCAAAAACCGCGCTTTTTGCTTTTTCACTCAATATGCCGTTAGGCTTTTGAGGAAAGAGTGAATTTGCGGCATATAAACAGGGTTCCCAAAAAGTATCGAAGAACTTTTTGGGAAGAGGAGGAGCCGCCGCCAAACTGCCGCGCGGGCGGCCAACGGCTGCCCGCGGGCTAACGGCG
>CALVXB010000017.1 GCA_944368775.1 uncultured Clostridia bacterium | reverse complement strand
TTGGCAAAAGGCGCGGCTTGCGCGGCGGCTCCTCCTCTTCCCAAAAATCTCGCGTCGCTGCGCTCTGCTGCGATTTTCGGGAGCCCTGTTTTTTCGCTCGCCTTTGCTTGCCCGCCTTTTGCTTATTGGCAAAAGGCGCGGCTTGCGCGGCGGCTCCTCCTCTTCCCAAAAATCTCGCGTCGCTGCGCTCTGCTGCGATTTTCGGGAGCCCTGTTTTTTCGCTCGCCTTTGCTTGCCCGCCTTTTGCTTATTGGCAAAAGGCGCGGCTTGCGCGGCGGCTCCTCCTCTTCCCAAAAATCTCGCGTCGCTGCGCTCTGCTGCGATTTTGGGAGCCTGTTTTTTGCGCGGAGACTTCACCTTTCTCCGTGCAGCGCCCATGCGCTGTAAAGGGAAAAAGGCAAAAACGTGGTTTTGCCTTTTTCGTTCTATTTATAAAAAAGAAGGGCTGCCGTTTGCCCTCGTTCCATGTTGGAAGCCCGCCGACGAGCGGGCGATTCTATATATTAAGGAAAGTGCCGCCCGTGCTTGCAAAGCGCCGCGAAATGGCGGCAAAAGAGCGCCCCGCGTATGGCGGGGCGCTCTGTGCGTTT
This sequence comes from uncultured Clostridia bacterium, assembly GCA_944368775.1. Lineage (GTDB taxonomy): Bacteria > Bacillota > Clostridia > Christensenellales > Borkfalkiaceae > Borkfalkia. The sequence goes on along the minus strand of CALVXB010000017.1, from coordinate 21,154 downwards.
GTGAGAGTGAGATCAGATCTGGTTTTGGCCCTGGTGGTCGGTGATGATCGCGCCCCACATGGTGAAGGCGTAATCCGCTTCGGCGACGTGCAGGTAGTACACCGCGTCGTCCGTCGTCGTGCAGCCCCAATATTGGTCGCCCTGCTCGCGGTAGGTGATGGAAAATCCCTGAAAGTTCATCTGGCGGGGGCGCTCGTTAAAGTTGTTGAGGAAGTTGTACTCCTCGCGCGCGGCGAGGTCTTCCGCGGGGTCGAGCTGCACGTACAGGTCGCAGCGGATGCCGGCGTAGTAGTACGAGACGTGCAGCAGCTTGTCGCTCCAGCCCTCGCGGTAGAGGTAGGTGTGCATCTCGGTGTACAAATCGCTGGTGTTGGGGTTGTTGTCGGGGTCGGGGTAGAGGTAGTCGGTGCCGTGGTCGTCGTTGTAGGCTGCGATCGAGTCGATCTCCTGCGGCCCGGAATTGCGCGGCACGACCAGCACGATGACCATGACGACGATAAAGCAGGCGATCACCACCGCCGCCGCGATGAGCACCGCGCGGGTGGGGAAGGGCTTTTTGGCTTCTTCGTGCGCTGCCTTTGCGGACGTTGCCTTTACAGGGGAGGGCGCGGCTGCGGGCTTTACCTCGGCCGCAGGCGCGGCGGGTTCGGCTTCCGTCTTGACGGTGCGCTGCGCCGCGATCTGCGGCGTGCCGACGGAAACGCCGCCCTTTTTGTTCCGGCTCTGTTTTTTGTTGTTTTGACTCATGATACTCCTTCGCGGCTCGCGCCGCTTAAAAAAACGCCCCGGGGTCGCCCCCGGGGCAGCATTTTTATTCTCCCTTGAAGGGCAGGAGAGCGACGATGCGCGCCTTTTTGATGGCGTTAGAAAGCTCTCTCTGATGCATAGCGCACACACCGCTCATGCGGCGGGGCAAGATCTTGCCCCCTTCGGTGATGAATTTTTTCAGACGGTTGACGTCTTTATAGTCGATGTAGGGGATCTTTTCCTGGCAGAACACGCAAACCTTTCTGCGAGAAGATCTCTTCATCGGCTTTCTTGCGGGTCTTTCTTCCATAATAACTCCTGTCAAATTTGTTTAGAGCCGCACGGTTCGCGGCGGTGCGGCTTCGCGCGCGCCCCGCTTAAAACGGGATATCAGAGTCGTCGTCAAACGCCTCGAGCGCGGGCTTCTTTTTGGGCGCGGCGGGCGCATAGTCGTCGCCGCTGTTCGAGCTGCTCCCCTTCGGGGTCAGAAATTCCACGTCGTCCGCCACCACGTCGACATAGGTGCGGCGCTGGCCGCTGTTGTCCTCGACGTTGCGGATCTGGATGCTGCCGAGCACGGCGACTTTATTGCCCTTGCGGGTGTAGCGCGCCACCGTTTCGGCGAGGTTGCGCCATGCGGTCACGTTAAAAAAGTCGGTCTGCTGCTCGCCGTTCTGCGAAGAAAAGCGGCGGTTGACCGCGATCGCAAAGCGGCAGACGGGGATCCCGCTGTTCGTTTCCGAAAGTTCGGGGTCGCGCGTCAGGTTGCCGATCAAAAATACCTTGTTCATGGCATCGCCTCCGCGTCAGTTCGCCTTCGTGATCATTCTGCGCATCACGCCGTCGGTAATGCCGGCGATGCGGTCGAGCTCTTTGATCGTGCTGCCGTCCGCTTCGAAGGTCATGAGCACGTAAAACGCGTCGTTCTTATACTGGATAGGATACGCGAGTTTTTTAACGCCCCACTTGTCCGTCGAAACCACGGTGCCGCCCAAATTTTTGACAGTGTCTTCAAACTTGGCGATCAGCGCGTCGCGCGCCTCTTCGGCGATGGACGCATCGATCAGATAAAGCATCTCGTATTTCATTGTTTTCACCTCCCGGTCGTATTGGCGCATCATCCCGATGCGCGAGGGTAGCGCGCCTTTACGGCGCATACTCTATTGTACCCGATTTCGGGCATAAAGTCAACGTTTTTTCCCATCAAATGCCGCTTTTTTGCGGCAAAAGTGGCATTTGGGGGGGGAAGAAGGCACGCCGCGCGGCCAAAAAACGGCCCTCGGCCGCGCCGCGGGCGGCGCAGCCCCCGCCCGCTATGTGCGGCGCACAAAAAAGGCGCACTTGCCGTTGACTTCGTACTCGCCCGGGCTTTCGAGGCGGTAGCTCTCGCCCGCGGCAAAGTCGCGCTCGCCGCGCGCCCACTTAAAGTGCCCGCCGCCCTCTGTAAAGGTCACTTCGTCGGTGCCGTCCGTAAACAGCTTGTACCGCCGCGGCGAGCGCACGAACAGCCACTCGCCCTTTTTGCCGACGCGCGCGCCCTGCACGGGCGCGTCGCCGAAGGTAAATTCCTCCTCCGCGGGCGTCGCCGCGGTCTGTATCTTTTCCAGCTTCATGCCTCTATTATAGCGGCGGGGGCGGCGTTTGTCAACTTCTGCGCCCCGCCCCGCGCCGTGCACTTTGCTGCCCGCGCCATGCCTTGCGCCGCGCGCTCTCTCGCCCGCGCAGCTCCCTTTGTTTCCAGCCGCCTCCGCGTGCGTTCGTTCTTGCCGCGCAGCCCGCGCGGGTGCGCGCCATGCCTTGCGCCGCGCGCTTTGCCCGCCCGCAGGCGGGGAACGCGCAAAAAAGCGCGCAAAAAAGGCCGCCCGCGCAGCGGGCGGCCGCAAAACTCATTCGATCTGCAAAAAATACGCCTTTAAATAGCTCGTTTCGTCGGCGGCGAGCAGGGCGGGGTGGTCGGGCGCCTGCACGCGCACGTCCAAGATCTTGGCGCGGCGGCCGCAGTCGCGCGCGCTCTCGCGCAGCATCTTTTCAAACAGCGGCATGGTCATGTAGTGCGAGCACGAGCAAGTCACCAAAAACCCGCCCGGGCGCACCAGCTTCATGCCCAAAATGTTGACGTCCTTGTACCCGCGGTAGGCGCCGGGCACCTCCGCCGCGCTCTTGCAAAAGGCGGGCGGGTCGAGGATGACGCAGTCGAAGCTTTCGCCCGCGGCGCGGAAGGCGCGCAGCTGCTCGAATGCGTCCGCGCACACCGTTCTGATGTTTGTAAACCCGTTGCGCGCGGCGTTGGCGCGCACCTGCTCGAGGGCGAGCGGGGATATGTCCACCGCCGTCACCTCTTTTGCGACCGCCGCCGCGTTGAGCGAAAACCCGCCGCTGTTGCAAAAGCAGTCGAGCACCCGCGCCCCGCGGCAGTAGCGGCGCACGGCCAGGCGGTTCTCCTTTTGGTCGAGGAAGTATCCCGTCTTTTGCCCGCGCTTGACGTCCACCTCCATCGCGAGCCCGTTTTCGTGCACGACGACGGTGTCGGGGACTTCGCCGCGCAGCACGCCGTTTTCGAGCGGCAGCCCCTCCTTGCGGCGCACGGGCGCGTCGCCGCGCAGGTAGATGCCCCGCGGCGCGCACACCCTTTCGAGGATGTCCGCGATCAGCTCTCTGCGCTTGTCCATGCCGAGGGAGAGCAGCTCGCACACCAGCACGTCGCCGTAGCGGTCCACGATGAGCGCGGGCAAGTCGTCCGCCTCGGCAAAGATGAGGCGGCAGCAGTCGTTCTCCTCGCCGTAGAGCGTCTTTCGCAGCGATACGGCGGCGCGGATGCGCCTTTCCAAAGCCGCGGCCTCCTCCTCGGCTTCACTTCGCAAAAAGATGCGCACGAGGATCTTGGAGAGGTGGTTGATGTACCCGCGGCCGATAAAGCGCCCGTCATGCGCGCGCACCTCGGCGAGCGCGCCGTTCTTGTCCTTGCCCTCGATGCGCGCCACCTCGTTGGCGTACACCCAGGCATGCCCCGCCAGCAGGCGGCGCTCTTCGCCTTTTTTCAGATAGAGAACATAAGCCATAAGCAAAACCTCCGCGCCTTTCCCTTCAAAAAAATCTCCGAGCTAATTATAGCAAAAAGAAGGAGAAAACGCAACGCGGCGGGGCGGCGGTGAGATAAAAAGGTCGCGCGGCGGGCGGGTGGATAAAAAAACGTCTTGACAAACGGCGTGCAAACGTTTACAATAATAGCAAGGCGCGGTCTGTTTTCTCCGCGCCGCGCATATACAACGATGAGGGGCGCGCGACGACGCGCTCACGCGCAAATTGAGTGCGCTCCGTCAAAATTGTAATTTTGACTCGCGCAAATAGTTTGATGAAAATGATCGAAAAAGCAAAAACCGCGCTTTTTGCTTTTTCCCCGTACAGCGCATGGGCGCTGCACGGGGAAAGGTGAAGCCGCCGCGCGCTATCAAAGGTGTGCCCCTAACGCGCGGCGGCGAGGAAAACCCCGCGGCCAGCGCGTCGCGCGCGCCCGCGGGGTTGTCTTCAAATCGGAAGATTTCGCAGGCGTCAGCTCGCCGAGAAATCTCCGAGCCGAATTTTTTTTAGAGGTATCGCCGTGCTGGCAGACGAAATCAAAACGTACAATATCGGGCAAATGGAGGCGCTCGCCGCCTCGCTGCGCGAGCGGCTGGTCAACGTCGTGCGCGAAAACGGGGGCCACCTCGCCTCCAACCTCGGCGTGGTCGAGCTGACGCTCGCCCTGCACCGCGTGTTCGACTTTTCGCGCGACAAGCTCATCTTCGACGTCGGCCACCAAAGCTACGCGCACAAGCTGCTCACCGGGCGCAGCCTCGCGCACGTCCGCCGCAGGGGGGGCGAAAGCGGCTTCCCCGACCCCGAAGAGAGCGCCTATGACGCCTTTATCGCCGGGCACAGCGGCACGTCCATCGCCGCGGGCATCGGCCTGTGCAGCGCGCGCGACGCCTACGGCGACGACTACAAGGTGGTCTCGCTCATCGGCGACGCGTCCATGGGCAACGGCGTCGCCCTCGAGGCGGTGTTCTCTTCCGATCAAAAGCCCAAAAACTTCCTCGTCGTACTCAACGACAACGGAATGTCCATCGACAAAAACAACTCGGCGCTCTACCGCGCCCTCTCCAAGGCGACGGCAAAAAAGGGCTACCGCGACTTCAACAAAAAGGTGCGCAGCGCCTTCAAGGAGACGAGCGCCTTCGGCAAAAAGCTGCGCAAGATGAAGTACACCCTCAAGGGCTGGCTGAACAAAAACGACTTCTTCGAGCGGTGCGGCTTCAAGTACGTCGGGCCGGTCGACGGGCACGACCTGCACGAGCTGGTCGGCGTGCTCGAAAGCATCCGCGCCATCGACGAGCCGGTGCTGCTGCACGTCATCACCGTCAAGGGCAAGGGGTTCGAGGCGGCGGAGGAGGACCCCGCCCGCTTCCACGGCGTGGGGCAGAACTTCGTCGGCAGCAACAACTCCTTCTCCGTCGCGCTCGGCCGTCTGCTGTGCGCCCGCGCCGCGCAGGACCCTTCCCTCGTCGCCGTCACCGCCGCCATGACGGACGGCGTCGGCCTGTCCGAGTTCGCCTCTCTCTACCCCCACCGCCTGTTCGACGCGGGCATCTGCGAAGAATACGCCGTCACCATGGCGGCGGGCATGGCAAAGGGCGGCCTCTCGCCCGTCGTCTGCCTGTACTCGACATTTTTGCAGCGGGCGTACGATCAGATCGTGCAAGACGTCTGCCTGCAAAATTTGCCCGTCATCTTCTGCATCGACCGCGCGGGCTTCGTCGGCGCGGACGGAAAGACGCACCAAGGGCTGCAAGACCTCTCCGCCCTGCGCGCCATCCCCAACTTAAAAATTTTCGCCCCCAAGGACTGCTCGGAGCTCGCGGACGTGTTCGACTACGCCCGCAGCCTGCGCTGCCCCGCCGCCATCCGCTACCCCAACGGCTACGCGGCAAACCTCGGCTCGCGCATGCGCATCTCCGACAACGCCCTTTGGGAAGTGCTCACCGAGGGCGAGGGCGTCATCGTGCTCGCGTCGGGCGCGCGCGCCGTCGCCCGCGCGCTGGACGCCCGCCGCGTCAGGGGCCGCACGGACATCAAAGTGGTCAACTGCCGCTCCGTAAAGCCGCTCGACGAAAAGATGCTCGACCGCTACGCCGGGCACAAGATCGTCACCTTTGAAGAAGGCTACGCCGCCGGCGGGTTCGGTTCCGCCGTCGCCGAGTACTACGCCGCCCGCGGCGAGGCGGTGCAGCTGCTCCTTTTGGGCGCGCCCGATAAATTCGTCTCCCACGCCGGCGCGCAGGAACAGGCGGAGGACGCGCATTTGACCTCGCGCGACCTCGCCGCGCGCATCGCGGCATTCGCCGCGCAGGGGCAGGCATGAGCGGGCAAAACAATCGCGAAAGAGAAAGGGCGGCGGGCGCAGGCGCGCCCGCCGCCTCGCCCGCATCCGCGGGGCCTATTTATAATAAAAAGGAAGGGGAGCCCGCGCCCGCCTCGCCGCAGACGCCGCCAACGCCGCAAACGCCGCAGACGCCGCCAACGCCGCAGACCCCGCCCGAAGCCCCTCATAATAATAATGATAATAATAAAGAGGACGGCGCGGCGTTCGACCTCACCTACCGCAGCGGCAAAGAAAAGCTGCGGGCGGCGGCGCTCGGCTTCTGCATCGGTCTGGCGGTCATCGTGCCCGGCGTGAGCGGCGCTGCGGTCGCCATCTTGTTCGGGCTGTACGAAAAGCTGCTCGCCGCCATCGGCGGGTTGGGGCGGCACCTGCGCCGCAGCGTACTCTTTCTGCTGCCCGTCGCGGCGGGCGGCGTCGTCGGCTTTGTCGTCGGCTTCTTCGCCGTGCGCGCGCTGCTCGACCTGTGTCCGTTTGCGGTGGTCGCGCTGTTCGCGGGGCTGATGGCGGGCGCGTACCCCGCCGTCACCGACAATTTGCGCGGCGAGCGCATCACGCCGCTGCGCGTCTCGCTCTTTGCGGCGGGCGCGCTGCTGCCCGTCCTGCTCGGGGCGGCGGCCGTCTTTCTCTCCCCCGCGCCGCTGTGGCCGGAGCAGGTCGGCGTGCTGCCCTGCCTGCTCTTCCTCGTCCTCGGCTTTCTCGTCGCGCTCACGCAGGTGGTGCCCGGGCTCAGTGCCACCGCGCTGCTCATGCTGTGCGGCTGCTTTGCGCCGCTGCTCGATTCGGTCGGCCTGAGCTATTGGCGGCAAAACCCCGCCGTGTTCGCGCTGTACGCCTGCCTCGCCGCAGGCTTTTTGCTCGGGCTGGTGCTCTGCTCCAAGGGCATGGGCGGGCTCATGCGCCGCGCGCGGGCGGGCACCTTCTCCGCCGTGGCAGGGCTCTCCCTCGGCTCGCTGCTGTCCATGTTCCTGAATCCCGAAATTTTCGCCGTGTATGAAGGCTGGGCGGAAGGCGCGCCCTTCGCCGCCGACCTCTGGCCGGGCGTCGCCCTCTTTTTTGCGGGGCTCGCGGCCTCGTACCTCTTGGTCCGCTTCGAGCGCAAAAAACAAAAATGAACGTACACACGTCCCCCCTCTCCCGCGCGGGAGGGGGCATTTTTTGCCCTTCAACCCCCAAAAAACAGTAAAAACGGGGCAAAACCCGCCTTTTATTACAACTTTGTTACAACTTTTGCAAAACTTTTATACATGTGCCCGCTATAATGGAGGTACAAATTTTGAAGGAGATAGTAAGAAATGAAAAAGATCTTTATGGCGATCGGTTCCCTGGCTTTGGCCTGCGGGCTGGCATTCGGCGTCGCGGCGTGTGACAACGGCGGCGTGACGGAGTACTCGATCAACGTCGCGGGCGGCGGCTCCAGCGTGGGTATTTCCCAGGCGCAGGACGGCACGGTCGAACTGGGCATGGCTTCCAGCAAGGTCGAGGGCGAAGATGCGGAAGGCATCGAAGTGTACGCCATCTGCCAGGACGGCATCGCGGTCATCGTACACAACGACAACGCTTTGGATAACCTGACCATCGCGCAGCTCAAAGATATCTACACCGGTGCGGTCACCGATTGGAGCGGCGTCGAGGGCGCGACCGCGACGGGCGAGATCGCCGTCGCACAGCGCGAAGACGGCTCGGGCACGCGCAGTGCCTTCCTCGAACTCATCGGCGTCGAGGACGCGACGACCCTCGTCAATGCGGCGAACACCTCCAACTCCACCGGCACGATGATGGAATACGTCGCGGGCAACCCGCAGGCGATCGGCTACATCTCGCTCGGCTCTTTGGACGATTCCGTCAGCGCCGTCAAGATCGCCGGCGTCGAGGCGACGACCGACAACGTGCTCTCCGGCGACTATACCCTCGCCCGTCCCTTCAACGTGATGTATCAGCAGGATACGATGGACTCCAACGACCTGCTCGCCGACTTCTTCACCTTCCTCAAGAGCTCCCAGGCGCACGACATCATCGTCGAAGAGGGCTATGTCAGCGGCCTCGCTTCCGCTCCTGAGTACAAGGTTCCCGAGACCCTGCCCACGACGGGTGAGATCGACGTCGCCGGCTCCACCTCCGTGCAGCCGCTCATGACGAAGCTCGCCGAGGCGTACACCAAGCTCCTCAATGCGGCGCTCGCGGAAACGACGGAAGAAGCCGAGTGATTCGGCGCGCAGCCAACAAAAAACAGAGATCGGCGGGTTGACGAGTGCAGCCCGCTTCTGCGTGTGCGAGGTGCAAAATGAAAAACAATCAAGTGCAGGCGGGGACGGGCGGCGCGGCCGCGGCGGCGATCCCGTCCGTGAACAAAGCGGCGGCCGTCCGCGAGATTTTGATGCGCATCCTGTTCGCCGTCGCGGCGGCCGTCTTTATCGTCGTCGTGCTGGTCATCTGCGTCTATCTGTTCGTCTCCGCCGTGCCGACTATCTCCGAGATCGGCTGGATCGACTTTCTGTTCGGCGACCGCTGGCTGCCCAGCTCCGGCTATTACGGCGTCGGCACGCTGGTCGTCGGCACGGCGTGCGCCACGGCGGGCGCGCTGGTCGTCGGCGTCCCCATCGGGCTTCTGGTCGCCGTATTCATGGCGTTTTACTGCCCGAAGCCCTTATACAGCTTTTTGAAGCCGCTCACCAATATCTTAGCGGGCATCCCTTCCATCGTCTACGGCTATTTCGGCCTGCAGCTGATCGTCCCGATGGTCCAGCAGATGTTCCATGCCGCCAGCGGCACGACGCTGCTGACGACGGCGATCGTGCTCGGCATCATGATCATGCCGACCATCATCTCCATCACGGAGAACTCGCTGCGCGCCGTGCCCAAGAGCTATTACGAGGGCACCATCGCCCTGGGCGCGACGAAGGAGCGCGCCATCTTCCGCACCATGTTCCCCGCGGCCAAGTCGGGCGTCATGACGTCCATCATTTTGGGCCTCGGCCGCGCCTTCGGCGAGACGGCCGCCGTCGTGTTTATCTGCGGCAACTCCGCACAGTTCCCGACCAGCCTGCTCGACCCCATCCGCACCCTCTCTTCCAACATCGCGCTGGAAATGGGGTATGCGCGCCACCTGCACCGCGAGGCGCTCATCGCCTGCGCCGTCGTGCTGTTCGTGTTCATCCTCCTGATCACGCTGCTGGTCATGCTGCTTCGCAGGAAGGAGAAATAAGCCATGGCGAAAGAACTCGTATTAAAAGAAGGGGAAGTCGATGCGCGCGGCATCGTCCCCATCAACCGGCAGCGCTTTGCGGATAAGCTGCAAGCCTATCTGAAAAAGCCCTTTTCGTTCGCGCTGTTCCTGTTGATCTGCCTCGCGACGCTGATCACGGCGGCGATCGTCGTGTGGATCCTCGCGTATGTGCTCATCCGTGGCATCCCCAACCTCAAGCCCGAGCTGTTTGCGTGGCGCTGGACGTCGGACAATATGTCTATGATGCCCTCGCTGATCAACACGCTGTCCATTGCGGGCTTGTCGCTGCTCGTCGCGGGCGTCATCGGCATCTTCGCCGCCATCTTCATGGTGGAGTACGCCAAATCGACCAACATCTTCGTCAAGATCGTGCGCGTCGCGGCGGAGACGCTCTCGGGCATCCCGTCCATCGTCTTCGGCATCTTCGGCATGATCTTGTTTACCGACGCCTTCGGCTGGGGTCTCACCATCCTGGGCGGCTCGCTGACGATGGCGATGATGATCATGCCGCTGATCATGCGCACGACGGAGGAGGCGCTGCTCGCCGTTCCGGCATCCTTCCGCGAGGGCTCGTACGCCCTCGGCGCGGGCAAGCTGCGCACCATCTTCGTCATCATCCTCCCCTCGGCGATCCCGGGCATCATCTCGGGCGTCATCCTCGGCCTCGGCCGCGTCGTCGGCGAGACGATGGCGCTCGTCTTTACCGCCGGCTCCGCCTTCAACATCAAGCGCCCTGCGGGGCCCATGTCGCAGGGCTGCACGCTGACCGTGTATATGTATTCGATCATCAGCGAAAACCCGAGCGAATACGCCGGCGTCGCATGGGCGATCGCGGTCGTGCTCATCCTCCTCACCATCCTCATCAACGGCGCGGCGGAACTGATCGGCAATAAACTGAAAAAGGAGTATTAAACGGTGGATACGCAGAACACCATACAGGCAGGGCAGGCGTTCGACAAATTCAACGTCAAGGACCTCAACCTCTATTACGGCAACTTCCATGCCCTCAAAGGCATCTCCATGGACATCAAGGCGAACGAGATCACCGCCTTCATCGGCCCCTCCGGCTGCGGCAAGTCCACCTTTTTGAAGACGCTCAACCGCATGAACGACCTCATCGCCGACTGTAAGATCACGGGCGAGGTGCTCATCGACGGCGTCGACCTCTACGGCAAGGTGGACATCAACGTGCTCCGCAAGCGGGTCGGCATGGTCTTCCAGAAGCCAAATCCCTTCCCCATGAGCGTGTACGACAACATCGCCTACGGCCCGCGCACGCACGGCATCCGCAAGAAGGCGGACCTCGACGAGATCGTCGAGCGCTCCTTGCGCGCCGCCGCCATCTGGGACGAGCTCAAAGACCGTTTGAAGAAGTCCGCGCTCGGCCTGTCCGGCGGCCAGCAGCAGCGCCTGTGCATCGCGCGCACCCTCGCCGTCGAGCCCGAGGTCATCCTCATGGACGAGCCGACCTCCGCGCTCGACCCCATCTCCACGTCCAAGATCGAGGACCTCGCGCAGGAACTCAAGGAAAAGTACACCATCGTCATCGTCACGCACAACATGCAGCAGGCGGCGCGCATCTCGGACAAGACCGCGTTCTTCCTGCTCGGCGACCTCATCGAGTTCGGCGTCACGGACGATATCTTCGAGCGCCCGCGCGACAAGCGGACGGAAGACTACATCACCGGGAGGTTTGGTTGATACTATGACCAGGAAATTGTTTGAAGAGCAGATCGCGCAGCTCAAAGATCTGCTCGTGAAGATGGGGCAGCTGAATACCGAGGCGATCGCCGACGCGGTGACCGCGCTCGAGACGCAGGACGTCGAGCTCGCCAAAAAGACGAAGGCCGTCGAATCGAAGGTGGACGAGATGGAGCAGTCCATCGAGCGCCTGTGCCTGAAATTGATCTTGAAGCAGCAGCCCGTCGCCAGCGACCTGCTCTTTGTCACGTCCGCGATGAAGATGATCACGGATATGGAGCGCATCGCCGACCAGGCGGTCGACATCTCCGAGCTGGTCATCAAAATGAGCAAGCTGCCCTACGCCGAAAGCCTGAAGGAGATCCCCGAAATGGCAGATCGCGTGCAGGCGATGGTGCACAACGCGACCAAGTCCTTCGTCGACCGCGACGGCGAGCTGGCCAAGGCCGTCTGCCGCGCAGACGACGCCGTCGACGACCTGTTCGATACCATCAAGCGCAAGCTGACGGGCATCGTGCACAAGAACATCGACGACGACGACAACGGCGAACAGGCGCTCGACCTGCTCATGATCGCAAAGTACCTCGAAAAGATCGGCGACCACGCATCCAACATCGCCGAGTGGGTCATCTTTATGCTCACCGGGGAACATAAAAAACTGAATTAGGCTCGGAGATTTCTCGGCAGGCTGCTGCCTGCGAAATCTTCCGATTTGAGGGAGACACCGCCGCGCACTATGTGCGGCGGTGTTTTCTCCCTCGCCGCGCGATATTTAGGGGCACACCGTTAAAAAATCGCGCGGCTTCACCCTCTTCCCGAAAGCGCTTACGCGCAAATGGGGGTGCGCTACCGCAAAAGCGTGGTTTTGCTTGCGCGAGTATTTTAAGAAAAAAATAGGGTTCCCGAAAATCGCAGCGGTGCGGAGCGTCGCGAGATTTTTGGGAAGAGGAGGAGCCGCCGTGCAAGCCGTGCCTTTTGCTTTCAGCAAAAGGCTGGCAAGCAAAGGCGAGCGACGACGAGCTGGCGGAAAAGTGTGATTTTCCTTGCGCAAAAATTTAATTAAAAATAAACGCGCTCCGTCAAAATCGCAATTTTGACGGAGCGCCCTCAAAATCACGAAAATTTCTTTTGTCAGCTTAAAACAAATTCTCCGAGCATTTCCCTTGCTTTCCTATCGATTTGCAGATATAATAAAATAAGGTCAGCCCGCGCAAGCGGCGGCGCTCGGCGGCGCGGCGGGCCTTCAAAATCAAAAAACAAAAAACGCCCCGCGGCGATGCGCGCGCAGGCTGCGGCGGGGCGGCAAAGGACGCGCATGAAAGAGAGGATGCTGTACATGCGCCGCGAGCCCGTTTCGAGCGCGGCGATCATCTACCTGCTGGTGGCGGGGCTGGTGCTGCTGCCCACCCGCTGGCTGGGCGAGCTGCTTTTTCCGGAGCAGGCAAACTACGCCTATATGCTTGGCGTGGGCGCGGTGCGCCTCGTGCTGTGCGTGCCCCTCGCGGTGCTCGCGCGGCAGATGGGGGTGCGCCATATTTGGCTGCCCGCGGGCGGCGGCGCGCTGCTCCTGTGTCTGCCCGCCCTCGTCGTCGCCGCAAACAACTTCCCTCTCGTCGCACTCATCCAAGGTACGGCGGGCGTCACCGACGCCTTCGGCGCGGCGCTGTTTGCCGTCGAGTGCGTCGGCGTGGGGCTGTTTGAAGAGCTCGCCTTCCGCGGCGTCATCTTCCCCTTCGTGCTCGGCGCGGCGGGCACCGACCGCCGCGGCAGATTCGCCGCCGCGCTCATCGCCTCGGCGATGTTCGGCGCGCTGCACCTCGTCAACCTGCTCGGCGGGTTCAGCGCGGGCGTTTTTTTGCAGGTCGGGTACTCCTTCCTCATCGGCTGTATGCTCTCCGTGTGTATGTTCCGCGGCGGCGGCGTGCTCTTCTGCGCCCTCGCGCACGCCCTCTTCAACTATGGCGGCAACCTCGTCACGCCCGCGCGCGGGCTGGGCTTCGGCTCCTTTGCCGACATCTGGTGCCCCGCCGAGGTCGTCCTCACCGTCATCGTCGGCGTCTGCGCCATCGCTTATTTTATCTGGCTGCTGTACGTGTCGCCGCCCGACGCCGCCGACCGCTTCGCCGTCTTTCCTCCTGAAAAGGAAGAACCGCCGCAAGCGCCCGCCCCCTCGGATGGGGAAGCGCCGCCGCAACACCCCGCCGACGCGGGGGAGGGGAGCGACGGCAACCCGCCCGCCCGATAACAAAAAGAACGCACATAAAAGCGCGCCGCCCGCAGGCTTTGCCTGCGGGCGGCGCGTCCGTTTTGGCCGGGCGGCGCGCTTCATTGCAAAAGTTCCGCTTTCGGTCGGCGGCGAATCGGCCGCCGATCAGATAAAGGCGTTTTTATCCGCGTCGTAGGTAAACCCCGCGGCGGCGAGGCGGGCGCGCAGCTCCTCCTCGTCCGCGCCGAGGTCCTCGCACAGCGCCGATAGGGTCGGGTAAGCGTCGCGCAGCTTCATGTTGACAAAGCCGAGCAAAATGTAGGGGTCGTGCGGCAGGTCCATGCGTGCTACCTCCTTTTTTGTTTTCAGTATAGCGCGTTGCAGCCGCGCGCGCAAGCGTTTTTTCGGCATTTGCGCCGTTTTTTTCAAAAAAATTGTTGACAAACGCCCGCGCATGACTTATAATTATAAACAGAAACGCATAAATATACATATATACGGAGGGAAAATGAATATTATTAAATCCCGCCCGACGCGGCGGCAGGTGTTTTCGTATATGCGCAGGCTCATCGCCTACGTGGCGGGGATGTTTTTCATCGCGAGCGGCGTCTCCCTCTCGCGCTCTACAAATTGGGGCATCTCCACCGTCAACTCCATCCCCAACGTGCTCAGTCTGCGCTTTCCGCAGCTCAGCCTCGGCACATGGGTGATCATCGTGTTCGTCTGCTTCATCCTGCTGCAGGCGCTCATCCTGCTGCGCAAGTTCAAGTGGTACAGCTTTTTGCAGCTGATCAGCTCGACGCTGTTCGGCTTCCTCGTCGACGGCACCAACGCCCTCTACGGCCTCTTTTTGCCCGAAGAGCAGGCCGTTTGGCTGAAAATTCTGCTCATCGCCGCCGCCACCGTCGCCATCGCCTTCGGCATCTTCCTCTATCTCGAGGCTAACATTTTGAGCATGCCGGGCGAGGGCGTCACCCTCGCGCTGTCGCAGCGCACGGGGCTCAAGGTCTCCACCTGCAAGATCATCTTCGACGTCGGCGTCGTGCTCACCGCGTGCGCCCTCTCGCTCATCTTCTTTTGGGACAGCGGCGTCTTTTGGTCGCCGAGCGGCACCGACTGCATGCTGCGCGGCGTGGGCATCGGCACGGTGATCATCGCGGTGTTCGTCGGCGTGGTCATGAAGCCCATCACCTATTTTTTGAAAAAGCCCGTCCACGCCCTGCTCTACGGCGCGCCCGAACCCGCCGTTTCCGACCCGCCCGCAGCGGAGGCGAGCTCCCCCGCCCCGTCAGCAGGCGAAGTGAACGAACCTACCCCGCCCGCCGCCGAAGCGCCCGAACCCGCTTCGGCAGAATAAACTTTGCAAAAAACAGCGTACTTCGGTGCGCTGTTTTTAATTATTTTATAAAATGATCGAAAAAGCAAAAACCGCGCTTTTTGCTTTTGTCTTTTTCAGCGCATGGGGGGCCGCACAGGGAAAGGTACCCCGCTGCGATTTTCGGGAGCCCTGTTTTTTCGCCCCCATATAGCCTGCTAACTTTTCTTAAAATACTCGCGCAAGCAAAGTCGCGCCTTTGCGCCCGCGCCCCCAATTTGCCGAAAGGCTTCCGGGAAGAGGGTGAAGCCGCGCGATTTTTAACAGCGTGCCCTTAAAGTATCGCGCGGCGAGGGAGAAAACGCTGCTGCGCGCAGCGCACAGTGGTGTCTCCCTCAAAATCGCAGAAATTTGTTTCGTCAGCTCGAAACAAATTTCGCGAGCCGAAAATCTGTTTACATTCTCGCCCAAATGGGGTATAATGGTACAAAATCACACAAAAAATGCGGAGCCCCGCCCGCCGCGGCAGGGGCGGGAGGAGAGGCATGGAAAAAACACCTTACTACATCACCACGGCGATCACCTACACCTCGGGCAAGCCGCACATCGGCAACACCTACGAGATCGTGCTGACGGACGCCATCGCGCGCTTCCGCCGCAACCAGGGCTACGACGTCCGCTTCCAGACGGGCACCGACGAGCACGGCCAAAAGATCGAAGAAAAGGCCGAGGCCGCCGGCAAGACGCCCAAACAGTTCGTCGACGGCGTCGCAGACCAGATCAAGGGCATCTGGGACCTGATGAACATCTCCTACGACAAGTTCATCCGCACCACCGACGCCGACCACGAGGCGCAGGTGCAGGCCATCTTCCGCAAGCTGTACGAGCAGGGGGATATCTATAAGGGGACGTACGAGGGGATGTACTGCACCCCGTGCGAGGCCTTTTGGACGCCCTCGCAGCTCAAAGACGGCAAGTGCCCCGACTGCGGCAGAGAGGTGCACCCCGCCAAGGAGGAGGCGTACTTCTTCCGCATGAGCAAGTACGCAGACCGCCTCATGCAGTACTACGACGAGCACCCCGACTTCATCCTGCCCCTCTCGCGCAAAAACGAGATGGTCAACAACTTCTTGAAGCCCGGCCTGCAGGATCTGTGCGTGTCGCGCACCTCCTTCACCTGGGGCATCCCCGTCGACTTCGATCCCCGCCACGTCGTGTACGTTTGGCTGGACGCGCTCAGCAACTACATCACCGGCCTCGGCTACGATGCAGAGGGCGAGCAGGGCGCGCTGTTCAAAAAGTATTGGCCTGCCGACGTGCACGTCATCGGCAAAGACATCATCCGCTTCCACACCATCTATTGGCCCATCTTTCTGATGGCGCTGGGGCTGCCGCTGCCGAAACAGGTGTTCGGTCACCCGTGGCTCTTGATGGACGGCAACAAGATGAGCAAGTCGCGCGGCAACGTCATCTATGCAGACGAGCTCGTGCAGGTGTTCGGCGTGGACGCCGTGCGCTACTTCGTGCTCAACGATATGCCCTACGACAACGACGGCAACATCACCTGGGAGCTGATCAACGACCGCGTCAATGCGGACCTCGCCAACACCTACGGCAACCTCGTCTCGCGCACCGCCGCCATGACGCGGCAGTACTTCGGCGGCGAGCTGCGCGACGCGGGCGCGGCCGAGCCCGTCGACGCCGAGCTTAAAACGATGGCGACCGCGCTGTACGAAAAGGTGCGCGCCAAGATGGACGCATTCAAAATTTCGGACGCGCTGGGCGAGATCTTCGCCTTCCTGCGCCGCTGCAACAAGTACATCGACGAAACGGCCCCTTGGCTGCTCGCCAAAGACGAGTCTAAAAAAGGCCGCCTCGCTACGGTCCTGTACAACCTCGCCGAGAGCATCGTCATCGCTTCCTCGCTGCTGCAGCCCTTCATGCCCGCCGCCGCGCAGAAGGCGCTCGAAACCTTCGCTTCGCCCCTGCGCAGCTACGACAGTTTAGACAAGTTCGGCCTGCTCGTGCAGGGCACGCGCGTCGAGGACAAGGGCCACCTCTTCCGCCGCCAGAGCTATAAGGAGGTAGAGGCGCAGTACGCCGCCATGCACCCCGAGCACGCCGAGGCGCCCGCCAAAGAGCAAAAGGCCGAAAAGCCCGCCAAAGAGCAGAAGGCGCACGCCGCGCCCGCGTACCCCGCCGAGATCGGCATCGACGACTTCGCCAAAGTGCGGCTGCAGGTCGGCGAGATCGTCGCCAGCGAGCGGGTCAAAAAGAGCGAAAAGCTGCTCAAAAATACCGTCCGCGTCGGCGAGCAGACGCGCACCGTCGTCAGCGGCATCGCCAAGTTCTACTCGCCCGAAGAGATGGTCGGCAAAAAGGTCGTCCTGGTCACCAACTTAAAGCCCGCCAAGCTGTGCGGCATCCTCAGCGAGGGCATGATCCTCTGCGCCGAGGACGCAGAGGGCAAGCTCAGCCTGCTCTCGCCCGAAAAGGATATGCCCAGCGGCAGCGGCATCTTTTAAGCGCTTCAAAATGGGGGCTCCGCACCGCGGGGCCCCGCGTTTTTGTGTGTGGGGGAATTTGCCGCAAAAGGGCGCGCCGCCCGCGCGGCCGCAAGGCGAGCGATCCCCCCCAAAAAACAAATATAGAAGAAGGATCCTGCAAAACGGCGGGCGGCGGTGAGTAAAAGTCGCCGCTCCGCCGTCTAAAAGGTGAGAGAGGGAAGAGAGGATGAAAGAGGACCGCAGCGCCGCGCTGTACGAGGCCTATCTGCAAGGCGACGGCAGCGCGCTCGAGGCGCTGGTACAACTGCACGGCGACGCGCTCACCCGCTTTGCCTACTGCATCGTGCGCGACGACGCCGCCGCCGAAGACGTCACGGCGGACACCTTCGCCGCGCTCATCGTGCGCCGCAAAAAATTCCGCGGCGAGGCCAAGTTCCGCACCTACCTGTACGCCGCCGCGCGCAACCGCGCGCTCGACTACCTGCGCAAAAACCGCCGCGTTCGCCCGCTGGCGGGGCTTGAAAACATCCTCATCTCCGAGCAGGGCGAGCAAGACGTGCTCGCGTCCGAGCGGAGCCGCGCGCTGTACGCGGCCATGCAGCAGCTGCCGCCGCAGTACGCCGCGGCGCTGCACCTCGTCTACTTCGAGGGCTTTGCCCCCGCCGAGGCCGCCCGCATCCTCAAAAAGAGCGCCAAGCAGGTGTACAACCTGCTCTCCCGCGCCCGCGCCTCCCTCAAAACCATCTTAACGCAGGAGGGTCACAGCTATGAAGACCTCTAGTCAGCGCACGCAAGACATCCTTCGGCGCGCCGACGCGCGGCGCGCCGCGAGCGCGGCCGTGCGCCGCAGGGCGGTCATCCTCGCCGTCGCGGCGGGGCTGCTGCTCTTCGTCGCCCTGCAGCTCGTCTTATTTATCCCTTACCCGAGCGGCCTGCCCGACATCTCCCGCTTTGCGGGCAGCCCCTACTACGGCCTCATGCAGCAGCTCAATTCCCTCACCCATACCCCGCCCGTCTACAAAAACAACTTCGAGGCGTGGATGGGCGCCCTCTTTCCCGCCGCAGCCGCACCCGAGGACGACGACGCCGCGCCCGACGCATCCGAAGGGAACGGCGGCTACGTCGAGGTGACGGACAACCAGACGGACGGCGTCATCGAGGGAGACCTGTTCAAGCGCACGCAAAGCCACATCTTTTATTTGCAGCAAAAAAGCGGCGGCACTTCGCTCTCCGCCTTCACCATCGCGCAGGAGAATAGCGCCCTCTGCGGGCGGCTGGACATCGCCTCCGCGGGCGGCCTCTCCATCGAGGGCTACGGCCCCGCCGAACTGTTTTTAAGCCAAGAGGGCGATACCGCCCTGCTCCTGCTCTCCGCCTACCCGCAAGAGGGCAGGCAGGTGTACACCGCCGCCGTCGCCGTCGACGTATCCGACCCCGCCCACATGCGCGAAGTGGGCCGCGTCTACGTTTCGGGCGGCCTCGTCTCCGCCCGCCTGGTCGGGGAAGACTTGCTGCTCGTCACCAACTTCGCCGTGGGTAACGACCCCGACTTTGCCGACGAATCGCAGTTTGTGCCGCAGATCGGCGTGCCGGGCGCGTTTGAAAGCATCCCCGCCGAGGACATCTTCTTTGACGAAACGTCCTTGCAGCCCAGCTACACCGTGCTCTGCCGCATTCGCTTTGCAGACCTCTCCGTGCGCGGCAGCGCCGCCTTCCTCTCCTTTTCGAGCGGCGTGTACGCCTCGCAGCAAAACATCTTCCTCACCCACAGCTACGCGGCGGAGAGCGAGGCGTGCGGCGAGGTCAACTACACCTTCAGCGAACGCCGCTCCGAGATCGCCTGCGTCTCTTACGCGGGCGGCGGGCTCGCCTACCGCGGCAGCGCCGACGTCGCCGGCACCGTCCTTAACCAATACTCGATGGACGAGTCGGGCGGCGTGCTGCGCGTCGTCACCACGACGCGCAGCTTCTACCTCGGCGGCGATGCGCCGCAGGGGGCGTTCGATTCCAACGCGGCTGTCTACGCCGTCGATTTGTCCGACTTTTCCGCCGCCGCCGTGCTCACAAACTTCGCTCCGCCCGGCGAGGAGGTCACCTCCGTCCGCTTCGAGGGGGACATCGCTTGGGTGTGCACCGCCCGCATCGTCGAGCTCACAGACCCCGTCTTCCGCATCGACCTATCCGACCTCTCCAACGTCACCTTTACCGAAACGGGCACCATCGAGGGCTACTCGAGCTCGCTGGTCGACTTTGTCGGCGGCACGCTGCTCGGCGTCGGCTACGGCGAGGGCGGCGCCTTCAAGGCCGAGGTGTACGCCCACGCGGGCGACGCCGTCATCTCCGTCGCCGTCTACGAGCGGGCTGCGCGCTTTTCCGAGGACTATAAGGCCTACCTTATCGACCGCGAGCGCGGCCTGCTCGGCCTGCATCTGTTCGACTACGCCGACTATGCCGACGTGTACCTGCTGCTCCGCTTTGACGGCACCGCCCTCGCGCCCGTCCTCGAACTCGAGATCGAAGGCGCAAACCAAAACGTGCACGCCACCCGCGCCTGCATCGCAGAGGGCTGGCTGTATGTGGTGTGGGGGGAGGAAAGTATCCTCGCCGCTCCCGTCCCCGGCCTCGCCTGACCGCCCGTTCGCCCCGCCGCCTATGCGGGGGAACGCAGGATCGTCCCCGCCCCGCGGGGAGGCAGGAACGCACTCCCTCTTTCCCGCCCCCGCCGCAAAGGCGGCGGGGGCGGGAAAAATCCAAAGGGAAAGATCCGAAAGGGAAAATCTAAAAACAGAAAAGGAGGAAAGACATGAGATCGACGAAGAACAAGGGGCGGGGCGCGTTCCGCCTCGCGGCGTGCGCGCTGTGTGCGCTGGCCTTCGCGCTGCTCGCGGGCTGCGTGCCCGCCGAGCCGCCCGACCCCGGCGCGGCGCTGCGGGAGGAGATCGTCTCCACCTACATCGAGGAGACGCGCGCCGATCTGCGCCCGGAGTCCCTCGCCCATTACGACGACGCCAACGTCATCTTCGAGGCATACTACGGCCTGTTTGACGGCCACGCCGTCTTTTCCCTGCACGACGGCAACTTCGGCTACACGGCGGCGGAGGAGGTGCTCGTCATCGACGGCGTCTACATCTGCACCAATTCGGACGGCGAGGCAAACCCGCTCGTCTACCTCTCCGCGGAGGCGGACAGCGAACACCGCGTCCTCTCCCTCGCGGTCGCCTACGAGCGCGGCTTTTTGGGCAAGTCCGACCTGCGGCAGATCGCCCGCTGTATGCGGGCGTGGCAGGACGCGAACGCGCCGGGTGAGAAGTACAGCCTGACCGTGGGCGAGGGCGCGGACTTCCTGCTCGAGCCGCTGCCCGCCGAGGCGCGCGCCGGCAAGCGCATCCTCTTCCGCACGGACATTTTGATGGACGCGGACATCGTCGCCTACCTCAACGGCGAACGGCTCCCCGCGTACACGCCCGTGCAGGAGGACGGGGATTTTGTCGCCTGGGAGTTCGCCTTCACCATGCCCGCGGAGGACGCCGTCATCGATCTGAAGGTCGAGGGAGGCATGCTGCCCGCGTAAAACGCTGGGGGCGATTCCGACGCAAAAAAGAGGGGCGCGCGCCTGTAAAAGGCGCGCGCCCCTCGCTGTTTGCAGAGAAAAAATCGCGGGCGCGTCAAGCAAAATTCGCACAATATGCGAATATCGTCAAAAAATCCGCACAATGCGCGATAATAAGGGCATGGAAACCGATGTCTTTTCGCTGAGCGAGATCCAGCGCCGCCTGCGCGAGGCGATCCGCCAGAGCCATGCCAAACAAAAGGATATCGCCGCCGCCATCGGCGTATCCGATAAGACCGTCTCCGCCTATATGCACAAAAACGTGTTCCCCGCGTTGGACACCTTCGCGCGCCTGTGCAATTATTTGGGTGTCCCCGCCGACGAGATCCTCGGGCTGCGCCTTTGAGCGCCGCGCTCGGTGGCGGGCCCCCGCGTTCTTTCGGGCGGCCGGCTGCGCGCCCCGCGCTCGGTGGCGGGCCCCCGCGT
>CALVXB010000016.1 GCA_944368775.1 uncultured Clostridia bacterium | reverse complement strand
TTTGCAACTCTATTTTACCACAGATTTGTATGAACTTCTTTTTTCTTCAACTGTTGCACTTAATAGTATAATTCACCCGCCCTCCTCCCCCGCCTCGCCTGCGGCGAGGCGGGCCGCCGCGTGTTTTTTGTTAGCCTGCACAAGTTTTTTATCTGCGCGCGCTCTGAAACGTGCGCAAAGGGCGGCTCACCCCTTGCAGACGACGTCGCCCGCGAGAAAGGCCCGCTCGATCTTGTGCGCGCCGAGCAAAGTGCCCTGCAGCCGGCAGGCCGCATTGAAGCCGAGCTTGAAACGCCTCTGCAAAAAAACGACGGAAAAATCCTTTGCGGCGAGCCCCGCGCGAAAGGCCTCTTCGCACAGTTCCTCCGTGACCGAAAACTCCTCCGTTCGGGGCGGGGCAGGCTTCAGATCTTCGATCTCGTGCGCGGCGTGGTCCGCCAAACGGCACAATTTTTCGACAAAGCGCTCCAATGCGGCGGGGAACGCTTCCCTGTTCAGAATGAGCATCAAGTCCTCAAACTCGCCGATCAGCGGCTTGGCGCTGCTATACAAAAACGCAAACAATTCTGTATATTTATCCATGTCGTCCTCCTCGATCGTTCAGATCCTAAAAGATCGGTTTGCGCGCGCCGAAGGCGGCGAGCGCCGCCGGCAATTCTTTTTCAGGTGCCGGGCATTCCGTCTCCCGCCCGCCCCCGACCCTCTTTTCTCTCATTCTACAACGGCAGACGCACCAAATTCGGTACACCGACCGCGCGGCGTTATTTTTTCCGAACCGCTCCCCGCCCCTGCACCGCGGCCCGCCTGTGCAAATAGAGCCTGCCCGCCCCCTCTCATTATCGAATGTACGCGCCCCCATGCACGGAGGATGCCCGGCTCATGCTTTCGACCTTCCATATTTTGTCTGTAAAATATAATTATTCTTCTTGGCACAAACAATTTTAACCTCGTATGGGAACATATTTGCGCCGATATTTTGGACGACCAATTAAACAGGCGGCTTTATGAGTTAAATTTACCCACGCCTCTCAACGAAAAATACGACAAAAATATACGGCTGATAGATCTGATAGAAAAACCGCTATGGACGGCTGCCGGTATAACAGCGGCCGATACGCTTATCCCGGATTTAGTAGCCATCAAAGACGGCCAATTTATTATTTTCGACGCCAAATACTACAATCCCGTCTTAGAAAAAGGCTGCATCCCACAAGGGCAACCCGGCATCGAATCTATTATAAAACAATATATGTACCAACTTGCATATAGCAGCTTTATAAACGATCATGGCTTCCGCCAAGTAAAAAACTGCTTTCTTATGCCGACAGAGAATGATACAATAGAAAACAAAGGCGAAGTTTCTTTACATATACTCCACTCGCTTGGATTGCAAAATATTTTGGTGCGGCTGATCCCGGCCAATACAGCCTATATGCTCTATTTGTCCGGACAAAAAATGAAGCTGACCGATTTGCGATCAGACTCTTCGGCTCTTTAACTGTTGCACTCGATAATATGATTTACCGGCACGGGAAAGGGGACGGATCGCTCCGTCCCCTCTTGCTCGGTGGCGCGCGCGGCGCGCCTCACTTTACTTGGCACTTTCCTTCTTTTTTTCCTTGACCGCGGAGCGGATCGCGAAGAACATCCAAAGCGCCATCAGGCCGACGCTGACGACATCGATCACGACGAGCAGCGGGATCCACCACGCGAACACTTCGGCAGTCTGACCGATGACCTGGTCGATCTCCAGGCCGGTCGCCGTCATCTGGTAATACTTCGTCTCTGCGTACGAATAGAGGATATCTTTGGCGCTCTTATGGATATACTTCTGCGCGGTCGGCGAATCTAAATCGTCGAACAGCGAAGCGGACAGATCCGGGTGAAGCACCTGCGTGTTGCCGCAGCGCACGCCTTCGTCGATGTCGTTGACGATGCCCGACTGGTAGTAGTCGGTGATGACGGTGCCGCGGAAGCCCCACTCGTTGCGCACGACGGCGGTGAGCATCGCGTACGAACCGCTGCCGCGGGCGCCGCCGACGCGGTCGACGGAGGCCATGAGCCCGTTGCTGCCGCCGATCTTGACGGCGTACTCAAAGGGTTTGAGGTAGTTTTCGCGCAGGCTCTGCTCGGTCAGCCACTTGTAGGCGCCGTTGCGGCCGGTATCCGACTCGTTGGGTCCGATGTGCTTGATATAGGCGACGACGCCCTGTTCTTTGGCGCCCAGGATGTGGTAGGCGCAGGTGATGCCGGCAAGCAGCGGGTCTTCGGAGTAATACTCAAAGTTTCTGCCGCCGAGGGGAGAACGGTGCAGGTTTGCGCCCGGCCCGTACCAGCCGTCGATGCCCAGCGCGTTGCCCTCGATGCCGATGGCGCGGCCGACCTGGTAAGCCATGTAATAGTTCCAGGTCTGGGCGAGCACGGTAGAGCTCGGGTAGTTGACCGCCTTGAGGTTGTTGCCGCCCGTGACGTTGGTGTTGAAGCCGCTCGGGCCGTCTGTATCGTGGGTGGCGGGCTTGCCGATCTCGGGGAGCTCGATCGTGCCGAAGCCGCCCCGCGCGATCAGGAGCGCAGCCCTTTCTAATGAGAGCTGGCTGACCATCTCGTCCCAGATGGGGTCGTCGTACGGCGCGCCGAATGCGTCCTGAATGGTCCAGGTCGTATCCTTCGACTCCCATGCCGGCGCGACCGCGCCCTCTTCGGTGAGCGACTCGTCGGAGGGGATGCCGTGCATGTCGTCTATGAGCGAGCCTGCATTTTTGTGTTCGCCGCGCTCTTCGGGGAAGGTGCCCGTAAAGTCGGCGCGCGTCATGTAAGCGATCTTTTCGCCGTCGTTGTCCGCCCCGTCGATGGAGTGCGGCTTATTGGTGAACGGCTCATTGATGGTGCTGGAAGCGCCGGACGCGCTGTTGGTGTACGTCGTAAACTGATTCTGTACGGTTGCGCCCGTCGCATCGTCGGTGTCGTAATGGATGTCCTCGGCGACCGTAACGGTGAAGGTATTGACGCCGTCCATCGTCTCTTTGAGCGTGTGCGAGTCGGTGCGCAGGCTGAGGACGTATTCTCCCGCCTCCAGCTCGTACCCCATGTGCCCGTCGTTGTTGCGGTCGTAGCAGTCATACGACTTCATGTCGGAGACGTTCATTTCCAGCTTCAGCGTGGTATTTTCGCCCGGCTGCAGCGAGACGACCGTTTTGGCGTACGCGCCGAGGTTGACTGCCGACTTTTCGATGCCGCCCTCCTCGTAGCAGGGCGTGTAATAGAGCTGCACGACCTCTTTGCCGGCGCGGTCGCCCGTGTTGGTGACGGTGACTTCGATCTCGATCGTGCCGTCGGCGCTCAGGACCGTGCCGTCGGAGATATTTGAATCGGTGACCATCCAATCGAACTGCGTATAGCTCAGGCCGTAACCGAAGGGGAACTGCACGACGTCTTCGTAGCCGTTTTGGATGCCCCAGCGGTTTTTGGCGTAGTCGCTGTCCCAAAATCCTTCGGCGTCTGCCGTTTCGTACCACTTATAGCCGACGTAGATGTCCTCTTTATATTCCGAATACTTGTTCTGGCGGTAAGCGACCGTCGTATCGGTGTTGATGTCGAGATAGCTGCCGACGCCTTCTCTGCCGGACGTCGCGTACGAAGCGGCCGTGGAGAGGTCGTACGCCATGGTGTCTGCCAGATGGCCGGAGGGGCTGATCTCTTCTGTGACCGTTTCGCCGTTTTCGCCGGTGACGGTGACGCTGCCCTTGAGCAGGTTCGCAACGCCGATGGCGCCGCGCGTGCCGGGCGTGCCGATGTGCATGGCCGCGTCGATCGCAGGGTCTTCGATGAAGCCCATCTCCATCGGGTTGGTGGTGTTGGTGATGACGATGACGGTCTCAAAGTTTTCCGTCACCACGTCGAGCAAATACTCTTCGCGCTCGGAGATGCTGAGCAGCTTTCTGTCCTCGTTGTCCTCGCCCGTAGAGATATACTGCTTTTTAGAATAGTCGTTGCCCTCGCCCATCAGGCGGCCGAGCACGACGATGGCGGTATCCGAATACTCGACGGCGTTGTGGATGAGCGCGTCCGAATAGAAGTCCTCGGCGGCTTCGGTCACGCCGTAGTAGCGGTCATAGAGCTCTTCCGTCGTCGCCTCGATGACGAAGGAGCCGCCCTCGATGCGGCGGAAGGGAAGCTGCGCATACGCATCGGCGAGCTCGGTGTTGTACTCGATGCCGGCCTGCGTCAGCCCGCCGAGGAAGGTGACATAGTCGTTGCGCGAGCCCGTGCCCGAGCCGGTGCCCTGGGGGATAAAGCCGTTGTCGCTCCCCGTCCAGCCGAATACGTTGACCTTGTCGGTCTTGAGGGGCAGCGCGTCGTTCTCGTTTTTCAGGAGCACGGCCCCCTCTTCTTCTACGTCTTCCGCGAGCGCGTTGCCGCTCTCGCGCGCGGCGACCGTCGCCGTACCGTCTTCGTCAAAACCATAGCCGCACAAGAAGGAGGTGATGATGTTTGCGTTGAGGTAGCAGGCCACGTTGCCGATGACGAGCGCGACGATCAAGATCAGGCAGATGACGCCCGCTATGATCGGGTAGATCAGTTTTTTCGCTTTCATGTGTCCTTTTCCTTATATAGATTTTGTTTCCGCAGCTTGCCGCGCCTTCCGGCGGGCGGCCGGGCGGTGCGGGAGGCGCGCCCCGGTCTGTGCCGGGGCCGCCGCCCCGTCCCGTTACTGCGCGGCAGATGCCGTCAGTTCAAAATAGTCGATGTTCAGGCCTTCGGCAATAAAGGTCATGGTGAAGGTATAGGTGCCCGCATCCAACGTGACGGAACCGAGGTCTACTTGCACCCAATTCCACCAATCTGTCTCGTTGCGGTGCCCGAACGGGCCGCCCGGCGTCGCCGTCAGCGCCTGTCCGCCGAGCTCGATGGCGGTGTTGGCGGCGAAATCGTACGTCTCTGCGTCGTAATACGACATCGGCGCCTTGATGGTGACCGTCGCGCGCTCGCGCAATTCGACGCGGAAGGTGACGACGCTGCCCGCGCCCATCCCCTTGAGAGACGAGCCGCTGCCCATATCGTTGCTCCACGCCTCGGTAAACGAGGTGGTCTCCGACCAGTCGTCGCGCTTGATCCAGCCGCTCGAGTCGGTGCTCTCCGCCTCGACGCGCCCCGTTTCGCCGACCGACAGCGCGATATCCGCCGCGTCTTCGTCCGGGGGGACGAAGTCGCTGCCGTCGCCGCCGACAAATTCAAAGTAGTCGAGATTCATGCCCTTGTCGTTGAATACGATGCTGAGCGTATGGACGCCCGCCTCCACTTCGACGGGGCCGAGGTTTACGGTGTTCCACTTCCAATAATCGTCGGGCACGTCGTGCCCGAACGCCCCTTCTGCCGTCGCCGTGAGCGGCTGTCCGGCAAAGGTGATGACGGACTTGCCGAAATCGAAGGTCTCGCTGTCATAGTACGACATACGGAAGGAGATGGAGACGGTGGTCGCCTCCTGCACCTCGATGACCGCCTTGATCTCGGACTCGGCCGTAAAGCCCTTCAGGCAGACGCCCGATTCGCCGCCGCGGTTCCAGCTCTCGGTAAAGGAGGTTGCATCGTCGCGCATGACCCAGCCGTCGCGGTAGCGGAGGTTTTCCGCTTCCAGGCGGACGACGCCGTTTTTGGTGAGCGCCGCCTCGGGATCGGGCTCGGCTTCCGGCTGCTTGTCGATGTCGACGCCGCTTTCGTCGAAGGAGCCGTACGAGATGACGTCGAAGAAGAGGCCGTCGATGTTGCAGCTTCCGCCGACGACGTTGAGCTGGAACAGGTGGTCGCCCGCCGTCAGGTTGTAGATGCCGAGAGAAACTTCTTTCCACAGCCAATATTCGTTCGCGCCGGGGTTGCCGTCCTGAATATTGACGTCGTCGACGCCGTTGAGCGTGTAGCCGTCGATGAGGAAGCTCCAATTATCCTTTACGATGTACTGCTCGACGGACGCGACCTTGATCTTGAGTTCGACGGTGGCGTCCTGCCCGAGGCGCAGGGTGGTGGAGAGCTGCGAGCCCGTCGCCAGCGCCGCAACGGAGGTGCCGCGGCTGGTGTTCGCCGCCTGCGCTTCGTTGCTGACCGTCTCCAGGAAGATCCGGTCCTCCGGCCAGCCGTGCGCGGCCGCAAAGTCGGGACGGGTGTACGCCTTTTCGCTGTCGATATCTTCGAGGTCGATAAAGAGCGTGTCTTCGACCTCTTCCGTCAGTTCGACGACGGAGGAGATGTAGCGCGCGCCGACGTAAAAGTCGATGTAATCGAGGTCGACGGCGACCTCTCCGAGGACGTCGAAGGTGAGTTCGTTGGTGCCCGCGGGGATCGAGAGGCCGCGGATGACGACGTCTGCCCACGACTGCGCGCCTGCGGCGACCGACATCCCTTCGAGAGAGATCTGCCCGTGCGTCGTTTCATCCGACTCGTAGTTGAGGTACAGCGCGAGCTCTTCTCCCAAAGAGATGGCTTCATCCGCGGGAGCGGATACGCGGAGGACCATAGTCACTTCCTGATAAGCCTTGTCCGCCGTGAAGGTAAACCCGAAGTAGTTGCCCGTCACGCCGTATCCGGTGAGATATTTGTCGCCGCTGACGACGATCTCCTCTTCCCCTTCTCCCGCTTCGGGCGCATCGGCGACGAAGGCGTCGTACCCGTCGGCAAGTTTAACGCCGGGCGTTTCCATATCGATGTTTTCCGCCTCGACGCGATAGGGCGCGCTCTCGTTTTCACCGACGATATCCACGAGCGACTGCGACGAAATGTCGGGGATCACGCGCTCCTGCACGGTGATGGTGTACTGCGCGCTCTTGCCCCCGTACGAGACGGTGACGCGGCGCTGACCGGGCGAGCTCATAGACGGGGCCGAGATGCGGCATTCGTCCGTCGGAACTTCCTTTTCACTGCCGTCGCTCATCTTGGCGGTCACTTTCAGGCCGTCGTAGGTGAACTCCTCTCCGTAAGCGAACGTCGTTTTTGCGCCGCTCGCGTCCAGCACCAGCGACTCTACGGTGGCGGAGTCGTCCGGACCGGGGCCGGGGCCGGGGTCGGAAGGCGCACAAGCGACAAGAACGAAGGAGCATGCGCATACCGCCGCGAGGATCAACGCGAGCATTGCAGACCAAAATTTTGTCCTTGGTTTGTTCATCTGATTTCTCCTTATATTTTTTTGGCCGCGCGCCCGACCGCCGTGCGGTAAGCTACCCTGACGCCGCCGTCTGCGTGCCGGGCGCGCCCTGCCGTTTCTGTGCCATTACTGTATCACAACAAAAAAATAATGCAATATGTACCTGCCCCAACCGTCGCTTTTTCTGCCCCAACTGTCGGTTCGGTCAAAAAAAGTGTCCGTTTTCGGCAAAAAAAGGAAGTCCTTTGCAGAACTTCCTTCACAAAGATGCAAGCCGCCGCCCGCGCCAAAGCCGCGCGCGGGCAAGATGCGCCGTTACGCCGCCGCCCGTGCGGAATGCGGCGCCGCGCCCTCTTCCTTTTCCTCCGCGCGGACGGGGAACAGCATATTGACGTTGAAAAACTCCTCCTCGACGTAGACGTCCATCGTTCCGCCGTATTTTTCGCAGATGCGGCGCACGCTTTTCAGGCCGAAGCCGTGCAGCTCCGTCTGCTTTTTGGTCGTTTTCGGCAGGCCTTCTACAAATTCGATCGCAGTTTCGCCGCAGTAATTGTAGACAGACGCAGACACGAACCCGTGCATCGCCTTCTCTATCCGCAGGCCCATCGTGCGCTTTTCTTCCGGCTGCTGCATGGCTGCCTCGACGGCGTTGTCGAGCAGGTTGCGGAACATGATGTAGATATCTTCTTCACTCATAAAGTTGAGCAGCTTGCCGTCCGCCATATAACTGACGCGGATATTGCCGCGCTCGCAGGTGCGGTTGTTTTCCGTCAGCGCGATGTCGAGCGCGGAATTGCCCGTAAACGTGAAGGCGGCGTAGTCTGCGATGGCGCGCTCCATATCCTCTGCCGTCGCCTCCGAAAGCATATTGTGACTGCGGAAGAGACGGATCTGATGCTTGAGGTCGTGGCACTTGATGTTGACGATCTCCATGGCCTCTTTGACGGCGGCATACCGCTCGCTCTCCTGCCTGCGGACGACGCGCAGCAGCCGCAGCTGCGAAAACAGCCCCCAGCGGAGCAACACTTCAAACTGCAAAACCAAGCCGAGGATGCAGCAGACGATATTATAGACGCCCGCGATGATGATGCCGGGCAGCGTATTCAAATAATAGACGACGAGGGTGTTGAGCACGATGTCGAATACCAGCAGGAAGCAGACGAGGAAAAAGCCGAGCACGGACGGGAGGAGAAACTCCTGCTTGCTGAACCTGATGCCGAACGTCCAGAACGTGATACTGTAGACGAGGAATATGACGAAATAGTACCAGACAGCCAAAAAAGGCACGGAAAACATGGGAGAAAACTCGCTGCCGTACATGCCGCCGTTCAGCATCGCCGGGTCGCCGCCGGAAAGGAGGATGAGCGAAATGTTGTTGACCTGATAGGTCAGGTGCTGCACCGTATATCCCGCGACGCAGCAAAACGCGAGTTTGAGCCACTTTTCGCGGAAGATGAACTTCGTCATGCACACGGTGAAAATAAAGAGGGTAAAAAACATGAAGGACAGGTAGGCGGGCGACGCGGAGAGGACGGGGATGAGCCACGCAAAGAGAAAGCTGGCCGCAACGGCAAAGACCGCGCGCAGCAAGCCGAACCTGCGCCTCTGCAGCGAAAAGAGAAAGATCGCCTCCGCCAGCAGAAGCTCTGACATGAATTGAAAAGATTTATAAAACTCGAGCTGATCCACCTCTGTCCTCCGACCCGTATATATCGTTCGCGCGCGGCGCCACGCTCACTTGGAGAGATAGCGGTTGAGCGCAGACAAAAAGTCCTTTTTGCGCGGGCGGGAAACGAGCAGCAGTTCGCCGTCTACATTCACGAACGAACCATCCATGCCGCGCACATGGCGTAAGTTGACGAGATAGCACTTGTTGCAGCGCACAAAATACTTGTCGGTGAGGGCGTCCTCCATCTCGCGCAGCGTCCCCGTGCTCTCGACGATCCCGTCCGTCATGTGGAAGAGCATCTTGTGCCGCATGACCTCGACGTACTTGATGTCGCGCACGGAGGCGATGATGAATTTGCCCTCGTTTTTGATGTTGATGGTGTCCTGCCTCTCCTTTTGCACGTGTTTGAGCACGCGGTTCATGCGCAGGGCAAAATCGGGATAGGAGACGGGCTTGACGATGAAGTCGAACGCCTCCACCTCGTACCCCTTGACGGCAAATTGCTCGAACGAGGTGATAAAGATGAGCGTCACGACGGAGTCGGCCTGCCTGAGCTTGTGCGCCGCCTTGATGCCGTTCATATCGTTCATGATGTTGATATCCATGAATACGATGTCCGCGCCGTTATAGCCGCTGAGAAAGTCCGTCGTGCATTTGTAACGCACGTAGCGGATATTCTCGTTTTTTTCTGCGGCATACTTGTCCAGGAAAGAACAAAGCACCTCTGCGGCTTCGTCCTCGTCTTCCACGATCACAACTTTCAGCATAGCGCTCCTTTTTGTCCGCGCGGCGCTCTTCCGTTTGCGGCACCGCCGCCCCGCTTGGCCGTTTCATTATACCCTCCCTCCTGTCTTTTGTCAAGATGTATTCTGAAAAATGCTGCAACGACCCTGTTATCATTCGCATGAGAAAGATGGAAAAGGCGGACTTATGCTGCTCGCGCCTGCGCCGTCCGGCGCGTCGTCGATCAGGGCGACCTCCTCTCTTGTCATTTTTATCTCCGCCGCGCCGCTGCTTAATTTTACCCGCACTTTTTGCCGCAAAGAAATATTTTTATCGTCTATGTGGCTGCTTCTATATAAGCGAAATGGAAAAATTTATATGTACTTTTCTATCGGATGTTTTAACAGAGCCATGATCTTGAGCTCGTCGATCGCATCGAGAAGGGCATTGTGCGTTTCGCTGTAGCCCAAATCGCCGGTCAGCAGCCGAAGGATCGGCTCTACGCCATAACCCGATCTCAGCCTCCCCGTCGAACATACGGGCACGTTTTCCGGGATCGCGTGATTATATTGGCGATAAGCGGCGAGCTTCATGATGTCATGCCAATGAAAGTTTGAAAGCTCGGGCAGATGCCCTTTGTCAAAGGTCGCGTTATACGCAAACACTTCCGATATGCCATATCTTGCGCAGCATCCGGCGAAGTCTTCCAAAGCGCTTTCACGCCTGCAGATGATCGGCTTGCCGGCCTTTGGATGTTTGAGGACATAAGAGTACATGCCCCCACGCCTGAACTCCGGATCGATAATATAATACTTTGTTTCGACCAAGGACATGGTATCGCTATCCGCGACCACCGCGCCGATGGACATGACTTCATTTCCCCACGTCGTTTCCATGTCGATCACTATAAAATGGCTCATTTTTGTACCTTTACCGGATAATACCTCTTCAATTCGCCCTTTGTTACCGCATTCGCGACCGCATCGAGGAATTTTTCGCGATCGGGGATCGAAATTGTCACCATTTGATTGTTTTGCGTGTTCCAAAGGATGCCGTGCGGCAAGTTGAGCGCGATCATGTAGCACGCGCACTGCAGCACGTGAACGTGTGATAATTCGGAAACGAACTTCAGCTCGTACACGGTATCCCCCTTCACGACATCCGCAAGCCCGACCGCCGTAAACGCGAGATCTCCCTCCTCCGTTCCGAACGCAATATGGCCGCCCACCTGCACGTTTTCCTTGGGAGAAAACCGTTTCTTCAAGCGTTTGATCAATGCTTTTTTCTCTGCTCTCTTTACGATCGGCGTTTTCACTTGCGTGATGTATCTCTGCTGCCTTGTTTCAAAAGCGGTCAAAAGCAATATTTTGTGCTCTAATGATTTGAAATCTTTTTTATTGTACTTGTACTTTTCATTATGGTGGATATCAAAGAACAATTCAAGTTCGACATCGATCTTATAGTCCTTAAAATAGACGGCTTCCTGATAAATGCCGATGCACGGCGATAAGTCGATAAGCGCATCCCGCGTGCGGATATTGATTGGTTCGCGGTCTTCCAATTTTAGAGGTTGCACATCCAAAATACGATAACATGCTTCTACCGATTCAATATATTTATAATCGAACATCTCCGAAATATGAACCCGTTCAAGCTTCTCCTTATTCTCCGGTTGCGTGAGCAATGTTTTTTCCGAAAGCAACGCCTCGCCATTTGTCACAAAAATAATTCGCTCTTTGCCGCGGCTCGCCGCCACGCAGAAAATGTTGCGCAAGATCTCGTACGATTGCAGCGGCTTTCCTATCCTTACTGTCCAATAACTCTCCGTAAAATCGAAGATAACGCAAATCTTGCGCTCAAGCCCCTTGCTGCTGTCAAATGTCGTAAAGATCGCACAGTTTTGATTGGAAATGACTGCCTGATTGCCGTCATCATCTGAAATAGACGCATAGACGGTGGTTTTGTTGAACTTTTCGGGATATTTTTCTTCAAGAAGATTCAATGTACCTGCGAGTTTCCCCTTCCGTGAACCAAGGCATAAAATATCCCTCGGCGCCTGTTCACTCAAAAATCCGACGACCTGCTCTACACTCATTTTTTCAACGGTGCAATCAGAATTGACACCGACGATCTCTTTCTTCCATACACGCCCGAGCATGGCGGCATGATCGGGGGACAGGCGGAAACAGCGGGTGAACGTGAGGCGCTCATATGTTCCTAAAAACGCATTGATAAATTCGGGGACGTTGAGCGTCGTTTTGTCGTAGATCTTCTGCTCCATATCCCCCACCGCAACGATCTGCATGGACGGATTGACTTCTTTGATCTTCCAAAGCATCTCCGCAAATTCCTGCTCGATATCCTGATATTCATCGATGACGAGTACGTCCACAACGGGGATCGAGATGTTCGCATGAAGGAAAGTCTGGATAAGATCATGTATGCCCGAATTGATGCCATGCGCTTTCAGCAGTTTATAGGCATACCCGTGATAATTCGTGACTGTAACATTCCGCCGACGGATCTTTGCCTGCGCGTCGATTTTAAGCAGTCTATTGTATGTAAGGTATAAGATCCTCTTTTTTGTAGGCAGCAAATCACAGAGCATTTGAATCGCGGTCGTCTTTCCGCTTCCGATGCAGGCATCGACGAGCACATTCTTCCCGCTCTTCGCCACATCAACAAACCGCTGTTGTTCCTCTGACAGTTTGATTTCTTGCATTCCATCGCCTCCATCAATCAAAATCGATATATTCTTTGAGTGTTTCGATATAATGCAGGGGCAGCGGAAGATTGGTGCTGCCCTTGTACTGCGCGGAGCACTTTGAATGCTTCGCCCGGATCGATGGGCGCCCGCTCGGCATACTGCGTTTCGAGGTCAAGCGCGTTCAGCTCCCCGCCGATCTCCCGATTGATGACCTGTTCATACAGCCCCTGTTTGAGCATGTTTACACTCCACCTTTTTTTCTTTACATAGACCGCATCGGACTTTTCCCCATTATATCAAACTTTGACAGCAAATGCAATATTCTGATGAAAATCATTAAATTTTATCAGTTCTCTCGATTGCCTTCTTATATAGTTTCGCAGCCACCTCGGGAGGGAGAGAAGCGCGGTGAGCCGCCCGGCAAGCTCTTCCACCTCCCGCCGTTTTTACGATTCAACCAATATGCCATCATATCCATGCCGCCATTATAAGATATATTACCGGACAGATACTGTCATCTTTAAAATATTTCTTTGAAAATTATGATCATAATTTTTTATGAAAATCGAAAGCCCCCCTCATTTCGTAAAAAAGAGGCCTGCACGGAAAAACCGTACAGACCTCTACCTTGCACAAAAATCAGATTTCAACTTTTATACACCATAACAACGACGAGCAACAGCGCTTACCACCAATAGATTACTTTTCATCCCCTACCCCCTATTTTTGCCGAAATCAGATCATATAAAGACTCTGCTTTGTTCGCGACCAGCTCGATCACACCATTCGCTGTATGCAGGCGTATCGCCTTGTTATTGAGCCGAAATTTGAAGTACTCTATCTGTTTAATGTCTGCGATCGGTATCGTCAGCACCTGCTTGCCTATACTGAGCGTATCGGATAGCATACCGAAAAATGCGACGAAAGCCATACTTCTCTTGTTGAACGTCAAGTTTACGCCGTCGGTAAACCATATTCCGGAAATAGGCTTCCCCTCTTGGATCAATGTTCCATAAAACCGTTGCATATTCTCCTCCTTAATTTATTCAGAGATCAAAGGCTGCCTCTATCTAAGCTCTACACACTTTCTTCTTTGCCTTTTTCTACCATTCTCTTAAGCAAATTCCGCTTTTAGGGCCGATACAAAGGAACGGCCCTAAATTTTACGCTAAATAAACAGCTCAAAATGCGGCGAGCAAAAAGTTGTACAGGGCGAGGTGCCAATTGCCCATCGTGTGGCTGCGCATCGGGAACACGTCGAACGAAGTATTCTCCCCCGGGCGCAGGCGCGGCTCTGCCGCGAGCACGGCCTTGTAGTCT
Source organism: uncultured Clostridia bacterium (assembly GCA_944368775.1). Classification (GTDB taxonomy): domain Bacteria; phylum Bacillota; class Clostridia; order Christensenellales; family Borkfalkiaceae; genus Borkfalkia. The sequence goes on along the minus strand of CALVXB010000016.1, from coordinate 13,504 downwards.
TGGATCTGACCGGGAAGAGCAAAATCGAAGGTGCCGCTCGCCACGTACCAATAGTCGATGGACAAATCCTTCTGCGCATCCGAGCCGATATTTTCCATGAAGTAGCTGACCGGCGTGCGGCTGCCGCTGAAGGTGCCGAAGCGGGAGAACCAGTCGAGGCAGCCGTTGAGCACCGAGTGCAGCGTGGTGACCGCCCCGCGCGAGAGCCCTGCAAAGGCGCGGTGCGAGCGGCTGGCCGCAAAGCCCTCCGCGTCACAGCTCTCCGCATACGTCAAATACGCAGATTCGGCGGCGGGCATCAGGTCGCGGCGCAGCTCTTCTTTGAAAGAATAGGTGAGCGGGTCGAGGCCGCCGAGGCAGTCGTCCTCCACGTAGAAAGTGGGCGTGACGATGATGAGCGGCTCGATCGCGCCATAATAGATGAGGTTGTCGAGCATGACCTTATTGTAAGGGTTGGTGCGCAGCCAATATTCCTCGTCGTCACCCGTGCCGTGGAGAAGGTACAGGATATCGTATTGTTCTTCCTCCGAGTAGCCGTACGGGAGATAGACGAGCGCGCGCTTGGTGACCGTGCGGCCGTCGGTGGCATACGCCTTGGTCTCGTACGTCAGCTCCTCTACCCGCCCCTGCTCGGCGAACTGCGCCATGTTGGTGACGAATACGATCATGACCGCGGCGTCCTGCTTGCGCAGGCGGCGACTGATCTCCATCCCGTTCACGTCGGGCAGCTCGATGTCCATGAACACGATGTCCACCGTGCGGTTGTATTCCGCTAAAAAGGTGAGCGCGCTCGTGTATGTCTGCACTTCAAACTGCACGCCCTTTTCGCGGCTGTACCGCGCGAGCAGCGACTGCAGCCGTTCCGCCTCGGCGGGCTCGTCTTCTACAATGGCGACGCGGATCATCTCTCCCTCCTCGATGCTGTCAAAAATTTCTCGCCGCCATTATAGCACAAAAATTTTGCGATTTCAATGAGCTTTTAGAAAAAATTTTCGCACAAAACCGCCCTTTTCTCGAATTTTTTATATATTTTGAAGCGCCCGCGCGGACGGCGCGCTTTGCCTTTACAGCCTGTTTTCGCTGCGGATGGAGGTGCGGATATCCTTCCATGCGATGGCACAGGTCGCCGCGAGGTAGAGGGCGAGCACGGCGAGCAAAAAGGCGGAGACGGCCGCCGCGGTGCCGACCGCCTGCCCGAAGGAAAAGAGGGCGAGGTCTTGCCACAACGCGAAAAAGCAGGCGAGCAGCGGCACGTTCATGAGCAGCGCGACGGCGAGCGGGGATAAGAAAAAGACGGAGAGCTGCGCGAAGAGGGAGCGGCGCATGGCGGCGTCCGCCGCGCCCAGCCGCCAGAGGATGCGGAAGCGCGGCTTATCTTCGGCGACGAGCGTCAGCGACTTTAAGGCGAGCATCGCCGCCGAGAGCAGCAGGCAGACGGCGAACAAAAAGAGCGCCGCCAAAAAGAACAGACCGAAGTCGACGAGGGCCTCCAGCCGCCGCGCCTCGCGCAGGCGGAAGGAGACGAGGCTGTCGGTGAGGGCGTTGAGGGCGTCCTGCGCGGCGAGCGCATCGTACCGCTCGCTGCCAAGCTGTGCGGCAAAGCACGCCGCTGTGTAGACGCTCTCCCACTCCGAGAGATAGTCTTGCAGCTGCCCGTCGGGGACGACCACCCACGACTCGACGTACGTGCCGACGGAGATCATGTTGGGCGGGCAGACGAGGGTGCCGACACAGCCCTCCGACAGCCCTTCTCCCTCTCTATACTCGAATTCGCCGACGGCGGGGATGCCGTAGACGTAGTAGGCGTCCTCGCAGCGGAGCGGTCCGCCGAGGTCGGGCAGCGCATAGCCGAGCAGCGCGCACAGGGCGCGGAAATCGCTTTCGGCGACGCAGATCTCATTCTCATGGCCGGAGCCACCCACGGCGGGGGAAAAACAGTCATAACGGGTGTACGCGCGGCTGCCGGCGACGTCGGCATATGTTTCGAGCAGGGCGAGCCCCTCCGCGTACGGCACGCCCGTGTACTCGGTGTGGACGGCGACGACGTCGAAGGCCTGATCGACCTGCACCTGCCGCTCCTCGAGGGCGCGGCTGGCCAGAAAGACGTTGGGCCCGATGAGGGAGATGGCGAGCAGGATGGAGAGCAGGCCGATGAGCAGCGAGCTGCCGCCCAGCCGCGCCGAGATGTGGCGCAGCGTGACGCGGCCGAGGCCGTTTGCCGCGCAGCAGTCGCGCCGCTGCAGCAGCCACGCGCCGCTCTGGCAGAGGGAGGCGGGAAAGAGCAGGAGCGCGGCGAGCAGCAGGGCGATGTACGCGGTCGCCTCCCCCACGCGGTCGGAAAAGTCGGAGGAGCCGATCCAGCCGACAAAGCGGACGCAGGCGAAGATGCCGGCGGCGAGGGAGGCGGCGGCGAGCAGCGGCCACAACCAAGGGAAGCGCACCTTCTTTTCACCCTTCTTTTCGCCCGCGAGCAGCGCGGAGATCTTGGCAAAGCGCAGATAGCCGAGGGAGGCGGCGGAGGCGAGCAAAAAGATGAGCGCGACGAGCAGGACCGTCCAGAGGATGCCGCCCGCGGCGTACCCGCCCGCCTGATAGGTGCCGTCGATGAACTGCATGAAGGCGTACAGCAGAAGCTGGTACAGCCCCAGGCCGAGCAGCACGCCCGCCGCGAGCGAACAGAGGAAGGTGACCGCCGTTTCCCCTGCGAACAGGGCGAGGATGTTGCCGCGCGTCATGCCCATCGTCAGGTACAGGCCGAATTCCTTTTTGCGGCGGCGGAGCAGGAATGCGGTCGCGTAGGCGAGCACGAAGGCGATGACGGCGCCCAGCACGGCGCTCAAAGCGACGAGCAGCGGGCGGACGATGCTTTCATATGCCGGGTGCAGCCGGCGCAGCACCTCGCCGAAGACCATGTTGTTGAGCGCGAAGAGAAAGGCGACGGTCAGCGTGACGGTGATGAAGTAGATGAGGTAGCTGCTCGCCTGCCGCCGCACGTTGCGCAGCGCCAATTTAAAGAGCATCGCCGTACCCTCCCGTCGCCGCCACCGTCGAAAGGATCTCGCTTTGAAAGTCTGCCCTGTCGCGTTCTCCGCGGTACAGCTGCGAAAACAGCTTGCCGTCCTGCAAAAAGAGGGCGCGCCCGGCGTAGGAGGCGACCGCGGCGTCGTGCGTGACCATCAGGATGGTCGCGCCCAGCTCTGCGTTCATGCGGCAAAACAGCTGCATGAGCGCGCGCGAATTTTTAGAGTCGAGCGCGCCCGTCGGCTCGTCGGCGAGGATGAGCGCGGGCGAGGTGATGACGGCGCGCGCACACGCGACGCGCTGCCGCTCTCCGCCCGAGAGCTCGTACGGGAACTTGTCGAGCAGCGCCCCGACGCCGAGCGCCCCGCTCACCCGTTCGAGCGCGCTGCGGGTGTACTCTCTGCCCGCGCGGCGCAAATTCAAAGGCAAAACGATATTCTCGCGGGCGGTGAGGGTGTCGAGCAGATTATATTCTTGAAAGATAAACCCGAGGCGGTCGCGGCGGTAGCGCGCCTGCTCCTTCTCGCGCATATGCGCGAGGGAGACCCCCTCGACGGCGACGTCGCCCCCGCTGAGCGGCTCGATGGCGGCGATGACGTTGAGCAGCGTGCTCTTGCCCGAGCCGGACGCCCCCATCACCGCGACAAATTCCCCCTTTTCTACCGAAAAGCTGACGCCCGCCAGCGCGCGCGTCACCGCGCTGCCGCTGCCGAAGTACTTGACGGCCCGCTCTACGCGCAAAATTTCTTGCATGGCAAACACCTCCTTACGCACGCATTATACCACGGGCGTGTGCGAAATTATCTAACGCGACCTTACGCCCGCCTTACGATTTTGTAAGGTTACTGCGGGAATGTGAAAGTGAAGCGGGTGAATTTGCCCTCCTCCGACGCCGCCGCGGCGCGGATGCCAAGCCCTGAGCACGTTTCGCGGACGAGGTACAGCCCCATGCCCGTGCCGCCGCCCGCGCGCCTGCCCGCGCCACCCACATAGCCGCGGCCGAAGATGAGGGGCAGCTCGTGCGCGGCGATGCCGGGGCCGTCGTCCTCGACGGTGAGGGCGCCGCCGCCCGCGGCGATGCGCATATGCCCGCCCCGGCAGTACTTGGCGCCGTTGACGAGCAGCTGTTTGAGGATGAAGAGCAGGGCGCGGCGGTCGGTGGATACGGTACCCTCCCCCTCGACCTCGACGCGCACGCCCGCCGCGAGCAGCAGCTCCATCTCGCCGCGCACCGCCTCGTCGGCGGCCTGCCGCAAGTCGACGGGTGCGATCTGCCAGCCCGCGTCCGCGCGGCGCAGCCGCGCGAAGTGCAGGACGCTTTCGGCGAGGTTGTCCGCCCGCCGCAGCTGCACGCGCAGCTTGCGCGCGTCGCCGCCGTTGGCGAGGATGAGCGAGCAGGCGGTCAACGGCGTCTTGAGTTCATGCACCCAGCCCTCGACGAAGTCTGCGTACCCGTCCCGCGCGCGCGTCGCTTCGCCCACCGCGTCGACGGCGGCGCGGGAGACCTCCTTCATCACGAAGTAATATTCTGCCTCCGCCCCGCCCAGCGGCCGTTCGAGCACTTCGCCGAGGAGGTACTTTTCCGAAAGGGCGTCCGCCGCGCGGTGCAGGCGGGCAAGGCGGCGGCGCGCCCGCAGCCAGCCGAGCAGCAGCGCCAACGCTGCGAGGGCGAGCGCGAAGATGACGGTGAAGAGGATGAGGGGCAGCTCCGCCCCCAAAAGAAAGGCGCCGGCCGACCACGCGGCCGCGCCGAGCAGGACGCAGCAGGCGGGCACGAGCTGCGCGCGCAGATAGCGGAAAAAGCTCATAACTTGTACCCCACGCCGCGCACCGTGCGGATGCGCCCCTCCGCGCCGATCGACCGCAGCTTCTCGCGCAGGCGGTTGATGTGCACATAGAGGGTGTTTTCGTCGACGTAGCAGCTGTCCGTCCACAGCTCCTCGATCAGCTCCTCCTTTTTGCAGAGGGGGCGCTGCATCAGGCTGCGCAGGATGCGCTGCTCCGTCTTGGTGAGGGAGGCGGAGCGCCCCTCGAAGGAGACGGCGAAGGCGTCTTCGTCCAGCGTCAGCCCGCCCGCCGAAATGCGCCGCCGCTCGGGGCGCAGCAGCCGCGCGATGCGCGCCAGCAGCACCGCGGGGCTGTACGGCTTTTTGATGTAGTCGTCGCCGCCCGCACCGAAGCCGTTCAGTTCGTCTGCGTCGGCGTCGCGCGCCGTCAAGAAGATGACGGGCACGTCTGCCTCCCGCTTGAGGCGGCGGCAGAGCGCGAAGCCGTCCGCGCCGGGCAGGTTGACGTCGAGCAGGGCGAGCGCGCAGGGCGGGCCCGCTACAGGCTCGTAGCCGTGGCTGCGCAGCAATGCCGCCAGCTCCTCACGGATGCTCTCGTCGTCCTCTTCGATCCAGATGCGCTGCATATCCGTCCTCCATCGCGACATTTCGCGGCCGTACGCCGCGTTCCGTACTTTTGCCCTTTTGAAACACCCGCGCGCGCCCGCATTTTGTCCCTGTTGGAGCACCCGCGCGCACCCGCATTCTGTTCTTATTATACCATCCGTTGATTTGAATTGCAATACCCGCCGCGAAATTTACAACTATAACGAAAGAGCCCGCGCGCGGCCCGCCCTGCCGCCTCGCCCGCAAAAAGCCGCACCCCGTCCGCCGCAAAAACGCATACGCGCGAGGCCGCCGCGCGGCGCGCGGCGGCCTACTATCCGAACCGGACCATATCATAAAAACGCAAAAATCGGGCCGTTGCAAGGGAAAGCCTGCGCGGAACATCGAAAAGGGGGCGGCTTTGGCCGCCCCCTTGCAAGTGCTATGCGTGACATAGTACCGCGTTTTTCACTTTCATTTTGCGCCGCAAAGGGCGCGAAAAATTACTATGCGTAACATAAACGCGCGCTTTTCGCCCTCTTTTACCGCCCATCGCCCGCAAAAAACGCGCGCACCGCCTGCTTGTCCGGCTTACCCGTCGCGGTGAGCGGGATGGCGGCGAGCGCCTGCAAAAATTCTGCCTTGCACGAGTGCGCGACGGGCAGCACCTCGCCGCCGACCGTCACCTCGCCTGCGCGGAACCCCTCGACGTAAGCGAGGTTGACGAGGATGGAATTGCGGATGGGCGCAAAGCCGTTTTTGCCGAACAGTTCGGCGATGTCTCGCATAGAGCCGCGCGCCCGCAGGACCTCTTTTTTTGTATGAAAGAGAAGGTAGTGCTTTTCGCTCTCGACAAAGCGGATATCCGCAAACCGCACGCGGCGCATTTCGGTCGCGGTGAGGATGTCGTACGTCTCCTCGCGGTTGCGGCGGCAAAACGCGAGCGCCTTTTGCAGCTTGATGCGGAACAGGTCGTACTCGACCGGCTTGACCACAAAATCGAGGGCGTTCACCTCGTAGCCGCGGATGGCGTACTTTGCGAGCGTCGTGATGAAGATGAGGCAGACGGCGGCGTCGACGGCGCGCAGGCGGCGCGCCGCCTCCAGCCCGTTCATGTGCGGCATCGCGATGTCGAGCAGCACGATGTCGAATGCGCCGCGGTAATCCTCGAGAAATCTCATGCCGTCGCAAAAGCGCTCGGCAGCGAGCGGCTCCTTCGTCTCGTCCGCAAACCTGCGGATGTAATCGAGCAGCACCTCTGCATATGTATCTTCATCTTCAACAACGGCGATGCGGATCATACTCCCTCCTCCGGCGCGCAGGGGCGCGTTGCCGCTTTTATTATACGGCATATCGGCTTATTTGTCAATATCCGAACAAAATTTGCCCGCCGCGCGGTTGAGATAAAACATATCAAATACTCGGTCTCGCGGATCTCGCAGTACGCGCCCTTGAACTCGCCCTCGCGGCCGGAAATGGCGCGGCAATGCTTGACACGATCTTCAAATTTTCAGTGATAACTTTTCGCTTATGCCTCGCGCCCGACTGTGCCACACCCCCTGCCCGAAACGGAAAAAATGATTGGATACGGCATTAGTGGACGATATTTATACAAAAGGTGTATTTGTCGCTGAAGATCGTGCGCAAACCTTGTTGGACATTGGTGCCAAACGTGTTATACTGTATGTAATTGCAAAAACGAGGGAAGAAATATGATCTCTGAAACGGCATTACGGCTCTATGCGGCAAAGCGGGAGAGCGTCCTCAAGACGAACGCGCAGTTTTGGCGGGAATTTTCTCACGTCGAAGCGGTCAACGCCCTTCCCGTCGATCCTGAAAAATACGAGCGGGAACTACAAGATGCCGATCTTCAACTCACTTGCGCGTTTGATGCGGACTTTCCGCCGCTTCCCCCATGCAAGCCGAGCGAACGGCCATACCTCTTTGCCTATCGTGGAGACCTTTCCCTGCTATATGAGCGTGCCAAGAACATTGCCGTCGTCGGCACCCTCGCCCCCACCGAGGCAGTCCTCCGCCGTGAAAAAGCTGCCGTGAAAGCCCTTTTGGAGCGCGGTTTTACCATCGTCAGCGGGCTTGCGCGGGGCTGCGATGCGGCCGCGCATGAGGCCTGCCTTGCCTGCGGCGGAAAGACGGTCGCGGTTTTGCCGACGCCGCTCTCAAATATCTATCCGAAGGAGAACGACGCGCTCGCCGAACGCATCGTGCAGAGCGGCGGGCTTATGATTTCGGAATATATGACGGAGCCCGTGACGCGCTGCGAGCGCATCGGGCGGTTTGTCGCGCGCGACCGATTACAGGCGATGTTTGCGGGGAGTATTCTCTTAATTGCGAGCCATCTTCCCGGGCAGGGCGACAGCGGCTCCCGCCACGCCATGGACAAGGCGAAGGGCTGCGGCACGCGGCGATTTGTCCTCTACGACCCCGCGACGGACGAAGACGACCCGCTGTTTGCGCTCAACCGCAAATATCTGGGCGAGGGCGCGGCCGCTTTGACACAGCGGACACTCATGGAACTGTAACCAACCGAATAGCACTTGCGGCGCGGCGGGAAATTCCGCTGCGACGAAAATTCTTCAAATCTCCGCGAGCCCTAAGCTCTTCAAGTACGCATACGTTCCGTCGTAATATTCGGGCAGACGGGTGCTGTCCTCCCAATAGCCGCTCATCGTCTTATTGGCATTGCCATACGGCACGCAGATCACCATACCCATTCGGGCACGGGTGAGCAATACCCGGTAGGCGTTGAGCATATACTTCATGAGCTCCTGTTTGCTTTCCGTATCGCCCTTTTGCTCGACCCATTTTGTTTTCCCGTTGAACCGATAGTAGCGCCATTCTCCGTTTGCATAGCGCATGTCTGCGTCCCAAAGCACGCACACATAGTCGAGCTCCAGCCCCTGCACCTGAATTTCGGTGGCCGCGTCCTCAAGATAGTTACTTGCCCGCGTATCGGTTTTATCTTCCAAAAACCAATGCACGGCATTTTCATCGCCCGAAGGCAACACGTGAACACCCAACGGCTTATACCGCGCCGATTCCTTTGTGATAAGCACGCCCGTGCGTTCGGTACCGCGGACTTTATCGTGCAACCATTTCTTAGCTTTTACAATATCTCTCGTCAAAACGATGGGATACTTTTCTTTGATCTCGTCGTAAATTTCCTCTGCCTTGCCGTCAAAAGAAAGCAGCGCATGGACGAAGGCGGACAGCTTCTCCGCCCGGAAGGAGCGCAGAGAGACGCCCAAATGCAGGTTTTTTGCATAGGTCACGTTCTTGTTATTCTTTAAGAGTTCGTTGACCTTGCCTTCCGCATATTCCGGATCGGTGAGTTTAGGAGATATGTAGACGCTCCAATGCGGGAATTGTTCGTTGAGTGCCTTGATCCATTCGGAGATGCCCGCCTCGCCCGTATTGATCTCCTGTCCGCCGCCCACGAGACAGACGATCGTTGCCCAATCTTCCCGCCGGTCGAGCGACCAAATCAAAAATGCTGCCTCCGAGAGCGGAAAGTTTGGAACTTTCAGCTTATTGCCATACGTTCCGCCCCGCTTCAGATAATCGGCAAGACGCTTGTGTGTCCAGGAGCGCTGTGCCTCGTCAAAGATGGCAACGTGCTCCACCTCGCCGAACCCCGCCTTCTCCATTTTCACAGCCTTGTGAGGGTCAATTTCCAGCACACCGTTTTCGACGGGATTCTTGATTTTTTGCAGCATATTGTCGCGATAGCGGTGGATCATTTGGATGGATTTGCTCACCTCGCGGCGAGAGTCTGTCAATTTTTTCGGCTCATTTCTCTCGCGGCATCTCTTATAGTTGTCCTGCGCGAGCGCTTCGGTCAGCACCGCAACGAGCGGCCCGTTGCCCGAGAGATACACCGCGCCCTCGTCCTTGACCGGCTCATGGTCCCCTTGATAGGTCTGCCGAATTGCAACTTCTGACCCGACGAGCGTTTTCCCCGCGCCGGGCACGCCCGTCACAAAGCAGATACTCTTCTTTTGCTCGCGCTTGCTCTCCTGAATGACCTCCAGAATATAGGCGATCGTCCGATCCGTAGATACTTTATCGGCCTCGTGCCGCGTTATGTTCTCGACGGAATGGTTTTCATACATCGTCTTAGCCGCCTCGATAATGGTCGGCGTAGGGGCGTAAGCACTGATGATCCAATTTGGGTCGATGGGTGGCTCATTCGGAAACATTCTCAACACCTCTGAAAGCACATGATAGAGGCCATCCGCACCTGTAATGAGCGGATTGACTACCCCATCGTCATAGACGGACATCTGAATGGTGCTCGTATAACTGTCATACTCCGTCGCGACAAGGACGGGAACAATGATATGATAATGCTGAAAATAAGTTTTGCCCTTGTCTTTGCGCTCTCCGCATGGTATAATAGAGAAAAATCTTGTGGAGGGACACCATGAACCGCGTTTATGAATTTTTAAAGGCAGCCGAGACGTACTATCTCGCGACAGTGGAGGGCGACCAGCCGCGCGTGCGGCCGTTTGGCACCGTGCACATCTTTGAGGGAAAGCTCTATATTCAGACGGGCAAGGGCAAACACGTTGCAAAGCAGATCGCCGCGAACCCGAAGGTGGAGCTGTGCGCGATGAAGGGCGACGAATGGATCCGCGTGGCGGGAACGCTCGTTTTGGACGAACGCGCCGAGGCGCAGGAGAGCATGCTCGACGAGTACCCCTCTCTTCGCGCGATGTACTCGACCGGCCCCGACGGCAACACCGCCGTCTACTATTTCAAGGACGCCATTGCAACGATTTCATCTTTCTCGCACGAGCCCGTATCGATAGACTTTTGAGAGATGAAAAGGAATAATAAACGATAAACCGAAGTGCAAAAAATAGCACCTCGGTTTTTGTAACCTAAAACCCGCGGATCGTCCGCGGGTAACAAAGAGCTTAAGCGATGAGGCTTGCAATAAAAACTCCTTTTGATAGAATAGAGCTGCGACCTGGCAGTTGCAGTCTAAAAATCAAAAGGAGGACATCCAAATGGATAACATAAAAAGTTTAACACATACAAAGTGGAATTGCAAGTATCCTATCGTGTTTGCGCCAAAGTACAGGCGAAAAGTTTTCTATGAAGAGAAGCGGCTTGAGATCGGGGCAATACTTCGGGAATTATGCCGCCGGAAAGGAGTAGAGATCATAGAGGCCGAAGTATGCCCCGATCATATCCATATGTTGGTGAGCATACCGCCAAAGATGAGCGTGTCAGGATCCATGGGATTTTTGAAAGGGAAGAGCAGCCTGATGATCTGCCAAAGATGGGGCAGCATGAAATTCAAATACCGGAACCGGCAATTTTGGTGCAGAGGGTACCATGTTGATACTGTCACATATTTTTATGGACATTTTTATTGTAGGGAGATGATCTGTTGCGGCTTTGGTATTATTATGTTAGCAGTAAAAATCTGCGCTATTTTATCTTCTCTTCAAAGCCGTCGAGAATCGGCTTTATGTCGTCAGAAACATCAAAATATCCCTCGTGCGTAAGGCAGCTTAAAAGCGTTTGCCCGTTCTTCAAAAACCTTATATCTGCAAAGCTGAAATAGGGGGCGTACCTCTCGTAGGCGTCGTAGTGGTATCTATCGAATCGCTTGAAGGAGAGAAGGTATTCCTTGAGCTTTAACGTTGGCTTTAAGTGAACGCACAGCACATTCATTCCGTAATTTTCCGTCTTTTCCGTCCTTGCGGCTCCTTCTAAAATTTTAGCGAAGAGGTCGTCGCACTCGTCGCCGATATGCACGTTTTCTTCCGCGTAAAAACACACCTCGTCGCACTCCGAAAAGAGATAGTTAAGCTGCAATGCGGAGCGTTTTTTGTCGCGTTCGTCCTCTTCGACGGCCTTTTTATAGTCGTCGAGGTAGCCGCTCTCTACATACTTCTCCCGGATTTTTATCTGATCGTAGATGCAGTCGGAGGGCATTTCAAAATTAATTTCCTCCGTCTCCTCGCCGGCAAGCGTCTTGGCAAGGTCTACAAAGGGCATACTCTCGGGCGAAGTCCTTTTCAGGTTATAGAGCGTAGACTCCTCCATCAGCTCGTTGTTCTGTAAGAATGCCCTATACTCGCCTATGGCTTTTCGGTATTCCTCGTTGCTCTCCGCCCGTCTGTGCATTTCCTCTATTTTGCCGTAAACTTCATCCTGCATCTTCCGCCCCTTTTCTTCGTCGGAAAGGGAAGGGGCTTCCATGATTTTTTGCGTCATTTCCTCTTCCCATTCCCCGATATGCGAAGTATGTCGGTCAATTTCGGCAAACAGCCTATCCCGCTCCTCCTCGAATGCTTTTCGCTTTTCGGCGTAGCCTTCCGACTCCATCAGCTCTTTTATGGCGGTAAGGTGCGCGAGCTTCTTTACCCCCACCTCGCGGAATGTCTCGGCGGTGTACGGTTTTTCCCTGTCGATTTTGTTTACAGTTGTTATAGGTATCAGCTTTTCCATAGTTCCCTCCTTTTCTTTATTGGAATTTTCATCTACAGATTTCCAAATTAAATCTTGCTGTTTTGTTGTTTTATGGAAGTAGATTTCATTTTCATGGTTCAATACCAAAATCCGATCCATTACTTTCGTATTTCTTTAAACTCAGTTTTTAATTTTTGCAATACATTATCAATACCGTATTTAATATCAAAATCTTTCCAGCAATTTTCTTTCAAAAAATCTAAAATTTCTTGTACATACTAGGTTTCAGTTATAAATTTTTCTAAATATCTGAGATTTGTCATCTGACCATATTGTAGCATTTTCTTTCCATACAGCATTTTATCAGTTAATTATTGCTATTTGATTCATTTTCAACATTTTCGTATGCACTGTTATCTGCGCAGTCCTTTTCAATCATGTCGTTTTGGATGCTTTTTACTGTATTTGTAAAATACTTAAACCTTATAATATCTTTGATTGCGATTGGTGGGAGTATCGGGATCGGTCATGGCAATGAGCCCGGCCTCCAATGCCGGTTGTATATAATTTTTTCGGAACGTCACGCGCGACTTCAAACCGAGTTTTTCCATCAGTTCCACCGCAGACATGGGGTAGGGTTCGATGACAGACATCAGCGCTTTGATCTGATTGCTGATATGGCTCTGATGATTGCGCGTATCCCTTGCAAGCTCGGATACCGCCTTTTTGATGACGCCGAGCATAAAAATAATAAAGCGGTTTGATTTGCCTTCCGCCGTCGAAAGCCCGATCGCCCGGTAATATTCTTCTTGATTGTCTTTGATGATGCTCTCTACAGGGATCCACTCAAATATCGGTTTCCAACTTGCAAGCAGTGCCGTCTGCCATAATCTTCCCGTTCTGCCGTTACCGTCCATAAATGGGTGGATAAATTCAAATTCATAGTGGAATATGCTCGAACGAATGAGCATTTGCGTCTTGCTCGTTTTCAGCCAATCGAACAACTGTTCCATAAGTCCCTTCACCATGTCGTGCGGCGGCGCGACGTGAATGACTTTTCCCTGCTCATTGATAACGCCGACAGAGCTTGTACGCAGTTCACCCGCCCCCTCGACAAGCCCGTTCATCATCACGCCGTGCGCTTTCTTCAGATCGTCCAAAGAAAACGGATCGAGAGAGGGAAGCATTTTATAGACGGCAAATGCGTTTTTTACGGCGAGAATATCATCCTGCGGGCCTAAAACGCGCTTGCCGTTGAGAACGTCCGTTACCTGCTCTAAAGAGAGTGTGTTGTTTTCAATGGCGAGCGACGATTGAATGGACTTGATGCGATTTACTCTGCGCAGTCGCGGCAGTCTTTCCAGATCGTTTACATTGCTGAGCTTTCCCAAATCTTCCGTGATTTCCGATGTCAATTCCAGCATCTCTTCGGTAATGTCGTAGGGCGGAACATATTTATCCATAATCGACCTCAAAATTTTACTTATGTCTATTATAGCACAATTTTTCAACGGCGTCAATGCCTATATGTTTACTTGATTGTTTTGATGGATAAAAAATTATCTGGCACCGTGGCGTGTGCTTGGCATAGATGAATTGTCAAACTAATTGCAACACTTGAGAAGATTTTCTTGGATCAAATCTTGCGGTGTTCTGAAGTGCAAAAC
>CALVXB010000015.1 GCA_944368775.1 uncultured Clostridia bacterium | reverse complement strand
ACAGCTTCTCCCCTAAAACCGCGGAGATGCGAGCAAGACGAGGAACGCGCGGCTTTGCGAGGGGAACACAGACGTACGCGACCCGAAGCAAAACGCAAGCATGACAAAGTATTGCGACGCATATAACCTCCCCTAAAACTGCGGAGATGCGAGCAAGACGAGGAACGCGCGGCTTTGCGAGGGGAACACAGACGTACATGACCCGAAGCAAAAACGCAAGCGTAACGCCGTATTGCGACGCATATACGCGGTTTTACGCCTCACTCATGCGGCCTTCACAAACATTATAAACGCGATCCGCGATCGCCATCGTCGACTCGCGGTGCGACACCAAGATGATACTCTTTTTGCTCTTTTGCTCGGCGAGGGACTTTAAGATCATGCCCTCGTTGATGGAATCGACGTTGCTCGTCGGCTCGTCCAACAGGATGAGCTGGCTGCCCTTCAAAAAGGCGCGCGCGAGGCCGATGCGCTGCTTTTCGCCCGCGGAGAGGTTATCCCCCATCGCGCCGACCTGCGTCTTGTAGCCGTCGGGCAGGGTCATGATAAAGTCGTGCACGGAGGCCATTTTGCAGGCGGCCTCTAACTCTTCCTGCGTGGCGTCCGGCTTGGCGATGCGCAAATTTTCTTCGATGCTCTCGTCGAAGAGGTAGGTCGTCTGCGAGACCATCGTCACGTTGTCCAAGAGGTTGTCAGAGTCGATCTCGTCGACGTCGGTGCCGTTGTAGGCGATCGTGCCCTTGTCCTTTTCCCAGAAGCGGAGCAGCAGCTTTAAGAAGGTGGACTTGCCGCAGCCGCTCTCGCCGACGATGCCGATGATCTCCCCCTTTTCGGCGTGCATGCACACCTCTTTGAGGACGGGCGCGTTCTGTTCGTACGCGAAGGAGAGGTCTTTGACGGCGAGCTCTTCATACTCGAAGGTCTTGCCATGCTGCACGGGGGTGACGGCGGGCTTTTCTTCGAGCAGATTGAGGACGCGGTCGCCGCTGGCGAAGGTCTGCGTAAGATTCCCGGGCAGGGCGGACACCGCGAGCACCGGCCCGAAGCTGCCGAAGATGGTCACGACGCCGATGAGCATCCTGCCGAGGTCGAGAAGCTGAAGATGCACGAGCAGGATGCCGACGGCGAGCGCGAGGGCGATAAAAACGGTCACGAGCAGCTCGGTGGCGGCCGAAGACTTGGTGATGCCGTGTTTCATCTTCTTGGTCTCCGCGAGGAGGATATCCGAACGGCGGTCGACTTCCATCTCCCTGTCCTTTTCCGCATTGTTGAGGACGATGTCTTTGATGCCCTTGATGGAGTCGAGGAAGTAGGCGTTGAAGGAGGCGAACTCCCTGCGGTAGTTGACGCCCGACGCCTTGAGCTTGCCCGAGGATACGAGCGGAACGGCGATGCCGATGAAGAGGAAGCCGACGAGCGCGACGAGCGCGAGATACCAGCTCGCGACGAAGCCGACGAACAGGAACACGGCGAGGGAGACCAAGACCGCGATGCAAATGGGGCTGATCGTGTGCGCGTAGAACACTTCGAGCGTTTCGATGTCCGACGTGATCATGGCGATGATGCTGCCCTTTTGCTTGCTTTCGAGCTTGGCGGGGCAGAGCACGCGCAGCGCGGCGAAAATTTTGTCGCGCAGGAGGGCGAGCAGCTTGAAGGCGATGTAGTGGTTGGAATACTGCTCGAGGTAGCGCAGCCCGCCGCGCACGACGCCGCAAAGGGCGGCGAGGCCGATGATCCAGCCCCACGCGAGCGGGACCTCTGCGCACAGCCCCATGATGCCGAGCGCCTTGGCGACGCCCGCCGCGCCGAAGATGGTGACGCCCATCGCGGCGACAAAGCCGACCGAACCGTTGATGACGGCGAGGATCATGATGTACGAGAGGCTGCCCAGGAGGACGATGAGGCTTGCCATGATCTTGGCGCCGCTTCTGCGAAGTTTTGCCTTCATGCTCTCACCTCCCCGGCGGGCGCTTGGGCCGCGCCCGTCATCTCCTTATAGCCCTCTTCGAGCTGCTTTTGCGCAGTATAGAGCTTTGCATAGCCGCCGCCCGCCTGCATGAGCGCCTCGTGGCTGCCGCTCTCTTTGACCTGCCCTTCTTCCATATAATAGATGTTATCTGCGGGGACGACGTTGGCGAGGCGGTGCGAGATGACGATGACGCTCTTGCTGCGGCTCATCTCCTTGACGTTTTCCATGATGACCGCCTCGCTCTCGATGTCGATGTTGCTGGTCGCCTCGTCGAACACATAGATGTCTTTATCGGCGACGAGGTTGACGGCGAGCGCGAGGCGCTGCTTTTGCCCGCCCGACACGTTGTTCGCGTCCTCGGTGATGACCTTGTCGAGGCCGCCGTTTTCCTTGATAAATTCCCAAAGATTGACCTTTTCGAGCGCGGCACGGATCTCTTCGTCCGTCACATCCTTTTTGGCGAGCTCGAAGTTGGCGCGCACGCTGTCGTTGAAGATGTAGGTGTTGTAGGAGACGGACGCGATGTGCGAATAGTACGATCCTCTCGAAACGCTTTCCAGCGGCAGCCCGCCGACCGTCACGCTGCCCGCCTTGGGGCGGTACGCCCCGACGAGCATATTGACGACGGTGGACTTGCCGCAGCCGCTCTCGCCGACGATGGCCGTCATGCCCTTTGCGGGGAAGGTCATCGAAACATTTTTAAGGACGTCGCGCTTGCCGTCGTACGAGAAGATGACGCCGTTCAATTTGAGCTCGGTGCCCTGCACCTGCTTTTCGCCCCAGACGGGGTCGGGGACGCTCAAGAGGGAGATGATCTTTCTGCCCGCGCTCGCGCCGTTCATGGCGACGTGAAAGGCAGAACCGAGAGAGCGCAGCGGCAAGAAGAACTCGACCGCGACGAGGATGAGGAAGAGCGCCGACGCGGGGGCGAGCCAGCCGTCCATCAATCCCACGACGGAGAGCGCGATGCCCGCGCCCGCGCCGCCGTAGGCGACGAGGTCCATGATGGTCGTGCTGGCGAGCTGCATGACGAGCACCTTCATCGTGATCTTGCGGAAGTCCTCCGCGCTCTGGTTCATCTTGACGTGGCGCGCGGCGTCCGCCTTAAAAATTTTGAGTTCTTTTAGCCCCTGCACGCTGTCGAGGAAGGCGTCGCCCATCGAGGTGTACTTGCCCCAATATTTGGCGAAGATCTTTTTGGCGTACTTGCTGACCGCGACGATGGAGAGGGGGATGAGCGGCACGCAGGCGAGCAGCACGAGCGAGGTGCGCCAATCGATGCCGACGCAGATGCAGAACAGAATGACGGGCGCGAGCATGGAAAAGAAGAACTGCGGCAGGTAGGTCGAGTAGTATAAGTCGAGCTGCTCGATGCCCTCCATCGACACCTGCGTCAGCCCCGCCATGCTCATGCCGTCCGTGCTGCGCACGCCCAGCTTCAAGATCTTGTCGTATGTCCGCTCGCGCAAGTCCTTCTTCACTTTGCGGCCGAGCAGGTCTTTGAGGCTGCCCGTACAGCGGGAGGCGACGTAGCGCACGGCGATCGCCGCGGCCAACGCGACCGCAGGCCAGACGTATGCGAGCGGCTGCGCGCCGTCGATGAGCAGCGCGACCGTGAAGCACACGCTCGCCGTGATGCCGATGTTGGCGAGCATCCCCAGCACCATCAGCAGTACGGTATAGACGACGTACTTGCGGTTGGGGCCGATGAGCCTTAATAGTTCTTTGTCAAACATTCTCTTTCTCCTTCCCTTCCTTTTTCAACGTCTTTTTGTAGCGGATCATCTGCACGACGTGCGAGATCGCGAATACGGGGTGCGAAAAGAGCATCCGCGGGCCGGACCACTTCATCACATCTTTGATCTTTGCGCGCATATCCGGCTTGTAGCAGTGGATCTTGCAGAAGGAACAAAACTTTTTATTGACCTTGAAGGGGCACTTTTCCAGGCGGAAAAGGGCGTACTCGGTGAGCGCCCTGCACTCTTCGCACACCTCCCCTCCCTTCGTCTTGTGCTTGCCGTGACAGTATTTTTCGATCATCACGGGGATGAGCTGCTTTTCCTTTTCCCACGCCCGCAGTTCTTTGGGCGCCTTTACTCTTTGCGACATGGTATGCCGCCTCCTTGTTGCCATATGCGAACTTATCGCCGCGATGGTACGCATATGCGAACCTGCGGCCGCAGGCGGGCTGCTGCGGCGAGCGGCCGTGCGCGGTCAAAAAAGTTTCCTTTGGTGAACCACGATATAGTATAATCTCTTTGCCGCCCGTTGTCAAATGAATTTACTTCGGTTAATTATTTTTTACACAAAAAGGGAGGGGCGACCGTGCGCCCCTCCCGTATATTCCGTTTGCCCTGCGGGCGGCATGGCGGCGCGCCCCTCCTTCTGCGGGCGCGCCGCGCGCCGTGCGGCGGGCGGACGCGGCGGACCTTCTGCCGTCAAACTCACTCCCCGCCCTGCAGCGCGAGCATGCGGGCATAGACTCCGCCGCTCGCCTTGAGCTGCGCGGGCGTGCCCTGCTCGGCGACGCGGCCGCCCTGCAGCACGACGATCTTTTCCGCGCCCTCGACCGTGCGCATGCGGTGGGCGATGATGAGCACCGTCTTATCCTGCACGAGGGCGGACAGCGCCGTCTGCACCTGCGTCTCGTTTTCGGCGTCGAGGGAAGCGGTCGCCTCGTCCATGATGACGATGGGCGCGTCCTTTAAGATGGCGCGGGCGATGGAGATGCGCTGCCGCTCGCCGCCCGAGAGCATGCTGCCGTTTTCGCCGATGACGGTGTCGTAGCCGGCGGGCAGCTTGTGCACGAACTCGTCGCACTGCGCCGCGCGGGCGGCGGCGAGCACCTCTGCATCCGTCGCGCCCCGCTTGCCGATGCGGATGTTCTCCTTGACGGTGTTGTTGAAGAGGGTGACGTCCTGAAAGACGATCGCGTACGCTTTGAGCAGCTCTTCGGGGTCGACCGACTTGACGTCTACCCCGCCGACGGTGATGGTGCCGCTGTCCGCATCCCAGAAGCGGGCGGCGAGTTTTGCCGCCGTGCTCTTGCCGCCGCCGCTCTCGCCGATGAGGGCGGTCACCTCCCCCTGCTTGGCGGTGAAGGTGACGCCGCGCAGCACGCTCTCGCCCGCGTTGTAGGCGAAGCCGACGTCGGTAAAGGCGATGTCGTAGCCATTTGGCGCAAAATTTTTGCTGCCGCCCTGCTCGGCGTAGCCCTCGATCTCGTTCATGCGGTCGATGTGGATCTGCAAGCTGTTCATGGCGGCGAGGTTCTGCATCGCCGAGGCGAAGGGCTCGTACACGCGCGAGACGACGAGCATGAACAGAAAAAAGGTGAGCAGGTCGATCGCATTGCGCGCGAGCAGCACGCTGCCGACCAGCGCGACGGTGGCGATGCCCAGCTTCAAGATCATCTGCGCGGGGACGACGAACAGCGCCGTGCCCAGCTCGCTCTTGATGTGCCGCCCCTCGGCGCGGTCGATCTTGGCGAACAGCCCCTCGAGGTACCGCCCCTCGGCGTTGTTGCTCTTGAGGTCGCGCACCGCCTCGAGGTCCTCCTGGATGCCGTCCATCACGGCGACGTCTGCCTCGTTCTGGCGGCGGGTAAAGTGGTTTTGCACCTTTTTGGAAGCGCCCACGATGAGCAGGGCGGCGGGCAGCACCCACAGCGCCGCGAGCGCCATCCGCCAATCGAAGCAGAACATACCGACGGCGACGATGCAGGCGGAGATGATGGAGCCGTAAAACTGCGGCACATAGTGCGACATCATCTGCTCGGTGACCTGCACGTCTCCCATGATGGTGTTGGTCAGGTCGGCGAGGTCCTTTTTGCCGAAGAAGGCGAGGGGCAGCTTGCGCAGCTTTTCTGCCAGGGCGATGCGCTTGATGCCCGACTCGCGGTAGGTGGTAAAGTAGGTCGCGTTGTACTTCCAGAAGGCGGCGAGCAGGATGAGCGCGGCGGCGACGACGATCCCGCAGGCGTACAGCCAGACGTGCGCGGCGGGCACCGCGCCCGCGAGCAGGTCGGCGGTCAGGTAGTACAGCAGCGCGACGGGCAGCATCAGCGCCAGCCCTTCGGCGACGCATGCCGCGACCGCCCAAATAAACCCCTTGGCGCCCTCCCGCGAGAGGGCGAATTTTTTCATCAGATAGCCGATCATACGTTGCCTCCTTTGGCGGCGCCCGCCTGTTTTGCGGCGTCTGCCTGTTTTGCGGCGCCCGTCACTCTCCAGCGGATGGAGGTACGGTAGTCCTTCCACATCTTTGCGTACAGGCCGCCCTTTTCGACAAGCTGCGCGTGCGTGCCCGTCTCGACAATGCGCCCGTCTTGCAGCACGAAGATGGCGTCTGCGCCGCGCACGGTCGTCAGGCGGTGGGCGATGGTCAGCACCGTCTTGCCGCGCGCGAGCTCTTGGAACGCCTGCTGCACGAGCGCCTCGTTTTCGGGGTCGGCGAAGGCGGTCGCCTCATCCAAAACGATGATGGGCGCGTCTTTGAGCATCATCCGCGCGATGGCGATGCGCTGCTGTTCGCCGCCCGACAGGTATACCCCCTTCGCGCCGATGACGGTATGTACGCCCAGCGGCAGCTTGGCGAGGATATCGTCGCACCGGGCGCGGTGCAGCGCTTCCAAGACCTCCGCCTCGCTCGCGTCGGGGCGGGACAGGCGGACGTTTTCGAGTACGGTCGCCTTGAGCAGGCGGCTGTCCTGAAAGACGTAGGCGATATTGCGCATCAGCTCCTCTTTGGGGATGTCCTTGACGTTGACGCCGCCGATCCTGACGGCGCCCGCGGCGACGTCCCAAAAGCGGGAGATGAGGCCGGCGACCGTCGTCTTGCCGCCGCCCGACGGCCCGACGAAGGCGACCGACTGCCCCGGCTGCACGGCAAAGGAGACGTCGTGCAGGGCGTCGGCAGAGGCGTTCGCATAACGGAAGGTGACGTGCTCGAACTGCACGCCGTTGTCGCGCGGGGAGATCCCCCGCTGCGGCGCGGGCAGCGGCTGCAAATCGAGGATAGAGTGCACGCGATCGAGCGCGTCCGCGACGATCATGCCGTTTTCACTCATATACATGACTTTGGTCAGCGCCGTCGTCAGAACGGGGGTGAAGATGACGTAGAAGATGAAGTTGAGCAGGGTACCCTGCGCGACCGCTTCCCCGCCCGCCAAGATGAGGGCGAAGGCGATGAGAAAGGCGAAGGCGCTGTTGACGAACATGGTGAACCAGATCATCGGGGCGCGGCACTTTTTGCAGTAGGCGACGCAGAAGTTGTAGTAGTTGTCGATGGAGCCCTTGAACCGCTTGAAGGTGTGTACCGTCTGCCCGAACGTCTTGACGACGGGGATGCCGCGCACATATTCGACCGCTTCGTTGTTCATCTGCTCCATCGCGTCGGTGTAGTTCTTCATGTCGGCGGCCATGCCGGGGCCGACCATCTTGAACATACAGGCGAAGCCGAGGATGACGGGGATGAGGCAGACCAGCCCGAACCGCCAGTCGAAGAGGAAGAGCATGACGATCATGCCCAGCGGGGTGGCGATGGCGCCCGCCATGTCGGGCAGCTGGTGGGCGAGGTAGGTCTCCGTCGCCGCGCTCGAATCGTTGATGATGCGGCGCACCTTGCCGCTCCCCTCCTCGCCGATAAAGCCGAGGGGCAGCGACGCGATGTGCGTCAAGAGGCGCTTGCGCATATTGCCCGCGATGCGGAAGGCCGCGAGGTGCGAGCAGAGCAGGCCGGCGATGTACACGGCGATGGAGCCGAGCGCGAAGGCAACCGCCATCCAGCCGTAAAAGACGATGTGTTCCGCCTGCGCAAAGTTTGGCGCGGCCTCGATGACTTCGCGCACGATGAAAAAGATGTACACGAAGGGCAAGAGCGCGAGCGCCGCGCTGATGACCGAAAGCACCCACGACGCGTACGTCAGGTAGCGGTGCCTCCCCGCGAAGCCCATCAGCTCGCGGATGTTGCTGCGTTTTTCCATAGATCCTCCTTGCTGAAAACTTTTTAATATCCTCCATAAGTTCGCATATGCGAACGATAGGGCGAAATGATTTGTTTTTGCGCCCCGCTCACAGTGAAAGCGCCCCCGCCCCACAGCGGCGCGCCTTCGGCGCGCTGCGGAAAGTGCGTTCGCATACGCGAACCTGCTTCCGCAAAAAAAGCCGCTCAAAGGCCGAGCAGCTTATCCCAGCCGGCGTTGAAAAAGGCCTCGACCTGCTTGATGTAGCCGCGCGCCTCCTCTTTGGGGAGGTCGTGTGCGACCGCCTCGAAGATGCCGTTGATCATCGCGCTCGAGAGCATGTGGCTGAGGTCGGCGCGCACCTCGTTGACGCGGATGCCCGCGGCGTTGAGCGCGTCGATGAAGCGGACGGTGTTGCGCGTCTCGATGTCGATCATCTTGTCGAGGTAGTACTCGTAGCCGCTGCCCGCGCTTTTGGTGAGGATGAGGCGGAAGCAATCGATGTCGGCATAGATGCGGTCGATCATCTCGTCTACCTTGTCGCCGACGTAGCTGTGCATCTCGCGGTGCTGCCGCTCGGGCGGGTAGGCGGCGAAGGCGTCTTCGACGGCGGAAAAGTAGTCGAGCAGCTCCTGCGCGGCGGGCTCGACCAGCTCGCGGAACAGCTCGCCTTTGTCGGCGAACCGACCGTACAGCATGCCCGTCGAATACCCCGCGCGCTCGGCGATGGCGCGCATGGACGCGCCCTCAAAGCCCTTTTCCATAAATTCTTCCTTCGCGCACGCCAAAATGCGGTCGACGGCGACCTCGTCCCTTTTGCGCATCCTCGCCTCCTCTTTTGATAACAATGTTATTATAACACCGTTATTTATCCGTGTCAAACGATTTTTTGCCGCGCGCGCAAAAAAAACCGCGCGGCAGCCGGCTCCCATTCGCCCCGCCGCGCGAGCGCCCGCAGGGCGGGCGACACAAAGGACGACAGACGATAAAGTGGGCGGCAAAAACGCCGCACGCGGCCACGTTTTATGCGACCGCACCAAGGCCGCTTTACGCGCGGCCGCACGCGGGCCCGCCGCCCGCAAAGCCCTCGCTCCACCGATCGTTTTCCAGATACCAGCGGATGGTCTCGCTGAGGCCGCGCGCGAACTCCACCTGCGGCTGCCAGCCCAGCTCTTCGCGCAGCTTGGAAAAGTCGACGGCGTACCGCCGGTCGTGACCCTTTCTGTCCTCCACAAACGAGATCAGGCTCTCCGGCCGGCCGAGTTCGTGCAGGATGCGCTTTACGACGTCGATATTCGCGACCTCGCAGCCGCCGCCCACGTTGTACACCTCGCCGACGCGCCCCCGCTGCAAGATCAGGTCGACGGCGCGGCAATGGTCCTCCGCGCTCAACCAATCGCGCACGTTTTGCCCGTCGCCGTACACGGGCAGCGGCCTGCCCGCGCGGGCGCACGCGATCATGTGCGGGATCAGCTTTTCGGGGTGCTGGTACCGCCCGTAATTGTTGGAGCTGCGAGAAATAGTCACGGGCGTGCCGTAAGTGCGGCAATAGGCCAGCGCAAGCAGGTCGGCCGAGGCCTTGCTCGCCGCATACGGGCTGGACGGGCGCAGCAAAGACTGCTCGGTGAACCGCAGGTCGGGGCGGCCGAGGGGCAAATCGCCGTACACCTCGTCCGTCGAGATCTGATGAAAGCGCCCGACGCCGTGGCGGTTGACGGCGTCCAGCAGCGTCTGCGTGCCGAGGATGTTGGTGACGAGGAAGAGATGCGGGTGCGCGATGCTCCTGTCGACATGGCTCTCCGCGGCGAAGTTGACGACGGCGTCAAACTTTTCTTCGGCAAAGAGGGCGTCTACGCAGGCGGCGTCGGCAATATCCCCCCGCACGAAGCGAAAATTCTCCTGCCCGAGCGCGCCCGCGAGCGTAGACAGGTTGCCCGCATAGGTGAGCTTGTCGAGGCAGACGATGCGGTGCGCGGGGTGCGCGGCGCGCATAT
The DNA here is from genome assembly GCA_944368775.1 of uncultured Clostridia bacterium. Lineage (GTDB taxonomy): Bacteria > Bacillota > Clostridia > Christensenellales > Borkfalkiaceae > Borkfalkia. The sequence continues at coordinate 37,861 of CALVXB010000015.1, read as the reverse complement.
AGTGTATGAAATTTCCGCCGATGAACCCGGCCCCGCCGGTGACCAAAATGCGCATGAGGTTCCTCCCTCTGAACTGTTTTTTGACTTTGAAAGGGAACGCCGCCCCGCAGCCCGCGACCGTTCTCCGCAGACCGCGGCTGTTCTCCGCAGACCGCGCCCCTGCCGCCCGCGGCCGGGGCGCTCCCCTTTCCGGCACCATTGTAGCAGATGAGGCGGGCTTTGGCAATCGAAATCGGCTAAAAACCCGCCCGAAACTTTTGCACCTTCCGCCCGCCCGCGCCAATGACAAAAGGCCCCTCCGCCGCAGGCGGAGGGGCAGGATATTGTACTGACGGGGCGCTATACTTCGCTATATCTCCGGCAGGCGACGAGGTGGCCGTTCCCCGCATCCGCGAGGGTCTGCGGCTGTGATCTGCACGCCTCTTCCGCATAGGGACAGCGGGTACAGAAGCGGCAGCCTGCCGGCGGATCGACGGGGGAAGGGACGTCTCCTTCCAAAATGATGCGGCTGCGCTTGGCGTGCACGTCCGGCACGGGGATGGCGGACAACAGCACCTTTGTGTACGGATGCAGCGGGTGATCGAGCACGTCGTTTTTTGCACCCATTTCGACGACTTTACCCAGATACATGACCATGATGCGGTCAGACAAGTAGCGGATGACGGAGATGTCGTGCGAAATGAACAGATAGGTCATCTGCTTCTCCCGCTGGATCTTGCGCATGAGGTTGAGGACCTGCGCGCGCACGGACACATCGAGCGCAGAGACCGGCTCGTCGCAGACGACGAGGTCGGGATTGACGATGATGGCGCGCGCGATGACGACGCGCTGACGCTGCCCGCCCGACAGCTCGTGCGGGTAGCGATGCACATACGACGCCGGGATGCCCACATACTCGAGCATTTCGCGGGCCATGCGGTCGCGGTCGGCAGGGTCGCCGATCTTGAACACGTCGAGCGGCTCGCGCACGAAAGACAAGATGCTGTAATGCGGATTGAGGGATGCAAACGGATCCTGAAAGACCATCTGCATCTTGCGGCGGACATGGCGCATCTGCGCCGTGCCGAAATTTGTGATATCTTCGCCGTCAAACACGAGCCGCCCGGCCGTCGGCTCTTGCAGCTTGATGAGCGTGCGCCCGAGCGTAGATTTGCCGCAGCCCGATTCCCCGACGACGCCGAGCGTTTCGCCGCGGAAGAGTTCAAAACTCACGTCGTCGCAGCCCTTGACCGTGCTGACGGTTTTGCCCATAAAGTTCTTTTTGGCGACATAATACTTCTTCAGATTTTGGATCTGATACAAGACCTCTGCCATACGTCACTCCTCATACTTCCAGCAAAACACGAAGCCCTCCCCCGACGGCGTCTGCGGCGGCGCCTCGCGCAGGCAGCGCTCCGTCGCATATGCGCAGCGGGTGGCAAAACGGCAGCCGGCGGGCATCTCTTCGAGCGTGGGCACGTTGCCCGGAATGGTGTACAGTTCTTCCACATTTTGGTCGCGCCGCGGGATAGAGCGGAGCAGCCCCTGCGTGTACGGGTGGAGCGGACGATCGAACACGGCCTCCGCCGTATTATACTCGCACACTTTGCCGGCGTACATGATCATCACATAGTCCGCCACCTCTGCCACCACGCCCATATCGTGCGTGATGAGCATGATCGCGGAATGGGTATCCCTTTTGAGTTCTGAAAAAATATCGAGGATCTGTGCCTGAATAGTCACATCGAGCGCGGTGGTCGGCTCGTCGGCGATGAGCAGCGCGGGGTCGTTCAGGAGCGCCATGGCGATCATGACGCGCTGGCGCATACCGCCCGAAAGCTGGTGCGGGTATTCGCGGAAGCGCTGTTCCGGAGAGGGGATGCCGACCTTGCGCAGCATTTCGATGCAGCGGGCCTCACATTCCTTTTTTGAAACCGACTTGTCATGCGCGCGGATCATCTCGATCATCTGCGACCCCACCGTATAGACGGGGTTGAGCGACGTCATCGGCTCCTGAAAGATCATGGAAACGGTCTTGCCGCGATGCGCGCGGCGCTCCTTTTCCGTCATTTTGAGCATGTCCTCGCCGCGCAGGCGGATGCTGCCCGCCGCCACGCGGCCCGTGTACCGCGGCAGCAGGCCCATGATGGAATTTGCCGTTACCGACTTGCCGCAGCCCGACTCGCCCACGATGCCGAGCGTCTTTCCTTCGGGGATATGAAAGCTCACGTCCTCGACGGCGGGGATATATCGCTTATTGATCAGAAATTCGACGCGCAGCCCCTCGACTTCGAGGACGTTTTTTTCCTGCACCGGCGCGGGTGCGCCTGCGGCTGTGCCTACCGATTCTTCGCCGAACATCAAAGTTCTCCTCCAAATTCACCGTATGCCGCGCAGAACGCGCGGCATACGGGCTCTTGCTGTGTCATGCAAACTTTATACGACTGCCCACTCCCACGTCGCCATGTTGTAGTAAGAAGAGGCAAACGTATCGATGCCGCTCACGCGCGCAGACGTGACTTCGACCGTCTGATAGGTGGTCAGCTCGCTCTGCGGCACGTTTTCATACTCCCATTCCTGGAAGGCTTTGACCGTCTCGGCGAGGTCAGTCGCGGAGGTCATCTTGCCGTACAGGGCGAGGAAGGTGTTGTAGTCCGCCTCGAACCCGGGCTTGCTCTCCGCCTTGAAGATGTGCGTGTGCGAATAGCTGTCGTACGCCTCGAGGAAGGTGACGAGCTGCTTGGTCGGCAGTTCGGCCGTGGTGCCGAGGTTGACGATCTGGCACTCGTAACCGGGCGTATCGGCGAACATCTGTGCGTTGATCGTGTTCGTTTCGCCCGTCTTGACGCTCACCTTCAGGCCGATCGCCGTGAGGTCAGACTCTACCTGTTTGGCGACGGGCTCGTTGTTGGTGCCGTTATAATAGATATTGAGCACCTTGTCCGCCGTCCAGACGCCGTCGCCGATGGCCTCTTCGACCAGCTGCCTGGCCTGTTCGACATTTCTGCCGCCGATGCCTTCGGCATAGTATTCGTTGCCCGGAAGCACCAGCGAGTAAGACGCCTCCGCCTTGCCCACGAACAGCACGTCGGCGATCCTCTCTTTATCAATGGAGCGGTCGATCGCCTGGCGGATCTTGCGGGGGACCTGACTGCAGTTGATCATCAGGTTGAGGCCGGAGTCTACCGTGTCGCCGAGGGCGCGCATCTTCACGTTGCCGTTGTTTTCATAGCCGCTCACGGCGATCGGGGTAAGGGTATTCTGGCAGACGTCGATATCTCCCGCCGCGATGCCGGGGACCCATGTATCCGAAGATCTGTATTGGATGATCAGCTTGTCAAAGCCGGGCGCGCCGAGCTGGTACGCCTCGTTGGCGCGAAGAACGATGTTGTTGCCCGCTTCGATCGACTCGACGATGCACGGGCCGCTGCCGACGGGCAGGCTGAAGAAGCTGTCGTTCATCACATCTGCAAACGCATTGTCGGAAAGCAGGTGTTCGGGCAGCACGCACACGGTGGTGGTCGCGCTGACGAACCACTGATTTACGTCGTTGATCGCCTGGTTGAAGGTGAGTTTGAGGGTGTGATCCCCTTCCTTTTCGGCGCCGAGGGCGGCCTCTTCACCCTCCGCAGCGCCCTCCGCATATTGCAGCGCCACGCCCGTTTCGGGGTCGACGCCGCGCAGATATTTGCCGAAGCCGTGCTGCGCGGTGGTGGGCGAGACCATGTATTCGATGGTCCAGATCCAATCGTCGGCGGTGACGGGCTCGCCGTCATGCCACTTCGCGTTTTCGTCCAAAGCAATGGTCAAAGACATCCCGTCGTCCGCGAGCGTCCAGCTCTTGGCGGCGCGGGGAGACACCTTGCCCTCCTCGTCGATGTACACGAGTTTGTCGTAGATCTTATCGACGGTGAGGTAGTGACCGGTCATCGAGTTCGTGCTCGTATAAGGATCCAAAGATCCCCAATCGGAGCCGATCGCGAAGACGATCGTATCGCTGCCGGATGCAGGCCCGCACCCCGCAAACAGGGAGGCGGGTATCGCCAGCATTGCCAGAGACAGCAGCACGGTGAACAACTTTTTCATGATTGTAACTCCTTTAACAGAATAAATTTATCGGTAAAAGCAGCCCGGGGGAACGTTCAGCGCTTCCCCAATTTGGGATCCGCCACGTCGCGGATGCCTTCGCCGAGGAGGTTGATCGCCACGACGGTGACGAACAGCATGACGGTCGCCGGCACCCAGATCCACGGTTCGGTCATCATGACGTTGGGGCTCATCGCGTAATTGATGGATTTGCCCCACGAGTTTTCCATGCCGAGCCCGAGGAAGGAGAGAGAAGCCTCCGCAATGATCGCGCCCGACACGCGGAAGGGAACGGTCACGAGGACCGGCGTGATCACGTTGGGCAAAATATCGCGGAACAGGATGGATGTATTGCTCTTGCCGAGCGTGCGCGCCGCCTCGATGTATTCCTTTTTGGATACGGAGAGCGCGCTGCCCTCGATGAGTTTGGTGACGCTGGGCCAGCCGAGAAAGCCGATGACCGCGGCGACCACCCAGACGTTGCTGCCGAAGATGACCGCGAGCAGCAGCATGAGGACCATCGACGGGAAGGAGATAAAGATCTCGGAGGTGCGCATGATCACCGCATCCACCTTTCCGCCGAAGTAACCGGCGATCAGCCCGAGCGGAACGCCGATGACCATGCCGATGACCGTGGAAAGCAGCCCGACGATGAGGGAGGTCTGCCCGCCGTAAACCAAGCGGGCGTAGACGTCTTGATACGAGTCGGTCAACCCGAGAATATGGTCGGACGAGGGATACTTATTGAGCGCGCCCATGTCGATCGCGTCCGGATCGAGACCCTGAATGAGGGGCAGCAGCACGACGAGCAAGATCTCGACGACAAGAAAAATGCCGCCGATCATCGCCTTGGGATTGCGCACGAAGCGGTACCAAAATCCCTTTTTGATGGCTGCGGGCGCGCGCCCTTCCGGTTCGGTGAAATGGAAAAAATCTGTGATGCGGCGCCAGAGGCCGGGCTTGTTTTGTTCCATTTGTCACCTCCTCGCCCGGATCGCGGGATCCAGAGCGGCATACACCAGGTCCAGCACGAGGTTCGCCACGAGCACGACGATGATGATGAGGGATACGATCCCCATCACGACCGGTATATCTTTATTTAAAAGACAGGTCACCAGATAATTGCCCAGCCCCGGCCACGAAAAGATGCGCTCGATGACGATCGAACCGCCGACCAACGTCGGAACGGAGAGGGCGATATTCGCACAGATCGGGAGCGCGGCGTTGCGCAGCATATGTTTGCCGACCACGACCGGGTACGAGAGCCCCTTGGCCTTGGCCGTCTTGACATATTCTTCGTTCATCACGTCCATCACGCTGCCGCGCGTCTGTTTGATAAACCCGCCGATATGCGTAAAGGCGACGATCAGCATGGGCATGAGCAGGCAGGCAAAGTAAGGCTTGGCAGGGCTGTACCCGGATGGCAGCCAACCCAGCTGAACGGAAAACACATATACGCACACGACCGAAATGAGAAATCCCGGAATAGACGACCCCAAAAACGTGAGCACCGTACAAGACGTATCGGCGATGCCGTTGGGCTTGAGCGCGCTGAGCGTACCGAGCAGGACGCCGAAGACGATGGCGATGAGCAGCCCGGAGCCCATCAGGATGAGCGTGGGGCCGATCTTGTTGCCGATCGCCTCGATCACGGTCACGCTGAGGTTGGAATAGGTGTTGCCCCATGTGCCGGTGAACACATTGCCGAGCCACGCTATGTATTGCATAAATACATTTTTATCCAGCCCGTATTTGGCATAGATCGCCTGTATCTGTTCGTCGGAAGGCATCGTTCCGCCGCTGATGAGCGTCTGGATCTCGCGCTCGGCGGCGTTGCCGCCGGGCACGCAGGACAGCAGCAGATAGATGACCAGCGTCAGCCCGAAAAAGATCAGGATGATCGTGATGATTCGCTTGATAATATACTTAACCACGGGTAAATCACTCCTGCTCGCCCCGCAGCGCGGGGCCGCGCGTCAATCTTTCTTTTCCTCTGCGGCGTTTTCTTTGCGGACGCGGTACACCACGCGGCAGACGGGATCGCCGTTGGCAAGGCGCATCGAATTTTCAAAATCGAAGCCCATCTCTTTGGCCATCGCGTAGTCGCCTTCCATCGCAAGGTCGCACAGCTTTGCGCACATCTCGTCAGACATGCCCATATCCTGCCAGCCCTTCAGATGCGGGCAATAGTGCATATCCATCGCGAAGCAGTCCTTCGACATCTCTTTGATCTCCATGCCGAAGGCCTCTTTGCCGAGCTCGACGGTCATCTGCGCGCCGAGCTGGCGGAGGTCTTGCTTGTCTTCCATCTTTGAAAGGAACCCGGCTGCCGTCTGCTTGGCCATCTGCCGCGAAGTGGTGCGGTACACATCCTCATAAGGGATGCCGCGCTTTTCAAATTCGGCAGCGTTGAGCGCGCTCTTGTGCGCCGCGTTCGAGAGCATACGGCGATAAAACTGCGCCATTTTATTCTCGGTCGGCCAATCGTTCTTGATCTTAGACATAATAACCTCCGTGCATGAAATATTTTCAAAACCCCCGCATCGCGACGCTGTGTGCGGGACGCGGCGCTTTTCTGCACGCAAACCGGCAAAAGAACCGCCGCCTGCAAAACACTATCAAATATATAATAATATCAAAACGCTGCGGTTGTCAATCGTTTTTTTCAAAATTCTCGCCACTTTTCGACACCGCACCATCACAAATATTTATAGAAACCTTATCCGATCCAAATCGATCGGGCAGGGCCGCCCGGCCGCACATTCTGCCCCGCGATCGGGCGACAGAAACCCGCCGCGATAATGATCCGCCGCCGCGACGACGATAAAGGCCCCTCCGCCTGCGGCGGAGGGGCCGGGTATTTTCCGGGATGTTTTCCGTGATGTTTTTGAAAAAAGGCGCTATGCCTCCTCTTTGGAGAGGTAGCGCTTGAATACGCCCAAGAGGTCGTCCGAGATGACGTGCTCGATGCGGCAGGCGTCCGTTTCGGCCGTCTCCTCCCCGGCGCCCAGGCGGAGCAGCACTTGTTTGATGACGAGATGGCGCTCGTACACCCCCTCCGCCTTGCGGCGGCCGGCCTCTGTGAAGGTGATGTTGCCGGTTGCGGGGTCGATTTCGATATACCCCTTCTTTTGCAGCAGGTGCACGCCGCGCGACACGCTCGACTTGACGAAATCGAGCTGCTCGCACACGTCGACGGCGCGCACGTTGGCGCGCTCGCGGTGCAGGAGCAGGATGGTCTCCAAATACATTTCTTCCGATTCGCGGATACGGCGGACGCTCATACAACGGCTCCTCCCCTTTTTATTCGATTATACCGCATTTTGCGCCAAAAGTAAAGGAAAACGGCAAACTTTTGCGCCCGCCGCCTCCCCGCCGCCCGCCTTTGACGCGCGGCGGCAAGATCGCAGCGCGGAAGCGGCCGGCGCGCGATCCGCCTGCGCCGATATAGCAGGTTCAGGGTCGGACGTAAATCGCTGCAAAATACCACTTTTCAAGAGAAAAATACCACCTTTGAAACATTAACCTTTCTTATCGCCTACTCGTCGATCTGTTCGTAATAATATGAATAGTCTATACCCTTCATAAAGATCTCGCGATCGTCGATTTGCGGAGTCTGGGCGTCTTTGATAAGTTCAAAAATATGCAACGCATCGACAGGACTTTCTTTCATTGCCTCGAGATATTCGCGCTTGTTTATCTTACTCCAATCGGTGCAGGTTTGCAGATTGCTTTTCAAAATCAAATCGAGCCATATCCTTGCAGCCCTGCCGTTGCCCTCCATAAAAGGATGGGAGACGTTCATCTCCACATACTTTTTGACGATATTTTCGATCGTATCTTCGGGCATTTTTTCGATGAGCGCGAGGCTTTCTCTGAGGTACATTGCAGGTGCAAATGCAAACCCGCCCTTTGCTATGTTCATGCCGCGTATTTTGCCCGCAAAGTCATACAGCCCGCCGAAGATATAGGAATGGATTTGCTGCAAACCCTTTACCGTACCCACTTCAATGTCGTTGATAAGGCCGCTTTCAAAAAGCTCATATGCCTTTTGCTTGCTCTTTTCGTCGATCGACGTTGCCATCCCCTTGAGCCACTTGTCGAACACGAGCGTCTTTTTGCTCGGAATGATGGCGATGACGGCGTTGACTCCTTCTTCGTCCACGACGTCGGTTATATATTTTTTTCCATCCCGCGCAGTCAGTTTGAGTTGTTTGCAAATTGCAATCAACTGAGGATTCCTGCGTTTGATCGTCGCCCAATACACCCTCGGATTTTTGCTTTTTGTGAGAGCTTCGGCGATGTCGGCGGCGCAAAACCACCATTTGGAAGTTGCTTCCTCCCAAACGGCGCGCACGGGTATATCTTCAAAAAATCGTATCGAGGTTTTCCGCATCGACACATACCTGCCCTTCTATATTCGATAGAACCATTATAGCAAAACTCCCGCGCTGAATCAAGCCCCTCGCCCGGCACAAATGCCCGTTCGGCGCAAAAAAACAGGGCCCGCCCCGTTTTGGGGCAGGCTCTGCAAATTTCAGGCTATATGCGCAAACTTACGCGCGGGGGTTGCGGATATTCGCCTGCGCTGCCGAGAGACGCGCGATGGGGACGCGGAAGGGCGAGCAGGAGACGTAGTCGAGGCCGATCTCGTGGCAGAACTCGATGGACGAAGGGTCGCCGCCGTGTTCGCCGCAGATGCCGCAGTGCAGCGTCGGGCGGGTGGCGCGGCCGAGCTGGACGGCCATCTTCATGAGTTTGCCGACGCCGACCGTGTCGAGACGGGAGAACGGATCGGACTCGTAGATCTTGTTATTGTAGTAGGCGGGCAGGAACTTGCCGGCGTCGTCACGCGAGAAGCCGAAGGTCATCTGGGTGAGGTCGTTGGTGCCGAAGCAGAAGAACTCGGCCTCTTTGGCGATTTCGTCGGCGGTGAGCGCGGCGCGCGGGATCTCGATCATGGTGCCGACCTCATACTTGAGCTCGGTATCGGACGCCGCGATGACTTCGTCTGCCGTCTTGACGACGATATCCTTGACGAACTTCATCTCTTTGACTTCGCCGGTGAGCGGGATCATGATCTCGGGAACGATGTTCCAATCGGGATGACGGCCTTTGACGGCGAGCGCGGCCTTGATGACGGCGTTGGTCTGCATGACGGCGATCTCGGGATAGGTGACGCACAGACGGCAGCCGCGGTGACCCATCATCGGGTTGAACTCGTGCAGGTCGGAGATGATCTGCTTGATCTGCGCGACGGACTTGTTCTGCGCCTTGGCGAGCGCCTCGATGTCGGCCTCTTCGGTCGGGACGAACTCGTGCAGAGGCGGGTCGAGGAAGCGGATGGTGACGGGATAGCCGCCCAGCGCCTCGAACAGGCCTTCAAAGTCGGACTGCTGCATGGGCTCGATCTTGGCGAGTGCGGCCTCGCGCTCTTCGACGGTCTCGGAGCAGATCATCTCGCGGAACGCGTCGATGCGGCCCTCGCCGAAGAACATATGCTCGGTGCGGCACAGGCCGATGCCCTGCGCGCCGAATGCGGCGGCCTGCTTGGCGTCCTTCGGGGTGTCCGCGTTGGTGCGGACGCCGAGCGCCTTATACTTGTCGGCCAACTCCATGATGCGGCCGAAGTAACCGCTGTTGGGGTCTGCGGGGACGGTCGGGATGAGGCAGTCGTAGATGTTGCCGGTGGAGCCGTCGAGGGAGATGCCGTCGCCCTCGTGGTACACTTTGCCGGCGAGGGTGAACTGCTTGTTCTCCTCGTCCATCTTGATGTCGCCGCAGCCGGAGACGCAGCAAGTGCCCATGCCGCGCGCGACGACTGCCGCGTGGGAGGTCTGGCCGCCGCGGACGGTCAGGATGCCCTGCGCATACTTCATGCCCTCGATGTCCTCCGGGGAGGTCTCGAGGCGGACGAGGACGACCTTTTCGCCCTTTTTGCCCTTTTCGACGGCGTCTTCTGCGGTGAAGACGATCTTGCCGGCGGCAGCGCCCGGGGAAGCCGCGATGCCCTTGCCGACGACGTTGTTCTTATCCGCGGCCTTCAAAGCGTTGGGGTCGAACTGCGGGTGCAGCAGCATATCGAGCGACTTGGCGTCGATCTGCATGAGCGCCTCTTTTTCGGTGATCATGCCCTCGTCGATGAGGTCGCAGGCGATCTTGATGGCGGCGGCGGCGGTGCGCTTGCCGTTGCGCGTCTGCAGCATATAGAGTTTGCCGTTTTCGACGGTGAACTCCATGTCCTGCATGTCGCGGTAGTGGTTTTCGAGGATCTTGCAAACTTCCTGGAACTGCTCGTACACTTCGGGGAAGATGTCTGCCATTTTGGAGATGGGCATCGGGGTGCGGACGCCGGCGACGACGTCTTCGCCCTGGGCGTTGGTGAGGAACTCGCCCATCAGGCCCTTTTCGCCGGTGGCGGGGTTACGCGTGAACGCGACGCCCGTGCCGCAGTTGTCGCCCATGTTGCCGAACGCCATCATCTGCACGTTGACCGCGGTGCCCCAGCTGTACGGGATGTCGTGGTCCATGCGGTAGACGTTCGCGCGGGGGTTGTCCCAAGAGCGGAAGACCGCCTTGATCGCGCCGAAGAGCTGTTCCTTCGGGTCGGAGGGGAAGTCGGAACCGATCTTCGCCTTGTACTCCGCTTTGAACTGCTCGGCGAGCGTCTTGAGGTCGTCGGCGGTCAGTTCGACGTCCTGCGTGACGCCCTTCTCTTCCTTCATCTTATCGATGAGCTGTTCAAAGTATTTTTTGCCCACTTCCATAACGACGTCAGAATACATCTGGATGAAGCGGCGATAGCAGTCGTATGCCCAACGTGCGTTGCCCGACTTTTCGGCGATGGTCTCGACGACCTCTTCGTTGAGGCCGAGGTTGAGGATGGTGTCCATCATGCCCGGCATGGAAGCGCGCGCACCCGAACGGACGGAGACGAGCAGGGGGTTTTCCTTGTCGCCGAACTTTTTGCCGCAGACCTTTTCCATCTTGTCGATGTACTCCATGATCTCTGCCTGGATCTCGGAGTTGATCTGGCGACCGTCCTCGTAATACTGCGTGCAGGCCTCGGTGGAGATGGTGAAGCCCTGCGGAACGGGAAGACCGATGTTGGTCATTTCCGCGAGGTTCGCGCCCTTACCGCCGAGCAGCTCGCGCATCTTCGCGTTGCCCTCCGTAAAGAGGTAGCAATACTTCTTTGCCATAGAAAAATGTTCCTCCTGATAAGATTTCGGAATTTTTAGTCTGTTCCAACGCTTCTATTTTAATACACTTTCCTGCAAATTTCAAGTGAAACGCCGATATTTTTGGAATTTTTTGCAATGTTTTTGCATTCGGCTCCCTTTTCCCGCTCCACGCTCGGCCCGCCGCGCGGCCGATACGGAAAATGAACGCCTACAAGATGTCTATGTACTCGCCCAGGGCGCGCACATCCGCCTCGGCGCGGGCGACGAGGCCTGCGTACAGCAGCTTGAGCGCGCGCTTGGGGGAATCGGGCGCGATCTTGCTTTGCTCAAAGGGAAGCTGCGCGCACTTGCGCAAAAGCTGCACCGTGCCCTCGCTCACCCCGGCGCCGCGCGCGCACTCGGCGCAGTAAAAGCCGCCGCCCGACGCGTCGTAATACGCCCGCCCCTCGACGGGCGCGCCGCAGGCGGCGCAGGCGGTGAAGTCTGCCTTGTAGCCCGAAAGCTCGAGCGCGCGCAGGATGAAGGCGATGAGCGCCTCCGCCTCGTCCCCCTCGCACATGGTGCGCAGCGCGTCCACCGCGTAGAGGAAGAGCGCCTCGTTGACGATGCCGTCGTAGAGCAGCGCGTCGCAGATGCCGGCGAGGGAGGCGGCGGCGTACAGCTTTTCGACGCTGCCGCGCAGGCCGTAGAAGCCGTCTGTATTGGCGGCGGAGATGACGGTCGCCCGCTCGCCGCGCACGGCGAGCACGTACTCGGCGAAGCAGAAGGGCTGCGCCGCGAAGCGCAGCTTTGCGCCCGCCTTGCGCACCCCTTTGCATGCGGCGGACAGCTTGCCCCGCTGCAGGGTGAACAGGGTGAGCATGCGGTCGCTTTCGCCGTAGTCTGCGGTGCGCAGCACGAGCGCGTCTACTTTGATCTCCATTATACTCCTCCTCCGCGCCTTCGCGCGGCCTGTGCCGAAAAAACGCCCCCGCCGGCCGCGAGCGCGCCGCGCGGGCGCGTCCCGCGCGGGCGAAAAGGCGGAAGGGGCGCAAGCCGCCCCTTCCCCAACGCTATTTTTTCAGTTGACGGTACAGCATATAATAGGATAAGCTGCCCGTGCGGCGGAACAGCTTCCACGCGATCTCCGCCGTGTCTTCGTCTTTGATGAACCGTGACATCGCATCCCTCCGCACACAGTATGTGCAGGGGGCGCGCCCGCAAAGCGCGGGAAATTCTGTCAGTGCCGCTCTTTGAGCTCGGTGCAGACGTCGGACAGCTTGACGCCCGCGTCGGCGAGCAGCACGAGGGTGTGGTAGAAGAGGTCGGCGCACTCGCCCACGATCTCCTCCTTGTCGCCGCCCTTGGCGGCGATGACTAGCTCGACCGCCTCTTCGCCCGCCTTTTTGGCGATCTTGTCCACCCCCTTTTCAAAGAGGTAGGTGGTGTAGCTGCCCTCGGCGGGGTGGTCGCGGCGGTCCTCGACGATGCGCTGCAGCGCGCCGAGCATCTCCACCCCCATGCCGCACTCTTTGACGGGGGTGTAGAAGCAGGAATAGTTGCCGGTGTGGCAGGCGGCGCCCGTCTGCTCCACCTTCAAGAGGACGCAGTCGCGGTCGCAGTCGAGGAACACGCCGCGCACCTTTTGCAGATGCCCGCTCTCCTCCCCTTTTTTCCACAACTTCTGCCGCGAGCGGCTCCAATAGTGGGCGTAGCCCGTCTCCAGCGTGAGGCGGTAGGCCTCCTCGTTCATGTACGCCTGCATGAGCACCTCGCCGCTCTCGTAGTCCTGCGCGATGGCGCAGACAAGCCCGCGGTCGTCAAATTTGAGTTGTTCCATGGTCAGATCCTCCGCACGGGGATGCCTTGCCCCGCAAGATAGTCTTTCAGGTCCTTCATCTCGATCTCGCCGAAATGGAAGAGGGAGGCCGCGAGCGCGGCGTCTGCGCCGCCCGCGGTGAGCACGTCGGCGAAGTCTTGCATGCAGCCCGCCCCGCCCGAGGCGATGACGGGCACGTTGACGGCGTCCGCCGCACGGCGGGTGAGCTCGATGTCGTAGCCCGCCTTGGTGCCGTCGCGGTCCATGCTGGTGAGCAGCACCTCGCCCGCGCCCAGGCCTACGGCGCGGCGGATCCACTCGATCGCGTCAAGCCCGGTGTTGACCCGCCCGCCGTTGAGGTACACGTCCCAGCCGCCGCTGCCGTTGCGCTTGGCGTCTACCGCCAGCACCACGCACTGCGAGCCGAAGCGGCGCGCCGCCTCGCCGATGAGGGAGGGGTCGCGGATGGCCGCCGAGTTGACGGCGATCTTGTCCGCGCCCGCGGCGAGCAGGCGGCGGAAATCGTCGCACGAGCGGATGCCGCCGCCGACGGTGAGCGGGATGAATACCTGCTCGCTGGCGCGGCTGAGGATATCGACGGCGGTCTCCCGCCCGTCGCTGGACGCGGTGATGTCCAAAAAGACGATCTCGTCCGCGCCGATCTTGTCGTACGCCTTGGCGATCTCGACGGGGTCGCCGGCGTCGATGAGGTTGACGAAGTTGACGCCCTTGACGACCCTGCCGCGGTCGATATCCAGGCAGGGAATGATGCGCTTTGCGAGCACTTGCTCCTCCTTATTGCGCCGCGCTGCCGCGCGGCGCACTCGTCTGCTGTGTTATGCCTTGTCGCCGTAGTCTGCGATCGCCTGTTTGAGGTCGATCGCGCCCTCGTAGATGGACTTGCCCAGCACCGCGCCGTACACGCCGCGAGCTTGCAGGGCGGAGAGGTCCGCCTCCGAGGCGATACCGCCGCTGGCGATGATATTCAGCCCCGTCTCCTCCTGCATATGCACCGTCGCCTCGACGTTGGCGCCGTCCATCGCGCCGTCTTTTTCGATGTCGGTGAAGAGGGCGCAGCGGATGCCCATGCGGCGGCACTTTTTGCCGAAGTCGACGGCGGAGATGTCGGTGGTCATCGTCCAGCCCTGCACGGCGAAGCGGCCGTCCTTCGCGTCGATGCCGGCGACGATCTTTTCGGGGAATTGGAAGGTGGCGAGAGCGAAGTCGTCGGGGTGCAGCGCCGCCATCGTGCCCAGCACGACGCGGTCTGCGCCCGCGTCGAGGCGGCGGCGGATGTCGACGATGCGGCGCAGGCCTCCGCCGCTCTGCACGCGCACGTTGAAGCGCTTTTTGATCTCGGTCAGGATGGCGTCGATGCCGCTCTCGCCCGAAAAGGCACCGGCGAGGTCGACGACGTGCAGCCATTCGGCGCCCGCTTCCACCCACTTTTCGGCAAATTCGATGGGGTCGCCGTATTCGGTGACCGCGTTTTTATCCCCCCTGTACAGGCGGACCGCCTTGCCGTTCAGAATATCGATCGCAGGAAACAGAATCATAGATATTTCTCCTTTGGCGGTTTTTCCGCACGCCGCGCTCGGCGGCTATATTTTTTGACCGCGCGCCGACCCCCTCGCGGCGCACGATACAGACGGATTGAGCCCCCTTACAGGCGGCAGAAGTTTTGCAGCAGGCGCAGCCCCGCCGCCCCGCTCTTTTCGGGGTGGAACTGCACGCCGTAGGCGTTGCCCGCCCATACGGCGGACGGATAATCGACGTAGTAGTCTGTCATGGCGGCGGCGTACTCTTCCGCGCAGTCGGCGCGGTAACTGTGAACGAAGTAGAAGCGGGTATCCTCCGCGATGCCCGCAAACAGCGGCGTGCGCAGGCGGAAGACGCGGTTCCAGCCGATCTGCGGGATCTTGCCCTCGGCAAAGCGCACCACCCTGCCGGGCACGAGGCCGAGGCCGCTCCATTCGCCGTCTTCATAGCTCTTTTCCAGCAAAAACTGCATGCCGAGGCAGATGCCGAGCAGCTTTGTATCCTTGACGCGACGCAAGATGTAGCCGTCCAGCCCCCGCGCGCGCAGCTCTGCCATGCCCGCGCCGAAGGAGCCGACGCCGGGCAAAATGAGGCGGTCGCAGCCGTCCAGCTGCTCCGCGCTGCCCGAGATGAGCGCGCGCTCGCCGATCGCCTCGAGCGCCTTCTGCACCGAGCGCAGGTTGCCCGCGCCGTAGTCGACGATGCCGACCATCACAGCACCCCTTTGGAGGAAGGGACGGCGTCGCCCGTCACGCGCACGGCGTCTTGCACGCATTTGGCGAGCGCCTTGAAGATGGCCTCCGCCTCGTGGTGCAGGTTCCCCTCGTGCAGCAGGTCGACGTAGAGGTTGACGCCCGCGTTGAAGGCGAAGGCGCGCAAAAATTCTTCGATGAGCTCCGCGTCGAAGGCGCCCATCTTGCCGTTCATCTTCTTTTCAAAATTGAGGTAGGGCCGCCCGCCGATGTCCAGCGCGACGAGCGCGGCGACGTCGTCCATGGGAACGATGCGGTCGGCAAAGCGGGCGATGCCCCGCTTATCCCCCAGCGCGGCGCGGAAGGCCTGCCCCAGGCAGATGCCCACGTCCTCGACGCTGTGGTGGAAATCGACGTCGGTGTCCCCCTCGCAGCGCACGGTCAGGTCGACGCGCGCGTGTACGGCGAACAGTTCGAGCATATGGTTGAGGAAGCCGACGCCCGTATCGACGGCGCAAAGGCCCTCCCCGTCCAGCTCTAATTTGAGGTAAATTTTCGTTTCCCGCGTGTCGCGGGAGATGACGCCCTGGCGCATGGTCTATTTCTCCTCCGCGCGCACGCGCACCGCGTTGGCGTGGGCGGTGAGCCCCTCCGCCTCGGCGAGGCGAATGATATCCGCCGCGTCCGCGCGCACAGCCTCTTTGGTATAGCGGATGACGCTCATCTTGCGCAGGAAGGTGTTCTGGTTGAGCACCTGGAAGTAGCGCGCCGTGCCGCCGGTGGGCAGCGTGTGGTCGGGGCCGGCGAAGTAGTCGCCGATCGGCTCGCTCGTCCAGCTGCCGAGGAACACCGCGCCCGCGTTGCGGATGCGCGGCAGCAGCTGCTCGCAGTTTTCCGTCGCGATCTCGAGGTGTTCGGGCGCGATCTCGTTGGCGAGGTCGCACGCCTCCTCCATGCTGCGCACGAGGATGATGCCGCCCGCCGCCTGCAAAGACTGCGCGGCGATGTCGCGGCGGGTCAGCTTTTCGAGCTGCGCCTCCACCTCCGCCTGCACGCGCACGGCAAAGCCGGCGTCGTCGGTGAGCAGCAGCGCGCGGGCGCGCACGTCGTGCTCCGCCTGCGACAGCACGTCTGCCGCCACAAAGGCGGGGTCCTGCTTGTTGTCTGCGATGATGAGGATCTCCGAAGGCCCGGCGAGCATATCGATGCCCACCTGCCCGTACACTTCCTTTTTGGCGAGGGTGACGAAGATGTTGCCCGGGCCGGCGATGACGTCCATTTTAGGGACGCTCTCGGTGCCGTAGGCAAAGGCGGCGACGGCCTGCGCACCCCCCACTTTGAGGATCTTTTCGGCGCCGCAGATATCCGCCGCCGCGATGACGGCGGGGTGCACCTTGCCGTTTTTGGCGGGGGTCGCCACCCAGATGTGCGGCACGCCCGCAGCCTTGGCGGGCAGCACGCCCATCAATACCGAGCTGAACAGCGGCGCGGTGCCGCCGGGCACGTAGATGCCCGCCCGCTCGACGGGGCGCACGACGTAGCCGGTCGTGCGGCCGTCCTCGGTGCGCACGTCGTCGCGCATGGGGTCGCGCTCGTGGTAGGCGAGCACGTTGGCCGCCGCCTTTTTGATAGAGGCGAGCAGGGCGGGGTCGAGCGCGGCGTACGCCTGGCCGATCTCGTCGCGGGTGACGAACATGGTGCTGTGGTCGAGCACGCTGCCGTCAAACCGCTCGCTGTAGACGAAGAGGGCGCGGTCGCCGTCTTCGCGCACGTCTTGCAGGATGGAGCGGACGCTTTCGGCGATGGCCGCGTCGTCCTCCTTGCGGCGCTGCAGGATGCCCGCGGCAGCTTCGCGGTCTGCATATAACTTCAATTTCATACGATCATTCTCCGACGATTTTTCCGATCTCACGGATGAGCGGCAGGATGGCCGCCTTGGTCTTTAAGCTGACTTTGTTCGCGATCAGCCGCGCGGAGATGTCGAACACCTCATCGAGCACGACCAGCCCGTTGGCGCGCAGCGTGCCGCCCGACTGCACGATGTCGAAGATGACGTCGGACAGGCCGGTGAGCGGCGCGAGCTCGATGGAGCCGTGCAGCGGGATGATCTCTGCGTCCTCCCCGCGGGAGGCGAACAGCTTTTTCGCGGTGTGTACATATTTGGTGGCGACGCGCAGGTGCGGCTTGTTCAGTTCCTCCTTCTTTTCGGGGAAGCCCGCAAGGCACAGGCGGCACTTTTCAAAGCCGAGGTCGAGCATCTCGTACAGATCGGCGTCCGCCTCGAGCAGCGTATCTTTGCCGACGATGCCGATATCCGCCACGCCGTACTCGACGTAGGTGGGCACGTCGGAAGGCTTGACGAAGAAGAAGCGGAACTTTTTATCCGGCGTTTCGAGCACGAGCTTGCGGGTGTCCTCTTTGAGCACCTCGGCGCGGATGCCGCAGCGGATAAAGGTATCGGCGCACTCGGAGGCCAGCCGCCCCTTGGCGAGGGCGACGTTGACGACGCCCGTCTCGCGCACATTGTTTTTTGCGCCGCGCGCGCGCAGAACGCGCATCATGCCGATGGCGAAGCCGACGGCGGAGAGGTCGCGGCCGAATTGGGCGCACAGGCCGTCGTACCGCCCGCCCGAGAGCACGGGCGCGCCCACGCCCGCCGCGAGCCCGGTAAAGACCATGCCCGAGTAGTAGGCGAGGCTCTTGACCGTGCCGAGGTCGAAGGAGACGTAGCGCTCGACGCCCGCCTCGCACAGGCAGCGGTACACCGCCTTGAGGTGGGCGAGGGAGGCGCGGGCGAGCGCGTTGTCGGTGAGCTGTTCCGCCGCCTCGAGCACCTCCGCCCCGCCGAAGAGGGAAGGGAGGGCGAGGATGGCCGCCTGCACGCGCGCGGGCGCGCCGCTCGCGCGCAGCGCGATCTCGGTGTTGACGGCGTCTTTGGCGTTGATGTAGCGGCGCAGCTCCTCCGCCTTGGCGCCGCTCAGCCCGCTCTCTTCGAGCAGGCCCTTGTAAAAGCCGACGTGGCCGATGTCGACGACGAAGTCCTCCAACCCGAGCGCGCGCAGGCACTCGACGGCGAAGGCGACGGCGTAGGCGTCGGACGCGGCGCCCTGTTCGCCGAAGATCTCGACGCCCGCCTGGGCGACCTCGCGGTCGGAACTGCCGCCGCCCGAAAAGTCGTAGATATTGGACACATAGCTCAGCCGCGCGGCGGGATCGCTCATCTTGGTGGCGGCGATGCGCGCGCAGGCGAGGGTCATGTCCGGCCGCAGTACGATCAGGTTGCCGTCCTTATCCGTCATCTTGAACATCGCCGCCTGGGCGACGGGGCTGCGGATCTGGGTGAAGGTATCGTAATATTCGAGGCCCGCGGTGCGCACCGGGCGGAAGCCGGCGCGCGCGAACTTGTCGCGCAGCAGCGCCTCCGCCTCGTCCAGCGCGGCGCTCTCTTCGGGCAGCACGTCGCGCACGCCCGCGGGCAATTTGAAGTGTTCCATGTCGTTCTCCGTATCTTTTCTGTTCGCCCCGCGGCGGCGCGCCGCGGCGGGCGGTGCGGGAGGGCGGGCGGGTGCGGCCCGCGCGCGCGTTTTGTCATTTCCGCACAGAGATATTGTACCATGTTTTCACGCTCGCTGTCAATAATTGCGGCGGAAAAAGCGCAAAAATCGGGCGGACACACATATTTAGCACAAAATACGCATATTTGGCGGGCGCGCCGCCCGCATTTGGGCGCACCGCCCGCATTTGGGCGCGCCGCCCGCCCCTGCCCGCGGGCAGTCAGTTCAAGACGACGTTTTGCAGGCTTTCGAACTTTTGCAGGGCGCGGGCGCGCAAGTCGCCCGCGTCTGCGCACAGCAGCGCCTCGTCGGCGAGCTTTTTCGCTTCAAAGATGACGGAGGCGGGATAGTGCAGATTTTTGATGTCGGAGATGACGTGCCCGCTCTGGCGAGTGCCGAAAAAGTCGCCGCCGCCCCGCAGTTCGAGGTCCTTTTCGGCGATGGCGAAGCCGTCCGAACTCGCGCGGATGGCGGCGAGCCGCTCGCGCGCCTCGGGCGAATCGGCGCCGGGCAGCAGGAAGCAGTAGCTCTTTTTGTCCCCGCGCCCGACCCGCCCGCGCAGCTGGTGCAGCTGCGAGAGGCCGAAGCGCTCGGCGTTGTAGATGACCATGATGGTCGCGTCGGGCACGTCGACGCCCACCTCGATGACGGTGGTCGACACGAGGCAGTCGTACTGCTTTGCCTTGAAGGCCGCCATGACCTCCGCCTTCTCCTTGTCCTTCATTTTGCCGTGCAGCAGGGCGAAGCGCACGCCGGGCAGGCGGTTTTTGAGGGTATCGAACAGCTCGGTCACGCTCATGAGCGAGCCCTCCTCGTCCCCCTCGATCTTGGGGCAGACGAAGTAGCTCTGGTTGCCCTTTTTTGCCTCGGCGGCGATGTATTCGAGCATGTCGTCGTATTTATGGCGGGGGATGACCGCCGTGACGACGGGCGCGCGCGCCTTGGGCTTGTCGCGGATCTCGGAGATATCGAGGTCGCCGTAGAAGATGAGCGAGAGGGTGCGCGGGATGGGCGTCGCCGACATGACGAGCATATCCGCGCCCGACCCCTTTTCGCCCAGCGCGCTGCGCTGGGCGACGCCGAAGCGGTGCTGCTCGTCGCAGACGCAGAAGGCGAGCGCCTTGGGCTGCACGTCCGCCTGCAGCAGGGCGTGCGTGCCGACGGCGACGTCGATCTCCCCCGCGGCGAGCGCGCGCTTGATCTCGCGCTTTTCCTTGGCGGGGGTGGAACCTGCGAGGAAGGCGACGCGCATTTCGGGCATATACCGGCGGACGAGGGCGAAGTTCTGCGCGGCGAGCACCTCGGTGGGCGCGATCATCGCCGCCTGATAGCCGCTCTTTGCGGCCATGTACACGCCGCACAGCGCGACGGCCGTCTTGCCGCAGCCGACGTCTCCCTGCAGCAGCCTGTTCATGCGGTGCGGCCCGGCGCAGTCCGCCAAAATATCGGCGACCGCCTTGTTCTGCCCGTCGGTGAAGGGGAAGGGGAAGCGGGAGATGAAGGCTGCCATGTCCTCCTTCGTACATGAATAGCGGAAGGCGCGCGCCTCCTCCTTGCCCCCCTTGCTGCAGCGGAAGGCGGTGATGAGCAGAAAGTACTCCTCGAGCGCGATGCGCTCGGACGCGGCGGCGATATCCTCCTGCGTTTCGGGCGCGTGGATGCGGCGGTACGCCTCCCCCAGCGGCATGAGGCCGTACCTGCGGGCGAGGGAGGGCGGGAGGGCGGAAGATGGCGCGCAGGCGGGCAGCGCGTCGCGCACGGCGTCGCGCACGGCGCGCTGGGTGAGCGTGCCCTTGAGCCCGTACACGGGCACGATGCCCTTCAAACGCACGTTCTTGCCGCGCGGCTCGAAGGAGGGGTTGATCATGGACGGGGCGCCCGTGCCCCAACGGTTGCTGACCCGCCCGTAAAAGAGGTACTCCTCGCCCGCGTGCAGGTTGTTCTTTACATACGGCGCGTTGAACCAGAGGGCGGAAAAGCGCTCGCCCGCCTGCTCGCACCACACCTTGACGAAGGGCCGCCGCCCCGCGTACACCGCCTGCGGCGGCGAGATGACGCGGCAGGCGATGAGCGCGACGTCGTTGTGGTAACAGTCGGACAGCTTTGCCTGTTGCGTCAGGTCGAGGTAGGCGCGCGGAAAGTGGCGGACGAGGTCCTCCGCGGTGAAGATATTCAGTTTGTTGAGGTCCTTTTCACGCTTTTCGGAGATGCCGCGCAGTTCTTTGAGTTGCAAGCTCTTCCCTCCCGCCCGCACGGGCGATAAAACAGAAAGCGGCGGGATGGCCCCGCCGCGCGATCATTCGAGCGATACGATATAGTAATAGATGGGCTGGCCGCCGAAGTGGAAGTCGACGTCGCAGTCGGGGTACTGCTCGGCGAGCTTGCCGGCGAGCGCCTCGGCGTCCTCCTCGCTGACGTCTTGCCCGTAATAGAGTGTGATGATCTCGTGCGCGCCGTCTTTGAGCCGCGCGACGAGGGAGAGCAGCGTGCTTTCGACGTCGTCGCCCTTGGCGAGGATCTTTTTGTCGTCCAGACCGATGATGTCCCCCTCTTTGAGGCGGAAGCCGTTGACGTCCGTCGAGCGCACCGCGTAGGTCACCTGCCCCGCGCGCACGTTGTCGATGGCGTGGATCATGTCCGTCTTGTTCTCCTCCGCGCTCGTTTCGGGGTTGAAGGCGAGCGCCGCCGCAAAGCCCTGCGGCACGTTTTTGGTGGGGATGACGTGGATGGTGCGGTTTTCGACCAGCGCCTTGGCCTGCTCCGCCGCCAGGATGATGTTTTTGTTGTTGGGGAATACGAATACGTGTTCGGCGTTGATCTTTTGCACCGCCTCGGCGATGTCGCTGGCGCTCGGGTTCATCGTCTGGCCGCCCTCGATGACGCGGTCGACGAGCAGATCTTTGAAGATATCCGCCAGGCCCTGCCCCGCACAGATGGCGAGCATGCCCATCTCCTTCTTTTCCGCCTCGCGCTTGGCGCGCAGGGCGCGGTTCTGCTCGAGCATATTTTCGATCTTGACGCGGTCCAACTCGCCCAGCTCGACGGCATATTGCAGCGCGAGGCCGGGGGTGTTGGTGTGCACGTGCACTTTGACCAGCTCGAGGTCGCCGATGCAGATGACGCAGTCGCCGATGGCGAGCAGCTTCTCCTTCAAACGGTCGATGTCGGCGAGCGTCGTCGACTTTTTGAGGTTGATGATGAAAAACTCGGTGCAGTAGGCAAATTCAATCTCGCCCAGGTCGAGGTTGATGACGTCGGAATTGTCGCCGAATACGTCCTCTTCAGACTTCTGCGCCTCGGGCAGGGTATATTCTTCTGCCACCTCTTCGCCGTTGAGCACGGCGAGGAAGCCGCGGTAGATGCACAAAAGACCCATGCCGCCCGAGTCGACCACGCCCGCCTTTTTGAGGACGGGGAGCATTTCGGGCGTCTTTTGCAGCGCCTCCTCCCCCTTTTGGATGACGGCGGCGAGGAAGTCGGCAAAGTCGCGATACTTGGGCGCGGCCTGCTTTGCGAACTCGCTCATCATGCGCGCGACGGTGAGCATGGTGCCCTCTTTGGGCTTGGAGACGGCGGAATAGGCGACCTTGGTGCCGTTTTCCATCGCCTTGGCGAAGGCCTTGATGGTGATCGGGTCTGTGTTTTTGATGCCCGCGCAGATGCCGCGGAAGAGCTGCGAGAGGATGACGCCCGAATTGCCGCGCGCGCCCTTGAGCGCGCCCTTCGAGACGGCGTCGCACAGCTCGCCCAGGCGGTTGGACGCGCACAAAGACAGCTCTTTGACCGCCGATTGGATGGTCAGCGACATATTCGTGCCCGTGTCGCCGTCCGGCACGGGGAACACGTTGAGCGAGTCGACCTTCGCGCGATTGTTTTCCAGCACTTTGGCACCCGATACGATCATCTTACGGAATTCGGTGCCGCCGATGGTTTTAGGCATTGGTTTCTCCTTCTTTGACGAAAACGGGCCGGGATCAGAGCTTGACGCCGACGATATTGACATTGACCGTGTCGACGATCATGCCCGTGAACTTTTCTACCCGGTACTTGACGCTCTCTTTGAGCGACTCCGCGACGGCATTGATGGATACGCCGAATTTGATGATGACGTACACGTCGATGAAGATGCGGTCTCCGTCGGTGATGACCTTGACCCCCTTGCCGTGTGAATCTTTTTTGAAAAGCTCGCTCAGGCTGTCGGTAAAACGGCGCGAAACGGTTTCGACGATGCCGTAACACTCCATCGCCGCCAGAGAAGCGACCTTTGCGATCGCGATATCCGAAATTGTAATTTTGCCGTAGGCATTACTCGTATTTACTGACATAAAAAGCTGTCTCCCGTATCACACATATTCTATACCATTTTGCCGCATTTGGCAAGGGAAATTTTCACTTCGTTCGCGATTTTTTTGTTTTTCGCGATTTTTTGCGGAAAGCGAGGCAAAATCGATTGCTTTTTTCTATAAATTTTGATATAGTATCCATGCTTGTTTTGAGCGGAACGCGGCGCGTTCCTGTACCCGATTACGACCCCGGAGGTGTAAAAATATGTCGAGAGTATGCAGTGTATGCAATAAGGGCCAGAATTCCGGCAACAACGTGAGCCACAGCAACCGCAAGACGAGAAGAACTTTCAAAGCCAACGTGCAGAAGGTGAAGATCGTCAAAGACGGCAAAGTGCAGGCCGCCTACGTCTGCGCCCGCTGCCTCAAGAGCGACAAAGTCGAGCGCGCATAAGTTTACGCCGAAGGCCGAATGGCAAACGCGGCGGCGTCTCCGAGCGGGGCGCCGCTTTTTTCCGTTCCAAAAATGCGCCGCGGGGGGCGCGCCGCTTTTGCGGCGCGCCCTTTCTGCAGCCGCGCGGCCGCCGCAGACGCGGCGGCCGCTTTCCTTATTATATAGAGAGCATTATATAGAGGGCGCGGCGCGCATCATGCGGAGAGCGCGGTGCGGCGGCGCTCCGCGCCGCCGCTCAGTCAAAGAGGATGTCGATAAAGTCCAGCCTTCCCTTTCCGCAAAAGGTAAAATACAGCGGCTTTACGCCGTCTTCGATGTGCAGCGGCGCAAAAAACTGCGTGCGCCGACGGCAGGGCGAAATGGGGATGGCGGCGACCTCGCGCCCGTGCAGCCCGTCGCGCACGCGCATCACGCCGCGCGCCCGCCCGCAGACGGTGACGCCGATGCGCGCGTTACCCGCAAAGCGGAAGTACTTGAAGCCCGCCGTGGCGCCGTCGCAGAAATTGGCGATGTATTGGTCGGGGTCGCACTCCCTGTCTTTGCCGCTCTGCGTAAAGTACGGGTGGCAGCCGCCGGTGTGCAAAAAGGTGTAAAAGCGGACGCCCTTTTTGGAAAAGAGGTGGCAGGCGACGCGCGCCTCGCACCGCCCCCGCGCCGCGAGCGGGCCGCCGTTGAGCCCGCAGGAGGTGACCTCCGCCTGGGCAAAGGTGCCGTCTTCCCGCATATGGATCTCCTCGGCGCACGCCTGGCGGGAGAAGCAGTGCCCGTTGGTGTGGCGGTGATAAAAGACGTAGTACTTGCCGCCGATGCACTCGATGCTGCCGTGCGTGTTGCCGAGGTAGTTGCGCGGCTTGTCCGAAAGGCCGACGTCGCCGATGCTGACGAGGGTGCCGCCGTAGGTGAACTCGCCCAGGGGGCTATCCGACATGGCGTAGCACAGCTCGTGCCCGTTGACGGAGGAATAGATGAAGTAGTAGCGGCCGCCGAACTTGCGCATGGAAGAGGCCTCGAAGAACTCGTGCCCCTCGAACCCCGTGCCGCGCGAATTGCGGCGGGTGCGCGCGATGGTGTGCAGCGGAGAACGGATGGTCAGCATATCTTCGGCCAGCTCGCAGCCCATCGCGCCGTACTTGTTGGGCGGGCGGAAGCCGGTGAAGATGCTGCGCCCGCGCGCGCCGAAGCCGGTGTAGAGGTAAAACCTGCCGTCGTCGTCGCGGAAGACGCCGGGGTCGAATTGGTAAAAGCCCTCTTCCTTCCCCTTTCCGAGCGGCGTGCCGCCCGCGTGGCGCACCTTGCCATAGTAGCGGTACTTGCCGGCGGGCGTGTCGCACACGGCGACGTCGATGGTGCCCCGCTTCCCTTTGAAATAATAGAGGTAGTACCGCCCGTCCGCGCCGCGCACGCAGTCGGGCGCGGCCATCTGCGAGAGGTACCACCCCCGCCCGTCGGGGTCGTCGCACTTATTCCAGATATACCCCTCGAACCGCCAGGCGGACAGGTCGTCGACGGGCGC
Organism: uncultured Clostridia bacterium; assembly: GCA_944368775.1. Lineage (GTDB taxonomy): Bacteria > Bacillota > Clostridia > Christensenellales > Borkfalkiaceae > Borkfalkia. Next base: position 12,779 of record CALVXB010000015.1, on the reverse strand, counting down.
AGACCAGCAGACGTAGTCGTTGCGGCAGAACTCGCGGGCGTTGAAGCGGTCGTGGCTGCCGTAGAGGTAGACGCGGCCGCCGAATACGTGCGGCTCGCCGTCGGGAACGTACTCCCAGCTCGGGAGAAACGGGTTGTAGGCGTCGGGCATCATTCTCCTCCTGTTTTGCGGGCGGCTGCCGCCCCCCTCTCGATGACAGCCCCATTATACCACGCCCGCGCGGCAAAAGCAATACCTGTTTTTGCGGGGCGAAGATCTTTTTTCGCGGGGCGGGCTGCCGGTTTTGCGGCAGAAGATGCGGCGCGGACAGAAAGGCGGGCCCCCGCACGGGAGCCCGCCCTGTTTTTGCCGATCGATCAGACCATCGGCCAGACTGCGACGGAGCCGTCTTCGGCGTAGTGCCAGAAGCTGCCGTCGTTGATGGGCGCCTCTTCAGAATAGGTATAGGCGCCGTTTTTGACCGCGGTAGGCAGCGAAGAGGCTGCGAGCTGCTCGGCCGTGCCCGCGTAGTAGTACGCCTCGATGTCTGCATAGCCGAACGCGCTGCTCGTTCCTTCGGTGAGCGAGGCGGGGATGACGAGAGAGGTCAGCGACGTGCAGTCGCGGAATACGTAGTTGTTGATCTTCGCGACCCCCTCTTCCAGCGTGACGGAGGCGAGACTCGAGCAGCCGCGCAGCAGGTTTGCGGGCAGTTCGGTGACGTATCCGGGGATGACGATGCTTTCAAGGTCGTACATATACGCGAAGGCGTAGTCGGCAAGCGCGAGCGCTTCGGTGCGCGTCTCGGCAAACTCGATCGCCTTGACGGCGGAGGAGGAGAAGGCGCGCTCGCCGACGCTCGTGACGCTCGCCGCGAGGACGACGCTTTGCAGCCGCGTCGTTTCGCTGAAGGCGTATGCGCCCACCTCGGCAAAGCCGGTCAGGTCGAGCGCCATCGCAGCATCGGAATTGAAGAACATGAGCGTGGAGCCGGCGAAGCTGTATTCGCCGAGGCGCTTGCACGCAGAGGGGTCGTCGAAGGTGATCTTCAGGACGTCGCTGCCGTAGAAGGCATAGTCGCCGACCGCGGTGACTGCCGCGGGAACGGTGACGCTGGTCAGCTTTGCGCCCGCGAAAGCGCCCGCCATGATCTCGTACGAAGATACCTGCTGTCCGTCCGCCGTGAACGACGCGGGCAGCGTGACCATGTTCGAGCTGCCGTTGTAGGAGACGAGGTACGCCTGCGCGGCGGCCTCCCCTGCGGCGGGCACATAGAGGAAGGTGTAGTCGCCCTCGGTGACGAGGCGGCTGTCTGCGCCGTTCGTCACGGTGCTGTACGCGGCGGGGAGGTTTTCGATTTCGCCCGCGAGGTTGACGACCTCGGCGAATGTGCAGCCGGAAAAGCTGTTGGACGCAATGGAGGTGACGCTCGCGGGGATGGTGAGCGTCTTGAGGGCGCGGCAGTTTTGGAAGGCGCTCTCGCCGATGCTCTGCGCGCCGCCAAGCTCCACGGAGGTGAGGCGGTAGCAGCCCGAGAAGGCGTTAGAGCCGATCTCGGTGAGGGATGCGGGCAGCTCGAGCGCGGTCAGCGCCGTGCAGTTTGCGAAGGCGTCACGGCCGAGGGATGTGAGCGCGGAGCCCTCTGCAAAGGTGACGGACGCGAGCGACGCACAGTTCGCAAAGGCGTATGCGCCGATCTCGGTGACGGACGCGGGGACGGTGACGGTGGTGAAGGCAGCGCCGTAGAATACGCGGCTGTGGATGCCGTACGCCGTCACCTGCGCGCCGCCGACGTCGAAGGACGCGGGAAGGGTGAGTTCGCCCTCCGTGCTGCCGTTATAGCCAACCACATACCAACCTTCGCCCGCGGCGCTGCCGTCGCGGTAGAGGGTGTACTCTCCCGTCGTCACAAAGCCGCTCGCGGGGTCTTCTTTGACGATATTTTCTGCATATTGTGCGATGCTGCCGTTTTCCGAGCTGCCGGAAACAAGCTCGATCGCGCTGCGGTTGACGATCTCGATGAGGTAATAGTTGCTCGTGCAGCCGTTGATCTCCGTGACGGACGCGGGGATGGTGAGCGAAGCGAGCCCCGTTCCGGAGACGCCGCGCAGGACGGTGAGGGCGCTGTTTTCGCCGAAGGTCAGCTGCGTGAGCGACGTGCAGCCGCTGAAAGAGTTGGAGCCCGTCTCGGTCACCGAGTCGGGGATGGCGATGCTCTCGAGGGAGACGCAGTCTGCAAAGCAGTTGCCGGGGATCTCGGCGATGCCCTCGCCGAGGGTCACGGCGCGGAGCGCGGAGCAGCCGCTGAACATGGAGGAGCCGAGCGTCGAGTTTGCGGGAACGGCGACCGATTCGAGCGCGTCGCTCCCCAAGAAAGTCTGGTTGCCGAAGTCTACGCCCGTGCAGCCGTTAAAGTCGACGGAGACGAGCTGCTTGCAGTTGGAGAAGGCGCTGCTGCCCGTTTTCGTGAGGGAGGAAGAGAGCTCGATCGACTTCACCGCCGTATTCATGAGGACGGAGTTGCCGACTTCGGTGTAGGCAGACAAGTCCGCCGTGCCCTCTTCTGTACTGTTGACCGTCGTGAGCGACGTGCAGCCGGAGAAGGTGGTGTTGGGGAGCGCGTCGATGTCCGCAGAGATGGTCGCGGAGGTGAGCTGCGCGCAGCCCGAGAATACGCTTGCGCCCAGCGACGTGACGGACGCGGGGACGGTGACGGTGGTGAGCGCCGTCTCAAAGAACGCGCTCGCGCCGATGGTCGTGACGGACGAAGGGATGGACACGCTCGCGAGCCCGCTCTGCGAGAAGGCGCTCGCGCCGATCGACTGCAGGCCTGCGGGGAGCTCGACTTCGGTGAGCGACGCGCAGCCCGCGAAGGCATAGGTCGGGATCTCGGTCATGCCGCCGTTGACGGTGACGCTGCCCGAAAGCGCGGCGTTTTGGAAGGCAAACGCGCCGAAAGCCGCATCTTCAAGATTTTCGACAGTCGTAAGCGCCGAGCAGCCCGCAAAGGCGCCGATGCCGACATAGCCGACGTTCGCGCCGAGCACGACGCGCTCGATCTCGGTGTGGTCTTTGAACACGCCCGACTGCAGGACGACGCCCATCATCGTTGCGCCGTCGGCGATCGCCGTGACGGGCAGCCCTTTATATGTATCGGGAATGACGACGGTATCCCAGGCGTGGCTGGCGTACTCGGTGAGCGTGTAGCCCGCGCCGTCCGCGTTGATGGTAAACGCCATGTCGTCTGCCTGCGCGCGGCCGCAGACGGAGCAGACGCCCTCCTCGAAGGTGTGACCGGTCGCGCGCTCGATGGTGAGCGTGCCCAAAAGCTCTTGCTTGGAGGCGTCCGCGTAGGTCAGGCGCACGCCGTCTTCCGTGCAGCTCGCGCTCGTCTCGGTCACGTTGTCGGGCAGGTCGGGGCCGCTCGCGCCGGACAGGTCGAACGCGTAGTGCGTGCCGTCGGTGAGGTAGATGTGCAGCGTGTTCTCCGAATAGGTGATGTTGGAGATGCCGACGCCCTGCGCGCCGTCCTCCCCTTTGACGAGGCCCGCATCCAGCGTGCTGCCGTCGGAGAGGGTGAGGATGAGGTGGCCGTTTTCGTCGATCGCGGCGCCCGTGATGCCGCTGACGGGCGTTTCGGGCTGCTCGGTCTGCTCGATCTCGGTGAGGCCGTTGATGGTGAGCGTCGCGGGCTGCATCGCGGCGGAAGGGCCGTCTGTGCAGAACTGACCGCCCATGACCTGCGAGTTGATGTAGAAGGTCAGCTCGAGCTCGTTGAGGTCCTCGATCGCGCCCACGTTTTCGAGCACCATCGAGATCTCCTTGACGTAGCGCACCTGCACATAGTTGGAGCCGCCCTCGGGGTCGGGCGCGTTGACGAGGTCGCCTTCCGCGCTCAACGTATAGGTCACGCCCTCGGTGACGGGGTTGCCGTCCGCATCGTAGTAGCCGATGCTGCCGAGGGGCACGGGCGATGCGCTTCCGTCGTACGTCGTGCTCGTTGCGGCAGGGTCGATAAAGGTGTCGCAGGTGACGCCGTAGATGGTGACTTGGCTCTTATCCACCTGCATCGTGAGCAGGTAGCGCTGCTCCGCCTCGGAGAGAACGGTGACGGTGGCGCTCTTGTACAGCCCTTCGCCGAACTCGACGCCCCCCATCGCGTCGATGTAAGCGCCGAGCGTCGCGTCCACTTCATACACGACGCCCTCCGCGCCCTCGCTTTCGACCGCGTAGAGGGTCATATCCTCGGTGACGGGGTAGCCTGCGAAGCTCCACGTTTCGGTGAGCCCGCTCTCGTACTTGTAATACCACTGCGTGATGGCGTTGCCGTAGCGGTCGACGTAAGTAGGAAGGGTCGCCTTGTCCCCCTCTTCGACCGTCTGCGTGCCGTACACCGTCCCCTCCTCGGAGGCGAACGTCACGGTATATGTCTGCGTCTGTTCTGCGGGCGGCTCGGGCGTGTCCGGGTCATCCGTCTGAGGCGTCGTGTCGCAGGCGGAGAGAGCGGTGGCGCAGCCGAATGCCAACATAAGGCCGAGCGCGCACGCGGCGACGCCCCTGCCCTTGTATCTTGCAAATGTTTTCTGCTTCATAAATGCTCCTTATAGAATGAAATTTTAATCGAAAATACAGATCTTTTTGCCCTGCACGTCTGCGATCTCCGCGCGGATGCCGTACGTCTGCTGCAGCAGCTCTTGCGTGATGACAGACTGCGTTTCGCCCGCCGCAAGGACGGCGCCCTCCTTCATCATGACGACGTTGTCGGCATAGCGCATGGTCTGGTTGATATCGTGCAGCACCATCAGCACGGTGGTGCCGCATTCGCGGTTCAATGAACGGATGAGGTCGAGGATCTCGTATTGATAATGGACGTCGAGGTAGGTCGTGATCTCGTCCAGCAGCAGCGTTTCGTGCGTCTGCGCGAGCGCGAGCGCGAGCCATACGCGCTGCATCTGCCCGCCCGAAAGCTCCTTGACCTCGCGCTCGGCAAACGCCTCGGTGTGCGTCAGCGCGAGCGCCCTGTCGACGGCGTCGCGGTCCTCCTGCGACGCGCGCGAAAATACTTCGCTCTGGTACGCCGTTCTGCCCATCGACACGAGCCTGCGCACCGTGAGGTCGTCGGGGACGGTGTTGTATTGATGCACCGCCGCCACCCGCCGAGCATACTCCCTGCGCCCGATCTGCGCGAGATCCTTCCCTTCAAAGAGGATGGAACCCGTGCGCGGCTTATAGATCTTGGTGAGCAGCGCGAACACGGTCGTCTTGCCGCACCCGTTGGGGCCGATGAGCGCGGTGATCTTTCCCTTCGGGATCGTCAGGTCGATGCCGCGCAGCACCTGCGTCGTCTTTTCGTAGCCGAAGGTCACGCCCGAGAGCGTAAAGAGGGTATCGTCAGGCATACTTTTTGCTCCTCAGCAACAGGATGATGAACAGCGGGCCGCCGACGATGGACATGATGATGTTTACGCCGATCTCGTACGGATAGGCGATCCACCGGCCGACGGTATCCGCCACGAGGAAGAAGAGCGCCCCCAGCAGCGCGCTGTACGGAATGAGCTTTTTATGGTCGTTTCCGACGATCAGCCGCGCGATGTGCGGCACGATCAGCCCCAAAAAGCCGATGCTGCCCACGACCGCCGTCGCCGCCGAAGCGAGAAAGACGGCCACGACGGACACTTCGAGCCGGGTGCGCGCGACGTTGACGCCGAGGCTGCACGCGAGGCGGTCGGACAGGCCCAGGAGGTTGCACTTTTTCAGGCAGAACAGGCAGCCGACCGCGCCGACGGCGACGTAGATGGCGAGCGTGAGGACGTCCTCCCAATCTTTGAGGGAGATGTTCGACTCGACGATGCTCGCCGCGCCCGAATAGCTGCCGCCCGTCATCTGGTTGAACGCCGTCGACAGACCCGTAAAGAGGGCGTCGACCGCGATGCCGACGAGGATGAGCCGCACGGGGCTGAGCCCGCCCTTCCACGAGAGCGCATAGACAATGACGAACGCCAGCATGCCGCCCGCAAAGGAAAAGAGGGGGGAAAGATACCCGAGCGCGGGCGCGAACGCCGTGACGAGCACCGCCACGAACTGCGAGCCGGCGGTGATGCCGATGATGCCGGGGTCGGCGAGCGGGCTCTTCATGACCGCCTGGGTGATGACGCCCGCCACCGCCATCGCCATGCCGCCGAGGATGGCGACAAAGATGCGCGGAAAGCGCAGCTGCACGATGATGGCGACGTCTTCGTCGTATTCGACGAACAGCCCGCGCAGCATCTGCACGAAACTCACTTTGATACCGCCGATGTTCGCCGCGAGCAGCATGAACACGACGAGCAGCGCCGCCGTGACGACGAAGGCGAGCGTGACCTTGAGCGCCGCAGGGAACTTCTTTTTCGTCATAGATCAGACTGCCTCTGCTTCGTCTGCGAACACGACGTCGGTGAGATAGTCGAAAGAATCGTACCAGCCGAGGTTGCAGCTCATGCCGAAGCCGTCTTCCGACGAGAGGTAGTACACTTCGCCCTCCTGCACGGCGCGGAAGCTCTTCCAGATCTCGCCCGTGGCGATCTCTTCACGCATATAAGCGAAGGCGTTTTCCTCGTCGTAGTGGGCAAAGATGACGATCTTGTCGGGGTCCGTCTGCACCATGTGCTCGGGGTTGACCGCCGCCACGCCCGAACCGTCGGAAACGTAGTTTTCGTCATAGACGACCTCGCCGCCCGCGAGCCCGATGAGGTTGCCGACGTACGAATCTGCCGTCACGATAAGATAGAACCGCCCCGGGTACGCCATCAGGATGAGCACGGTGTCGGGGTCGTCCGTCTTGATGCTGTTTTCGGCGACGTAGCTCTCATACTCCGCCCGCAGCGCCGCGGCCTGCTCCTCGCGCCCGTACAATGCGCCGAGCGCGTCGATGTCGTCGTACATGCCCTCTACGCTCGAGAGGTCGAAGTACATCGCCTCGATGCCCGCGTTGTCGAACTGCTCGGACAGCCCCGCCTCCAGCGTGCGCGGCACGATGACGACCTCGGGGTTGATCTGGCTCAAAATTTCCATATCCGGCGTCATGGCGTTGCCGATGGTGCGCACCCCCTCGTAGCGCGCGGGGAGATCGATGTCCTCCGCGGCGTTGGGGATGCCGACGACTTCGTCGATCTCCAGCCTGTCGAGGATCTGGCAGACCGCCATCGACGTGGTGGCGATGCCGTACGGCTCGCCGCGCTCTCCGTCCAGCGCGCATCCGCCCACAGACAGCGCCAGCGCGCACGAGAGCGCCAAGGCGCCAACCTTCAGCTTGTTCATGCGGCCTCCTTTTCGGTCACGCTATCCCAATCGACGGTCAGCGTCGCGGCATACCCGCCCTTGGTGAACTGCACGCCCATGACGTTGGAGTTGATGAACAGCGTGAGCTCGTAGGTGTCCGCCTTTTCTTCGATCGGGAAGGTGATCGAGTCGACGTAGTGCACCTCCTCCTCCGCAGGGTTGGGCGCCGTATCCTCGCTGAGCGTGTATGTAACGCCCTCGGTGACGACCGTGTCGCCGTCATAGTAGCCGATGGTGCCGTTTTCCGGCTGCCCCTCCTCGGGCGTCTCGCCGACGGTAGGCGCGGGGTCGATGAAGGTGTAACAGGTGATGGAATAGATGGTCACGCTGCTCTTGGTAAAGTAGAGGGTGAGCGTCTGCGTGCCGTCCTCCGCGATGTTGTATTCGGTATCCGTCATGAGCGGCGCGCCGAACTCGACGCCGCCCATCGCCGCGACGTAGCAGCTGAGCGATGCGTCGACAGAATACGTACCGGGGGCGGGCGCACAGCCGGCAAACGCCGCCAGGCACCCTGTCAGCAGCAGGGTGACCGCAGCCAATAACTTTTTCATAGCACTCCTTTGTTCGCATAGGCGAACCAGCGTTTGAAATTGAAGGAGCACGCCGCGCCGCGGCTCTTACCCCTTTCCGTTTTTGTATTATAATGAAAGGCCGCCCCTTCTGTCAATCAGTTAGCCATGGCTAACTGATTGAAAAAATACAAAAAGCTCCGACCTGTTTGTGGCGAGCCGGGGGCCGTTTTGCCCGCGCCCCGCCTGCCCGCGCCCGCAATCTGTACTCGCCTGCCCGCAGTCAGAACGCGCCTGCTCGCAGTCAGAACGCGCTTGTCCGCGCTCTGCCCGCTCTTGTCCGCGCTCTGCCCGCCTTTATCTGTGATTTGAAGGCGCTTGCCCGCGCCCGCAATCTATACTCGCCGACCCTCCGTCTGTACTCGTTTGCTTGTGGTCTGTATTCGTTTGTTTGTGGTCTGCACGCCCCCGCAGATAGCCGACGAGGGCGGCGCGGCTGCCCTCCCCCACCGCGCAGATGAGGTCGACCGCCTCGCGCGCGGCAATGTTTTTGGGCGTGCGGCAGCGCTCTTCTAATTTTTCGCGCACAAAGGCGATGCATGGCTCGTACTCGGCGAGCAATTCCTCTCCCCGCGCGGTCAGCGCGAGGCTGCCCTCGCCCGAGCCGAGCAGCAGCGCGTGCGATTTGAGCCGCTCGCACATCCTGTACGCACTCACTTTGGATACGCCCATCTTGCTCGCGAGGTCGCTCCCCCGCACGCACGCGCCCTCCTTTTGCAGCGCGTGCAGGGCGATCATATACCTGAGTTCTGCCGCCGTCATCGCTTTCCCTCCTCTGCCATCCGTTCCATCGCGCGCCTCCTTTTTTGAGTTCGCTATTGCGAACTCATGACCAATTATATCCCCTTTGCGCGATCAAGTCAAATATTTTTCCGTCGGCTTCCGAATTTTTCACATATGCAAACGCCGCCCCCGAAGCACTTCGGGGGCGGCAGCCATTGTACACGTATGCGCGAGGCGATCAGGCGATCACTTCACCGAAAATGATGGGAACCAGATGGTCCATGAGATCCTGGCTGAAATTGCCGTCCTTGATATTGCAGTAGACGCCGCCCGTACTCTCGTACAGATCGGTATAGTAGCTCTTATACGTACTCGAGGTGACCACGCTGACGTTTACGCCCCTGTCGGCCAAAATATCCGTCGCCTCCGTCATGCCCGAAACGCCGTGGTTGTTGTCGTTTTTATAGCTGCAATCGGTCAGCAGGATGTAGAACACGCGGGCATCCTGGCGGGTCGTCAGCGTATTTGCCAACATCAACCCATCGACAGATGCTTCAGGATTATCGCCGCCCCATCTCGTATCGATCGTGCCGAACGCCTCCTTATACTCATCTGCGGAAATAAACCAATCGGATGCGCCGTTTTGAATGATCTTCGACTCTTCGTAGACGCCGGATGTAAAGTCGCTAAACGTGACCGCCGACCAGCGCGCGGATACGCCCTGCTCTTCGAGCCGCTGCGAGAACTCGATGATATTGTCCTTGACATTTGCTATATCATCGGACATAGAGTTCGAAATATCGAGCACGAACACGATATCCGCCGTGCCCTGGATCTGCTCGACGATATCCACCTGCGCTTCGATGACGTCGGAAACGCCTTCGTCAAAACGGAAGTCGGGCGCAATGATGTGGCCGACGATCGTGTAGCTGCCGGCGACGCTCTTGTCGTAGCTGCTCAGATCCCACTGCACGTCAAGGGTGTGCTGCCGCCCGTCCTGCGTCCAGACGTTCACCGCGGCGGGCAGGCCCGGGGGCGCGGCGCGGCGGGCAAGTTCGGGGCGGGCGTTTGCGACCGTTCGGCGGACTTTGCGGCGTCACGCGCGGATGCCCTGCGCGGGGGAACGGCGGGAGTAGATGCCGACGGGCACGGCGGTGGCGACGGCGGCCGCGAGCAGCGCGCACAGCAAGACGAGCAGCGCCGACAGCGGGCCGAACACGAACAGGCGCACGGGCGCCTGCACGATGACCTCGATGGCGAAGACGTTGAGCAGGCCGCACAGGATGGGCGCGGCAGCGAAGCAGAGCAGCGCGCAGACGAGGGCGACAAAGACGCCCTCCACCAAAAAGATGGCGAACACGTCCGCCGTGCGCGCGCCCAGCGCGCGCAGCACGCCGATCTCGCGCTTTTGTGCGGCGATGGAGGCGGAGATGAAGTTGCCGAGCAGCAGCAGGGCGAACGCGCCGAGCACGCACCCCGCAATGAGGAAGAGCAAAAAGTACGCCTGCATGGTCTCGGACGCGGCGAGCACGGCGTCGTAGAGGGGGTCGACGAGGAGGACGGTCGCGTCGTCATCCTCGACGGCATACGCCGCGGCGACGGCATCTTCCACATAGGCGGCGGGGACATACAGCGCCGTGTACGGCGCGCTTTCCGGCACGGCGTACCGCGTCTCGAACGCGTAACGCAGGTCGCCGTCTTCGCCCTTGTACAGCGCTTCAAACAAGTCGTCGGAGAGATACAGCGCGCTCACGTTGCCATCCATCGTAAAGATGCCGGCGATGCTCGCGGTATAGCTCTCCCCGTTCGCCCCCTCCAAAAGGAGGGCGGGCTCGGCGATGGAGCAGCGCGCCATCATCTCCCGCAGGCGGGCCAAATTTTCGAGCACGCCCTGCACGCCGCCCTCCTCGTCGATGAGGTCGATCTTGACGGCGTCGTACTCTGCTCTGTCGACGGCGGCACTCTCCCCCGCCGCCGCGAAGTAGTCGTCGAACAGCCAATCGACGAGGTAGGCGTACTCGAAGGCGCGGATGCCGACGCTGCCCTCCTCCAGCGCGGCGAGCGGCTCGCCCGCGAGCGAGTACACCTCGCATACGCCGTTGCCCGTGCAGTCGGCATAGGGCGCGACGCGGCTGTACTCCGCCCCCGAAGTCCCCGACTGCCCGCTCTGCGCGAGGCGGAGCGAGACGTCGTTCGGGTTATGCAGGAAGCGGTCGAGCTCGTTGACGTCGCCGCGGCAGCACGCCTCGACGAGCGGCGCGCTGCGCGCGAGCCCATCCTCGGTGAGCGCCGCCACGGCGTACAGGCCGGAGGCGAGCACATCCCGCCAACCGTAGCACTCGTCCGGCATCTCCCAAATGTCGCCGCCGCGCACATCCTCGCGCAGCTGCGCGTACTCCTCGGGCACCCGTTCGCCCGCAAAAACGCCGCTGACGGTAAAGCGCACCGCCGTGCCGCCCTTGTGCAGTTCGATCTCTCTGCCGATGAGGTCGGCATAGCCGCCCACTTCGACCGTCTCGCCGCCAACTTCCCATGTGCCGACTTCAAACGCCTCAAAGAGGAAGTCGCTGACGGCGATCTCGTCGGCAGAACGGGGCGCGCCGCCCGCCAGCCACTGCATCCAATCGTTGACCAGCGCCAGCCCACGCACGTCGTCCTGATAGAAGTAGTCTTGCTGCTCCGAGAGGCTGAGCCCGTCGATGGAAGCGCTGTCCGAAAGCTTGAGGACGGCGACCGACCCCGGGTACGTTTGGGCGAACGCCTGCACCTCGGCGGCGGTGTAGCCCGTCGCGAGCGTCTGCTCGGTGACCGACTCGAGCTCGCCCGCGCGATAGCACATCTGCTCGCGAACATACGCCTTGGACGTCTGCAGATAGGTGCGCTCGGCGGCGGAGATGGTTTGGGCGGCCGTGCGCTGCTCGTCGTAAAAGAGGGAGGTCGAGAGCATGGCAAAGCACAGAAAGGCTACGAAGGACAAAAATATGGTGAAGGCGAGGCGGACGGGCCGCGCCTTGACGCTGCGCAGCCCCAGCCGCAGCGCGTGCCGCGCGGGCAGGTGCGCACCGCGACGAGGCGGGGCGGCCGCCCCGGCGGCCTTTGCTGCCGCGCGTTCGGCGGCTTCTTGTGCGGCGATTTGAGCGGCGTCCTCCGCCCCGCCCTGCGGGGCGGAGAGGGTGACGTCTTCGATGACCGCGCCGTCGCGCATGCGGATGATGCGGTCGGCATACCGCGCGGCGCGCTCCTCGTCGTGCGAGACGACGACCACCAGCCTGTCGCGGGACAATTTTTTGAGCAGCGCCATCACCTGGTCGCCGCTCGCCGCGTCCAGCGCGCCCGTCGGCTCGTCGGCAAGGACGATCTGCGGATCCTTGACCAGCGCACGCGCGATGGCGACGCGCTGCTTTTCGCCGCCGGACAGGGTGCTCGCCTTCTGTTCGGCCTTCTCACGCAGGTCTACCTCGGCGAGGATATCGTCGATCCCCCCCCCCGCGGCGCGCTTATTTTGCAGGTCGAGCGCGAGCTGCACGTTGGCGCGCACGGTGAAATTTTCAAATAAATTGTATTCCTGAAAGACAAACCCGACCTTTTCGTTGCGGTAGCGGTCGTAGTCGGCGGGGCGGAAGCGCTTGCTGCTCGCCCCGTCCACAACAAGCTCGCCCTCGTCGGCGCGGTCCAGGCCGCCCAAAACGTGCAGCAATGTCGACTTTCCACACCCGCTCTTGCCCACGACGAACACCATGCCCCGCACGGGGAAGCGGATGCTGACGCCGCGCAGCGCGCGCGTCTGCACCCCATTACCGCCGTATGTCTTGGAAACATTTTTCAGCTCTAACATTTTCCCTCCAAGCCTCCTATATTTATCGATTTTGCATAATGGCTCTATTTTATTTTAACATATCCATGTGCGTTTGTCAATGGGAAAATATTTAGAAATTTGTCAACGGTCGGCGCGGCTGCCGCCCTGCCGCCGCGAAGCGCGGCGCACGGCGCGCAAAACCCCTGCCCCTGACAGGGCTTGCGCCTGCGGCGCAAAGCACTTCGTGCACGAACTTCAGTTCTCCTAATGGTCAGGGGCAGCCAAAAAAGCCACACCAGCGTACTGGTGTGGCTTTTTTGGCTGCCCCTGACAGACTCGAACTGACGACACTTCGGTTAACAGCCGAATGCTCTACCGACTGAGCTAAGGGGCAA
>CALVXB010000014.1 GCA_944368775.1 uncultured Clostridia bacterium | reverse complement strand
AGGAGGAGCCGCCGCCAAACTGCCGCGCGGGCGGCCAACGGCTGCCCGCGGGCTAACGGCGGCGAGCGACGACGAAAAGGCGTGCCCTTAAAAAGCGCGCCGCTGAGGGGAAAACCGCTCGGGTTTCCCCTCAAATCGGAAGAATTTCTTTTGTCAGCTCAAAAGAAATTCTCCGAGCCTATACTGTACAAACGGTTGACAATGGCGCGGCCTTTTGGTATGATAGGGGCAACTGAACGAAAAACTTGCATGCCCCGCCCGCCGGGGCGGGCATGCTCGGAGTCAATGGCCAGCCGCAGGCTTTTATGGTTGGTCCGTTGGCTCCTTTTTTTTGCGGGCGGGGGCACAGGCAAAACGTAAACCCCGCCGCAGGTGACTGTATGCTCAAAAAACTCGCGCGCTACTTTACCGTCGGCGAATGGCTGCTGTGGCTGGGATCGCTCGCGCTCATCGTCCTCGCCTTCGCGTTGTTTGACCGCGCCAACTACCTGACCCTCGCCGCCTCGCTGGTGGGGGCGACGTCGCTCATCTTCAGCGCCAAGGGCAACCCCCTCGGGCAGGTGCTGATGCTCGCATTCAGCGTGCTGTACGGCATCATCTCGTACACCTTCGCCTACTACGGCGAAATGCTCACCTACCTGGGCATGACCGCGCCCATGGCGCTGTTTGCGCTCATCGCCTGGCTGCGCCACCCCTACAAGGGGCAGCGCGCGCAGGTCGCCGTCGGCAAGCTCAAACGCGGCGAGTGGATCTGGATGCTGCTCGCCGCCGCCGCCATCACCGCCGCCTTTTGGTTCATCCTCGACGCCTTTAACACCGCCAACCTCGTGCCCAGCACCATTTCGGTGACGACGAGCTTTTTGGCCGTGTACCTGACCTTCCGCCGCAGCCCCTACTTCGCCCTCGCCTACGCCGCCAACGACGTCGTGCTCATCGTGCTGTGGGTGCTGGCGACGCTCGAAGACATCTCGTATATCTCCGTCGTCGTGTGCTTCGTGCTCTTCTTCTTCAACGATTTATACGGATTTTGGAATTGGAACCGCATGCGCCGCGCGCAGGCCGCACCCGCCCCCGCCGCCGACGCCGCCCCACCCGCAACAGCAGAGCCGGCCGCCCGTGACGAGGCGGGCAGCGCGCGCTGAACGAGCCGCCTCGGGCGCACCGCCGCACGCAGCCGCGGGAGAGGCACGCCTCTCCCGCTTTTTTTATTGCTGCCCTCTTTTCTTATCGCCGCCGCCCCTTTGCCGCTGTAATGCTTGACTTTACAGCGGCGGCGTGCTATACTGTGACGTAATCAAAACAGTTACAACTATGCCGCGACGGCGGCATCGGGAGGGCGAGCGACCGTATGAAAGAGAGTTTGCAGGCGCGCCTCGCGCGGGCGAAGGCGCTGCTCGAGGGCGCGGAGTGCATTTTGATCGGCGGGGGCGCAGGGCTGTCTGCCGCGGCGGGGTTGACATATTCGGGCGAACGGTTTACGACCAACTTTGCCGATTTTATTGACAAATACGGCATGACCGATATGTATTCGGCGGGTTTTTATCCCTTTAAGACGCAGGAAGAAAAGTGGGCGTATTGGTCGCGGCATATCAATTTGAATCGCTTTCTTCCCCCCGCTTTGCCTTTATACAAAAGTCTTTTTGAACTTGTAAAAGACAAAGAGTATTTTGTCATAACAACAAACGTCGACCATCAGTTTTATAAAGCGGGATTTGCGCCCGAGCGCATTTTTGCCGTGCAGGGCGATTACGGGAAAATTCAATGCGCCAAGGGCTGCCACGATCGATTATATGACGACCGGTCTCTCGTCCGTCAGATGGTTTCCGAGCAAAAAGATTGTCATATTCCTGCCGATCTCGTTCCGAAGTGTCCTGTCTGCGGCAGAGATATGGAGGTGAATATCCGAAAGGATATGTATTTCGTACAGGATGCCGATTGGTATCGTGCCGCTGAGCGATATGAGGCTTTTTGTGAAGATGCCTGTCAGGGGAAAACCGTGCTTTTAGAGCTTGGCGTCGGTTTTAACACACCTACCATCATTCGCTTTCCCTTTGAACGTATGACATATCGGGGCGAGGGCGTCCGCCTCATCCGCTGCAACGCGGAATACCCCGAACCGATCGAAGAAAACGCCCGCAAGACGATCTCTTTCGATGAGGACATGACCGCCGTGCTGCAAGCGCTGCGCTGACGCCCCCGCGCACCGTGCGTGAAAGGGCGAGCCTTCGGCCGCTTGACCATGGGGCCGTATGAAATTGAAAGTTGGTGACCCCACCGGGGGCTTGCGGCTGCGCCGCAAAGCTCTTCGAGCACGAACCGCAGGCTGCCACTCGTAAAAGGGCGAGCCTTCGGCCGCTTGACCATGGGGCCGTATGAAATTGAAAGTTGGTGACCCCACCGGGGGCTTGCGGCTGCGCCGCAAAGCTCTTCGAGCACGAACCCTCCGGGTTCGCCGCTTCGTTGAAGCGGCCACGCAAAACGCGCAGAGCTGAATGCTCTGCGCGTTTTGCGTGGTGACCCCACCGGGACTCGAACCCGGGTTACCGCCGTGAAAGGGCGATGTCTTAGACCGCTTGACCATGGGGCCGTGATGAAGTTATGCCGTGCGGGCGGCGCTCTGCACAAAAGCAAAGCGCGCCGGGCACTGTTTGGTAGCGGCGGTGGGATTCGAACCTACGACCTATCGGGTATGAACCGATCGCTATAACCAACTAAGCTACGCCGCCATACTGCCGTGCGCGTGCGGCGCAGGCAACCTTCTTTGGTAAGAAGGGCTCCCAAAAAGGTACTCGCCGCGCTGCGGCGAGAGCTGCAGCCCGCAGAACTTTTTGGGATAGAGGAGCTGCCGCCCTACGGGCCAAGCATTTTGGCGCAGCCGAAATGCTTGCACAGAGGCGAGCCCCCTTTCAGGGTTCCCAAAAAGTATCGCAGAACTTTTTGGGATAGAGGAGCTGCCGCTTGACAGGCCGGACGTTTTGGCGAAGCCGAAACGGCGGCGGGAAAGCGTGCAGCGACGTGGTTGCGGGGGCAGGATTCGAACCTGCGACCTTCGGGTTATGAGCCCGACGAGCTACCGAACTGCTCCACCCCGCGATATAGGCATCCGCAAAGATGCTATGTTATTTTACCGCAAGTGCAAAAATTTGTCAACTGTTTTTGCGGCAGAATGAAAGTTTTTTTGTGTTCGTTCTGCCGCGGCGGCGGGGCAAGCGCGAAAAAGCGGGGTTTTGCGCGGCGCGGGCGGGGGGCGGCGCGAGCCCGAAATAAAAAATACTTGACAGCGGACGCGTTTTTGTTCTACAATAGATAAAATTACGATACAATTATGCCCGCGCGCGCGGCGTTTGCCGGTTTGCGCGGGGGCGGAGGAGAAAGCTATGAAACTGAGCGGTGCGGAGATCCTCGTCCGCTGCCTGAAAGAACAGGGCACGGACGTGCTGTTCGGCTACCCGGGCGGCTGCGTGCTCGACATTTACGACGCCATTTACCGCGACGGGACGCTGAAGCACGTTTTGACGGCGCACGAGCAGGGCGCGGCGCACGCCGCGGACGGCTACGCGCGCGCGACGGGCAAGACGGGCGTATGCCTTGCGACGTCCGGCCCGGGCGCGACAAACCTGGTGACGGGCATCGCGACGGCGTACATGGACTCGGTGCCGCTGGTCGCCATCACGGGCAACGTGACGGTATCTAACCTGGGGCGCGACAGCTTCCAGGAGGTGGACATCGCGGGCGTGACCATGCCCATCACCAAGCACAACTACATCGTAAAGGACATCCGCAAGCTGGCGCCGACCATCCGCGAGGCTTTTTCCATCGCGAATGCGGGGCGCAAGGGCCCGGTGCTCATCGATATCCCCAAAAACATCCAGACGGAGGCGTGCGAGTACGAGCCCGAACCCGCCGCCCGCCGCGCGCCGCGCGCGGTAGAACGGGCGGCCGTCGAGCAGGCGGCCGAGGCGCTGCGCCGCGCAAAGCGCCCGCTGATCGTGGCCGGCGGCGGCTGCATCGGCGCGGAGGCGGCCGAAAACCTGCACAAGCTGGCCGATATTTTGAACGCGCCCGTATCCAGCACGCTGATGGGGCTGGGGGCATTCCCCGCGTCGGACGCGCGCTTCCTCGGGATGATCGGCATGCACGGCTCGGACGCCTCTGCCAAGGCATTTCGCCGCGCGGACACCGTCGTCGTGTGCGGGATGCGCTTTTCCGACCGCGTGACGGGCGACCGCGCCAAGTTCCGCGAGGGAAAGACGATCATCCAATTTGACATCGACGCGGCGGAGATCGACAAAAACGTGCGCGCGGACATCGCCGTGATGGCGGACGTGAACGAGACGCTCAAGGCGCTGCTGCCGCTGCTCGAAAAGACGGAGCGGCCGGACTGGCTGAAGGAGGTCGCCGCGTATAAAGAATACGAGGCCGCCAATACGGACAAGGCGCTGCCGGCGGCGCGCATCTTGCAGGCGCTGCGCGCCTTTACCGACGCGGACACGCCGGTGGCGACGGACGTCGGCCAGCACCAGATGTGGACGGCGCAGTACTACCCCTTTGAAAAGCCGCGCACGCTCATTACGAGCGGCGGGCTGGGCACGATGGGCTTCGGCATGGGCGCGGCGATCGGCGCGTGCGCCGGCACGGGGAGAAAGACGGTGCTGGTGACGGGCGACGGCTCCTTCCACATGAACATGAACGAGCTTTGCACGGCGGTGACGCACCGGCTGCCCCTCGTCATTTTGCTGATGAACAACAACTGTTTGGGCATGGTGCGGCAATGGCAGACGCTGTTTTACGGCAAGCGCTACTCGCAGACGACGCTAAACCGGCAGACGGACTACTTGAAGCTTGCAGACGCCTTCGGCGCGAAGGGGCTGCTGCTTGCCGACCCCGCCGACGCGCCAAAGGTGCTGGCGGAGGCGTTTGCGGCGGAGGGGCCGGTGCTCGTCGACTGCCGCATCGGCATCGACGACAAGGTGCTGCCCATGATCGCGCCGGGCAAGTCGTTTGACGACATCATCACCAAGCTCGATTGAGGAGGACGACCATGAAAAAATATACCATCACGGCGCTGGTCGCCAACAAGAGCGGCGTTTTGACGCGGGTTTCGGGGCTGTTTGCCCGCCGCGGCTTCAACATCGAGAGCCTGTGCGTGTGCACGACGGAGGACGAGGCGCTCTCGCGCATGACCATCGTGCTGGCGGGCGACGAATACACACTCGACCAGATGACAAAGCAACTTGACAAGCTGATCGACGTCAAAAAGATCGCCGCCGCGCCCGAGGACGCGTCCGTCTACCGCGAGCTGCTGCTCGTAAAGGTGAAGGCGCCCGCCGAAAAGCGCTCGGAGATCATCGAGATCAAGGACGTGTACAAGGCGAAGATCGTCGACCTCTCCCCCGAGACGCTCATCCTCGAGATCACGGGCGAGCCCAACAAGCTGGACGGGTTTATCGGCGTCATCGAGCCGTACGGCATCCTCGAGATGGCGCGCACGGGCGTGACCGCCCTCTCGCGCGGGGCGAGCTGCCTCAACGACCGCAAAGACTACAACGAGCTCATTTAAGGCGGCCCCCTTTCCTTCTGATATATGGAAGAAGGTTTGGCGGCAGCCGCGCGCGGCGGCATTTGCGGGCCGGGCGGCGGGCGGCATATTCAAAAATCAAAAGACAGGTAGCGTTATGAAAAATATCTTTTCGGAAGGAACGGCGATGTCCTCGCAGCGCTCGCTGATGCGCGCGCTGGGCTGGACGGACGACGAGATGCAGAAGCCGATCGTCGGCATCGTGTGCGCGCAGAGCGAAGTGATCCCGGGGCATATGTACCTCGACAAGGTCGCGGAGGCCGTCAAAGAAGGGGTGCTGGCCGCGGGCGGCATGCCCGTGGTGGTGCCCTCCATCGGCGTGTGCGACGGCATCGCGATGGGGCACGCGGGCATGCGCTACTCGCTGCCCTCGCGCGAGGTGATCGCCGACAGCGCCGAAATTTTGGCGCGGGCGCACGCCTTTTCGGGCGTGGTGTTTGTGGGCAACTGCGACAAGATCGTGCCCGGCATGCTGATGGCGGCGGTGCGGCTCGACTTGCCCTGCGCATTCGTTTCGGGCGGGCCCATGCTGGCGGGGCGCATGCACGGCAGGCGGCTGTCCCTCTCCTCCATGTTCGAGGCGGTGGGCGCGTACAACGCGGGCAAGATCGACGCAGCCGAGCTGCACGAGTACGAGTGCTCGGCCTGCCCGACCTGCGGCTCCTGCTCGGGTATGTTCACGGCGAACAGCCTCAACTGCCTGACGGAGGCGCTGGGCATATCCCTGCCCGGCAACGGCACCATCCCGATGGTGTACTCCCGCCGCCTGATGCTCGCCAAAGAGACGGGCAAGGCGGTGATGCGCGCGATCGAGCAGGACCTGCGCCCCTCCCGCATCATCACCCCGACGGCGATCAAGAACGCGGTGGCCGTCGACAACGCCATCGGCGCGTCGTCGAACAGCGTGCTGCACCTTTTGGCGCTCGCGAGCGAGATGGGCATGCCGCAGGAAGATTTTTCCATCGATACATTCAACGAAGTGAGCGCCAAGGTGCCGCACATCTGCAAGCTGGCGCCCGCGGGCGAGCACTACATCGAGGACCTCAACGAGGCGGGCGGCATCTCCGCCGTCATCCGCCGGCTCATCGACGCGGGGCTGTTTGACGGCTCCGCCATGACCGTTTCGGGCGTGACGCAGGGCGAGCGCACCCAAAACGCGCGCGTGCTGGACGCGCAGGTCATCCGCCCGATGAGCGCGCCCTATTCCCCGACGGGGGGGCTCGCTATTTTGAAGGGCAACCTGGCGGCGGAGGGCGCGGTCGTCAAAAAGAGCGCCGTAGACCCCGCCATGCTGCAGCACAGCGGCCCTGCCCGCGTGTTTGACAGCGAAGAGGCGGCGATGGAAGCCATCTCCACGGGCAAGATCGTCAAGGGGGACGTCGTGGTCATCCGCTACGAGGGCCCCAAAGGCGGCCCCGGCATGCGCGAGATGCTCTCCCCCACCTCCGCCATCGTGGGCGCGGGCCTGGGCGCGGACGTCGCGCTGATCACCGACGGCAGATTTTCGGGCGCGACGCGCGGCGCGGCGATCGGGCACGTCTGCCCCGAAGCGGCTGCGGGCGGCCCCATCGGCGTGGTGAAAGAGGGCGACATCATCGACATCGACATCGAGGCGGGACGCATCGACCTGCGCATCAGCGACGAAGAGCTCGCCGCCCGCCTCGCCGCCTTCACCCCCATCGAAAAGCCGGTGTCCGGCTACCTCAAGCGCTACCGCGCGCAGGTGACTTCGGCAAGCCGCGGAGCGACGCTTCGCTCGTGAAATTTGTTTTGAGCTGTCAAAACAAATTTCTACGATTTTGAGAGACAACCCCGCGGCCAGCGCGCCGCGCGTGCCCGCGGGGTTGTCTTCAAATCGGAAGATTTCGCAGGCAGCAGCCTGCCGAGAAATCTCCGAGGGAGTTTTTATGAAGTTACAAATTTTCGATTCTACCCTGCGCGACGGGGCGCAGGGCGCAAACATTTCCTTTTCCGTCGACGACAAACTCAAGGTCATCCACGCGCTCGACGCGCTGGGCGTCGACTTTATCGAGGCGGGCAACCCCTTCTCCAACCCCGCGGAGATGCAGTTTTTTCAGCGCATCGCCGGGCTCAAGCTGCGCCACGCCAAGATCGTCGCCTTCGGCTCGACCCGCCGCAAGGGCGTCGAACCCGCCGAGGACGGCAATTTGAAGTCGCTGCTGGCGGCGGGCACAGAGTACGTCGCCATCTTCGGCAAGAGCCACATCCGCCATGTGACGGACGTGCTGAAAGCGACGCCCGAAGAGAACCTCGCCATGATCGGCGAGAGCGTGCGCTTTTTGACCGAGCACGGCAAAAAGGTGGTATTTGACGCGGAGCACTTCTTCGACGGGTACAAGGCGGATGCAGATTACGCGATGCGCGCGCTCGAGAGCGCGGCAAATGCGGGCGCGCACACGCTGTGTCTGTGCGACACCAACGGCGGCATCTTCCCCGACGAGGCGGAGCGCATCACGCGCGCCGTTTGCGAGCGCTTCCCGGACGTCGTCGTCGCCATCCACTGCCACAACGACGGCGACCTCGCCGTGGCAGACTCTATCGCGGCGGTGGCTGCGGGCGCGCGGCAGGTGCAGGGCACGCTGCTCGGCTTCGGCGAGCGGTGCGGCAACGCGAATTTGTGCTCGATCATCTGCAACTTGCAGCTTAAGCGGGGCTACGAGTGCATCCCGCCCGAAAATTTGAAGCAGATGTACGGCTGCGCGATGGAGATCGCGGAGACGGCCAACGCCGCCATCCGGCCCAACCAGCCGTATGTGGGGATGAACGCCTTTGCGCACAAGGCGGGCATGCACGCGGACGGGGTGCTCAAATATTCTTCCTCCTTCGAGCACGTCGACCCCGAGGCCATCGGCAACAAGCGCAAGTTTTTGCTGTCTGAAATTTCGGGAAAGAGCGCCATCTACGACAAGCTGAAAAACTACTTCCCCACCCTCGATAAAAACGGCGCGGAGATGGGGAAGATCGTATCCGCCCTCAAAGACCGCGCGCTGGCCGGCTACCAATACGAGGCGGCGGAGGCGAGCTTCGTGCTGCTGGTGGAAAAGATCCTCGGCAAGTACAAAAACTCCTTCGATCTGATCAGCTACAAGATCATCAGCGAGCAGCCCGCCATCGAGGGGAAGGTCGCCTCGGCGATCGTGAAGATCCGTGTGGGCGGGGTGACGAAGATCGCGGCGGCGGACGGCGAAGGCCCCGTGCACGCGATGGACCTTGCGCTGCGCGCAGCCCTTTCCGACTTTTACCCCGAGATCGCGCGCATGTCGTTGGTCGACTTTAAGGTGCGCGTGCTCGACTCGGACAAGGCGACCGCCGCCAAGGTGCGCGTGCTGATCACCTCGGCGGGCGGCGCAGACGGCTGGACGACCGTCGGCGTGTCCGACGACGTGATCGAGGCGAGCTGGATCGCGCTGACAGACTCGATCGATTATGCTTTGATGAGAAGGCTCGCGAAGATCTCGCCGTGATGACGAAAGGCTCGGAGATTTCTCGGCGAGCTGACGCCTGCGAAATCTTCCGAATTTGAGAAACGACCCGCTGTTCACCGCTTATGCAAGCAGCTCGGCAGCGGGTTTTCTCTCTTTTCTGCCAACTTTCACTTGGTTGACAATGCTTTTCTCTTGCAACAAACGCACTTGTCTGCTATAATGTGTGGAGCTTACGAGAATTGCGCCGCAAGTGTGCGGCATACCGGAGGTATTATGGGTAAAAATCATTCGGCAGTCCATGCGGACAAGGCCGCGCCCGCCGCCCCGCTGCGGCAAGAGGCGCCCGCCACTAAAAAAATTCGGTTTTATCTCTCCTGCCACAAGCCCTGCATGACCGTCGAAAACGAGATCGTGCGGCCGGTACGGCAGGCCGACCTGATCGCATTTTTGCAAAACGGCACCGAAGAGGACCGCTTTATGGCGGCACACGCCAACGAATACTGCGAACTTTTGACCCAATATTGGGCATGGAAGTACGAGGAGGCCGACATTTACGGGTTCGGCCACTACCGCAGGCTGTTTTCCTTTTTGCAGAGCGCGCCCGCGGGGGCGGGCGAAAGCATTTTGCACGCGAAATATCTGAGCAAGCGGACGGCGCGGCTGCACGGGCTGGACGACCCCGCAACCATCCGCGCCGCGCTGCACGGCTGCGATATCGTGCTGCCGCAGCCGTTTACCTACGACGTGAGCATCTACCGCCAATATGCGTGCGCCGAAAAGCTGCACATTGAGGACCTCGACACGATCGTGCGCCTGATCGGGCAGTACGAGCCCGACTACCTGCCCGCCGCCAAAAAGTTTTTGAGCGGAAACAAGCTGTACCTCGGCAATATGTTTTTTATGAAGCGGCAGCTCTTCCGCCGCTACAGCGCGTGGCTGTTCGGGCTGCTGCGCCGCTTTTACGAGGCGCGCGACATGGAGGCGCTGCACTACAATTCGGAGGCGATGCGCACGCCGGGGCACCTCGGCGAGCGGCTGCTCGGCATCTTTTACACCGCCATTGCCGAGCGCGAGCCCTGCCCCGCCCGCAACCTGAACATTTTGATGATCGACAATACCGATCCCCTGCCGGACCTCGCACCCGCCTTTGCAGAGAATAACGTGCCCGTGTTTTTTGCTACCAACGGCAAATACGCGATGTTCACCGCGACGGCGCTGCGATCGATGCTCGAGCACATCACCCCGCAGCACAATTACGACGTCGTGATCTTGCACAACGACCTCACGCAAGACGACCGTATGCGCCTCTCCTTCCTCGCGCGCGGGCGCGCCAACGTTTCGGTCCGCTTTTTGAACCCGGAGCCCCTGTTCGACGACTATACCCTGTACGAGAGCGCGACCATCACCAAAGAGACGTACTATCGGCTGATCATACCCGACCACTTCCCCCGCTATAACAAGATCCTCTACCTCGACAGCGACCTCGTCGTGCTGACAGATATAGCCGAGCTGTACGACACAGACCTCGGCGGCAACTATATCGCCGGCGCGATCGACATCTGCCACGCGGGCAACGTAAACGGGTTCAGCAAAGAAATGCTCGAATACTATAAGCAATTCCGCTTCCGCAATATCTTTACGCTCATCAACGCAGGCGTGCTGCTCATCGATACCGCCGCCATGCGCAGGGATTTTTCAGCAAAATACCTGCTGGACTTTGCCCAGCAGGGCAATTTCCGCTTTCAGGATCAAGATCTGTTGAATATACTCTGCGAGGGCAAGATCCTCTACCTCGACAGCGGCTGGAACTTTTTTGGCGACCCCGACGACAGCTACCGCGGATACAGCCGCTCGTTTGCGCCCAAGCCCTACCTCGAAGCGTACCTGCGCGCGAAAGACCATATCCGCATCCTGCACTTTGCCGGCTGCGAAAAGCCTTGGCTGTACCCGGACAACGAGTACGCCTTCCTCTTTTGGGAGTACTTCCGCAAGACCCCCTATTATGAGCGGGCTGCCGGCTGCACGCTGCGCGCCGAAAAGCAGTCGAAGCCCCGCCCGCAGGGCAGCCTGCTGCGCCGCATCGTGCTGCGGCTGTGCCCCGCAGGCACCCGCCGCCGCGCCCTCGCCAAAAAACTGTATTCTTTTATCGTGCGGCGGCACTGACCGCCCCCACCCGCCGCAGCGGGACATCGGCCATCAAAAAAAAGCAAGGCAACTGCCTTGCTTTTTTCTGTTTGCGGCGGCATACACGAGCCGGGCGGCGCGTTCAAATGCCGAGCGGCGCGTTCAAATGCCGAGCGGCGCGTTCAGCGCGCGCACAATACCGCGCTTGCAGGCGCGCACATCGCCGCGCAGCAGCACATCGGCAAACCAATCGATCTTTTCCGAACCCCAAACGAGGGCGGTGCGCACCTCTTCTTCCGAAAAGAGGGCGCGCAGCTGCCCGAAAAAGCGGACAAACTCCGCGCGCGGGCGGGTATAGCAGAGGTGGAACATTCCGTCGCGCAGGGCATAGAGCATCACGCCCGACCACACCGCGCCGCTGCAGCCGCGGCCGCGCAGAAAGGCGGTCACCTCGCGCAGATTCTGCAAAAAATCGCCGCGGAATTGCTTGTTGTTGATCTCGCGGTCGGTGATCGAGCTGCCCGTGTTTTTGCGGTAATTGTAAAAGCCCTCCTTGTGCACGCAGATCTTGCGCGCGCACACCTGCGCGAAGATGCCGAAGGTGACGTCTTCATAGATGCGCGGGCAGGGGAAGCGGATGTTGTTGTCTGTGAGCAGCGAGCGGCGGCACACCTTATCCCAGCAGCCGTTGAAGGAGAGCAGCAGCGGATGCTCCTCCACGGGGAAGCCGCCCGCACAGCTGAACCGGTAAAAGTCGATCATGCTGCGGTACGGATGCGTCTGCCCCGTACGGTGGTCGTAGATGATCGGGTTGAACATGACGAGATCGGCGCCGTCATTTTCTAACTTCTGCACGGCGGCGGCAAAGTAGCCGGGCTCGAGAAAATCGTCGCTGTCGACAAAGATGACATATTCGCCCTCGGCGGCATCCAGCCCCGCGTTGCGTGCCGCGCCAAGTCCGCGGTTCGGCTGCGTCAGTATGCGCAGATCGGGGTGTTCTGCCGCGTATTCTGCCAGGATCGCGGGGCTCGCGTCCGTCGAACCGTCGTTCACGCAGATGATCTCCGCGTCTGCGCCCTCCTGCGATAAGATGCTGTCCAAACAGCGGCGCAGATATTTTTCTACATTATAGACGGGAACGATAACTGATATAGTATGCAAAGTACCTCCGCAGCGGTTTGCGCGCGGCCGCAGGGCGGCGCAAAAACCGCGTTTGATCGTTTTGAATGAATTATATAGTAATTGTGCGTACTTGTCAATCTGTTCGGCGCAGAACGGAGGATATAAACGCCGCTATTCCCCAAAAACGTACAAAATCGGCGCCTTTTAAGCGCCGATTTTACATTTAAGACAATTTTTATACAAGTTTATCCACAGAATCCACAAAGGGGTTCACAAAATTTCTTTTGAGCTGACAAAAGAAATTTTCGTGATTTGAGAGACAACCCACCGTTCGCCGCTATGCGGCTCTGCGGTGGTTTTTCTCTCTTTGCGGCATTTTTAGGGGCACTCTATTTAATAAATGCCGCAAATTCACTCTTTCCTCGTAAGCCTAACGGCAAATTGAGTGCGCTGGCGCAAAGGCGCGACTTTGCTTGCGCAATTATTTTAAGAATAAAAAGGGTTCCCGAAAATCGCAGCGGTGCGAAGCGTCGCGAGATTTTTGGGAAGAGGAGAAGCCGCCGTGCAAGCCGTGCCTTTTGCTTTTAGCAAAAGGCAGGCAAGCGAAGGCGAGCGACGACGAGCTATCGCGCAAATGGGGGTGCGCTAACGCAGAAGCGCGGTTCTGCTTGCGCGAATATTTTAATGAAAATAATTGAAAAAGCAAAAATGACACTTTTTGCTTTTTCCCCGTACAGCGCATGGGCGCTGCACAGGGAAAGGTGAAGCCGCACGATTTATTTAAAGCGTGCCCCTCAATATCGTGCGGCGAGGAAAACCCCGCGGACAGCGCTTGCGCGCGCCCGCGGGGTTGTCTTAAAATCGGAAGATTTCGCAGGCAGCAGCCTGCCGAGAAATCTCCGAGTCACGCATATACGATTTCTATCTCCCCCGCGCCGAGCGCCCAATCGGGGTCCTTTACGACGGCGTTCCACTGCGCCTGCGTGCCCTCGAAGCGGATGTGCGCCAGCGAGGTGCAGTTGTAAAACGCCATGAACCCGATCTCGGTGACGCCGCCGCCCATGGTGACGGCTTCGAGCGCGGTACAATCGGAAAACGCCCCCTCCTCAACGCGCGTAAGGCCTGCGGGGAGGACGACTTGGGTCAGCGAAGAGCAGCCCTCGAAGGCGTACAGCCCCATCTCTTCCGCGCCGCCGAGGTCGACCGATGCGAGCGCGGCGCAGCCGGAAAAGGCGCCCGTTCCGATGCTTTTGACGGTGTCCGCGAGGGAAGCGCTCACAAGCGCGGTGCAGTCGGCAAACGCGTACTGCCCGACGGAGGCCGCGCCTGCGGGCACGGCGATCTCCTTCAACGAAGCGCAGCCGAAAAAGGCGTAGTCGCCCACGCGCGCGACGGAGGCGGGCAGGGAGAGGCTCTCCAAAGCGGCGCAGCCGTAAAAGACGCCCGCGGCGATCTCTTCCGCGCCGCCGAGGTCGGCGCTTTCGAGGGCGGTGCAGTTGTAGAAGGCGCCCTCCATGACCTCCGCAGCGCCGCGCGGGATGGCGATGCGCTCGAGCGCGGTGCAGTCGCGGAATACATACGTTTCGATGCGCGCAAGGCTTGCGGGGAGGGAGATGTTTTGCAGCGCGGTGCAGCCCTCAAAGGCGTTTGCGCCGAGGGTGGCGACGTTTTCGCCCAGCGCGACCTCGCGCAGGGAGGTGCAGCCGCCGAACGCCGCCGCCCCGACGAGCGTGACGCCGCTGCCCATGGTGACGCTTCGCAGCGCGGTGCAATCGGCAAACGCATACCAGCCGAGGTTGGTGACGCTGTTCGGGATAAAGACGCTTTCGATGGCGGCATTCCCCTGAAAGGCCGAATCGACGATGCCCGTGACGGGCAGCTCGCGGTACTGCGCGGGGATGACGATATCCGCCCCCTCCGCCGTGCCGATGCCGGCGACGACGTACGACTGCCCGTCATCCGACGGGAGAAAGGCGAGCCCCTCCGTACTGTCCGCCCGATATTCGCAGACGGTGCACATTTCCCCGTCAAAGGTGTGCGGCTCTCTTTCGGCGGCCTCGCCGTGCCCGCACGTCGCCGCGTGCCAATGCGCCGTTTCGTCGAACGACCAGGTCTCGGCAAAGGTGTGGCCGGTCGGCTCGAGCACCCAGCTGCCCTCCTCGATCTCCGTCTTGCCATCCGCGTCGGCAAAGTACTTGCCGCACGCCTCGCACGACCAATAGGCGGAATTGCCCGCCTCGGTGCAGCCCGCCGCTTGCGCCGCGTGCGCCGTCAGCGCGTGCGGGTGCCCGCCGCACGCCGCCAAGACCGCGGCGCAGAGGGCGATGGCCAGCGCCGCCGACAGCGCCAAAATAATTTTTTTGCTCATGTATGAACTCCTGACCTTTTTGCACGGCCGCGCCGCGCGCGCCCGTCATTCTATTATACCATCTGCCCGCGCCGCCGACCAAGTAAACAGGGTCGCGTTTTCGACCAGCTATGACTTTCGGGAACCATTTTTATAAAAATGATTGAAAAAGGCAAAACCACGCTTTTGCCTTTTTCCCTTTACAGCGCATGGGCGCTGCACAGGGAAAGGTGAAGCCGCCGTGCAAGCCGCGCCTTTTGCCAATAAGCAAAAGGCGGGCAAGCAAAGGCGAGCGACGACGCGCGCGGCGGCGAGGAAAACCCCGCGGCCAGCGCTTGCGCGCGCCCGCGGGGTTGTCTTAAAATCGGAAGAAATAGTTTTAACAGCTTAAAACTATTTCTCCGAGCCCGTGACAAATTCTCCGAGCCTTAGTTCCTCTGCCAAAGCATCGCCCCTCCGGTACGCGCAGTAGCTGACAAGCTCGGGCACGGCGAAGTCGAGCGGGCGCACCACCTGCAGCCTGCCCGCCTGCACATATTCTTCTACCATCTTATAGGGCAGAAAGCTGTAGCCGAGGCCGTCGAGCAGGTACTGCGCGACTTTGCCGCTGTTATCTACTTCAAAACGGAAGGCGTGGCGGGGCGGAAAGAGGGAGCGCACGAACTCGCCTGCGTCGCCAAAGGCGAAGTTGCACATCAGGTACTCGCACTCGAGAAGCTGCGCCTTGCGGATGCCCCCGGCGTAGGCGTTGACGGCGGGCGCGGCGACGAGCACGAGGCGGTCGGAGGAGAAGCGGCGGCTGACGAAGCCCGCCTTTTTGAGGGGGAGGTAGGTGAAGGCGACGTCGATGAGCCCCTCTTGCAGCATCTGCAAGAGGTCTGCCGAGTGGCCGAGCACGACTTTGAGGGCGACGTCGGTATGGGCGCGAAAGAAGCCGGAGAGGGCGGGGTAGAGGCCGCTTTCGTACACGGCGTTGATGCAGCCGACGCGCAGCGCCTTGTCGTAGCGGGCAGCGGCGTTGACCTCGCGGATGAAGCTGTCCTCGAGGTCGCTGATGCGCTGGGCGTAGCTTAAAAACAGCTGCCCCTCCTCCGTCAGCTCGACGCCCCCCTGCCGCCGCGCGAACAGCTTGCGGCCGGTCTCGTTTTCGAGCTCGGCGATGCGGTTGGTGACCGTAGACTGCGCGACGTACATGCGCTCGGCCGTGCGGGTGAAATTCTTCAGTTTTGAGAGCATCAAAAAGGTGCGGATCCCCTCCGAGTTCATGGCTGCCTCCCCTCGCCCGCCGCGGCGGGCTATTCGATATTCTGATTATAGTAATTAAAATTATCTATTTTATAAATCGTTTACAAAAGTATAGCACTTGTGCTATAATGAAGTCAAATAAACGGCGCCCGCGCGCGCAACTTTGCGGCGAAAGCGGGCGGCAAAACCAAAAAAAGGAGTACGGTAGACTTATGGGAATGACAATGTCGCAGAAGATCCTGGCGGCGCACGCGCACCTCGACAGCGTGAAGGCGGGCCAGCTGATCGACGCCGAGCTGGATATGGTGCTGGGCAACGACATCACCTCGCCCGTGGCGGTCAAGGTGTTCGAGGGGGCAAACGCGCCCTGCATCTGCTGCCCCGAAAAGGTGAGCATGGTGATGGACCACTTTACCCCCAACAAAGACATCAAGGCGGCAGAGCAGGTCAAAACGGTGCGCAACTTCGCCAATAAATACGGCGTAAAGAACTTTTTTGACGTGGGCGAAATGGGCATCGAGCACGCGCTGCTGCCCGAAAAGGGCCTCGTCGGCGCGGGCGACCTCGTGATCGGCGCGGACAGCCACACCTGCACCTACGGCGCGCTGGGCGCCTTTTCGACGGGCGTGGGCAGCACGGACATGGCGGCGGGCATGATGACCAACAAGTGCTGGTTCAAGGTGCCCTCGGCCATCAAGTTCGTCCTCAAAAACAAGCCCGCAAAGTACATCTGCGGCAAGGATATCATCCTGCACATCATCGGGCTGATCGGCGTGGACGGCGCGCTGTATAAGTCGATGGAGTTCGTCGGCGACGGCATCCGATACCTCTCCATCGACGACCGCTTCACCATCTGCAACATGGCGATCGAGGCGGGCGCGAAGAACGGCATCTTCCCCGTCGACGACGTGACGCGCGAATACCTGAACGGCCGCTTTACCCGCGAGATCCGCGCCTACGAAGCGGACGCAGACGCCGAGTACGAGCGCACCATCGAGGTCGACCTCTCGGCGCTCAAGCCGACGGTCGCCTTCCCCCACCTGCCCGAAAACACCCGCACGCCCGAGGCGTGGGGGGATGTGAAGATCGACCAGGTGGTCATCGGCAGCTGCACCAACGGGCACATCTCAGACCTTCGCATCGCGGCGGACATCCTGCGCGGCCGCAAGGTCGCCAAGGGGGTGCGCTGCATCGTGATCCCGGCGACCAACACCATCTGGAAGCAGGCGATGCACGAGGGGCTGTTCGACGTGTTCATCGACGCGGGCGCGGTGGTCTCCACCCCGACCTGCGGCCCCTGCCTGGGCGGGCACATGGGCATCCTCGCCGCGGGCGAGCGGGCGGTCGCCACGACCAACCGCAACTTCGTCGGCAGAATGGGCCATGTAGACAGCGAAGTGTACCTCGCTTCCCCGTATGTGGCGGCGGCGAGCGCGGTGGCGGGCAAATTGGCGAGCCCCGACGAAATTTAAGGAGATACGAGCATGAAAGTTTGCGGAACTGTTTTCAAATACGGCAACGACGTCGACACCGACGTCATCATCCCCGCGCGCTACCTGAACACCTCCTCCGCGACCGAACTGGCCGCGCACTGCATGGAGGACATCGACAAGGAGTTCGTCCATAAGGTGAAGCCGGGCGACATCATGGTCGCGGGCGACAACTTCGGCTGCGGGTCCTCGCGCGAGCACGCGCCCATCGCCATCAAGACGAGCGGCATCGCGCTGGTCATCGCCAACTCCTTCGCGCGCATCTTCTACCGCAATTCCATCAACATCGGGCTGCCCATCCTCGAGTGCCCGGAGGCGGTCGCGGCCATCTCGGCTGGCGACACCGTCTCCTGCGACCTCGCCAAGGGCGTGATCGTGGACGAGACGACTGGCCGGACCTTTACGGCAGAGCCCTTCCCCCCCTTCATCCAGAACATCATCGACAAGGGCGGGCTGATCAAGTCCATCTCCAAAAACTGAAATGGCGGCCAAGCAAGAAGCTGCCCCCCGCAGCCGCGGGCGGCAGCTGCGCGCCGACGCGCTGCGCTACGGCATCGGGGCGGCGGCGCTCTTCGCCCTGGCGACGGTATTTTGGTTCTTCGCGCACCCGCTCGGCGTCTTTATCCTGTGCGTCGCGTGCGCCTTTGCGGCGGTCGCGGCCGTCTACATCGCGCTGGGGGCGGCCGCGTGGCGCGCCTTCAAGCGGCTGGGCAAGAGCGAGGCGATGCCCTGCGCCGTCGTGACCGAGTATGGGCACCTGCTGCTCTGCGCGGGCAGCGAGAAAGATGCGCGCGCCTACGCCGAGGCAGACGCCCGCGCCTACGCGAAGGAATACCGCCCCGTCGGCGAAAAGCCGGGCAAGGACGACGTGCAGGCGGCCAAGGCGGAGCAGAAGCGCCGCAATGAGGAAGAGAAGCAACTGCGCGCGGCGCTCTCCCCCTGCCGCCAATTCGACCGCTTTACCCCCGCCGACCTGCCCTTTTTGGAGGGCAAGCGCATCTTCGTCAGCGAGCGCATGTACGGCCTCGCGGCGAGTAAAGGCGAATGGGAAGCGGCGCGCCGCAGCAACACCATCGAAACCATATCCGGCCCCGCATTGGGCCGCTGAAATCTGACTTGAGGTAATTTTGTCATGAAAAAGCATATCGCAGTGCTCGCGGGCGACGGCATCGGCCCCGAGATCACCGACGGCGCCATCGCCGTCCTCAACAAAGTGGGCGAAAAGTTCGGCCACGAATTTGAATTTGAACAGCTGCTGATGGGCGTGTGCGCCATCGAGGCGACGGGCGAACCGCTGCCGCAGTACACCATCGACCGCTGCCTCGCCTCCGACAGCGTGCTGCTGGGCGCCGTGGGCGGCGCGGTGGGCGACAAACGCATCGAAAAGCTGCCCGGCCACCTGCGCCCGGAGGCGGGGCTTTTGAAGATCCGCTCGGCGCTGGGGCTGTACTCCAACCTGCGCCCGGCCAAACTCTTCCCGGCGCTCGCGGGCGCCTGCCCGCTGCGCAAGGACATCGCCGAACAGGGCATCGACCTCGTCGTCGTGCGCGAGCTGATCGGCGGCATCTACTTCGGCGACCGCGGCCGCGGCGTCGGCGAGGGCGGCGAGTTCGCCTACGACACCGAAAAGTACAGCGTGATGGAAGTGGAGCGCATCGCGCGCATCGCCTTTGACCTCGCCATGCGCCGCAGAAAGCACGTGACCTCCATCGACAAGGCGAACGTGCTCGAATCCTCCCGCCTGTGGCGCGAGGTCGTGCACAACGTCGCCAAGGAGTACCCCGAGGTCGAGCTGACGGATATGCTCGTCGACAACACGGCGATGCAGCTGGTCAAAAACCCCTCGCAGTTCGACGTGGTGCTCACCTCCAACATCTTCGGCGACATCCTCTCGGACGAGGCGGCGATGATCACCGGTTCCATCGGCATGCTCGCGTCCTCCTCCCTCGGCGCGACCAAGCGCGGCCTGTACGAGCCCATCCACGGCTCCGCGCCCGACATCGCGGGCAAAGACATCGCCAACCCCATCGCGACCATCCTCTCCGCCGCGATGATGCTGCGCGACTCCTTCGATCTGCCCGAAGAGGCCAAGGCCATCGAGGCGGCCGTCAACGCCGTGCTCGACGAGGGCTACCGCACCGCGGACATCATGAGCGAAGGGATGAAGCAGGTGAAGGGCAGCGAGATGACCCGCTTGATCGTCGAGCGCATTTAAGGCAGTTGACAGACCGCACAAAAAAGCGCTATAATAGAGCCGTAGCAGACAGCGAGCGGCTCTTTTCCTTTTGATTTTGAAGAAGCGCCGCCCCGCCTGCCGGCAAACGGCGGCCGCTTGGCCGCAGGAGACTTTTTCCTATGATCACTGATAATGTACACGCACTTTTAAGCGAGCTTGCGGGCGGGAACGGAAAGGGCGAGGCGGTGACGCCGGTCGCCGCGACCAAGACGCGCACGCCCGAAGAGATCAACGAGGCGATCGAAGCGGGCATTGCCGACGTCGGCGAAAACAAGGTGCAGGAGTTTACCGCCAAGTTCGACGCCGTGCGCGGCGGGCGCAGGCACTTTATCGGCCATTTGCAGACGAATAAGGTGAAGTACCTCGTCGGCAAGGCCGACCTCATCCAATCGCTCGACCGCACGGAGCTTGCAGACGAGCTGCAAAAGCGGGCCGAGCGCGCGGGTTGGACGGCCAACTGCCTGCTCGAAGTGAACATCGGCAGCGAGCTATCCAAGAGCGGCTTCTCCCTCGCCGAGGCGAAGGATGCCTACAAGTCGCTCGCCGCCTACCCCAACCTGCACCTCGAGGGGCTGATGGCGATGCTGCCCGTTTCAAACGATATTGCATATTTGCGCGCATTATGCTTGTCTATGCGCGAAATTTATGATACAATAAGAATGAAGGACGCCGATTGCCGCATCCTTTCGATGGGCATGAGCGGCGATTGGCGGCTGTGCGTGGAGTGCGGGAGCAATATGGTCCGCCTCGGCACGGCGATCTTCGGCGCGCGCAGAGCGCCCGCCGCAAACGCATGAGGAGGGAACACATGGCAGGACTCGGCAAAAAACCGCCGCGCGGCCAAAACGCGCAGGGCGCACCGGACGCGGCCGGGCCCGCCGAACGGCGGCCGGGCGAGCGCCCCATGCAGCTGCGGCACCCCCGCTCGTTTGCGGACGTGGAGGAGATCATCGACCGCCTGCGCGAAAAGCAGAGCGTCATCGTGTACCTAAACGAGGTGAACGCGGCGACGGCGCAGCGGGTGACGGATATGCTCAGCGGCGCGATCTACGCCCTCGGCGGCGGCATGGCCCCCCTGCAGAAGGATATGTATATCTTTACGCCGCAAGGCATTGAGACGAAATAAGCTAGGCTCGGAGAATTTCTTTTGAGCTGACAAAAGAAATTCTTCCGATTTTGAGGGAGACACCGCCGCACGCTGCGCGTGGCAGCGTTTTCTCCCTCGCCGCACGATATTTAGGGCACGCATTAAATAAATCGTGCGGCTTCACCCTCTTCCCTTGCAGCGCCCACGCGCTGTAATGGGAAAAAGGCAAAAGTGCGATTTTGCCTTTTTCGAGTATTTTAATAAAAAAGGCGAAAGTTGCCGTTTTTTGCGGCGCAACATTTTCGCCGAACCAACTACGGTTTTCCTTTTACACTCCCTTTCCTATGGGAAAGGAACAAGAAATATTGAACCAAGAAAAGCAGCGTGCCTTTGGGCGCGCTGCTTTTCTGTACTCTGCTTTATTTTTTATTGAATTATTCGCGCAAGCAGAACCACGCTTCTGCGTTAGCGCACCCACATTTGCGCGTGAGCGCTCACAGAAGGGGTGAAAGCGGCGCACATAAAAAAGGTGTGCCCTTAAAAAGCGCGCCGCTGAGGGGAAAACCGTTCGGGGTTTCCCCTCAAATCACGACTTTTTCTTTTAACAGCTTAAAAGAAAAAGTGTGAGCTACGCTGCGCTTTCCTTCTCCTTCAACTTGATGCACACGAGGGTGTCGCCCTGCATAAGCTCCGTCTTGCCGGTGGGGATGACGGTGCCGCCGCCCCGCTTGATCATGGCGACGAGGGTGCCGCGCGGCAGGTTGAGGGCGCGCAGCGTCTGCCCCGCCCAGGGGTGGCCCTCGCCGAGGTATTCCTCGAACATGCCGAACTCCTCGCGGTTTTCAAACTCGGGCGCGGCGGTGACGAGCAGGTCGCCCGCGTGCACGACCGTCTCTCCGCTGGGCACGACGACCTCGCTGCCGCGCAGGATGAGCACGATGAGGAACTCGCGCGGCATGACGCACTCGCGCAGGTGCTTGCCCGCCCAGGGGTGGCTTTCTCCCACGACGATCTTGACGAAGCGCACGTCGCTCTCCTCCTGATAGTCGGTAAAGGTGCGCAGGACGTTGTCGCTGTCGCCGAGCATCTTCCACTTGCGCGAGACGAGGGGCAGCAGCGAGCCTTGCAGCGAGATGGAGATGATGACGATGCAAAAGACGATGGAAAAGAGGTCGTACGGGAGGGCGTCGCCGAGGATG
Source organism: uncultured Clostridia bacterium (assembly GCA_944368775.1). Classification (GTDB taxonomy): domain Bacteria; phylum Bacillota; class Clostridia; order Christensenellales; family Borkfalkiaceae; genus Borkfalkia. The sequence goes on along the minus strand of CALVXB010000014.1, from coordinate 26,515 downwards.
CTGACGGCATAGATGGCGAACACGATGGACGCGACGCCGCGCAGCCCCGCCCACGACACGACGCCCAGCTGGTTGAGGGGCGCGCGGAAGGGGGCGAGCAGGCCGCAGACCGCGATGGGGCGGGCGAGGAAGGTCATGGCGGCGAAGATGAGCAGCGCGGGCAGCAGCACCTGCGGGGAGATGAGCCACTCGGGCGTGGCCAAAAAGCCGAGCAGGAAGAAGATCATCATCTGCGCGACGCCGGTAAGCGCGTCGAAGAAGCGGACGCAGTCGCGCTTTTGCGGGATGCGCGCGTTGCCGAGCATGATGCCGCAGATGTACACGGCGAGGTATCCGTTGCCCGCCCAATTTCCGGGCAGGACGCTCGGCACCGCGTAGGCGAGCAGGGCGATGGCGAGCACGAAGATGGTGCCCCCCTGCCCCATGTTGAAGGGGATCTTTTTGAGGATGAAGAGGGCGAGGAAGCCGAAGGCGACGCCCGCGAGCGCGCCGAAGCCGACCTGCGCGAGCAGCATCTGCACGATCACGGCAGCGCCCATGCCGGACGCCCCTTCCAGCCCGTATTGCGCCGCGAGAACGGCGGTAAAGACGGCGGTGAGCATGTACGAGGTCGGGTCGTTCGAGCCGGATTCCATCTCCAAAAGGGAGGAAGTATGGTACTTTAAGTTGAGGCGGCGGGAGCGCAGGATGTTAAAGACGGAGGCGGCGTCCGTCGAGCTGATGACCGAGCCGACGAGCATGCTCTCCACCCAGCCGATGTCTGGCACGAAGGGGAGCAGGCGGAAGATGAGCCAGACGGCGACGCCGACCAGCCCCGCCGTGAGCGCCGTGCCCGCGAAGGAGAGGAGCAGCGCCCGCCCCGCGACGGGGCGCGCCTCCTTGAAGTTGGTGCCGAAGCCGCCGTAAAAGATGACGAGCACCAGGCAGATGGAGCAGACGACGTTGCCCATCGCGTAGTCTGTGACGTTGCCGAACACGGGGCGCAGCAGCACGCCCGCCAGCATGCCGATGGCGATGAACAGCAGCAGCGAGGGGACGTTGAGCTTGTCCGTCAGGCGGTTGATGAACAGGCAGAGCGCGATGATCAGCCCGACGAAGAGCAGCAGGTAGACGTAGCCTAAAGTTTCCATGGTTACCTCCGAAAGTGCCCCTTTCCGCCGCCCGGGAAAGGGTTCGCCCCCGCCCGCGGGGGCGGGAGGTCAGCCGCGGTACATGCGCAGGGTATCTTTGACGACGTCGACGACGAAGGGCAGCCCCTCGTACAGCTCGCCGTCGACCTGCACGGTCAGCGGTTTATCTGAAAAGATCTCGATATGGCTGCACCGCTCGAAGCGGGAAAATTTTTCTTCGAGGATGCGGCCCTGCATCAGCTTGATGAAGGCGGGGATGATGCGCGACTTCTTCACATTGTCGACGGCGACGAAGTCGAGCAAGTTGTCGCCGAGCGCCGCCGCGGGGCACATGCGGATGCCCCCGCCGATGCGCGCGCCGTTGCCCACGCAGGCGATGAGCGTTTTATAATGCACCTCGTGCCCGTTCAAACGGGCGGTCAGCTCGTAATTTTTGAACTTGATGAGGCTGATGATGAGGGAGATGACGTACTGCAGCTTGCCGCGCAGCCACTTACTCTTGCGGCAGCGGCGCAGGATTTCGACGTCGATGCCGGTGCCGGCGGCGTTGATGCCGCGCACCCCCTGCGGAAGCTGCATGAACTCGGTATATTTGGGCGCGCCGCGCACGATCAGCTCGACGGCGCGCTCGGGCTCCTCGGGGATGCCCGCAAAGGCGGCGAAGTCGTTGCCGGTGCCGCAGGGCACGAGGCCTAATGCGCACCTGTCAAAATTGGTAAAGCCGTTGAGGGCGGCGTGCAGGGTGCCGTCTCCGCCGATGACGACGACGTCGCCATCGCCGCGCTGCGCGATCTGCCGCACGAGCTGCGCGATCTGCCCCTTTTTTTCGGGCGTGAACACGCGGATTTTTTGCCCCAGCGCGGCAAAGTGCGCGAGCACGCGCGCGTGCAGCTTTCTCTTTTTCCCCTCTCCCGACCAAGGATTGACGACGACGTTGTACATAGAAAACTTTTTCCTTCGTGCGGGCGCGCCGAATAGGCCGCCTTTCCCCCGCTCTTTCTCTCTCGCGCGGCGAGCCTGCCGCCCCCGCGCCCATGATACAATTATTATATAATAATTTCGAACGATTTGCAAATCTCTCGCAAAACTGTTATAATATCGGCAGAAAAAAATTTTTCGACTCCCATATAAGGAAAAGTTATGAATTTGCAAGTTTCTGAAAAGCTGCGCGCGCTGGCACAGAAGGCGCCCTTCCCCCTCTATATCGTCGGCGGCGCGGTGCGCGACGCGCTGGCGGATTTGCCCGCCTCGCCCGACGTGGACCTGTGCGCCCCCGCGCCCGCCGAACAGCTGTCTGCCCTGGCAAAAGAAGCGGGCATCGCGGTGAACGGCGTGTATAAGACGACGGGCACGGTGAACATGACGGACGGGGAAAACAAGCTCGAGTTTACCTCCTTCCGCACCGACCGCTACGGCGGCGGCGAGCATGCGCCGAGCAGCGTAAAGTTCACCAAGGATATCCGCAAGGACGCGCTGCGCCGCGACTTCAAGTGCAACGCGGTGTACTACAACATTCGCACGGGCGAACTCGCCGACCCTTTGGGCGGTATTTCCGACATCGAAAACAGGCGCATCACGACGACGCGGGATGCGGACGAGGTGTTTGCCGAGGACGGGCTGCGGCTGATGCGGCTGGCGCGGCAGGCGGCGCAGCTCGGGTTTGTGCCGACCGTCGAGTGCATTTTGGGCGCGAAGTTCAACGCCGCGCGCATCGCCAAGATCGTGCCCGAGCGCATCTTTGCCGAGCTGCAGCTGATCCTCCACGCGGACGAAAAGTACGGCCGCACCTACGCCCACTACGAGGGGCTGCAGGTGCTGGAGGCGACGGACGTTTTGGCGTACATTTTGCCCGAGCTGGCCGCGGGCAAGGGGATGGCGCAGCGCAGCGACTTCCACGCGCACGACGTGCTCGAGCACTCGCTGCGCACCTGCAAGTACGCGGATAAGAGCATCCGCCTCGCCGCCCTGCTGCACGACGTGGGCAAGCCCGCGGCGATGCGCGAGACGGGCAAATTTCACGGGCACGACGTGCTGGGCGAGGGCATCGCGCGGGAAGTGCTCGAGCGGCTCAAGGCCCCCAAAAAGGTGACCGAGCTCGTCTGCCGCCTGACCGCCCTGCACATGTACGACTTGGACGGAAAGGCGCGCGAGGGCAAGGTGCGCAGCTTTATCGTCAAAAACTACGACGTGTACGAGCCGCTGCTCCTGTTAAAACAGGCGGACTACTCCGGCTGCAAAGACGACCTTGCCCCCTGCCCGACCCTCGTCAAGTGGCGGGGGATCGAAGAGAAGATGCGCGCCGAGGGCGTTCCCTTCACCTTAAAAGAGCTGGCGGTGCGCGGCGACGCGCTGCGCGGCATTTTGCCCGCCGAACAGACGGGGCGGGCGCTTGAAGCCCTGCTTTTGTGGTGCGCGCAGGACGGGCGGCGCAACGAAAAGGGCGCGCTGCTGCGCGAGGCGGCGCGGCTCGCAAAGGAGTTCGCCGCCGAACAGACAGACGGCTGACCCCTCCGCACCCGCCAAACCGAGCTGCCGCGCCCATTTTGCCGACGCATCTCCTTTTGATTTTTTTTGAATTTGTATCCGCTTGCGGGCGGCGCGCCTTTCGGCGCGCCGCCCCTCTCTTTTTTTTGCGGCGGGGAACTTCCCCGCCGCCCGCGCAGACAACCGGCGACGCGGCGGAAAATTCTTAAAAAAAGGCTTGCGCACGCGCGCGGGGCGTGCTATACTAAAAGAAAAACAGGGAGGAAAACCATGATCTTGTTACAAGAGGGCGACGTGCGCATCCAGATCGCCGAGCGGGGCGCGGAGATCGTCAGCGTCAAAAAGGGGGCGCGCGAGTACATCTGGCAGGCGGACCCGCAGTTTTGGGCAAAGCACAGCCCGCTGCTCTTTCCCGTGTGCGGGCGGCTGCGCGACTTCACCTACACCTACGCCGGCAAAAGCTACCGCATGGGCAACCACGGCTTCGCCCAGCGCATGACTTTTTCCGCCGAGCAGCTTTCGGACACGGAAGCGATATTTACCCTGCGCGAGAACGAGGAGACGCTCGCCGAGTACCCCTTCCCCTTCCGCCTGACGCAGCACTACCGCCTCGCGGACGGCACGCTATATGTGCGCACCGAGGCGGAAAACACGGGCGGCGCGCCCATGTACTGCAACTTCGGCTCGCACGAGGCGTACGCGACGGACGGCGACTTCACCGATTGGGCGGTGTATTTTGAAAAGAAGGAAGATCTCGTACTCATCGAGCAGAACAAGACGGGCCAGCTGACCGGGCGGCGCATCCCCTACAAGGATGACGCGGACATGCTGCCCCTCTCCTGGAAACTGTTTGAAAACGACTCGCTGCTGTTTGACAGGCTGCGCTCGAAGTACGTGACGCTCGCCTACCGCGGCGAGCCGACGGTGCGCGTCGGGTTCGCCGACTACGAGCACCTGCTGCTTTGGACAAAGCCGGGCGCGCAGTACGTCGCCATCGAACCGTGGAACGGCCTGCCCGACACCGCCGACGCGGACGGCCTTTTGCAGCACAAGCTGGGCATCCTCCGCCTCGACCCCGGCGAAAAGAAGGAAGGCACCCACTCCATTACTTTTTATTAAAACGATAAACTAAAAATAAGATGCACAAGGCACCCGTCGCAAAAATTTGCGGCGGGTGCCCCGTTGAAAAAGTTCCGTGTGAGCGAAAGTTATTTTGATACCCCGCCGACCGCAGCAAGTGCGGCCTCGCGGGTGAATGCGTCGCGCGTTCTCAACTGTGTGCCCTCAAAAAGCGCGACGCAGAGGGCAGAGCCCTCAAAATCGCAGGAATTTGTTTTGACAGCTCAAAACAAATTTCGCGAGCAAAAATAAGTTCCGTGTGAGCGAAAGTTAGTTTTAATTATCGCGTTTCAGCTTTTTTTCTGCTTTGGATCCGTGTGACTGTGGCAGGCATGGCAGCCGGGGCAGCCGTCGCAGCCGCAGTCGCAGCCGCCCTTGCCCTGCTTTTTGCGCACGACGTGCAGCACGACGACGGCGACGACGATGCCGACCGCCGCTACGCCGATGAGCACGGACACGACCGTTCCTACAGCCGAAGCGAGTAATTGCAGCATAAACGGCTCCTCCTTTTTATGAAATAACTCGCGCAAGGAAAATCACACTTTTCCGCCAGCGCCCCCTATTTGCCGTTAGGCTTTTGAGGAAAGAGTGAATTTGCACGATTTCTTAATATTGTGCCCCTAAAATATCGTGCAAAGAGAGAAAACCCCGCGGCCAGCGCCCGCGCGTGCCCGCGGGGTTGTCTTTCAAATCGGAAGAATTTGTTTTAACAGCTTAAAACAAATTCTCCGAGCCGACTTTGCGGCCGATGACGCCCTTGTTGCGCAGCACGACGTAGGCGATGAACGCTGCGGCGACGGCTGCGACGATGATGGCCGTCCACCACCAGGTGAGCACGAGATAGACGACGGTCGCGGTGACGTAAGAGGTGAGCATCCAGAAGGCGACGGTGTAGCGGAATTTGCCTTTGGGCGTCTCTGCCTTGACGGTGGCTGCCGCTGCGAAGCAGGGAACGGTGAGCATGTTGAACACGGTGTAGGCGATGAGGCCCTGCCAGGTGATGCCCGTTTCGCCCATGAGGTAGACGACCTCGGCGATGCCGTCTTCAGACTGGCCGACGTCTGCAAAGCCGATGCCGACGGCGATGATATAGAAGGCCGCGATGACGTTTTCCTTCGCGATGAGACCGACGACCGCCGCGACGGCGAACACCCAGCCGTAGCCCGCTTCGAGCTGCAGGCCGAAGCCCATCGGGGTGCACAGCCAGGTCAGGAAGGAGCCGACGTCGTGCAGGATGCTCTCTTCGATGGAGACCATCTGCCACTGCCAGCTGAAGTTCTGCAAAAACCAGATGACGATGCTGGAGGCGAGGATGATGGTGAACGCCTTTTTGATGTAGTGCTTGAGCTTATCCCACATGTGCACCATCAGGTTGCGGAATTGCGGTGCGTGGTAGGCGGGGAGCTCCATGATGAAGGGTGCGACTTCGCCGCGCATGGTGGTCTGGCGCATGATCGCGACCATGATGATCGCCATCGCCATGCCGAAGACGTACAGCGCGAAGACGAGCAGGTCGGGCGAGACGCCGGTGTACTCGGCTGCGATCGCGCCGCAGACGGCGGCGAGGATGGGCGCCTTTGCGCCGCAGGTAAAGAAGGGAATGACGCGGTTGGTCATTGCGCGCTCTTTATCGTCGGCGAGGGTACGCGTGTTGATGGCGGCGGGCACCGAGCAGCCGAAGCCCATGATCATGGGGATGAAGGCGCGGCCGGAGAGGCCGAACTTGCGGAAGGCCCTGTCCAAAATGAACGCGACGCGCGCCATGTAGCCCGAATCTTCCAAAATGGAGAGCAGCAAAAACAGGGTGAGGATCTGCGGGACAAAGGAGAGCACGCCGCCGACGCCGCCCCAGATACCTTCGTTGACCAGCCCCTGCGCCCAGGCGGCGGCGTCGATCGCCTCCATGCCGGCGGCGATGCCGGTGCCGATCCAGCTGGTGATGAAGTCCATCAAATTGAACAATATCGCGCCCGGCGTGGATATGCCGTCTGCGCAGAAGAACACGGCGGTGAACGAGTCGAGTACGTCGTTGCCCGTGGCGACGTCGAAGGCGAAGCCCTCGCCGCCGTTGAACCAGCCGACGATGGTGTTCAGGTACAAAAAGTCTGTACCGAAGGTGAGGTGGAACATCGCAAAGAGGATGACCAAAAAGATGGGGATACCCCAGATGCGGTGGGTGAGGATGCGGTCGGCCTTGTCCGAACGGGTCAGCTCGCCCTTCTTTTTCGCGCGGGTGTAGGCGCCCGCGAAGTTTGCGGTGATGTACTTATAGCGCGCGTCGGCGGCGAGCGCTTCAAAATCCTGCCCGGCGAGGCTGCCCGCGCTCTGTTTTTGGAAGGCGGCGACCGTCTCCATTTCGACGGGGTGCGCCTTGACTTCGAGCTCGTCCCCTTCGACCAGCTTGACGGCGTGGAAGAGGGGGTTGGGCACCTTTTGCCCTGCGAGGGCGATGGTGACGTCGCCGATGACGTGGCCAAGGGGGGAGGAGGCGAGCACCGTGCTGCCCTTGCGCCCCTGCGAAGAGGCCTTGTAGGCGCGCTCCATCAGCTCTTTGATGCCCGTGCCCTTGAGCGCGGAGATCTCGACGACGGGCACGCCCAGCTGCTTTTCGAGCGCCTTGGCGTCAAGCTTGTCGCCGTTCTTTTGCACGACGTCCGTCATGTTCAGCGCGACGGCGACGGGCACGTCCATCTCCAGGAGCTGCGTCGTCAGGTACAGGTTGCGCTCGAGGTTGGTCGCGTCGACGATGTTGATGACGCAGTCGGGCTTTTCATCCAAAATATAGTTGCGGGCGATGACCTCTTCGGGCGTGTACGGCGAGAGGGAGTAGATGCCGGGCAGGTCGACGATGGCGACTTGCTCGGGCAGGCGCTTGTAGACGCCCTCGCGCTTGTCTACGGTGACGCCCGGCCAGTTGCCGACGTGCGCCGTGCTGCCCGTAAGGGCGTTGAACAGCGTCGTTTTGCCGCTGTTGGGGTTGCCCGCCAAAGCAAATTTACGCATGCTTCACCTCCATCATCACGCACGACGCCTCCGCCTTGCGCAGCGTCAGCTCGTACCCGCGCAGGGTGACCTCGACGGGGTCGCCCAGCGGCGCGAGCTTGCGAAGGACGATCTCCGCGCCGGGCGTGACGCCCATGTCGAACAGGCGGCGGCGGATCTTGCCCTCCCCGTCGATGCGCAGCACCACGCCGCGCTCGCCGGGCTTGAACTCGTTGAGTTTCTTTTCCATAATCTCCTTCCTTTTTTTGGAATATGTCTGCACGGGCATGCCCAAAGGCGCGCCCGCGGCAAAACCAAATGCGTTGCCCCGTATGTCTGGCCGATCCCCCCTCTCTCCCCCGCCGCGCAAAAGACGCCGGCACGGGAGCGGTGCAATGTATGCCGCCGCGGGGACGGTGTATCGTATGCCGCCGCGAGGACGATGTAGCGTATGCCGCCGCGCGTTCGCGTATGCGAACGGTTCGGCAAAAATTTTTCAGACGAGGATCTTGAGCGCGAGCGCGCGGTCGATGGCGAGGCGGCCGTCCTTGACGCGCAAAATGACGCTGCCGCCCGCCGCGGAGATCAGTTCGACCTGCGCGCCCGTCACGATGCCGAGGTCGGCAAGGTGGCGGCGGTCGCGCTCGTCGACCAATATTTTTTTGACGGTCAGCGCCTCGCCGACGGGCGCCATGGGCAGCGGCATGCGTACTCCTCCTCTAACAGTTAACCATATTTAACGAATTTATGATACAACTTTTTTTGATATTTGTCAACTGCGCGGGCGGCGCGCCCCCCTGTTTGCTTTCGACAAAAAGCGATACATTTTTGGCGTGGTATTTTTTTAGAGGCTGCAAAAAAGCGCCCGCCTTGCCGCATCGCCCGCCTTGCCAGACGGGAAACGGGCGAAAAATATGCGAAAACCATAAAAGAGGGACCTCCCTGCGGGAGATCCCTCATCGTTTGGGTCTGTTTACTGCGCGGCGGGGCCGTTGCCCTGCGTGCCGTTCGGCGCGGGGCCGTCATCGGCGGGGTCGACATCGGTGACGACGTAGTCGTCCTCTTCCAGCGGGCGCTGCACGGGCTGCACCGGCTGCACCGGCTGCACCGGCTGCGTGATGGGTGCGATGACGATGGGAGAAGGCGTCGCCTGCGCCACGATGGGCTGCACGACGATGGATTGGACGGAAGACGGATCCTCCTCCTCTTCTTCTTCTTCTTCTTCGTACTCCTCGTCCTCTTCCTCGTAATCGCCGGCGACATATTCGCCTGCGGGGTCGATGGCGTTCGCCTCCTCCTGCTGGCGGCACTCGATCAGGTAGTCGCCGTCGCGCTTCTTCATCGCGTCCGTCATGCCGTTGCAGACCATGCTGGCGACGACGCCGATGATGGCGAAGATGAGGATGAGCATCACGTTATCGAAGTAGGTGCCGCCCGCCATCTCGTCGAGCACGCCGCCGAGCTGGCTGTCGATGAAGAAACTGACGATGACCAGCAGCACGGCGGAACCGATGGCGAGGAGCCAGGTCGTGGTGCAGTAGTCGCGGACGGAATAGTAGTAAGAATACAGGCGGAAGCCGTAGCCGTGCGAATTTTCTGCCGCGATGGCGCTCATGCACTTGCGCGCCATGTTGGCGGCGGCGATGGTGATGAGCAGCAGCAAGACGGCGATCGCGTAGCAGCCGACGATGAACAGCGGCGTCTGCCCCTCGACGGCGGGTTCTAACGGGACCATGTAAGGCACCATGACGTGCAGCCCGATGCCCGTGCCGAATACGACGATGCACACGCCGACGACGATGCCGATGGCAAAGCCGATGGTGCGCAGCAGGTTGGTCGGCATCAGGTAGACGCGGTAGCTGATCACGATCTTATAGACGGCGACGGCGACGATGAGCACCAGCCCGCTCCAAAGGGCGGCCTGCATCTCTACGCCGGGGCCGTATATATAGAGGCTGAACCCGTCGACCGCGAGGTTGCCGAAGAAGCCGAGCATGAGGGCCGCGACGGCATTCACGGTGAAGTCTGCAATGGCGATGGGGACGATGCTGCGCCCGCGCTTGCCGCTCATGTAGCGGATGAAGGCGGCGAGACCGTAAAACACGGTCGCGATCGAGCCGACGATGGTCGCCACGGCGGCCAGGATCTGCAGCAGGTAGGGGAAGTAATAGCTGATCGGCACCTCGTAGTCTTTGATGTTCATCATCACCCTGACGAGCGACTGGTCGCCGAAGAAGGCATAGGTGAACACGTCGACAGACGCGCCCGCCTCCCCCGTCAGCACGTCGGTCGGCGTGGCGAAAAAGATCATGGAAAAGATGCTGATCAGCAGGATGGCGACGAACATCGCGGCGCCCTCGACGAAGCGGACGGCTTTATGCGTCGGGCCCTGCGCCAGCTGGATGACGTCTAAATCGCGGCTTTCAAACTGCACCTTCGCCCGGATGGCGTCGGGAAGGGCCTGTTCCTTCTTTTTTACCTTTTTTTCGGGGCGGGGCGCCTTTTTCTGGCGCGTAGGCACGGTCGCGATGATGGGCTGCGGCTGCACCGCGTACTGCGGCTGCACGGCCGCATACTGCGTCGGCACCGGGGCAGACGGCTGCTTTTTCGTAACTTTGGCGACAGCATGATCGGCGCCGACCTTTGCGCCGCAATGGGGGCAAAAGCGGTCGGTATCATTGATCTGCTGTCCGCATTTCGAACAATACATATTTCCCTCCTAGTTTTACTGCTTTATATTCTATCACATTTTCTACACAAATGCAATATATTCCGGACAATATCCGCGGCATTTGCTATAAAAATCGGAATATCCTCCCTGCGGCCGCGCCCGCCCTGCGCGGCGGCGCGGAGCTGCAGGCCAAAGGCAGGCGCCCCGCCGCGCAGGGAAAGGGCGAGAAAAACGCGAAAAAATAAAAAGCGGCGCAGCTAAAGCTGCGCCGCCATATAAATTGACGTATCAGTTTTCGTCCGTCGGCTCCGTCGTATTGTCGGCGCCGTCCGTCTTGTTGAGGTCGTTGCTGTTGCCGAGGTAGGTGCCGAAGTAGGGCTGGCGCTTGGAACGGGGCAGCCCGCTCGCGCGCGGGCGCTCTCTGCGGTCGTCGCGGCGGCCGTAGCGGCGGTCGCGCTCGTACCCGTCGCGCTTTTCGTAATTGTCGCGCTTTTCATACCCCTCGCGGCGGTCGTATCCTTCACGCTTTTCGTAATTATCCCTCTTTTCGTACCCTTCGCGGCGGTCGTAGCTGCGCCTGCCGTCGTAACCTTCTCTCTTTTCGTAGCCCTCTCTCTTTTCGTACCCGTCGCGCGGGGGATAGGGCCGGCGGCTGCGGTCGTCGCGGCGGTCTTTGCGGTCAAAGCCGCCCTTGCGGTCGAAGCGGCTGCGGCGGTCGGGGCCGGGGCGCAGGTTGTTGGGGACGACGACGACGAAGCGGTTGGGCTCTTTGCCCTCGCTGGTCGTTTTGACCTCGGTGCTGTCGGCGAGCGTGGCGTGGATGATGCGCCGCTCGTAGGGGGTCATCGGCTCGATGGCGACCTTGCGGCCGGTGCGCATCGCCTTTTCCGCCAACTTGTTGGCGAGGCGCTTGAGCGTCTGCTCGCGCTTGTCGCGGTAGCCCTCGCAGTCGACGACGACGCGCTTGTACTCCTCTCTGCCGATGTTGGCAACGGCGCCCGCGAGCACCTGCAGCGCGTCGAGCACTTCGCCGCGGTGGCCGATCAGGGCGTAGGTGTTGGGCGTGATGACGTTGATGCAGGTATTCTCTTCACTTTCGGTCAGTTCTGTGGTGGCGGCGACGTGCAGCAGGTCGAACATCCCCTCGAGGAATACGACGGCGCGCTGGCCGTCCGTCTTTTTGCGGGCGATGCGCACGCACGCCTTGATGCCCTTGCTGAACAGCCCGCCCTTTTTGCCCTCTTCGAGCACGGTGATGTCCGCCTCGCTGCGGGTCAGGCCCATCTGCTGCAGGCCGGTCTCGATCGCCTCGTCGACCGTCTTGCCGGTGAATTCCAACTCTGTCATTTTGTTTTTCCTCCCTTCCGCGCGTCATTTGCCTTGCGCACTGCCTGCGGAATCCTCTTGTTATATTTCTCCTGAATCTCCTGGTCCTCTGCTTTTTGGAACTTGCGGTCGATGATCAGATTGATGATCAGCGTGCTGAGGATGCTGTATAGGCTGCTCACGATCATGTAGATGCTGAATCCCGCGCTGTAAAAGAAGGAGAATAGGCCGAAAACGATGGGCATGACGATCATCATCGTGCGCTGGGTGCGCTTGCCGCTGCCGTCCGCCGTCTGCAGCTCGCTCTGCGCCTTTTGGCTGCGCGCGGTGATGAACTGCGAGAGGAACATGGCGCCGATGGAGAGGATGATGAGGATGTAGTATCCGTTCGCCTGCGTGCGCTGCTCGGCGAGGTTGTAAGTCACCTCGTTGAAGGCTTCTTCGCTCAAGCCGGAGTTTTGCAGGGCGTCGTCATATTCGATGGGGTGGCGGTACGACGTATCCGGCACCCAGATGTTTTTGATCCAAAGGAAGGACGAATTGTATGCGCCGTACGACGCTTCGGCGGCGTTTCTGCCCAGCGTTTTGACGGCGGTGGCGGCAGCTTCGTCGTCCGAAGATGCGCCCGCGGCGCGCGCGGCTTCGACCGCGGCGGCGACTTCTGCATCCGTGCTCGCGAGCACGGCGTCCGTCTTGACGGTGCACGTCCAGGCGGTGTACGGAGCGACCTCCGCGACGGGGCCGGCCTCGGCGTCGGCGTTGTACCAATCGTAGCCGTCCAACTGTTCATCGGTCAAGCCGGCGGCGTCGAGATACATGGTCTTGTCCAGCGTGAGCTCGACGAGGTACCCCTCCCCGCCGTACACTTCGGTGCGGGTATAGGCGACCTTCCCCTCCTCGTTCGCGCTGCCCTCGGTATAGCTGCGCGAGAGCAGCGCCCCCGCCGAGCCGGTATCCGGCGCATGCTCTAAAATGGCGGCGTTGTACTGCGCCGTCATTTCGCGGTAGACGTCGAGGTTGGCAAAGTTTGAATAGTCGGAAAAGGCGCCCAAAACGACCATGAACACGACGAGCGTGACGATCATGGGCAGGCAGGCGCCGAGCATGGAGTAGCCGTTCTTTTTATACAGCTCCATCATCTTGGCGTTGTACGTCTGCTGGTCGTTCTGGTACTGTTTTTGCAGCTTTTCCAGCTGCGGCCGCATCTTTTCCATCTTCAGGCTGTTTTTGCGCATCGAGATCTTTGAATACGCGTCCAGCGGCAGCGTGATGGTCTTTAAGATGAGGGTAAACAGCACGATGCCCAGGCCCGTCCACGGGAGCCAGGTGACGATCCACTCGACGATATGGCCGAGAAAGTTCAAACTTTCGGCGATATCCGTCGTAAACAGGGGGATCGCGCTGTCGAGCAATGCGTTGATCATTGTTTTACGTTCCTAATAGAGCCAGCGCACCTTAAAAAATTTTTCGGGCACGGGGTCGTACCCCCCTTTGGAGAAGGGGTTGCAGCGCAGAATGCGCCACGCGCCGAGCGCGATGCCGATGAGCACGCCGTGGTTGTTGATCGCCTCTAGCATATACTGCGAGCAGGTAGGCTTGTACAGGCAGGTCTTTTTGGAAAAATGCCGCTGGTAAAAGAGGACGAGCCGCATGCACGCCATCTTCAAATAGGGCTTAAAGACGGTGCGGCGCAGTTTTTTGAAGAAGTCGCGCGCCTTCATGCAAGCAGCTTTTCCCGCCGCAGCGCCGAGCGCAGGCTGCGCTCGAATGCCGCGAGCGAATACGACTCTGCCTGCTTTGGGATGAGAACGAAGGCATACTGCCCCGCGAGCGACGGCGCCATATGGCGGAAGGCCTCGCGCAGCAGCCGCTTGATGCGGTTGCGCTGCACGCTCTTGCCGTGCTTTTTGCTGACGCACAGCCCGAGCGCCGTCTGTTTTGCGGGCATATACAGAATAATTAAAGCAGGGGAAAAAGCCTTTTTTCCCCTTGTAAACAACTTTTTGAAATCATTGTTCTTCTTTAATCTGGCATACACCATGCGCGCTCCCGCCTTTGCCCTGCTTGTTACGCGGAGATCTTTTTGCGGCCCTTGTCGCGGCGGCGCTTGAGCGTCTTTCTGCCGCCCTGCGTCTTCATGCGCTGGCGGAACCCGTGCACCTTGCTTCTCTGCCTCTTCTTCGGCTGATACGTTCTTTTCATTTTAACATTCTACTCCTATTCTAAATTGTGTGTACCATTATACCCAAAAAAACGTGCGGCTGTCAACCGTTTTTAGCCCGTTGTGCGCACGGGAAGTATCAAATACAGGTATCTCTCCCCCTGCAGCGGCGTCACGAGGCAGGGCGCGACCGGCCCGTTGAAGGAAAAGCGCACCGCGTCGTCGCCGGCGGCCTTGAGACAGTCGGATACGAATTTGCAGTTGAGGGCGATGCGCACGTCTTTGCCCGTCATGCTCACCGGCACCGCCTCGTCGACGCGGCCGATGCTCGTGTTGGAGGATACGCCCATTCCGTTTTCGTGCACGTCGAAGGTGATGACGCTGTTTTTATCGATGCGGGCGAGCACGGCGGCGCGCTCGACGCTCTCGTCGAGAAGGGCCCTGTCCACCTTCATCTCCGTCGCAAACGCGTGCGGCACGATGCCCGCCACGTTGACGAACTCCCCTTCAAACAATCTGCTGGTGAGCACGGTGTCGTCGATGCGCACGAGCAGCATATTCTTCTGCACATACAGGCAGACGCTCTCGTCGTCGCCGCCGAGCATGCGCGCGATCTCGTTGAGGGTGCGGCCGGGGCAGATGATGCGGATGTCGCCGGATAACCCCGCGGCGGGGCGGCGGCAGATGGCGAGGCGGTAGCCGTCGAGGGCGGTGAAGCGCACCTCCCCCTCGCTCGCCTCGACAAGCACCCCTTTGAGCACGGGGCGCGAGTCGTCCTGCGCGCAGCAGAAGGTGGTTCCCGCGACCAGCTCTTTGAAGTCCTTTGCCGAAAGCTCGACGTGCTGCTCGGCGATGTCGGTGTCGATGGCGGGGAAGTCGTCGGCGGGCAGCACCTGCAGCGCGCTCTCGGCGTCGCCGTAGTTGATGGTCAGGCGGTCCCCCTCCGACGCGAGGGTGACCTGCTCGTTTTCAAGCCTTTTTACGAAGTCGGCAAAAAATTTGCCGGGCACGCAGACGGCGCCCTCTTCGATCACCTCCGCGCGCAGATCTTTGCGGATGGCGATCTCGCCGTCCGTCGCGAGCAGGGTGACGGTGTCGTTTTGCGCGGCGATCTTGACGCACTCGAGCACGGGGTTGATGGCCTTTGCGGCGCACGCCTTGACCGTTTTGATAAGCCCGTCGGACAGATCGACCCCTTCACAGATAAGTTTCATGCCTTCCTCCCGAAAAATTGTTCCTCCCGCCCTGCGGGCGCGAATATACACTAAGATATTTTTATTTATTTATAGTAAATATAATAGTAGAGGGTGTGCAAATGTGGAAAGCGCTTGCGCTGACCCCTCTTTCAGCATTATTATAAACAAAAACCCGCCGAAAAGCAAGCCCTTGGGGGGAAAATCGGGTGTGGATAAGCGGATATTTTTTTGTGGACAGCGCTGTCGGCAAATTGTGTATGTGTGGAAGTTTTCCCCTTGCCCCCCGCCCGCGCCGCTTATGCCGCGCCGCCGCGCGCCCCCCGCTTTGCGCCGCTTTGCAGAAGTTATCCCGAAAGGAACAGGAGTTATCAACAAAATATACCCTATTCACAAAATTTCTTTTGAGCTGACAAAAGAAATTTTCGTGATTTGAGGGAGACACCGCCGCACGCTGCGCGTGGCAGCGTTTTCTCCCTCGCTGCACGCGTCGTCGCTCGCCTTCGCCTGCCCGCCTTTTGCTTTTTGCAAAAGGCGCGGCGTGCTCGGCGGCGTCTCCTCCTCTTCCCAAAAAGTTCGGCGGGCTTAGCTCTCGCCGCAACGCGGCGAGTTACTTTTTGGGAGCCCTATCGGGGCGGCTCTGCGGCGGGTTTTCTCTCTTTGCGGCATATTTAAGGGCACACCTTTCGTCGTCGCTCGCCGCCGTTAGCCCGCGGGCAGCCGTTGGCCGCCCGCGCGGCAGTTTGGCGGCGGCTCCTCCTCTTCCCAAAAAGTTCGGCGGGCTATAGCTCTCGCCGCAACGCGGCGAGTTACTTTTTGGGAACCCTGTTTATATGCCGCAAATTCACTCTTTCCTCATAAGCCTGACGGCAAATTGGGGGAAAAAGCAAAAAGCGCGGTTTTTGCTTTTTCAATTATTTTAATAAAAGTGTTCCCGAAAATCGCAGCGGTGTTGAGCGACGACGAGCGCTGGCACAAAGGCGCGGTCTTGCTTTTTTTTTCTGCGCGATCGCCCTCATTTTTGCACCCGCACGACTGTCGGGCTCATTTCTCTTACTTCCCGTTCTTTTTGCTCCTCTATCCCCTTATCAGTCTTATCTTTTCGCTCCCCCCGTTCCCGTTGCCGAGGCCGCTTTGCGTTGTCCGCGCGCCTACGCAACGTTATTTCGCCTCCCCTATATATAAATAAGGAAAGCGGGCGGGCCGGCGGTTTTACATTCCGCTACAAAAAATTTATCGGCCTGCGGCGGGCAAACTTTTGCGCCGTTCACTTGTATGCGGCGCGATGTTATGGTATAATAGCTGCATGACAGATATTCTGCGCGCGATCGCCGAGGGCGAGACGGGCGAAAAGTTCGCCGCCTTTTACGCGCTTTTGACCGAATACAACGAAAAAGTCAACCTGACGCGCATCGTCGGCGAGGAGGACTGCCGTATCAAGCACTTTTACGACAGCCTTTTGGGCGAGCCCGCCTTTTTGCCGGGCGCGCGCTGCGCCGAGGTGGGTTCGGGGGGCGGCTTCCCCTCCATTCCCCTCATGATCGTGCGGCCCGACCTCGCGTTTGTGCTGATCGAGTCGGTGGGCAAAAAGTGTGCCTTTTTGGAGCGCGCCGTGCGCGATCTGGGCCTGCGCGCCGAGGTCGTCAACGCCCGCGCTGAGGACGTCGCGCGCGATGCCGCCTTCCGCGAGCGCTTTGACGCCTGCTGCGCCCGCGCCGTGGCGCGCCTGAACACGCTCGCCGAGTACTGCGCACCCCTTGTGCGCATCGGCGGGCGCTTTGTCGCCTACAAGGGCGAGGCGGCGGACGAGCTCGCCGAGGCGGAGCGCGCCTTTTCCGTGCTGGGCGTGCGGCTTTTGTCCGCCGATCGGCACGACCTGCCCGCAGGATTTGGTGCGCGCACGGTTGTGGTGGCTGAAAAAGTGCGCCCGACCCCCGCCGCCTACCCGCGCGGGCGGGGCAAAGAGCGCAGCAAGCCGCTGTAAGGCGGGCGCGCGGTTTGGTTTTGTCCTATTTTTTGAACGGGCGGCGCTTGGCAGGCGTAGGCGCAATATTCAGCCAATCTTGGTGCGCGGCTGTATTTCGCCTTATATTTTTTGGAAAACTGTTTGACGACCGCGTGTCGGCAGTTTTTTGCCGATTTTGTGCGATTTAAGATTTTACGCATAGTTTGTGCGGTTTTTGCGCTTGCGACCGCTTGCCCCACGGAAAGAGGTGCATATAGTTTAGCATCTGTACAATTTCAGGTGCAGATCAGCGCGTCGGCGTGCGCTATTATACTTGCGCCGCCCTTTTTTGTCGCGGTTGTGCCGCGATTGCCTTGCAGAACATTGCCTTACAGCGATTTGTCTGTGCTGTGCCTTGCTCTGTTGTCGGTTTACTTGTGCAGTTTATTGCTTTGTCGCCGACGGGCCATGCTATCCCATCGGCGAGCGCGGCGCATCGGATGGTTCGTACTCTGCGATCATGACCGCAAATGGCCGCATTTGCTATGCGCTGTATTTTACGCAGCGTTATACTGCCGATCTGATTTTGATTTGACCGCTTGCGTGTGCCCGCTCTTGTATTTGGCGGGCGCGTAAGGGCGCTGTGCCGCGCGGCGAGCAGTTTGGCTGCGGCAGCACTCTGGGGAGCATTGTTTGATGAGCGAAGAATTTTCCTTTTCCGAACAACTGAATTTTTTTGCGCCCCTGCCCGACGGGGTGTGCGCCCTGACCGGTCACCGCGTGCTCGCCGCCGACTTTTCGTACGAGCGGCTGCGCGCCGCCCTGCGCGCGCTGGCCGAGTGCGGCACGCGCACCTTTTTGTGCGGCATGGCGCTCGGTTTTGACCTCGCCTGTGCGGATGAAGTGCTCGCGCTGCGCCCGGCTTTTGACGTGCGTCTCGTCGCCTGCATCCCCTGCGCCGATCAATCGGCGCACTACCCGCGCGCGCGGCGCGAACAGTACGAGCGCATCCTCGCCGACTGCGACGAGCGCGTGGTGCTGTACGATCACTATGTCGACGGCTGTATGTTCGCTCGCAACCGATACATGGTCGACCGCTGCGACCGCCTGCTCGCCTACCTCGTTGCGCCGCGCGGCGGCACCTATTACACCATGCGCTATGCGCAAAAAAAGGGCAAGCAGGTGCTCTTTCTTTGAGCTGCGCGCCCGATTTGCCGCAGTCCGACGGCGGGTTGCCTTTTGGCTTGTCGTCGCGCGAACGCGCGGCAGTTATTTTAAATTTTTTTCCGTTTGCCCGCCTGACGCGCTGTGTCGGGCGGGCGGTTTTTTTTGCCGCCGAAAATCTTGAAATTAAATAATCTTTCTGTCTCAGCGCGTCTGACGGGCTTTTACGCGCATCTTTCGAGTTTTTGCAAGAAATATTTTGAATGTTCGCATGTTGTCGCTTTTATCCGCCTGCGCCGCGCGGCTTGTGTGCGCCGCTGAACGTTCGCGCTTCTGAAATGAATTGCGCCTCTATATTTTGCGCTCATTGTGCATATTTACGCAATGTGCGCCCTTTGCGCTGATGCGGCTGCGTCGCTTGCGTAGCGCGCGATACCCTCGGCGATGCGGTCAGCGATCTGCCAGACGAGCTTGAGCCTTGTCAGGCTGAGCAGCGCGTAGTTGAAGAGCGACCTTTCTGCGACGATGCCTAAAATAGCGACGTCGCCGATGCTGCGCAGCTTTTTATTCGTGCCCGAACCGGGGTGCAGCCCGCCCTCCGCCAATTTAATGAGTCCGATCTCGCCCGCGCCGCCGACCGCCGCGTCGACTGCGACGATGGGCATCCCCGGGTGTGTGTCGCGCAAAAATGCGTGCATGTACTCGACTTCTTTTGCGGTCACCGTATTTTGCAGCGTACCATAGATAAAGAGGTCGGTTTTTTTGCGTTGCAGCAGCATGGACCCGCAGACGGGGCCTACGCTGTCTCCGATGGAGAGGTCGCTTCCGACGCATACGACGACAGGCATCTTTCCGTGCAGCATCGCCTGCAACGCAGTCTCGATGCCGACGCACGCCATCTTGTTCCAGACATGAAATGAGTAAGCCATTGTTTGCTCCTTGCGTCAATTTTGCAAGAGTATCGACACATTTGCGCAAACTTATACACACACTTTTCCACCGCGGTTATCCACAAATCCACCGTGGAATTGTGGATAAATACCTTCACCGTGCTGCGTTCGTCTATAATTATTTTTTCACAGACTTGCACCAATGACGTCATTTTTCGCGTTATCTTTGCGTCGCCTTTTACTTTTTATATTTCATATGAAACATTACTTTCGTTTGTCAGATTTGGCAGAAATGTGCCACTGATGTTTCTCGTGAAACGTTTGACGGTATAAAAAGCAGCTTTTAGTTGATGCGCCCAAACAAATGAATCGATAAAAAATGTTTCACGTGAAACATTTGCTTTTCGTGGGGAGTTTCATATGAAACATTTTGAGCCGTCAAAACGGCTCAAAATCGCATAGCGCTGAGAAGAATTTTTCCAAAAAACATGAAAAATGGATGAAAGAGGGATAAAAATTTCCGATTTTGGGAAAAACTTTTGCGGAATCCTTGTCATTTTATGCAAAGTATGGTATGATAGTTGCATACAGTAGCGGGCTTCTATGTTGGCGGGCTTTTTTGCCCGCGGCAGAGGTGAGCAGGTTCGCTGTGCGGCTGTACGCGCATTTTTTTGCGCGCTTTTTTGCCCGCGGCGGAGCTACATCTACTCGCCGTACGGCTGCACGCGCATTTTTTTGCGCGCTTTTTTGCCCGCGGCGGAGCTACATCTACTCGCCGTACGGCTGCACGCGCATTTTTTTGCGCGGATGTGTATCGGCCGCCCGCTTGCACATACTTGTACTACCGCTGCGGCCGCAGCAAACGCTTGCCCGCGGCTGTCTGCGGGTTCGCCGCGTGCCGTCCGTTCCGATCGTTCGGGCGGGGCAGAACGTTCCGCTAGCCGACCGTGGCTGCGCGCTGCGTTGCCGCATTTGTCGGAGAAATGGCGCAAAGCACAGACGCATGCGCCTTTCAATCAATAAGTACTTAACAATTATTTCACGTGAAGCACGCACTCTGCCGCAGCCGAGGCCTGCGCCCGCAAACAGACGGGGCGCACAAGATTTTCGTCGGCGGGGCGGTCGAGCGACGGCTGCCCGTTTCTATATATAAATAAAGGATAGGCAACACACCCGCCCGGCGGCGCTGCGCCGCGGGCGGGCAAGAAGGAGTTATTCATTTCATGAGCAAATCATCCAAGATCCTGCTTTGGGCCATGCTCGGCGTCGTGCTTGTGCTCATCTTATCCATCGTGCTCTCCAGCGTGCTCACTTCGGGGCGGCAGGAAGCTGTGGACAATACCGAATTTTTTGACATCATCGAGTCGGAGGACAACAGCTACAGCATCGACGAGATCCGCATCGACTTGTACAACGTCAGCGCCATCGACTATGTCGACGCAAACGGCAGCCGCGTCAACGTCATCTACACGACGACCATCGGCCGCTTTGCGCGCGAATACGAGCGCATTATCGCCGCCGCCGAAAAGAACGGCATCAAGCTCAATCAGGCAGACCCCAACGAGGGCAGCTGGGTATCTTACCTGATCCCGCTGCTCGGCGTCGTGCTCGTGTGCGTCGTCTTCTGGTTGCTCATCCGCCAGACGCAAGGCGGCTCGAGCAAGGCGATGAACTACGCCAAGACCAAGGCGCGCGTCAACTCCAACATCAAGGTCCGCTTCTCGGATGTGGCGGGCGCGGAAGAGGAGAAGGCGGAGCTCGCCGAAGTGGTCGAGTTTTTGAAGTCTCCGCGCAAGTTTGCCGACCTCGGCGCGCGCATCCCGCGCGGCATTTTGCTGGTCGGCCCTCCCGGCACCGGCAAGACGCTCTTTGCCAAGGCCGTCGCAGGGGAAGCGAACGTTCCCTTTTTCTCCATCTCCGGCTCCGACTTCGTCGAGATGTTCGTCGGCGTGGGCGCATCCCGCGTGCGCGACTTGTTCGACGCGGCCAAAAAGAACCAGCCGTGCATCGTGTTCATCGACGAGATCGACGCGGTCGGCCGCCAACGCGGCACCGGCCTCGGCGGCGGGCACGACGAGCGCGAACAGACGCTCAACCAGCTGCTCGTGCAGATGGACGGCTTCGAGACCAACGACGGCATCATCGTGATGGCGGCGACCAACCGCGCCGACATCCTCGACCCGGCGCTGCTGCGCCCCGGCCGCTTTGACCGCCAGATCCACGTCAACCTGCCCGACGTGCGCGGCCGCGAGCAGATCTTAAAGGTGCACGCGCGCAACAAACCGCTCGCGCCCGACGTCAACTTCAAGATCCTCGCGCGCATGACCAGCGGCTTTTCGGGGGCGGATCTTGAAAACCTGCTCAACGAAGCGGCCATCCTCGCGGCGCGCGTCAATAAAAAGCTGATCGGCAACAAAGAGCTGTTCGAGGGCATCAACAAGGTGCTGCTCGGCCCGCAGAAAAAGAGCCGTTTGGTGACCGAAGCGGATAAGCGCATCACCGCCTACCACGAGAGCGGCCACGCCATCATCGCAAAACTTTGCAAACATTGCGACCCCGTGCAGGAGGTGTCCATCATCGCCCGCGGCATGGCGGCCGGCTACACCATGACTCGCCCCGACAGCGACGACAACCACCTGACCAAGGCAAAGCTGCTCGACCTCGTGTGCGAGCTTTTGGGCGGCCGCGTCGCCGAAGAGCTGGTCATCCACGACGTTTCGACGGGCGCCTCCAACGACTTGCAGCGCGTCACCGAGATCGTCCGCAAGATGGTCACCGAGTGGGGCATGAGCGAGCGCGTCGGCCTGGTCACCTACAAGTCGGATAACCCCGTGTTCCTCGGCAGGGATATGGAGGCGCACAGCGGCTACTCGGAGGAGACGGCCGGCGTCATCGACGAGGAAGTGCGCAAGATCGTCGACGCCGCCCACGAGCGCGCCGTGCAGCTGCTCTCCGCAAACCGCCGCGTGCTCGACAACATGGCGCGCGTGCTCATCGAGCGCGAGACCATCTACACAGACGAGGTGGATCTGCTGCTCGAAGGCGCGTCCGTCGACGAAGTGTACGCCTTTATGGATAAAAACGAAAAGCTCGAGGAGGAAGATCCCTTCCGCCGCTACGCGGAGCGCAGCGCCGAGAAGGATAAACAGCAGGCGAGCGATGCCGCCGCTCCCGCAGCCGCCGCAGGCGAACCTTCCGGCACGAAGCC
Source organism: uncultured Clostridia bacterium (assembly GCA_944368775.1). Classification (GTDB taxonomy): domain Bacteria; phylum Bacillota; class Clostridia; order Christensenellales; family Borkfalkiaceae; genus Borkfalkia. The sequence goes on along the minus strand of CALVXB010000014.1, from coordinate 4,242 downwards.
GTCGGCTGCATCCGCGCCCGCAGGCGGCGTGAACGAGCAGCCCGCCGCGCCCGCAGGCGCGCCTTCCGAACAAGAAGAGCAGCCCGCCGGCAAGGGCGGCGAGGACGCGGAAGCGCCCTCCAAACCGGACGGCGACAAGGGCGATAAGGACGGCGACGCGCAGGCATAACGCCGCGCGAACAACGTTCCGCCGTGCGGGTACGCCGCGGCCGAAAGGTGCGGCGTCCGCACGGGCGGCTCGCCCCGCAGCCGCATAGTGTGAGAGACGAAAGAAGAGGTCAATTATCATGGGCAAGATCGTTTCTTTTTCCAACCAAAAGGGGGGCGTCGGCAAGACGACCACCTGCGTGAACATGGCGGCGTACATCGCCGACGCGGGCAAAAAGGTGCTGCTGGTCGACATCGACCCGCAGGGCAACGCCACGACGGGCATGGGCATCAGCAAAAGCACCCTCAAAAAGTCGGTGTACGAGGTGCTCATCAACGACGAAAAGGCGTCCGAGCACATCGTGCATACCGAGATCCCCAACCTCGACCTCATCCCCTCCAACATCGACCTCGCCGGCGCGGAGGTGGAGCTGGTCTACCATAAAAGCCGCGAAAAGGTGCTCAAAAACGCCCTCGCCGAGGTGCGCGACAACTACGACTACATCTTTATCGACTGCCCGCCCTCGCTGGGGCTGTTGACCATCAACGCGCTCGCCGCGGCAGACTCCGTCATCATCCCCATCCAGAGCGAGTACTACGCGCTCGAAGGGCTGTCGCAGCTGATGAACTCGATCACGCTCGTCAAGCAGCACCTCAACCCCGCGCTCGACGTCGACGGCGTCGTGCTGACCATGTACGACAGCCGCGCGCTCATCTCCAAGCAGATCGCCGACGAGATCAAAAAATTCTTCACCCGCCGCCTGTTCGAGATCGTCGTGCCGCGCAACGTGCGCCTGGTCGAGGCGTCCTCGTACGGCAAGCCCATCATGCTGCACGATCCCAAGTGCACGGGCGCGCGCGCCTACAAGGCGCTTACGCAGGAGTACCTCGCCCGAGAAGAAAAAAAGCAGTGACCGCGCGTACGGGCGTTCGCTGCGCTCACCCGCAAACGTTTGCCGCGCTTTCGGCCGCGCGGCCGCGCCGCAGGCGTCCGCCGCGCATACGGGCAGAGCGCGCACACGGCAGCGCCTTCAAAAAAGCCGCATTTTGCCGCGCATCCGCGGCTGCATCATAGGAGGAGAACATGAAAACACCGCCGAGAGGATTGGGCAGGGGGCTGTCCGCACTCTTTTCCGACACAGAAGAAGCGTACGGCAACGCCGCAAAATTTTCGCAGGAGGACGCCGCGCCGCTGCCTGCGGACATCAAAGACCTGACGGAAGTGGACATCGACCTCATCCGCCCCAACCCCAACCAGCCGCGCAAGCATTTTGACGAAGACGCCCTCAACGAGCTGGCAGACTCCATCAAAAAGCACGGGTTGATCATGCCCATCGTCGTCAACGAGATGCAAGACGGCAAGTACATGATCATCGCGGGCGAGCGGCGGTACCGCGCCTCGCGCATCGCGGGCAAGACCAAGATCCCCGTCGTCGTGCGCGCGTACGACGACAGGCAGATCAAAGAGATCTCCCTCATCGAAAACTTGCAGCGCGAGGACCTCAACCCCATCGAGGCCGCCACCGCGATGAAGCAGCTGATGGACGAGTACCACCTCACGCAAGAAGAGCTCGCCGAGCGCATCGGCAAGTCGCGCCCCGCCGTCACCAACACGCTGCGCCTTCTCTCCCTCTCCGCCGAGGTCATTCCCCTCGTCGCGGCGGGCAAACTCAGCGCAGGCCACGCCCGCGCCCTCATCACCCTGCCCGCAGACGCCCAGCTCAAACTCGCCCAAGACGCCATCAAAGACGGCCTCTCCGTGCGCGACATCGAGCGCAGCGTGCGCGACTACTTCTCCACCCCCGACGAACTCGCCGATAAAAAGGAAAAAAAGAAGCAGCAAGTCTCCATCGAGCTCAAAGGCCTCGTCGAGCGCATGCGCCACGCCTTCAAAACCAAAGTCTCCCTCATCGGCAACGACAAAAAGGGGCGCATCTACATCGACTACTACAACACCGACGACCTCAACCGCATCAGCGAGATCGTCGAGCTTGCCGAGCAAGAGCCGCGCAAGTGAGCCGCGTCTTATAAAGCGCGCGCGCGACATTTTAATAATAGAAGAAGGCTGCACGGCCTTTCATACAAACAAAAGGCGCGCCCTTATGAGGCGCGCCGTTCGCGTGCAGCTCGGAGAATTTGTTTTGAGCTGACAAAACAAATTTCTGCGATTAGAAGAAAACCCCGCGGGCACGCATAAGCGCTGGCCGCGGGGTTTTGCTTACTGTATCGATTTTAATAATTAAGATCGGATGGGTAAAATTATTTTTGTTCGTCGTCTTGCGGATCGTTCGCGCCGGGGGCAGGGGCGGCGTTGTCCGCTTGGCCGTCCGTCGCTGTCTGTCCGGCGTCCGGTTTTTTTGTTTCAAAGGGGATCTCGACCGCGTCGACCTCCTTCTTCCCCTCCTTTTCTTCCTGCAAGTGCTTAAACAGCAGGCAGAGCACAAAAAAGAGCAGCGCGCCCGCCGCGCAGCCGAGGGCGGGCACCATCGTATCTGATATATAGATGGCCAAAAAGATGCACGCGGTGACCAGAACGGCCGCGATGACGGCGCAGATGATGCGCAAAATTTTATACATATTTCCTCCGCTCCCGCCGATTCGGGGGTTTTTTCTTATTATACCATATCGCGCGCGCGCGTGCAAGCGGTTTTCCGTCCCGCCGCGCCGCGCGCTATCTTGTGGGCGGCGTTCGGCAAAAACACAGCATCTCGTGGCAGCCGCAAAACCGCCCGAAAAATCGCAAAAAAGTTGAAAAAAATTCCAAAAAAGTCGAAAAAAACAGTTGACTTTTTCTTGGAAATATAATATTATAGGCAAGCTGTCGCGTGAGACGCGCGGCGCCGACATCCATACTCCGGTCCACCGGTCGGGCGATCCAAAAAACTTCAAAAAAGTTTTAAAAAACGCTTGACAAATAAAACCGGATATGATATGATAGTCAGGCTGTCGCGTGAGACAAGCGCAGCCCAACATATCGCCTGGTTCCCGGGTCGAGCGGTTTGAAAAAAACTTCAAAAAAGTTTTAGAAAACGCTTGACAAACGAAATCAGATATGATATGATAGACAGGCTGTCGCGTGAGGCGCATCTAACACCAATAAATGGTCGAGGCGGCAAGCGAGCTTCAAAAAACTTTTTCAAAAAAGTTGACGAAAACGCTTGACAAACTCTTCCGAATATGGTAAGATAGATGAGCACTCTCACAAGAGGGCACCGAACGAAGTTCGGTCAGACGCAGATTAAAAATTGAATAGAAGGAAATGAATTAAACATTTTCGCAAGAGAATGTTTGAAAGTTTCTGTCAATTAACTTTTAGTACACAAGTACTCAAAGAACAGTCAGCAAATAACGTTAGAGCAGTTGTTCGCAAGAACAGCTTTAAACAATTAAACTTAAGAGTTTGATTCTGGCTCAGGATGAACGCTGGCGGCGTGCTTAACACATGCAAGTCGAACGGACAAAGAGGGGCTTGCTCCTCTTTGTTAGTGGCGGACGGGTGAGTAACACGTGAGCAACCTGCCCATATCTGGGGAATAACACAGTGAAAATTGTGCTAATACCGCATAAGACCACGACGAGGCATCTCGTTGCGGTAAAAGATTTATCGGATATGGATGGGCTCGCGTCCCATTAGATAGTTGGCGGGGTAACGGCCCACCAAGTCGACGATGGGTAGCCGACCTCAGAGGGTGATCGGCCACATTGGAACTGAGAAACGGTCCAGACTCCTACGGGAGGCAGCAGTGGGGAATATTGGGCAATGGAGGCAACTCTGACCCAGCAACGCCGCGTGAATGATGAAGGTCTTCGGATTGTAAAGTTCTGTGACGGGGGACGAACACAATGACGGTACCCCGATAGCAAGCCACGGCTAACTACGTGCCAGCAGCCGCGGTAATACGTAGGTGGCAAGCGTTATCCGGAATGACTGGGCGTAAAGGGTGCGTAGGTGGTTTGGCAAGTTGGCGGCGTAATTCCGGGGCTCAACTCCGGCGCTACCGCCAAAACTGTTGAACTCGAGTGCAGGAGGGGTAAGTGGAATTCCTAGTGTAGCGGTGGAATGCGTAGATATTAGGAGGAACATCGGTGGCGAAG
>CALVXB010000013.1 GCA_944368775.1 uncultured Clostridia bacterium | reverse complement strand
ACCATCCTCCCGCGCGCGCTGCAAGACGGCTTTATCGCAGACATCGCCGATCAGACGTACACCGGCGAGGCGCTGACCCCTTCCCTCACCGTCCGCTACAACGGCATGACGCTCGAAGTCGGCGAGGACTACGAGGCCGCCTACGACAACAATATCGACGCGACGCAAAAGAGCGGCGCGCAGGCGACCGTCGTCATCGAGGGCGTCGGCAACTACGCGGGCAGCGCTTCGGCAGCCTTCACCATCCTCCCGCGCGCGCTGCAAGACGGCTTTATCGCAGACATCGCCGATCAGACGTACACCGGCGCAGAGCTGACCCCTTCCCTCACCGTCAGCTACAACGGCATGACGCTCGAAGTCGGCGAGGATTATGCCGCGTCGTACGGCAACAACACCGACGCGACGCAAAAGAGCGGCGCACCCGCCTCCGTCGTCATCGAGGGCGTCGGCAACTACGCGGGCAGCGCGGAGGCATCCTTTACCATCCTCCCGCGCGCGCTGCAAAACAGTTTCATCGCCCCCATCGCAGACCAGACATACACGAGTTACGCCCTCTGCCCCGCGCCCGAGGTCACCTACAACGGCATGACGCTGCGCGCGGAGGAAGATCACACCGTCGTCTATGAAGAAAACATCGACGCGGGCGAGGCGCTCGTGCGCCTTGCGGGCGTCGGCAACTATACGGGCAGCGCGGAGGCGAGCTTTACCATCCTGCCGCGCACCGTCGACGAGAGCTTCACCTTCGTTATCGCGGGCGGCGATACCGTCGGCTTCCTCAAAAATACCGCCGCCGGCGACTACGCGCCGGAAGAGATCTCCGTCGCCGCCGCCATGGGCGAGGTCTCGCTCGCGCGCGGGCGCGACTTCTCCGTCACCTGGCTGGCAGACGGCGCGCCGCTCGCGGCGGACACCCCGCTGTACGCCCAAACCATCACCGTCGCCGTCACGGGCGTCGGCAACTATGCGGGCACCTACGTCCTCGCAGGCGAGGGCAGCCAGCTGCACATCTGGGCGGTGCGCGTTTCGGCGGGCGGCGAAAACAGTTACTTTGACGCGGCAGACGAGGCGCTCGCCTCCCTCGGCGGCGGCGAATATACCGTCGCGCTGTACGAGGACGCCGCATCGCCCGCCGTGCTGCGCGCGGACGCATCCGTCGCGCTCGAGCTGCGCGGCTACGACCTCGCGGGCGTCACCGTCGAGGCGGGCTCGCTCACCTTGCGCGCCGCGCAGGAAGAAAGCGCGCTCGGCGACGTCGACGTGCGCGAGGGCGGCGCGCTCACGCTCGAGGGCAGCTTTGCCGCGGGCGCGGTCGACGCATACGGCGATATCACCGTCGCGGGCGCGCTTTCGGCGGACGCATTCCGTTCGCTCGGCAGCCTCGCCGTAGCAGAGGGCGGCACGCTCGCGGCGCAGTCGCTCTCCTTCGAGGGGGGCACCGCCGAGGCCGCGGGCACGCTCGCGGGCGGCGTTTCCCTCTCCGGCGCCTCCTTATTATTAAAAGGATATATCGACGGCTCCGTGACTTTGACGGCGGGAGCGCTCTCGCTCGAGGGCGGCGTGTCCGGCTCCGTCCTCGTCACGGGCGGCGCGCTCGCCGTCGCGGGCGGCTCCGTCGCGGGCGCGGTCGGGCTGTCGGGCGGAACGCTGACCGCTTCCGGCGCGTCGCAGACGGGCGCGCTCTCGGTGAGCGGCGGCGCGGCGACGCTGGGCGGCAGCCTCACCGTCACCGCGGCGGGCGACGCCGTCACCTACACGGGCGGCAGCCTGACCATTTCGCCCGACCTCGAAGCAAACTTCGCGTGCGGCGGCGCAGACATCTACGTCGCGCCCGGCTGCACCCTCTCGGCAAGCGGCTACGCGGGCGATGCGCTCGCCGTGACCACAGAGGCCGACTATTGCGGTACCTTCGCCATCGCGGAGGGCAGCACGGCGTTCGCGCTGCAAGAGGGCAGGGCAGACCTGCTGCTCGTGCCCGAAGGCGGCGGCGTCGCGCTGTACAGCTTAGAGCAGGTCGCCCTGTCCATGCCCGAAACGAGCGGCACGGCCGTCGTGTACGAGGGCGCCGCCTACCGCGGGGGCGACGTGTTCACCGCCCCCTACGGCAGCGACCTCTCCCTCGAGCTGTTGCCCGACGCCGGCTACATCCTCGCGGACGTCGCCGTCACCGAGGGCGCGTCTTTGACGCAAGAAGGGGAGAACTTCGAGCGCGTCGCCATCGGCGGCCTCGTCTCCGACGTCACCTTGACCGTCTCCGTGCTGCGCATCGCAGAGGACTTCTTCCGCTATACGCCGCCCGCAGAACCGGTATACGGCGTCTCGGGCGAGCAGCTCGTGCTCGGCGGCGGCATTCAGCCGACGCAAGACGCCCTCGCCGCCGTGTGGAACACCGTGTCGCTGCGCTGGTATATCCGCGCGGAGGGGGGCGACTATGCCGAACTCATCGACCTTCGCCCCACCGACCTCAACGCGCAGACGCTCTACTCCGTGTTTGTCACGATGGAGGGCGACAACATCGGCGATACCGGCTACATCTACGCGGGCAGCTTCGAGCTTCTCCCGCTCACCATCACCGCAGACGACTTCCTCCCCGTCGACGCGACGTGGATCTACATCGAGGGCGGCACGCCGACCGAGGTCGACGCCGTCGAGATCGTTCCGACGGGAGAAAAAGCCGCGCTGATGGAGGAGGACGGCCTCGTATCCGATCTGTCCGTGTACTTTGCGGGCAACGGCGTCGCCATTTCCGACGGCTGGTCGCAGCCCTCCGACTTTGTCGGCGAGTACGCGGGCGAGTACATCGTCTGCCTCATGCTGCTCGGCGACAGCGTCAACGCCGTCAACTACCTGCCGGACGGCGTGCAGGTCGCCTACACCGTGTTCATCGACGCGGGCACGCTGCACGTCAACCTCCCGCAGGTCGACAACGACAACGTCTCCGTCGAGGGCGGCAGCGGCATCCCCGACGGCGTCACCGTCCGTTCCTCCGCCGTGCTCGAGGGCTCCGCCGCATTCTGGTCGCTCGAGGGCGACGCCCCCGCGCTCGCCGAGGCCGCCGGCTACGAGGGCAACGCCGTCATCGAGTACGTCTACGACATCCGCCTCGTCGTCGAAGAGACGGGCGAAGAATACACCGAAAGCACGGGCAGCAGCTACACCATCCGCATCGAGATCCCCGAGCCGCTGCTCGGCACCGAGTTCTCCATCCTGCACATCCACGGCGACGTCATCGACGACCTCGACTACACCGTCGAGGGCCGCCAAGCCATCATCCGCGTGCAAGACTTCTCCTACTTCGTCTTCGTCACGCCCGAGCTGTCGCTGTACCTGCCCATCTTCGTCGGGCTCGCCGTCGCGGCAGCGCTGCTCGCGCTGGTCATCGCAACCGCCGTGCGCCGCCGCCGCTTTATTAAAAAAGAAGAAGTACTGCTCTCCGCCCTCTCCATTGCGGCCTTCTCCAAGTACCCCGCGGGTCAGCTGTACATGCTCCTCGGCATCGGCGCCCTCATCGTCCTGCTCATCTTGGTAGAACTGTGGCTGCTGCTCGATATGCGCCGCCGCAAAAAGATCGCCGCGGAGGAGGCCCGCCGCGCCGAACTGCGCGCCAAGCGCGCCGCAGCCGACCCGTTGCGCCGCTTTATCCGCACCGACATCCGCCGCGAAGACGTCGCTCGCCCCGCGGGCGGCATGGCAGGCCACGCCGCGCACCCCGCGCGCCCCGCGCCCGCCGCCCCGCCCGAAAGCCCCGCCGATGCAGAAAAGCCCTCCATCTACGCGCTCGCCCGCAGCACCGGCCGGCAAGAGCCGCGCAAAGACCCGCCCGAACAAACCTAAACGACCCATTCCCCTCTAACCCCGCCATGCTTCGGCATGGCGGGGCTTTTTTTAAGCGGCGGGCTTTTCAAACGGCTTTTTGTAAATATGATAAATAATAATCGCGCGCGGGGCGCGCGGCCGTTTTGCGCAAACGCTATGGGGGTTTTTGCGGCAAAAATAAACCGCCGCAAAAGGGAAAAAATTCACAATGATTTTTGTTTGAAATATTCGCAAAAGACTTGACGAAAGCCTAAAACTGTGTTATCTTATAAGCGTCAAATTATGACCGATCACGCCAAAATATGACCGAATACGCCGCGCGCGCGGCGTGCTCCGCCGCCTGTGTACGGGCATGCGCGGCGTGCTCCGCCGCCTATGTGCGGGCGCGCAAGGGGCAGCCCGCCGCCGCGTTCGGCCAAAACCGCCGCCGCCCGCTCGCAGCCATACGCCGCCGCAGACGGGCAGCCGCGCGCCGAAACAGGGCGCATCCGCCCGCCGCCGCTTTGTTATTACGCTTTACAATATGCGGGCGGCGTGCGCAGCCGTACCGCAGTACCGCCCGCCGCTCGATTTTTAACAACATTCTCGATATGCAGGCGGTGCGGCACGGTCAAAACCAGACAGCGTTTCGGCAAAATGCCGAAGCGCACAAAAAATAAGACTATTCGCAATGGTCCGCTCCCGCGCGGGGCGGACGAGGAGAGAGATATGGCCGACGCAAAGCGCGTGCGGCACATCATTGCCGTGGCAGTGCTCATCGCGCTGACGGCGATCTTGTTGCCCATCTTCATCATCAACCTCACGCTGACCATCCGCAGCAATCTCGACAGAACGGTGCCCGCCTCCGTGTTCGGCCTCGCGCCCCTCGCCGTCGAAACGGACTCGATGAAGGGCGTCGAGGAGGACAGCTTTGCGGGCGGCTCGCTCATCCTCGTGCGCATGATCGGCGAAGAAGAAAAGCAGCAGCTCGAGGTCGGGCAGATCGTCACCTTCCGCCAGCAAAACGACGACGGCACCTACTACTTCGTCACCCACCGCATCACAGAGCTGGGCGAGGAAAACGGCGCGATCGCTTACGTCGTCACCCGCGGTGACCGCAACACCATCGATGACGGCGCCACCGCCATTACAGACGTGCTCGGCGTGTGCGTCGCATCCGTCGGCGGGCTGGGCAGCGCGGTGCTCTTTTTGCAGACGCCGTGGGGGCTGCTGCTGTGCATCGGCGTGCCCGTCGTCGCCTACATCGTGTACGACGTCGTCCGCATCGCCCGCCGCAACCGCCGCATCGCCGCCGAGCAGGGCGCAGCCATGCAGCAAAAAGACGCCGAAATCGCCCGCCTGCGCGCCATGGTCGGCGCGGGCATCGAGGCGGAGCGTGAGGCGGGCGGCGAACAGCTCGCTTGGGGAGAAGAAGAGCTCTTCGGCGATGCCGCTCCTATGAGTGAAGAAGCGCCCGACGGCGAGATCGCTATGGTGGAAGAAGCGCCCGACGGCGAGATCGCTGCTATGGTGGAAGAAGCGCCCGACGGCGAGATCGCTCCTATGGGTGAAGAAGCGCTCGACGGCGAGCAAGCCGTAGGGGAGCAGCCCGCAGAAATCGCGGAGCAGCCCGTAGAAACAGCGGAGCAGCCCGCGGAGATCGCGGAAGAAGCCGCAGAAGCTGCGGAAGAAGCCGCAGAAATTGCAGAACAGCCCGCAGAAGTGGCGGCGCGGCCCGCGCAGGACAAGCCCGCCGGGGGCGGGCAGGCCCGTCGGCGTCGGCGCGGCAGAAAGCATCGGTAATATCGCCCCCTGACCACACGCGGGGGTGCGGGTTACAATATTATTTGAAAAATTTGGGAGGATATCATGACTAACAAAAAGAACATCGCGTCGAAACTCGTGCTCGCTCTGTTCATTTTGACGCTGATCAGCTGCTGCTTGCTGGGCAGCACCTTCGCGCGGTATGCCAGCGGCGGCAATGGTTCTGCTACCATCAGCGTGGCTGAGTGGGATGTTGGTATTACCAATAGTTCCTCTTCCACGTTCACCGCGGTCGACCTGTCCCCGTCGATGGATGCGTTTGGAACTACCACCCCTCGCACCCACGCGACCGGCAAAGTCCACGTCGCTACCATCACCAACAGCGGCGAAGTGAAAGCTCTCGTCAAAGTGACTGCGGGTGAGCTCGTGGCTACCTTGGCAGATCAAAAATCCTGGGGTACGGGCTTTACCGCAACGGAAGAGGGCTATAATGGTACCGGCGCTTCGAAGGATCAGGTCGAAGACCTCTTCTCTATCGCTTTTTACACCGATGATGCGGCTACGTTTGATGGTGGCCAAGCTCTCTCCGCTGCTGGCTACGATTTGGCCGTTGGCGGCACCATCTACATCTTCGCAGAAGTGACCTGGACTTCGGACGATAAGAGCACCAATGCGACCTATGCAGACGTTCTCGACACCTGGGTCGGCATGAACGTTGCAAGCGTCGGCTGCACCCTGACCTACAGCGCGGTGCAGAACTCCGAGATCCCGGAAACCGTCTGATCGCAAACAGTTACAAATTCAAAGAACATACCGAGGGGGCGCCCCCGCTTTGGGCGCGCCCCGCTCCGCGCAAGGCCCTTCTGCCCCGTGTGTGGCGGGTGCAGGGGGGAGACGCGGGGCTCCGCTTGCGGAGCCGCAATGAGGAGGGGAAAAGACTATGGATAAAGACACCTTCCATAACGAAAACACCGGGCCGGACGCCGGCGCACAGCCGCCCGCGCAGCCCGAAGCAAACGAACAAGTTGCGGGCAGCGACGCCGCGCCCGCCGAACAGACCCAACCCAACCAAAATACCGAAAACACCGAGGCCGCCGCTCCCGCAGGCGGACCCGAGCAGCCCGCAGAGCAGCCCGCAGAGGAACCCGCAGAGGCTCCCGTAGAGGAACCTGTCGAGGAAACTCCCGCTGAGGAACCCGCCGAAGAGGCTCCCGCCGAGCAGCCCGCAGAGGCTCCCGTAGAGGAACCTGTCGAGGAAACTCCCGCCGAGGAACCCGCCGAAGAGGCTCCTATGGACGAGCCCGCGGAGGCTCCCGTTGAGGAACCCGTCGAAGAGGCTCCTATGGACGAGCCCGCAGGCGAAATTCCGGCGGACGAAATTCCTGCGGACGAAATTCCGACGGACGAAGCGCCGGCAAACGAGATCCCGGCGGCGGGCGCGCCCGACTTTGGCTTTGCCCCGCCGCCGCTCGCGCCGCCCGTTGCGGGCGCGCGCCTGCCCCGCCGCGCGACGGTCGTCAGCGAAACGGGAGAAAAGATCGGCCGCGTGCGCAAGGGCGTGTGGTACGACGAGCAAAAATACGAGCAGGGCAGCTTTGTCAAAGGCGACGACAACTGCGTCTATGTATATGCAGGAGAAAACTGCAGCGGCTTTGTCGACGGCAACGACAACATCCGCACACCCTTCGGGGGCTATGTGGCTACGCTCCGCTACTTTAATTGGGGCATCCTCTGGCTGCTCATTCTCGCGCTGCTGCTCGCGGCGGCGCTGCTGGGAGTGGGCATCGGGCTGTCGCGCCCGGCCGAGCGCGCGCCCATCTTCTTTATCGTCGAAGACACCGACGAGCGCGCCGATTGGTCGGAGATGGAGGATATACCCCTCTTCTACGGCGACGGCAGCTACGACGAGATCGTGCCCGGTATGAGCGGCAGCTACCGCTTTTTGCTCGTCAACGAAAACGAGCACGCGCTGCGCTTTGGCTTTGAATTCGACGAGGAGAACGAATACGGCATCGACCTGTGCTTCCGCCTGAAGCGCGACGGCGCGTACGTCCGCGGCGAGGAGGACTACATCAGCCCTGCCGAGCTTGGCTTTGAAAACTTCACCATCGAGGGGCAGTCTGAGTCGCTGTTCGAGGTCGAGTGGTATTGGCGGGATAACGACCCCGTCGACACCTTTGCAGGGGAAAACGAGGCGATCTACCGCCTGCTCATCGAATTCAGGGCAGAGGTCGAGGACGAAGAATGAAGCGCTTTGCGCGCATCGCCGCCATCGCGGGCAAGGGGGTGCTCGTCGCCCTGCTCGCGCTGCTGCTCGCCTATGACGGGTACATCCTCATCGCAAGGGCATGCGGCGTGCGCGCGCCGACGGTGTTCGGCTTTGCCACCGCCGCCGTCGCCACGGGCAGCATGGCCCCCGCCATCGACGCGGGCGATTTGATCGTCACCCGCGCGCAGGACGGCTACGAGGTCGGCGACGTCGTCACCTACCTCGCCGCCGACGGCACCAGCACGACGCACCGCATCATCGCCAAAAGCGGCGGCACATACACGATGAAGGGCGACGCCAACACCGCGCCCGACCCCGCCGTGGGGGAGAGCGCCATCGTCGGCAAGGTGGTCTGCACCCTGCCCGGCCTCGGCGCTGCCGTCACCTTTTTGCAGAGCCCCGCGGGGCTTTGCGTCGCGGCGGCGGCGGGCATCGCGCTGTGGCTGCTCATCGACCTTTTGAGCGGCCTCGCAAAGCGGAAAAAATCGAAGCAGTAGGCGGGCGGGCCGCGCGGCGGCTCTTCCGCAGAGAAAAAATACCGCGCCTGCGGCAAGCGGGTGCAGAGTTTGCCCCGCACAGGGGCGGCAGTGAGGAACGCACATGAACGCAAACAATGTTCCCGAAAAGAGAAAATATCCCGTGGGGAGATACGTCGCGCTGCTGCTCGCGCTCGCGCTGCTGCTGGCGGGCGTCACCTTTGCGCGTTACTACGGCACGGGCGGCGTCGTGGCGGACCGGCCCCTCGCCCGCTACGATGTGACGTACACCGTCGACGGCATCAACAGCACCTCCTTCGGCAATATGAACTATTGGCAGCTGTACGGCGGCCGCTGGGCAGAGCAGGGCAACGGCAACGCGCGCACCGTGCGCCTGACCGCCGTCAACAACAGCGACGTCGCCGTCAACCCCAAGCTGCGGCTGACCGCGCCCGCCGAGTTTTGGGATAACATCGCGCTGCAAGTATTCGACACGGTGGAGGGCAGCACCGTCGCCATGGGCGACCCGCTGACCACGCAGTTCGTGCTTGCAGACCTGCTCTATACCCGAGGCGCGGGCGAAACGGGCTACGCCCCCACGGGCTCCGAGCAAGAAACGCACAATTATTCTTATAACGAAGGTTACCGCACATGGACGACCAACGAAACGTATGACACCGCGACCTCCGACGCCTTCGGGCAGACGGGCAGCGGCGAGGTCGAGCTGACCGTAAGCGGCGGATTGACAACGAGCGGCGGCACGGTGACTGCGACGTGGAACGAAACGGCCATCGCCGAAGAGACGACTCCCGACCCCGGCGAGGGCACGACCGAACCGACCGACCCCGGCACGGGCACCGACCCCGGCACGGGCGAGGGCGGCACGGGCGAGGGTACCGACCCGAGCCAGCCCGCCGAGGAGGAGCAGGAAAAGCTCCCGGGCGGCATCCTCACCATCACCGCGCACACGGGTACGGAAACGTTTTCCGTCGGCTTCACCCGCCAGGTGAGCGGCGACTCCGCGCCCGCGCTGTACTTCGACTGCGAGCGCGAAAACGCCCTCTTTTACACCGTCGAGATCGACCTGACCGGCTTCTCCGTGCCCGCAGCGACGGAAGAAAACGGAAATCTTACAGCCGGCACGGATACCATCGTGTTCGCTTTGACGTGGACGAACGCCATCGCTTCGTCCGACCTGCAATACCACGGGTCGACGAGCGGCACCACGGAAGAGTGGGATAACTATATTCAGGGCATTTTCGATAATTTTACGAACGCAGACGGTGCTGCGGGCAGCCCGCAGTATAACGGCGCTTCGGTCAACGCGGCGCACATCGACGTCAACGACGCGCCCGTCGCGGGCAGTACAACGGGCGAAGTGACCCGCATGCGCGTGCGGCGGCTCGTCGAAGCGGATGAAAAAGGGAGCCTGATGGCGTTCATGCACATCGCTTCCCTCTCATCGGAGGATGGTTCTTACCCGCACGAGATGACGGTAGAAGGCAACATCGCCACCTGCAGCGGCACCGCGCCCACATCCGTCGATATCACGCAATATACCGCAACTGAATTTGCGAATATCGTCAATAAGTCCACGATCGGCGCGGCGACGGAAAAGAGCTACGCGCTGCAGATCGGCGTCAGCTTCGTGCAGGCGTCCGAGTCGCCCGCGCAGCCGTGAGGGAGGAAATAGGGAGTATGAAGGCAAAAATTTATAAAATTTGGCTGTTCGCCCTCGTCGGCGCGCTCGCCCTCTCCCTGTTCGGGGCGGCGATCACCTACGGGCGGTACGGCAGCAACCCTTCCATTTCAGAAGACAGCCTCTACGGCGACATCATCGACTTCATCGGCGCGGAAAAGTATGTCGTCCGCACGCCCGAAGAGCTGACCGCCGCCATCGAAAACGGCTATTCGTACATCGAGATCGCCGAAGACGCCGAGCAGCCCTTCGAGGTCACCACCGGCGTCACCGACGTCGAGGCAAACCTCGTCATCGACATCAACGGCAACGACGTCATCCGCAACAGCCGCAACCCGCTGCTCAACGTGCAAGAAAACGTCTCCGTCGTCATCGTGTTCGACTCGGAGAGCAACACCGCAACCGAGGGCTCCTTCTATAACCCCGTCGGCAGCTCGCTGCAGGTGGCGGGCGGCACCCTGACCATCGCCGCCGGCACCTACGACTGCGGCCCGAGAGAGGGGGAGCGCGTGGAGCTCAGCGGTTCAAATTACATAACGAAGGGCGGCGGCAAGTTTGCGGAAACGAGCGCGACGCAAGAAGTCACCCTGCATGTGCGCAACGGGTACGGCGACTATTCGTCGGACAACCTGCGCCAGACCGTCTATACGACGGCGACCGCCAATATGCCCGTCATCACGCCGAACACGACGGGCGGCGTCAACGGCAATATGTATTTTGCCGACGGGTCGCTTCAAGGCACGGCGCAGGGCTATAACACGTATATCAAGGGCGACACCTTCCTCGTGTACGGCGTCAGCGACGTCGCCGACCCGCAGCCGCTGTGCGACGCCGCCTCGTGCGACTTCTATTACAGCTACCCCATCGACGACAACTATGATTACAGCGCAACCGGCACCCGCTACGCGGTCGTCTACGGCTATAACGACGTGATGGATGGCGCAACGGCGCAGATCTCGGCCACGGATACGTCGGGCGGCGCGGTGACGTCGCAGGTCGTCTGGCCGTACGCTGCCATCCGCATGGAAAGCGGCGAGGCGTTCGCGCGCGGCGGCAATTACGAAAACCACTTCGGCACCGCAAACTCGTACGGCATCTATGCCGAGGGCGGCAACCTCGTCGTGTCCGGCACGTCTGCCTTCACCGCCATTGAAGACGGCGTGTGCATCCATTGCGAAGAGTCTTCTGCCGGCGCAGCAAACCTCGTCGTCACGGGCGGCACCTTTGCGTCTGAAAGGGGAGATACCGTGCAGGTCGAGGGCGGCATCCTGTATGCCTCCGGCGGAACGTTTACCAAGTCCGCTTCGGCGGCGTCCGGCAACAGCGCCATCGTCCGCATGACGGGCGGAACGTTCACCGGCCCCGCGTCCGGCTCCTCGCGCATCACCATGACGGCGGGCGCTTCGAATAACGTGCTCGACAGGGTGTTCGGCGTCTATTCGGTGGGCGGCACCGTCAACTTGTACCGCGCAGACATCACGCTGCATGGCACTTACGGCGCGGGCGTCCTCGCCACGGCGTCTGCGGAAGCCTCTGCAAGCGCGCCCTCCGTCACGATGCACAACTGCAACGTCACCGTTGCAAACAGCACCTACGCTGATTGGGTAGACTATACTTATAGTCAATTCCTCACCTCGACGGCGGTCAGCTCGCAGGGCGGCAATATCACCTTCACGGGCAACAATACGATCGCGTCGGACAGCCTCGGCATCACCGCGGCGGGCGGCAGTTCGCGCGCGGGCGAGCAGGTCGTCGTCCAAAGCGGCACGACGTCTGTCACGACGACGCACGGCACGGGCGTCTACGTCTACGGCGGCAGCCTCGCCGTCAACGAGGAAGCGACCCTCACCGTCATCGCGACGGTCACACCCAGCGGCAACGGCATCGAGCCCGCCTATTCGTGGTCGCAGACGCAGGGCGTCGCCGCAACGACGCGCGTCGACGGCATCGCCATCGACGGCGGCTCGCTGCGCGCAGACGGCGCGCTGAACGTCACCTTCACAGGCCTGCAAAACGGCCCGCAGACGAGCAGCACCTTCGACCAACTGACGACGACCAGCTACGCCGTGCGCGTGCAGGCGGGCGGCGCGGGCAACGCTGCCAATGTGACCATCGCGGGCGGCGAAATCACCGCCGTCACGGGCGGCGGCGTGTACGTCTCCGACGGCACCGTCAATTTGGGTTTGAACGACGGCACAGATGCCGGCCCCGCCGTCAGTACGCAGGGCAACGCCTTGCACAGCGGCTACCGCACCGACCTGAGCGGCACAAGTGGCAGCAACTGGAACTACCGCGTCAGCCAGAACGGCGGCCCCGCCATCGAGGTCGCGGGCGGCTCGCTGTACGTCAACGGCGGCAGCTATTCGTCGGCGCAGGGCGACGGCATCCTCGTGCGCAACGGCTCGGCGACCATCACCGCGGGCAACTTCTCGGGCAACGACAATTATAGTGCGGCCGGCGGCGGCTTCGTCGCGGGTCCGGGCGCATCGTACGCCTTCAAGGTGCTCGGCGGCACCGCCAACGTCAGCGGCGGCAGGTTCGCGTCGGAAGGCAACGGCGCGTTCGTCATGGACGGCAGCGCCACCATCACGGCGGGCGTCTTCACCGGCGCGGGGGCGAGCGGCTTCAGCGTCTGGCGCAATGCGACGCTCGTATTCGGCGACGAAAAAAAGACCGAGGAACAGAATAACGCTGACCTGATCGTCGCGGCGGCCTCTACGGGCATCGCCGTCGAAACGAACATCCCGAGCGGCTACAGAGCGGCGAACGTCACCATCCACGGCGGCACCTTCAGCGGCGGAACGTACAACAATACCGAACAAAACGTCTACATTACAGGCGACGGCGGCGGCAGAAACGGCATCTGGTACGGCACGTCGTGGTCGAAGGTGACCATCTCCGGCGGACAATTTATCGGCGACAACAGCGGCTTCGATTATGCCGGCAACGCGGGCGCGCATGTCGCGGGCAATGTCACGATCAGCGGCGGCACCTTTACCGGAGAAGGCACGAATGAAGAGGACTTAAATGATTGGAGTAATCGATATTATAAAGCTGCAGGCCTCCGCTTCAATACCAATCAGTGGGCGAGTGACGGCGGCGTCGTCGTGATCAGCGGCGGCACCTTTAAGGGCGTGCCACATCGGAGCGGCAGTCATTACCTCTACGGCGCAATCGGTACCAATGACGCTGGCCTCGGAGAAGATATCCAGCTGCTTGATATCATCGAAAAAGGATACGACGATACAACGCGGAATGTCGAGTATACTTACTCGGATGGTACTACCGGCACGTGGACATCTGCACGGCTGCAGGAATGGGAAGATGCGGCTGAAAGAGAGTGGTTACCTAGCCGCGACTGTCCTCTGCGCGATACAACGGCAGAATGCACGCAAGTTCGTGTTTATTGAGGACGGCGCAACACCCAACCAAATACAGCGCAGGGGCGCGGGACGCAAGGTCCCGCGCCCTTTGCCGCAGGCGGGGCGAGCGGCGGCGCTTCAAACCCAAAAAGTAAAGCGGGGCAAGCGGCGGCACATGCAAACCCAAAAAGCCGCGCCGCGCGAAATTTGTTCAAAAAAAGTTGCGCGCGCCAAAGCGCAAAAAGCGGGCGCGGGGCGGGCACTTTCTTGACAAAATGCCGCCCGCTCTGCTATGATAGGGGGCGAACAGAGCTGCCGCCGCGGCCGGGAAAGGCGGGCGGCGCGGAGGTATTGTACGATGCGGAAAATTTGCGTGGCGCCCTCCATCCTCTCCGCCGATTTTGCGGCGATGGGGGAGGCGGTCACAGAGCTCGAGCGCTGCGGCGCGGACCTCATCCACTGCGACGTGATGGACGGCACCTTCGTGCCCAAGATCACCTTCGGCACCGACATGATTTCGGCGGTGCGCCGCCGCACGGCGCTGCCGCTGGACGTGCACCTGATGTGCGTCGACCCGCTCGGCAAGGCGGAGGGGTTCGTGCGCGCGGGCGCGGACATTTTGACGGTGCACGCCGAGGCGTGCGAAGACCCCGCCGCCGCGATGCGCGCCATCCGCGCGATGGGCGTGCGCGCGGGCATCGCCGTCAGCCCCGACACCCCGCTCGAGGGGCTGTGGGGCTGCCTCGAAGAGGCGGACATGCTGCTGGTGATGAGCGTGTACCCCGGCCGCGGCGGGCAGAAGCTGATCGAGCGCACCCTCGCCAAGGCGGAGGAGGCGTACAGCTTCTTCCAAGCGGCGGGGCTGGAAAAGGACATCGAGATGGACGGCGGCATCACCGAGGACAACGCCGCCGACGTGCAGGCGGCGGGGGTGAATATCCTCGTCGCGGGCAACACGGTGTTCCGCTCGCCCGATAAGGAAAAGACCATCCGCATCCTGCGCGAGGCGCGGGCATGAGGGGGGTCATCCTGCTCAACGGCGAGCCGTATCGCGGCGACATCGACTGCGAGGGCGCGCTGACCGTCTGCTGCGACGGCGCGCTGCGCTGGGCGCAGGGCCGCTGCCGCATCGACATTGCGGCGGGCGACTTCGACTCGCTCGGCTACGTGCCGGCGGGCGCGCTCACCTACCCGGCCGAAAAAAACTTCACCGACGGCGAGATCGCGCTCGACCTGCTCATCGGGCGGGGCGCCGAGCGCATCGACATCTACGGCGCGGGCGGCGGGAGAGAGGATCACCTCTTCGGCAACTTGCAGCTGCTCGTCGCGGGCTTTCGCCGCGGCGTGCGCACCGTCATGCACACCAACTACCTCGACGCCTACTGCGCGGCGGGCGAGGTGCGCTGGAAAAATTTGGCGGGGCGCACCCTCTCGCTCGCACCCGTCGGCGACAGCGCGCATATAGTGGAGAGTGAAGGGCTCAAGTATCCGCTGCGCGATTTGACGCTCGCATGCGGCAGCTGCCGCGGCATCAGCAACGTCGTCGAGGCGGACAGCGCGCGCATCTTCTGCGATGCGGGAACGCTCTTCGTGTTTGAAGTGCGGGAGGAAGCAAAATGGTAGCCATCATCTGCATCCGGCCGCCGCGCGCGGTGCGCGCGGCGCTGCGCCTCATCTGCCGCCGCGGCAGATAGGGCCCGAATACGAGAGAAAAATACGCCCCGCAAGGCTCGCCTTGCGGGGCGTCCGTCTGCTCTGCGCGCCCGCCTATCCTGCAAGCGGGCGCGCGTGCGGCGGACGGGGCGGCCATATCGCGGAACGGCCATATCGCGGGGGCGGCGGGGCGCGTTCTGTTCGGGCGGCAGGGGAGAATGTGGCGGGCGGGTGAAATTTGGGCGCGCCCGCCCCGCGCCGCGGGGCGGGCGCGCAAAAGGGCTTGTAAAAAGCGCGCAGTTGTGTTATACTATGTACAAGGGGGCATGTCCCCCTTGTATAAGGGGAACTTCCCCATCCAAGGAAAAAGTTATGCCGAAATCTGCAAAAAAAATCATCAATTATCCCTATGTCGCCCTGCGCGGCAAGGTCGTTTTTCCGGATACCGCGGGCACCTTCGACGCCGGCCGCCTCATTTCGCTCGCCGCCATTTCGCGCGCGTCCGAGCGGGAGATGACGCTGTTCGTCAGCATGCAGAAGGACCCGACCAAAGACGACGTCTCGCCCGAGGACGTGTGCGCCGTCGGCACCGTCGTCAAGATCCGCCAGATCGCAAAGCTGCCCTCGGGCAACCTGCGCGTGAGCGTCGCGGGCGTCGTGCGCGCCAAGGCGGAGGACATCTACGAGGAGGACGGCTGCCTGTACGCCAACGTGTACGAACTCAAAGCGGTGCACGGCGACCCCGTGCTCGAGGAGGCGTACTTCCGCACCGCGCAAGACGTGATGCGCGACATCCAGGCGAGCGACGCGCGCTTCTCAAAGGAGGCGGCCGCCGCGCTCGAAAACGTGACCGACCCCGACGCCTACATCGGCACCGCGCTCACCTATCTGCACATCAAGGAAGACGTCAAGCAGAAGATCCTCGAAACGACGGGCGTCGTCGAGCGGCTCAAGCTGTTCGAGCGCTGCCTCAACGACGAGCTCGAGATCGCCAAGCTCGAGCGCAAGATCAGCGCCGCCGTCCGCCAGAACATCGATAAAAACCAGAAGGAGTACTTCCTGCGCGAGCAGCTCAAGGCCATCCACAGCGAGCTGGGAGACGACGTCGCCGAGCGCGACACCCTCACCGAAAAGATCAAGGCCAAGCATATGCCCGCCGAGATCGAGGAAAAGGCGCTCAAAGAGATCGCCCGCACCGACAAGATGCCCCCCTCCTCGCCCGAGTACACCGTCATCCGCAACTACCTCGACTGGCTGATCGAGCTGCCGTGGACGGAGGAGACCAAGGATACCGAAAAGCTGTCCGACGCGCAGAAGGTGCTGGACGAGGACCACTACGGGCTGGAAAAGGTCAAGACGCGCATCACCGAGTACCTGGCCGTGCTGCAGCTGACCAAGAGCATGAACGCGCCCATCCTCTGCTTCGTCGGGCCGCCCGGCGTGGGCAAGACGTCCATCGCCAAGTCCATCGCCCGCGCGCTCGGCCGCAAGTTCGTGCGCATGAGTTTGGGCGGCGTCAAAGACGAGGCGGAGATCCGCGGCCACCGCCGCACCTACGTCGGCGCGATCCCCGGCCGCATCATCTACGCCATGCGGCAGGCGGGCACCGTCAACCCCGTCTTTTTGCTGGACGAGATCGACAAAGTCTCCTCCGATATGCGCGGCGACCCCGCCAGCGCCCTTTTAGAGGTGCTCGACCCCGAGCAGAACGCCGCCTTCCGCGACCGCTTCCTCGAAGTGCCGTACGACTTGTCCAAGGTGCTGTTCGTCACCACGGCGAACACGGTGGAGACCATCCCCGCGCCGCTGCTCGACCGCATGGAGCTGATCGAGCTGAACGGCTACACGCTGGACGAAAAGCGCGAGATCGCCCGCCGCTATCTCCTTCCTAAAAAGATCGAAGAAAACGGCCTCCCGCCCGAACTGCTCGAGGTGACGGACGGCGCGCTGACCTACCTCATCGAGGGGTACACGATGGAGGCGGGCGTGCGCAGCCTCGAGCGGCAGATCGGCTCGGTTTGCCGCAAGATCGCCGTGCGCTACGCCGAGGACCGCAGCCTGCCCAAGCAGGTCATCGACGAAAAGGAGGTGGAGGCGCTGCTCGGCGTGCGCAAGTACGCGGAGGACAAGGCGCAGCTCGAAGGCAACGAGGTGGGCGCGGCGACCGGGCTCGCGTGGACGGCCTTCGGCGGCACCACGCTGACCATCGAGGTCTCCGCCATGCCCGGCAAGGGCGAAATTCTGCTCACCGGCAAGCTGGGCGACGTGATGAAGGAGTCCGCCCGCGCGGCGATCAGCTACATCCGCGCCCACGCCGACCGCTACGGCATCCCGCCCGACGCCTTCGCCGAGACGGACATCCACATCCACGTGCCCGAGGGCGCGACCCCGAAAGACGGCCCCAGCGCGGGCATCACGATGGCGACGGCCATCCTCTCCGCATTCACGCGCAAGCCCGTCCGCAAAGACGTCGCCATGACGGGCGAGATCACCCTGCGCGGCAAGGTGCTGCCCATCGGGGGCTTGAAGGAGAAGGCGCTCGCCGCACACCGCATCGGCATCAAAAATATCATCATCCCCAAAGACAACGAAAAGGACGAGGAGGAGATCCCCGCGAACGTGCGCGGCGACCTGCACTTTATCCCCGCGGCAGACGTCGGCACCGTGTTTGAAAACGCCATCGTGGGGCTGTAACGCCATGATCATCCGCGAAGCAACATTTATCACCTCCGCGGCCGACCGCCGAGGCTTTATCGAAACGGACAAGCCGCTCATCGCCGTGTGCGGCAAGTCGAACGTGGGCAAGAGCTCGTTCATCAATATGCTCGCGGGCAGAAGCGGCCTCGCGCGCACCTCGGCAGAGCCGGGGCGCACGCGGCTGATCAACTACTTCGACTTCGGCCCCTTTATTTTGGCCGACCTGCCCGGCTACGGGTATGCGCGCGTCTCGCGCGCAGAAAAGGAGAAGTGGGCGCGCCTGCTCGACGACTTTTTCGCCCGCAGCGCCATCGCGCACGTCTTTTCGCTCGCAGACATCCGCCACGAACCGACCGCCGACGACAAGACGATGGTCGAGTTCCTCTACGCGACCCGCCTGCCCTTCACCGTCATCGCCACCAAAGCGGACAAGCTCGCCAAAACGCGCGTCATCGACGGCGTGCGCCGCGTCGCCGCCGCCCTCAAGACGGGGGAGGGGAACGTCATCGCCGTGTCCGCGCAGACGCGGCGGGGCAGAGAGGAAGTGCTCGCCCTGCTGGGCGGCATCTGCGCCCGCGCGAGCCAAACAGAGGAGGCGGGGGAGCAGGGCGACCCCGCCTGATCTGCGCGCGCGGCGCAAGGGCGGCTCTTCAAAATAAAATGAGCGCAGGCCGCGCCGAAACGCCGCATTTGCAAACAAACATCGCCGCCCCCTTGCATTCGGGGGCAGCGCGTGCTATACTGTATATAAAAAAACGCTCGCGGCCTTTGCGCTGCGGCAGGGGAGGCAGGCATGCAAAGAGAACGAGGCAACATGGATACGCTGCTGGCGGCATGGGCAGAGGGCAAGGTGCCCGCGCCGCCCACCAAAAAGCGCACGCGCGGGGGGCTCATTTTGCTCGCCTGCCTCGCGGGCGCGGCGCTGCTCGCCTTTTTGCTGCCCGTCTTTGTTTCGATGTTCGGCATCTTTCACCCCGCCGCCCTGCGCGGCATCCGCCCCGGCGACACGCGCGAACAGGTCGTCGAGGCGCTGGGCGAGCCGGACGCGTCCTACGCCGGCGGGCTGGAGTACGGCGGCGTGCACTTTTGGCGGGTGCCGGCCACGGGCAGCTACATCGATCTGTACGGCCGCTCGCTCGAGCTCGCCGACCTTGTCGACTTCATCGCCCGCCGCTGGTATGTGCCGCACATCGCCGTCGAGCTGGACTCCTTTGATAGAGTGGTCTCGGTGACGCTGGACGCCGACCGCCCCAAGGCGGGCGTGCAAAAGCACAAGCGGCTCACATCCGTTTCCCTCCTGCAGACGGAAGTGCCGCCCTTTGTCGAAACGGATCTGTGGTATGCCGCCGAGTATGCGGACGGCAGCTACTACATGGGCCCCGCCGTGGCGGGCTACCGCTGCGACGCGTACGGTTCGACGCAGACGGTCGGCTGGGACGACCGCTTCGGCAACGCCTGCACCGCGCAGGTGAAAGTCGTCACAGAGTCGGGCAACTATGCCGAGGGGGAGGACTGGTACATCACGCCCGAGTTCGAGCTGCACATCCTGTCGGATGCGGGAGCGCAGGCTTTCCTTCACAGCGGTTTCGATCGCAGCGTCATAGAATCCGCCGTTTTCGATTATGCGGCAGAAACCGTTCCCGAAAGTCTGTTGAACGGCTGCTATTCGCTGCGCGAAGTTTCTTTGCCGAATGGCTTGCGCACCATCGAGAGCAGCGCCTTTGCCGATTGCATGTCGCTGGAGAGCATACGCCTGCCGGCCTCGCTGGAGAGCATCTCCGATTGGGCATTCAGCCGCTGTTCTGCGCTGCAGGCGGTCGAACTGCCCGCTTCCCTGCGGGAGATCGGCCCCGGTGCCTTTGAAGGCTGTGACCGGCTGGAGGAGATCGTCATCCCCGACAGTGTGCAGACGATCGGTTACTCCGCTTTTTCCTACTGTACTTCGCTGCGTTCGGTGCGCCTGCCGGCAGGATTGAGGGGGATCGATGCCTTTCTTTTTGAAGCCTGCTCCAGCCTCGAACAGATCGAGCTGCCCGCGTCCGTTACATCTGTCGGCGATTATGCCTTCAGTGCGACCTCCTTGCGCGAGATAACCATTCCGCAGGGAGTCACCTCCATTGGCGAACTTGCCTTTGCCAACACTCCGCTCACCGCGGCCGAACTCCCCTCGTCCGTCACGTCCGTTGGGAACAGGGCCTTCCTGTATTGCAGCCGGCTGCAGCAGATCCGTCTGCCGCAGGGGCTGCGCACCGTCGGCGACAGTGCCTTTGAGGGCTGTATCTCCCTCGCGGAGATCAAACTCCCCGAATCCCTGACGGGGTTGGGCGCGGGCGCCTTCCGCGATTGCGCCTCTCTCCGCTCGGTCGCCGTCCCCGGCGGCATCGGGCAGATCGCGGAGTATACCTTTGCGAGTTGCAGCGCGCTCGAAAGGGTCGCGCTCGAGGCGGGCATCACGTCCGTTGGCAGCGATGCGTTTGCGGGGTGCGGCGCGCTGCGGGAGCTGATTTTGCCGGACACCCTCGAGCGGATCGGCGGCGCGGCGTTTGCAAACTGCGGCGATGCCGATCGGTTTTCCGTCGTGATCCCCGCATCCGTCACATATATCGGAGAAAGGGCGTTCTGGCAGAGCTGGCTTTCGGAAGCGGTCTTCGCGCAGCCGCAGGGCTGGACGGCGATCGCCGCGGACGAGCGCGTCTTTGTCCCCGCCGACACGCTGCGCGACCCCGCCGCGGCCGCCGCATTGCTGTACGACACCTATGGCGAATGCCGGTGGGAGCGACAAAATTAAAAACCGCGGCCCGTCGGTTGCTTCGGCCGTGCCGTTCGTTGGTTGCCTTGGTCGGCCCGCCGCCCGCTCCGTTTCGGAGCGGGCGGCAGACTTTTCCAACTCACGGAAAATCGCAGGCGTTAGCTCGACGAGATTTTCGTGAACCTCATTTATAAAATTTTGCAAAAGCCGAAATCACACTTTTGGATTTTGCCCGTTGCGCCGCCCACGCGGCGCAACGGGGAAAGGTGAAGGCGCGGCATTCATCAAAGGCGTGCCCTTCATTGTCGCGCAAAGAGAGAAAACCCGCTGCCGAGCAGCAATAGCTGCGAGCAGCGGGTTTTCTCTAAAATCGGAAGATTTCGCAGGCGTCAGCTCGCCGAGAAATCTCCGAGCCCATTACACATTGAATCGGAACAGCACGACGTCGCCGTCTTTGATGACGTAGTCTTTGCCCTCCGAGCGCACCTTCCCTTTCTCTTTGGCGGCGTTGTAGTTGCCGCACTCGAGCAGCGTCTGCCAATCGACGACCTCGGCGCGGATGAAGCCCTTTTCAAAATCGGTGTGGATCTTGCCCGCCGCCTGCGGCGCCTTGGTGCCCTTGGCGATCGTCCAGGCGCGCGTCTCCTTTTCGCCCGCGGTCAGATAGCTGATCAGCCCCAGCAGCGAATAGGACTTTTTGATGAGGCGGTCGAGGCCGCTCTCTTTCAGCCCCAACTCTTCCAAAAACATCTGCGCTTCGTCGGGCGGCAGCTGCGAGAGCTCTTCTTCCGTCTTTGCGCAGATGACGAGCACCTCGCTCCCCTCTTTGGCGGCAAATTCTTCCACCTGCCGCACGAGGGGCAGCTCGCCGTCTGCCTTGCCCATGTCCTTTTCGGAGATGTTCGCCGCGTAGATGACCGGTTTTGCCGTCAGCAAAAACAGCCCCTGCATCTGCTCCTTCTCCTCCTCCGTGAGCGCCATCGTGCGCGCGCACTGCTCGCCGGAGAGGTGCTCGTACACCCGCTGCAAAAATTCTGCCTCGACGAGGAACTTTTTGTCGCCCCCCTTGGCGGAATTTTTGGCGCGGTCGAGGCGCTTTTGCACCGTCTCCATGTCCGCGAGGATCAGCTCTAAATTGATGGTGGTGATGTCGCGCACGGGGTCGACGGAGTTTTCGACGTGCGTCACGTTTTCGTCTTCAAAACAGCGCACGACGTGCACGATGGCGTCCACCTCGCGGATGTGCGAGAGGAACTTGTTGCCCAAGCCCTCGCCGTGCGACGCGCCCTTGACGAGCCCGGCGATGTCGACGAATTCGATGACGGCGGGGGTGATCTTTTTGCTGTCGTACAGGGCGGCGAGCTTGTCAAGCCGCTCGTCCGGCACGGCGACGACGCCGACGTTCGGTTCGATGGTGCAGAAGGGGTAGTTCGCCGCCTCGGCGCCCGCGTGGGTGATGGCGTTGAACAGGGTGGATTTGCCGACGTTCGGCAGGCCTACGACTCCCAATTTCATAACGGTATGCTTCCTTTGCTCGATTTCTTTCGCTGTCCATTATAGTACAAAATCCCGAATAATCAAAATAAAAGGGCGGGCGAAAAGCGAAAAAGTTGTCAAAACCGCAAAAATATGCTACACTGTTTCGGAAAAGAATTTGAAGAGGTACCTATGGATTTCAAACGGCACATCGCCGCCCGCCTGCGCGCGGGCGAGCTCTCCGAAGAGGAGATCTACTCGCTGATCGCCCTCCCGCCGAACACGGAGATGGGCGACTACGCCTTCCCCTGCTTCCGCCTGGCTAAAACCATGCGCATGGCCCCCGCGCGCATCGCCGAACAGATCGCGGCAGACTACCCGACGGACGGCATCGTCACCGAGGCCGCGGCGGTGGGCGGGTACGTCAACTTCCGCATCGACCGCGTCTTTTGGGCGAAGCAGACGCTCACGCGCGTGTTGACCGAGCGCGAAAAATACGGCTCGTCAGACGAAGGCCACGGCAAGACGGTGTGCATCGACTACTCCTCCGTCAACATCGCAAAGCCCTTCCACATCGGGCATCTCTCGACGACGGTGCTGGGCAGCGCGCTGTACAAACTGCACAAATTCCTCGGCTATACGCCCGTCGGCATCAACCACCTCGGCGACTACGGCACGCAGTTCGGCAAGCTCATCTCCGCCTTCAAGCGCTGGGGCAGCCGCGCCGTCATCGAGCAGGGTGGTCTGCGCGCCCTCAACGCGCTGTACGTTCGCTTCCACGAGGAGGCGGAAAAGGACCCCTCCCTCAACGACGAGGCGCGCGCCTTCTTCAAAAAGATCGAGGACAAGGACCCCGAAAGCGTCGCCCTCTTCGAGTGGTTCAAAGAGCTCACCTTAAAAGACGTCGGCAAGATCTACGATATGCTCGACGTGCACTTCGACAGCTGGGCGGGCGAGAGCTTTTACAACGACAAGATGGAGCCCGTCGTCGCCGAACTCAAAGAAAAGGGCCTGCTCGTCGAAAGCGAGGGCGCGCAGATCGTCGACCTCTCCGCTTTCGATATGCCCCCGTGTATCATCCTGCGCTCGGACGGCGCTTCCCTGTACGCCACCCGCGACATCGCCGCCGCCATCTACCGCAAAAATACGTACGACTTTTACAAGTGCCTGTACGTCGTCGCCTACCAGCAGAATCTGCACTTCCGCCAATTCTTCAAGGTACTCGAGCTGATGGGCAAAGAGTGGGCAAAGGACCTCGTCCACGTCGCCTACGGCATGGTCTCGCTCGAGGACGGCTCCATGTCCACCCGCAAGGGGCGGGTCGTCTACCTCGAAGACGTCATCCACAAGTGCATCGAAAAGGCGGCGGACGTCATCGCGGAAAAAAATCCGGAGCTTGAAAACCGCGGCGAGGTCGCGCGCATCGTCGGCGTCGGCGCGGTCATCTTCGGCGCGCTGTACAACAACAAGATCAAAGATATCACCTTCTCGTACGATAAAGTTCTGAATTTTGAAGGGGAGACCTCCTGCTACGTGCAGTACACCTGCGCCCGCGCAAACAGCGTGCTCGAAAAGGCGGGCGCGTACGCCGCGCCGGATATCTCCGCCGTCTGCCCGCAGGAATTTGAGGTCGTCAAGCGGCTCGCAGACTTCCCCGCCGTCCTGCACGACGCGCTCGAAAAGTACGAGCCCTGCTTCATCGCCCGCTACGCCGTCGATCTTGCGCAGGGGTTCAACAAGTTCTACTTCGACTGTTCTATTTTGAACGCGGAGGAGGAGGGGGTGCGCAATTTCCGCCTCGCCCTGACGGACGCGGTGCGCATCACGCTGAAAAACGCGCTCGGCCTGCTCGGCATCGGGGTGCCGGAGAAGATGTAAGACCTCTCACACTTTTTCTTTTGAGCTGTCAAAAGAAAAAGTCGTGATTTGAGGGAGACCCCACCGCACGCTACGCGTGGCGGCGGTTTCTCCCTCGCTGCACGATATTTTAAGGGCACGCCTTTTATAAATCGTGCAGCTTCACCCTCTTCCCAAAAGCCTCACGGCAAATTGGGGGAAAAAGCAAAAAGCGCGGTTTTTGCTTTTTCATTCGATCAAAGAAAAAAACGCAGGGTTTTCCGCGCTTTTACGGGATATTTTATTCGTTTTTACTATGCTCAAAGCTGTTTTATTCGATTTAGACGGCACCGTGCTGGACACGCTGCCCGATTTGAACGCCTGCATGAACGAGGCGCTCGCGCAGTACGGCTGCCCGACCATCACCCTCGATGAGACCCGCCGCTACGTCGGCAACGGCGGCTTGCTCTATGCTTCGCGCGCCCTGCCCGCAGAAAGGCGCGCCGAGGCGGAGCATTTTTATAAGGACGTGTACTGCCCCGTCCACTTCCGCTGCAAAAACGAGCGCACCAAGCCCTTCCCCGGCGAGGCGGAGTGCATGGCGGCGCTGCGCGCGGCGGGCATCAGGCTCGCCGTCGTCACCAACAAAAGCCAGCGCGCCGCCGACGAGCTGGGGCAGACGCTGCTGCGGCCGTACGGCTTTTCGGTCATCTTCGGCAATCGCGACGGCATCCCCGTCAAGCCCGACCCGACGGGCGCGCGCATGGTTTTGGAAGAGCTGGGCGTCGACCCGGCGGAGGCGGCCTTCGTCGGCGACGGCGAGACGGACGTACAGACGGCAAAAAACGCCGGCATGCGCGGCGTCAGCGTGCTGTGGGGGTACAGAACGCAGGCGCAGCTGCGCGCGGCGGGCGCCGAGCGCTTCGCCCATACCTTTGCCGAGCTGCAAGCCATCCTGCTCTCCATGTGAGCGTTCATTTTGAATAAAAAACAAAAAGCGGAGGACTTCGGTCCTCCGTTTTGTTTGTTTGGTTTATACTTCCTGTTCGCGGTGGACGCCGGCGGCGGCGTCGGCGAACATCTCTTCCATCTTGTCGATGCACTTGTCGATCTGGAAGCGCTCGGCGTAGCGGATGTATTCCTCCCGCTGGCGGGCGCGGAAGGCGGGGTTTTCGACCATAAAGTCGATGGCGCGCGCCATCTCCTTGATGTCGCCGGCGGGGCAGAGGTTGCGCTCGCTCAGCGCAAAGTAGCGGGCGGCGGACATCTTGCTGTCCGAAATGACGGGCACCAGCCCGCAGGTGATCGCCTCGACGCAGGCGATGGACTCGATCTCCGCGTACGAGGGGTGCACATAGAGGTCGCAGAAGTTGATGATGCGCACCAGCTCCTCCTTGGGATGGAAGCCAATGACGGGCGGGTTGGGCAGCTTGTCGCCAAGGCGGCGCAGCTTGCCCTCGAGCGGGCCTTCTCCCGCGATGAAAAGCTGGATGCGGTCGGCGTATTTCGATTTGCCGACGGCGCGGATGAGATCTTCCTGGCACTTTTCCTTGACCAGCCGGCCGGTGGTGAGGATGCAGAACTTGTCCGCATAGGCGGGCGGCTTTTTGCCGCGCGCGGGCGTAAAGGCGGGGTCGACGCCGTTGGAGATGATGCGCAGGTCGTGCGTGTAGCCGTGCGCGCGCAGCTGCCCCGCGATAAACGCCGTCGGGCAGTGGATATACTCGCAGTAGCGGTAAAACCCGTTCAAAAAGTAGGTGTACAGGTAGCTGTTGACGCGGCGGCTGCGCAGCAGGCCGAAGTGGCTGCTCACGTTTTCCGGCTGCACGTGGAAGGCGGTGGTGACCGGCTTGTGCAGCTCGGCGCACAGCTTGATGGCCGCCTTGCCGAGGGAGAAGGGCATCAGGATGTGCACGACGTCGCTCTTGCCGATGCACTCGCGCAAGATCTTTTCGTTGGGTTTGGCGAGGGAGATGCCGTTCTTTTCAAAATATTCGTTGAAGATCTTGAAGTCGCGCTTGCCGACGGCGTAGTAGCCCTCTTCGTCCCCCTTTCCGGGCGAAACGACGCGCACTTCGTGCCCCCGCTTTTTGAGGTTGGCGATCAGCCTCGTCACGGTGATGGTCGTGCCGTTATTTTCTTCGCCGAGTACGTCGGCGATGATGGCGATTTTCATACAGCTTTCTCCATAAAGCGCCCCGGCGTCAGCGCGCCGTGGGGAGCGGGTCGCGGATGATGCGCGATAAAATATCCAGACCTGCGCGCACCATGGGCGTGCAGTGGTACATGACGGAGGTAAAGGGGGTCAGCCGCCGCGTCTTCAGCCACTCGGTGTACGAGTCGAGCACGCCGCCCACGAGGAAGCGCAAAACATATTGCGCCGTCTCCGAGCTGCGCCCGCTGCTCAATTTATATCGTTCAAACAGGTGTTTTGAAAATTCGTTTTTCAGCCCCGTCAAAAACATGTCCGCATCCGCCGACCGCTCGACGAAGTCGCCCAGATACTCGTACGATTCGAGCACCTTCGTGCAAACTTTGAGGAAGGGCAGCGGATCCGTCGGCACGGAAAAGTCGAATTTTGCATCGCTTTCCCGGCAGATGCGCTCGGTGATCTCGTCGCGCAGCTCGTCGAGCACGTCGCCGATGCGCGTGTAGTGCAGGTAAAATGTCGTGCGGTTGATGTCTGCCGCCGTGCACAGGTCGACGATCTTGATCTCGTCGATGCGGTGCTCGCACAGCAGGCGCAGCAGCGCGTTTTGTACGGCGCGCGCCGTCTTGCGGCTGCGCTTGTCCTTTTTGTTCATGGCGTTCTCCGTGCCCCGCGCGGGGGCTTTCAATGCCATTATACAAAATTTGTGCCCCGCTGTCAACGGGAATATATGCAAATACGCAACAAATGTCGAGTTATTTCTCCCGTGGCAGCGCGCGGCCGCCCCCGCCCGAGGCTGCACGGGCGGCAAAAAAGCCGCCGAACGGTTGCAAAATCGGCACATTTTGGGTATAATATGGAAAAGGAGGGCGCGCGGATGAAGTGTCTTTTTGTGTATAACCCGGTCAGCGGCCGCGGCAAAACGGCAAAGCGGCTGAAAAAGATCGTGCGCGCCCTGCGCGAGCGGTACGGCGACGTGTGCGTCTGTGCCAGCAAGCAGCGGGGGGATATGACGCGCATCATCCGCGAGCAGGCGCACCTGTTCGACGCCGTCGTCTTTTCGGGCGGCGACGGCTCTGTCAACGAGGCGCTGCAGGGCGTCTGCGAGTCGGGCTGCGCGCCCGAACTCGGCTATATCCCGAGCGGCACCGTCAACGACGTCGCCCATTCCCTCGGCATCCCCAAGCGGCTGGGCGGGGCGCTCAAGGTCATCCGCACCGGCCGCGCCGCCGCCCTCGACTGCATGAAGATCGGCGACCGCTACGCCATGTACATCGTGGCGGCGGGCGCATTCACCAGCGCCCCGTACACCACCCCGCAGAGCCTGAAAAAGCAGATCGGCTTCGTCGCCTACGGCATCGAGGGGCTGGCAAAAAACATGGATTTCGACGTGTTCGGCGTCACCATCCGCGCGGGAGAGAGAGAAGTGCATACGGACAGCGTCTTCGTCGTGCTCATGAACGGGCGGTATGTGGCGGGCATCCCGCTCAACCGCGGCGCCGGCATGGCAGACGGCAAAATCGAAGCTGCCGTCATCCGCCAGCGCAAAAACCCCGGCTTCTTCGGCAAGGTGCGCGCCTTTTTCTCCCTTGCCCGCCTCTTTTTGTGCGGCTTCCGCGCCGCAAACGAAAAGCAGATCGAACGCTTCGAGGGCAGCCGCTTCGAGATCCAAACGGACGAGCACGTCGTGTGGAACTTCGACGGGGAAAAGGGGACGACGGGCAAGGTGACGGTCGAAGTCCTGCCCGGGCGCATTCGCATGCTCGTGCCGCGCGGCAAAAAAGTGTGAGTGGCGCGCCCGCCGCAGGCGGCGCGGGAGAGCGGCAAATGTGATAAAACGCGGGAATTCTGTGCGAAATTCGCGAGAATCGCCAAAAGTACTTGACGAGCCGCCCCTTTCCCGTTAAAATAAATAAGTACAAGAAATCACTCTGCGGCGGCGCAGCGTCGGCCTATGGGCGGGTGAGCCGTGCAGATGCAATTCAGGAGGCAATATGATCAAAACATTGGGCGGAAAGTTCGTCAAAGCCGTCGCTGTCGCGCTGGCGGCCGTGTGCATGCTCGGCTGCGCGCTGATGTTCACCGGCTGCGAGAGCCGCTACCCCGAGATCACGATGCGCATCTCCTTCAACGGAGAGAGCTACGAGCTGCGCTACAAGCTGTCCCGCGACCTGTATTCGCAGACGGTCGCGCACTACCTCGAGCTGATCGACCTCGGCTACTTCGACGGCACCGTCATTCACGACTACCAGAGCGACCGCCTGATCGGCGGCGGCTATACCTACGCGGATATGGAAAACGGCGACGAGGTGGAAGATCTCACCGCCTGCGACTATGACGCCGCGACCACCGACGCGGAGGGCAACGTCACCCTCGAAAACGTCACCGTCTGGGCGGATGCAGACCGCACGCAGGCGACTAACCGCCTGCACGGCGAAACGAGCGCCAACGGCTTCAGCATCGAAAGCGGCAACGGCCTGCGCAACCGCTTCGGCACGCTGGGCGCCTACACCTACGTCGGCACGGGCGAAAAGAACATCGTCTACTACGCCAAGAGCAGCGACAACGGCTACGGTTCGAGCGAGTACTACAAAAACAGCTTCACGAGCATGTTCTATATCTACACCTCGACGTCCAGCTCGACCGAGCGCAACTACTGCGTGTTCGCAGAGCTCGCCAACGACGAGTCGGAGGACGCGCTCAACGCCCTGCTCGACGCCATCGAGGAGTACACCGACGCGCTGGAAGAGGGCACCTTCACCGAGAGCAAGGAGGTCACCATCCGCGACGAGTTCACGGTAGACGGCTCGTACGAGGCGACCTTCGCCGTTCCTACGGAGAAGATCATCATCGAAGAGGTCACCGTCGACAAGTATTGATCTTCAAACGAAAAAACGAGGGGCGCCCCGCGAGGGGCGCCCCTTTTGCGCGCAAATTTTCGCCTTTTGTCAGTTGTTCCGCCTTCTCGTCAGCATCAGAACGTAGAATAAAAAGCGCAGGAAGAATACGAGCGAGGTCAGCAGCGAGGCGACGTACGTCATCGCCGCGGCGGAGAGTACCTTGGCGGCGGCCGCCTGCTCCTCTTCGGTGACCAGCACGCCCGTCTCGGCGAGCATGCGCTTGGCGCGCGACGAGGCGTTCAGCTCGACGGGCAGCGTCACCAGCGTAAACAGGGTGGACAGCGCGTACAGGCACACCCCGATAAACACGATCACGTTGCCCGCAAAGGGGGTCGCCAGCGTCCACTCGAGGATGACGCCGAGTATGACGAGGGGGAAGGCGAGCGCCGAGCCGATGTTGGTCAGCGGCACCAACAGGGTGCGCAGGCGGTAAAAGGCGTACCCGCGCTGCCGCTGCACGACGTGCCCGACCTCGTGCGCGCTCACCGCCACCGCCGCCACCGAGTTGGAGGCGTAGGTGCTCTGCGACAGCGTCACCGTCATCGTGCGGGGGTTGAAGTTGTCCGTCAGCTTCCCCTTGCCCGCGGCGACGGCGACGTCGAAGATGCCGTTGCGCTCGAGCAGCATGCGCGCCACGTCGCTGCCCGTCCAATCGGTCGAAGTGGGCATGCCGCTGTACCGCGCGAATACCTTGTGCACGCGCGCGCTCGCCCACGAGGCGAGCAGCAGGCAGGGCAAAATAAGCAGGCCGGACGCCAGATAGATCAGATAGGGGTCGTCAAAAAACATACCGTTCCTCCGGGGCAAAGCCCTTGTTTTGGAACAGTATAGCACATTCTGCCCGCGTTCATCAACAAAATGACGCACATTTTTTTGTGAAGAAGGGGTGAAAAGCCGCCGCGCGCGCACCTTCGCAAAAAAAGCGGGAGCGCCGCCCGCTTCCCGCGGGCGGCGGTTCACTCGACGGGCAAGACGTTCGTCACCCTTCCCCCCTCGCTCTCGACGCGGAAAAAGCGCACGTCGAAGGCGTTTTCGGCGCGCGGGTACACCAGCCCCGCCGCGTCGATCTCGCCGTGCGCGCGGTAAAAGATCTCTTTGGGCGGACGCACCGCCGTGTAGCCGCCGAGGTAGCGGCGCAGCGCCTCCGCTTGCCCGGCGAGGGCGGGAGAGAGCAGGGGAGACGCGTCGCCGCCATGCAGCAGCGTTTCAAAGAGGGCAAAGGGCAGCAGCCGCTCGTCGAGGGGGTTTGGCAGCGGCCGCGCGCGCAGCGCGCGGCCGCTCTCGATCAGCCGCCCGCCGCGCGCGCGAAAGGTGCGTTCGAGGGTGTGCCCGCACAGGTCGAACAGCCGCGCCTCGACGCGCAACTCCGCCCCGCAGGCGTAGGCGTCGGCGTCGCCGTCGAACGCAGCCGTTGCGTCCGGCGCGAGCAGCAGCAATCTGTTCGCCCGCCCGCCGCGGCACAGCGCGCGCGCAAACACTTCGCCGCCGATATGTTCTTCCCCCAAATCGACGTCGGCGGAGGGCAGGTCGAGGCAGGCAAAGCCGCGTCCCTCCGCGCACAGCCGCGGGCCGCCCCAATCGAAGGCGGTCAGCAGCATGCCCGCCGCGCGCGCCTGCGCCAAAACGCGCAGGGCGGGGGAGCGGGGCGCAAAGCGGGCGGCGCGCACGTCCGCGCCGCAGTCGTACAGGTACGCCTCGACGCCCTGCGGCGGCCGGGCGAAAAAGTCCGCGCTCATAATAAAGGAGAGGGGGAAGTAGTCCCCGTCCGCCGGCAAAAACTCGACGAGCAGTTCCTCGCCGCACGGCAGGTCTGCAAATTTTTCCGCCTCGCCGCACATGCCCGCCGCCGCGCCGCCGATGCGCAGCGCGCAGGGCATCGCCGCCGAAAAGTGTACCCGCATCGCCCCGTCCTCCCGCATTTTATACTTTTGTCCGTTCATTGTATGAATAAAACAATGAAAATATGTCGATAACCTTGCCCGAGATCACCCGCACAGGAGGTTTTGGGATGGAAAAGATCAACGGATATGCAAAGTCGGAGGCGGAAGAGCTGATCGGCTATATCGCGGAGGGGCGGCGCGCCGGCAAGACGCTCACCTCGCTGTTCGCGGGCTACGGCCGCGCGCACGGGCGCGCGGGCGGCAGCGTGCGCAACTACTACTATCGCCTGCTCAAGACGGACAGCCCTGCCGCGCGCGGCATTCTCGCGGGCACCCGCCTGCGCGCGGAGACGGTGCAGCCCTTCACCGCGGCAGAAAAGGAGGAGATGCTCCGCCTCATCCTCACCGAGCGGGGCAAGGGGGTGTCCGTGCGCCGCGCCATCGCCAACGTGTGCGGCGGCGACGAAAAAAAGATGCTCCGCTACCAAAATAAGTATCGCAATATGCTCAAAAAGCAGCCCGAAGAGGTGCGCGCGGCCGCCGCGCGGCTGGGCGTCTCGCAGACGCCGCCTCGCCCGCCCCGCCTGCTCGAGCGCAGGTTAGAGGGGGAGATCGACGCCCTCTGCGAGCGCATCGCCCTCGCCCTGCGGCAGGAAAACGCCCGCCTGCGCGAGGAGAACGGCCGTCTGCGCGCCGAAGGGGAGGCGGAGAAGGCCGCGCGCGCGGCGCTGCAAGAGCAGCTCTCCCGCCTCGCCGAGGAGAACGACATCCTCCGCCGCGCCGCAAGCGGCGCGGACGGCGCGGACGAAGGCGCGCCGGGCGGCGCATAGGGACAAGGGCGCATAAACGGAGGGGCGGCGGCGCATACTGCAACTGCGGGAAACCGCAAACGGAGGAAACACAGTATGGAAAAATTCATCGCGGGCGTCGCGGTCGGCTCGGTGCTGGGCGCGCTGCTCATCGCCAACAGCCGCAAGACGCGCGCCCTCTTGCAGCGCGGGCAGGAAGAGCTCAAGTCGCGCGTCGACGCGTATATCGACGAAAAGCTCGCCGCCATGGACAGGGCGGACGCGGCCGAAGCCAAAAAGCAGTCCGCCGCCAAGTGAGCCCGCCCCGCCGCAAGCGGCGGGGCGTTGAAAGTCTGCCCGCCCGCGCCCCCGCCGCCTGCGGCGGGGGCGCGGGCGGGAGCGGCGCGGTCTGCGGGCCGCAAAAGCGGGGGCGGCGCGGCGCTCACAGAGCGCCGCGCCGCTCTTTTTGCGTTTGTTACAAATTTTTTACATCTTTCGTACAAAAAACGTGCCGAAAAGGGGGCGCGGCGTGCTATAATAGGGAACGGAGAAATAAATTTATGCCTTCTACGTATGCCCATCGCCTGTTCGGAGAGGCGATGCTCGACTTATACCCGGCGGAAACTGCCGCCGCAGCCCGCGCGCGGCGCGACCTGTTCGACATCGGCCTGCACGGGCCGGACATCCTCTTTTATTATAAGGTGCTCAAGGCGGACCCCGTCAACGCCGTCGGCTACCGCCAGCACGGCCTGCCCGGTCGCGCCTTCTTCGGCCCCGCCAAGCAGACGCTGGAGGATGCCGCCGATGCGGACGGCGCGCACGCCTACCTGCTCGGCTTTTTGTGCCACTTCGCGCTGGACGCCGCCTGTCACGGCTATATCGAAAACAAGATCGCCGTGTCCGGCGTCACCCACACCGAGATCGAGAGCGAGTTCGACCGCTTCCTGCTCGAGCGGCAGGGCATCGAGCCGCTGCACGCGCGCCTCGTCGGGCACATCCATCCGACCAAGGAGAACGCCGCCGTCATCGCGCCCTTCTTCGAGGGGGTGAATGCAAGGCAGGTATATCGCGCGCTGCGCTCGATGATCTTTTACAACGGCCTGCTGCGCGCCCCGCACCAGCCCAAGCGGGGGCTGGTCAACCTCGTGCTGCGGCTGAGCGGCAACTACACCGAGATGCACGGCATGATGATCGCAAAAAAGCCCATCCCCGCCTGCGCAGACAGCAATTTGCGGCTTTGGAAGCTGTTTCGTCGGGCCCGGCAAGACTGCCTTTCCCTGACGGCGGAGTTCGAAGGATACATCCGCGGCGAAAACGGCCTGGGCGAGCAATTTACGCGCACCTTCGGGCCGCCGCAGAATTGGCGGGAGATCCCCGTACTTTCATTGCAAGAGGAAGAGAGATATGAAATTTAAGATGACACCCCTCGAGCGCAAGTGGGTCTGGTACGACGTCGGCAACTCGGCGTTCACCCTGCTCGTCTCCACGCTCATCCCCATCTTTTTCAGCCTCATGGACGGGGGCGAAACGGAATCCGCCACCGCCGCGCTCGGCTATGCCACCAGCATCGCCACCGCCGTCGTCGCCATCCTCGGCCCCATCCTCGGCTCGCTGTCCGACCTGCGCGGCATGCGCAAGGTCATCTTCATGGGCTCGGTGCTCGTCGGCGCGCTCGGCTGCGTCGCCCTCGGCTTCATGCAGCATTGGCTTTGGTTCCTCGTGCTGCTGGTCATCGCCAAGTCCGCCTACCAGCTCAGCCTCGTCGTGTACGACTCCATGCTGTGCGACATCACGCAGCGCGAGCGCATGGACGAAGTCTCCTCCCGCGGCTATGCGTGGGGGTACATCGGCAGCTGCATCCCCTTCGTGCTCTCCGTGTTCGTGTACGTGCTGTACGCCATGCCCGACCTCTTCGGCGCCGAGCACATCCTCTCGCTCGAGGCGTCGATGATCATCGTATTCCTGCTCACGGCGGTATGGTGGGTCGCCTGCACGCTGCCGCTGTGGAAGAGCTACCGCCAGGTCAACTTCGTCGACCCGGGCAGCCACCCCGTGCGCGCGGGTTTCCGCAGCCTGGGCAAGACCTTCCGCGAGCTTGTCACCAAAAAGCACATCCTGCTCTTCCTCATCGCCTTCTTTTTCTTCATCGACGGCGTGTACACCATCATCGACCTCGCCGTCGCCTACGGCACCGACCTCGGCCTCGACACCGTCAGCCTCGTGCTGGCGCTGCTCGTCACGCAGGTGGTCGCCTTCCCCGCCGCCATCCTCTTGGGGATGCTCTCGCGCAAGGTCAAGCCGCAGTACCTCATCCTCGCCTGCATCGTCGCCTACTTTTTCATCACCGTCTACGCCGTATTTTTGGATCAGGAATACGAGTTCTGGATCCTCGCGGTGTGCGTCGGCCTCTTTCAGGGCACCATCCAGGCGATGTCCCGCTCCTACTTCGCCAAGATCATCCCGCTCGACAAGGCGAGCGAGTACTTCGGCATCTACGACATCTTCGGCAAGGGCGCGTCCTTCATGGGCACCTTCCTCGTGGCGCTGGTCGCCGACCTCACCGGGCGCGAAAGCCTCGGCGTCGCCGCGCTCGCGGTGCTCTTCCTCGTCGGGCTGGTCGTGTTCATCTTCGCCATCCGCTGCAAGGTCCCCGCAGAGGGGTCGGGCGGAGAGCCGCCCGCGGGCGCATCTTCCGCAGCCCCGCCCGCAGACGGCGCGCAGGGCACAAAAGAGTAAAATCAGATCGCATCACGTTGCGCCGCGCGGCTGAAGCCGCGCGGCGCTTGCCGTTTCGGGCGGCAAAAGGGGCAAAAAGCGCGCCTTCGCAAGAAAAATCGGAGGC
Source organism: uncultured Clostridia bacterium (assembly GCA_944368775.1). Taxonomy (GTDB): domain Bacteria; phylum Bacillota; class Clostridia; order Christensenellales; family Borkfalkiaceae; genus Borkfalkia. The sequence continues at coordinate 35,893 of CALVXB010000013.1, read as the reverse complement.
AATATTGACAAACCGCCCGCTTTGTAGTAAAATGTAGATAGAATTTTGATTTTTATCGCGGGTTTCCCGCGCGAGGGGTGAAAATATGCGCAACATTGCCGTCGTAGAGGACCGTGACAGCGACGCCAAGCGGCTGACCGAATATATCGAGCGCTTCGCCAAAGAGGATGCGCAGGAGTTCCATATCGACCGCTTTGCGTCGGCGGCGGACTTTTTAGAGGGGTACCGCTCGGTGTACGCCGTCGTGCTGATGGACATCCAGATGCCCAAGCTCAACGGCATGGACGGCGCCATGCAGCTGCGCCGCCTCGATAAGACGGTCTCCATCCTCTTTATCACCAACCTCGTGCAGTACGCCCAGCGCGGGTACGAGGTGGACGCCGTCGGCTTCCTCGTCAAGCCGGTGCAGTATTACGACTTTTCCCTCAAATTCCGCAAGGCGCTCGACTTATATGTGATGAACGAGGAGCACTGCATCACCGTCAGCCGCGCGGGCGGGCTGTGCCGCATCTCCACCGACAAGCTGATGTACGTCGAGATCATCAACCACCGCCTGTACTACCACCTCGTCGACGAGGTGATCGAAATGACGGGCGTGCTCTCCAACGTCGAGCGCGACCTCGCCGCCTACGGCTTTTTGCGCTGCAACAAGTGCTACCTGGTCAACCCCAAATTCATCGTCAACGTCAAGGGTTCGGACGTCGAGGTGGGCAACCGCACGCTGCAGATCAGCCGCCCCCGCCGCGCCGCCTTCCTCGCCGAGCTCGCCGATTGGTACGCGGGCGCAAAAAGGAGGGATCCCTGATGGGCGAAGTCCTCTCCGTCTATGTGCGCATCATCCTCGAGTTTTTGTTTGAACTGTACGTCTTTTGCGCGCTCGTCACCCTGCGCCTCGGCCGCGCAAAGCACTTCGCCCTCAAAGTGCTGGCGGGGCTGGTCTGCATCGCGGCGGTCGCCCTCGGAGCGGCCTTTTTCTACGTGCAGTTCGGCGGCGTCGTCTGGGGTCGCGCCGTCGTCTACCTCGTATTGTTCGCCCTCGTCACCCTGCACGCGCGCTTCTGCTTTGACGAGCCGTACAAAACGGTGCTGTTTTGCTGCAGCGCGGCGTACGCGGCGCAAAACCTGACGTACAAGCTCTTCCTCTTTTTATGGGGATTCGGCGAACAGCTGCGCTGGTACGACTCGTGGGGCGAAAATTTCGAGCTGTACTACCGCATCATCTACTACGCCTTTTTCATCGCGGCGGCGGCCGCGTCCTACTTTTTGTTCATCCGCCCGCTCGTGCGGCGGCTCCCGGGGCAAGACGTCAACTTCCGCATGCTCGCCATCTCCCTCGTCGTGCTCGCCGTCACCATCGTGCTCTGCTCCTTCGAGGACATCTTCTTTGCAGACCTCTCCGTCGGGAGAGAAGGGCGCTTCGACGAGCCCGTGTACTTCGTCCTCTGGCAGACGGGCAACGCCTTTTCCGTCGTGTGCTGCGCCGTCGTGCTGCTGCTCATCTCGCGCACGCTCGAGCGGAGCGAACTCGCGCACGAGGTGCAGTACCTGCAATACGAGGTGCGCCAGCGCGCCCAGCAGTACGAGATCTCGAAGGACACCATCGACATGATCAACGTCAAGTGCCACGACATCAAGTACAAGATCGGCGCGCTGCTCGCGCAAAAAGGGGTGCCCGACGCGGCGGACGTGAGCGATTTGTACGAGAGCATCTCCATCTACGACACCAAGGTAGAGACGGGCAACACCATGCTCGACGTGCTTTTGACCGAAAAGAGCCTGTACTGCGAGCAGAACGGCATCACCTTTTCGTGCATGGCGCAGGGGGATAAGCTCGGCTTTTTGAGCGACGGCGACCTCTACTGTCTGTTCGGCAACATCATCGACAACGCCCTCGAGGCGGTGCGCGGCCTGCTCGAAAAGGAAAGGCGGGTCATCAACCTCGTCGTCAAGGCAAAAAACGGCCTGCTGCTCGTGCAGGAGGAAAATTATTTTGCGGGAGAACTGCAATTCCGCGACGGGCTGCCCGTCACCACCAAGGAGGACAAAAACTACCACGGCTTCGGCACGCGCAGCATCCGCATGATCGCCCACAAATACGGCGGCGAGTTGAGCACTTCGGTGCAAGACGGCGTATTCCGCCTCAACATCGTGTTCTGCCTCTCCGATGAGCGAACGCAACAGAATAAGTAAATAAAATGCAGTTTAAGGAATGCCCGTTGACAACGGGCATTTTTTTGTTATACTTGGGGGCGTGAACAGAATGAACAGAAAAAGCGCGCAGACAACACGCCGCCGCGCGGCGGGGGAGCGCCGTCGGCTCTGTTCCGATCGTGTAAAATGCGCTGCTATGGCAGTCAAAATATAGGAGGAATGTATGAAGAAAAAACTGTTGGCCGCGCTCAGCCTCTCGCTGGCGCTGGCGATGACCGCAGGCACGCTGGCCTTGGCCGGATGCGCGCCGGATGAACCGGATCCGCAGCCGGAACTGAACGACCCCGCCCTCGACGGCGACATGCTCGCCGACTTCACGGCGGGCGAGTCGGAGGCCTTCTTTGCGTCGGACGGCTGGTCCAACGGCAGCGTGTTCAACACGCAGTGGAATGCAAACAACTATGTGCTCAGCGACGACATGCTCAAGCTGACCATCGACGAAAACCCCAACGGTTCTGAAGAGACCACCAACGAGTACTTCGGCGGCGAGGCGCGCACCCACCAATGGTTCGGCTACGGCGACTTTGAAGTGCGCATGAAGCCCGCCAAAAAGGCGGGTACCGCCAGCACCTTCTTCACCTGCACGGGCAACTACGACACCAACCTCGAGGGCGAGCCCAACCCGTGGGACGAGATCGACATCGAGTTCCTCGGCCAGGATACGACCAAGGTGCAGTTCAACTACTACGTCAACGGCGTCGGCGGGCACGAATATATGTACGACCTCGGCTTCGACGCGTCGGAGGAGTTCCACAACTACGGCTTCCGCTGGACGAAAGATTACATCTGCTGGTTCGTGGACGGCGAGCCCGTCTACAAAGTCGAGGCGAGCGAAGACAGCCCGATGCCCGCAGCGGCGGGCCGCATCCTCATGAACTATTGGTGCGGCACTTCCGCTGCCGAAGGCTGGATGGGCGCGTACAGCGACCCCGGCGACGAAGGCCCCGAGTACGAATGGGTCAAGACGAGCGGCGAAGTGTACATGGGCGAGATCCCCGAACCCGTCGTCGTCGAAGAGTTTGAAGGGGATTGGGCAGACTACGAGGCGCAGGCCGTGACCTTTGAGACGAGCGAAAACCTCGGCGCACCCGCCTACTCCTTCGAGCAGAGCGGCACCGCCACCAACATCACCTATATGCAGGCGGGCGGCTATGACAACGCCAACTTCGACTGTGCCGACATCGCGGCCGACACAAATTGGCTGCACATGACGATGACCAACAACGGCGACGCGACGGTCAACAGCCGCATCAACGTGCGCGCCGGCTCCGACCCCGCCAGCCTGTCCACCACCAACTCGTACGGCTTCGGCAACGGCGAACTGCTGCGCACCAACGCGGGCGAGGGCACCTTTGTCGACATCCCCGCGGGTGAGACCATCGAAGTAGAGATCCGCTTTGCGGGCAACTGTCAGGCGGTCGAGATCATGCTCGACTCCATGCAGGCCGCCGCCGTCGAAAAGGCGGGCGACGTCACCATCTCCGACATCAAGTTCGCCAAGCAGGGCGAGATCGAGATCCCCGAAGAGCAGGAACCCGCCGACGTCGTCATCAACGGCGAGACCATCCGCGTCGAAGGCAACCTCGGCGCCGCGTCCTACCTCGTTTCCGTCGATGAAGACAACGCGATGAACGTCACTTACAGCACCATCGCCGGCGCAAGCTACCACAATGTGAGCATGAACGTCGCCGCGGCTGCGGCGGGCAGCGACACCTTCACCGCGACCGTCACCAACAACGGCACCGAGGCGGTCACGCTGCGCGTAGACGTGCTCGCGTCCGAACCCGTGAACGCGAACACGAGCGCCTGCAACCTGTCGGCGACCATGGACGGCGCAGAAGTGAACACCGACCTCGAATGGGGCGGCTCGACCTTCACCATCGAAGCGGGCAAAACTGTCAACATCGCCGTCGTGTTCGACGCGACCAAGACGGTGCAGAGCCTGCAGATGATGTTCGATTCCTCCGTCTACAACGACACCGCCACCCACAGCGGCGACGTGACCGTCGCGGGCATGGCGTTCGCCAAGGCGGAATGACCCGAAGCACAGACAGGGCGGGGCGGCGCAGTCGCCGCCCCGCCATCACTTAAAAAGGGGAATTAAAATGAAAGGGAAACTGAGTATCATCATCATGGCCGTCGGCATGGCGCTCATCCTCGCCGCGACCATCGTCATCAACGTGCTCGCGCTGGGGCAGTTCGACAACATCCTCGAACAGTTCTTCCGCAAATCGGACGACACCCTGCGCGGCGACACCCTCGGCGCCGACGTCGACTACTACACGAGCGACTTCGACAGCGCCGCCGAGCTCTACGCGTATGAAGAGGAACTCGTCGCCGAGATCGCGCAGGAGGGCATCACCCTGCTCGAAAACGACGGCCTGCTCCCCTTGGATGAAGGAACGGAGCTCAGCCTGTTCGGCCACGCCTGCGTCGACCTCGTCAGCGGCGGCTCCGGCTCCGGCTCGGGCAGCTTTGAACTGACCGAAAACCTCAAGCAGGGCCTCGAAAGCGCCAACCTCAAGGTCAACGAGGACTTGTGGAACTTCTACATGAGCGGCCCGGGCGCCGAGTACAAGCGCGGCATCGGCGTCATCAACTACGGCCGCGGCAACGATTGGAACCTCAACGAGTGCCCCATTGAAAAGATCACTTCCGACTCCGCGCTGACCGCCACCTTTGACGGCACGGTGGCGATGTTCGTCCTCTCCCGCACGGGCGGCGAGGGCGGCGACGAGCCGCGCGACATGGCCGCGTTCGGCGGCGAGGCGGGCCAGCACTACCTCGAGCCGGGCAACGAAGAGCTCGAAGTCATCGAGTACCTCAACGAAAACTTTGAAAACGTCATCCTGCTCGTCAACTGCAACAACGCGATGGAGCTGGGCTGGGTGAAAGATTACCCGAACATCAAGGCGGTCATCAGCATGCCGGGCGCAGGGCGCACGGGCGTGCGCGGCCTCGGCCGCGTGCTGGTCGGCAAAGACGGAGAGGGCAACGAGATCTCTCCCTCCGGCCACATCACCGACACCTATGTGTATGACAACTTCTCCTCCCCCGCCATGCAGAACATGGGCGACTACCGCTACGATGACGGCAGCGAACTCGCCGACATCTCGCTCGGCTACTACTACGTCAACTACGCCGAGGGCATCTACGTCGGCTACAAGTACTACGAGACCCGCTACGAAGACGTCGTCACCTCCCGCGCCAACGTCGGCAGCTACGACTACGCCTCCACCGTGCTCTATCCCTTCGGCTACGGCCTCAGCTACACCACCTTCGAGTGGAGCGGCTTCACCCTGTCCGCTCCCGATGAGAACGGCAAGCTGACCGCCTCCGTCACCGTCACCAACACGGGCGATTACAACGGCAAAGAGGTCGTGCAGCTGTATGTGCAGTCTCCGTACACGCAGTACGACATCGAGAACGGCGTCGAAAAGGCTGCAGTCTCCCTGGTCGGCTTCGCCAAGACGGACAACCTCGCGCCGAACGAGTCGCAGACGCTGACCGTCGAGCTCGACCTGTACGACTTCGCCTCGTACGACACCAACGGCTACGGCACCTACATCCTCGAAGAGGGCACCTATTATGTGACGGCCGCGTCCGACGCGCACAAGGCTGTCAACAACGTGCTCGCGGCGCGCGCCGCGGCGGGCGACGGCTCGGTCGACGCAGACGCGATGACGGCCGCGGGCGACGAAGATTTCGTCGGCACCTATGTGCAGGAAGCGACGGACGCCGAAACGTATTCCACTTACGAACACGAGGGCGGCAGCGGCAAGGTCGAAAACCGCTTTGAATACGCGCTGCTCGAAGACACCCCGTACCTCTCCCGTTCCGATTGGTCGGTGATGGAAAACGACGGCCTGCGCTACGGCACCCCGTCCAACTACGATTCGCCCACCGAGATCGGCGGCAAGCAGTTCACCTCGCCGCTCAGCAGCGAGCTGAAGGCGAAGCTCGACTCGCAGACCTCCCTCAATCCGAGCGAGGGGCAGGCTCCCGCAGAGGAGATCACCTTCGGCGCGGACAACGACGTCGACCTCATCGACCTGCGCGGCCTCTCCTACTACGACCCGCTGTGGGAGGACCTGCTCGACGAGATCACCGTCGGCGAGCTCTCTAAACTCATCGCGGAGAGCGGCTACTGCTCGCCCGAAGTCAAGTCTATCAACAAGCCCAAGGTCACCGACCTCGACGGCCCCGCCGGCCTGAACGAAGTGGTCAACCACGGCTCCGCACCCCTCGGCGACGGCTACCTCGCCATGACCTGGCCGACCGAATTCCTCATCGCCTGCACCTGGAACGTCGAGCTCTCCCTCGAAATGGGCCGCGGCGTCGGCGAAGACGGCCTGTATGCGGGCGTCGCGGGCTGGTACGGCCCCGCCGTCAACATCCACCGCACGCCGTTTGCCGGCCGTAACTTCGAGTACTACTCGGAGGACAGCTTCCTGAGCGGCGTCATGGGCAAGGCTGCCATCCAGGGCGCTGCGCAGAAGGGCATGTACGCCTTCCTCAAGCACTACGCGCTCAACGACCAGGAGATCCACCGCGACCACCTCGGACTCATCACCTGGGCGGGTGAGCAGGCCATCCGCGAGATCTACCTGCGCCCGTTTGAGATCTGCCTCAAAGACAACAACGTCGAGATCTTCTACAACGAGCCGCAGCGCGGCGAAAACGGCGACATCACCGGCTACACCAAGAAGACGACGACCATCCCCGCGGCGACGGCCATCATGTCCTCGTTCAACCGCATCGGGCCCACCTGGGCGGGCGGCAACTACGACCTGATCACCGGCGTGCTGCGCGATGAATGGGGCTTCAACGGCTTCGTCTTGACCGACTACGAGGTCACCTCGTACATGCACACCCGGCAGGCCCTCGCGGCGGGCGGCGACGCCAAGCTGACCACCGTCGATTGGAGCGGCTTCACCGTGAAAAACGACCCCGAGTACCAGGCGTACGGCCGCGACGCGGCGCACCACATCCTCTACACCGTGGTGCACTCGGCCGGCATGAACGGCTATGTGCACGGCGTCGAGTTCGTGCCCGGCTTCGCCTACTATAAGCTGATCGTCATCGCCATCGACGTCATCGCGGCGGCAGGCTTCATCGTGCTGGGCGTGTTCCTTGTCAGAAAGATCCTTAAGCTCACAAAAGCGAAGGACTGACGGTATAAGAAGGGCCGTCGGCCCGAGCGATGCGCAAGGGCGGAGCGCCTGCGCGGCGGCGGGGAGATTTTCTCTCGGCTGCCGCGGGCGGCTCCGCCTTTTCTTTTCGGCGCATACCGTATAGTATGTAAAACAGGGCAAGATATTATATAAAGCAGGGCAAGGTTCGCGCGGGTGCGCCCCGCCGCAGCGAAAAAACTGTCGCTTTTCTACAAAAATTGACAAGATTTATGCGCATATTCTTATTCTGCTTGACTATGTGATGGAACTGTGATAAACTATTGTGTAGCACTGCATGGGGCTGAGGTGATCATGGATTATTTATTGGTCGTATGGATCGTTTTCGGGGCGATATGGGGGTTCTTTTTTCTGCTTCTCTTTCATTATATCGTCTTTACGGTCATCGGTATTTTTAAGAAGAAGACTTTTCCGAAGACGGAAGAAAAGCGCCGCTACGGCATCCTGATCGGCGCCCGCAACGAAGAGGCGGTCATCGGCCGCCTGCTCGACAGCATCCGCGCCAACGACTACCCCGCCGACAAAGTGCGCGTCTTTGTCGTCGCCCATAACTGCACAGACCGCACCGCCGAGATCGCCCGCTCGAAGGGCGCCACGGTGTACGAATACAACAACCCCGCCGAGCGCGTGGTCGGCTGCGCATACCGCCATTTTGCCGAGCGCATCAACGCCGAGGGCGGCTTGAGCGAGCTGGACGGCATCATCGTCATCAATGCAGACAACGTGCTCGCGCCCGACTACATCTCGCGCATGAACGACGCCTTCGTCGCCACCGGCGGCGAAAAGGTGATCACCTCCTACCGCAATTCCGAAAACTTCGGCCGCAACTACATGACCTGCCTGTACGGCATCTTCTTCATCGCGGCCTGCCGCTACGAGTCGCGCGGGCGCACGGTGTGCAACTGCTCGACCCGCGTTTCGGGCACCGGCTTCCTCTTCCGCGCCGACCTCATCAAGGAGGGGTGGAACTACGTCTCCCTCACCGAAGACTGGGAGTTCTCCGCCGACCGCATCTCGCGGGGGATGAAGGTGTTTTACTGCGACGACGCGCAGCTGTACGACGAGCAGCCCAAAACCAACCGCCTGATGCTGCGCCAGCGTCTGCGCTGGGCGCGCGGGCATACCGTCGTCTTCTTCACACGCATCAAACAGCTGGCGCGCAGCTTTTTCCGCCCCAAAAAGAAGGGCGGGCCGGAAAACAAGTTTTCCATCTTCGATATCTCCATGTCCCTCATGCCGCTGGGCGTGATGGGCGTCGTGCTCGGCCTCGCGCAGGCAGTCTGCGTGGCCGTCGCCCCCCTCGTCGGCGTCTCCGCCTCCTTCGCGTGGTGGCTGTACGGCGTGTGGGCGGGCGCCATGTTCGGCATATCCTACCTGCTGACGGTCATCTCCGCGGTGCTGCTCGTCATCCTCGAGCGCAAGCGCATCCCCAAGATCCGCTTCGGCGTCATGCTCGCCGCCGTGCTGCTGTGGCCCTTCTTCGTCGCGCTCAACGTCGTGCTCGACGTCATCTCCTTCTTCACCAAAAAATTGGAATGGAAGCCCATCCCGCACGGCGAAGCGGCCGAGGCAAAGCCTGCCAAAAAGGCAGCCCCGCAGGCTAAAAAGGCGGCGGCCGCGGCAGACGGAGCCCGCCCGCAGGCGGAGGCCGCCGCCAAGAGGCAAAAGCCGCAGGCGAAAGAGGGCGCGCGCTCTCCGCGCGAAAAGCCCGCCGCGCAGGAAGCGGAATAACGAATACGGCAAATACGGCAAATACGGTAAATACGGCGGCGCCCCGCTTTGCGGGGCGCCGCTTTTGTATGCGGCGCGGGCGGCAGGGGGGCGGGCGGCGCGCGCCGATCGGGCGGCAGGGGTACCGATCGGGCAGGGGCGGCAGGGGGGCGTTTTTATACGCCGTTCATGCCGCGCGGATGAGAATTTTTTGCAGGCGGGCGCACGTTTGGGCGGCAGGGCGCGATTTCTCTTTGCCCGCGCGCGGAAGATTGACAAATGCGCGCGCTTTCCGCTATAATAAAGGCGCAAAATATATCGGAAAAAGGAACAGAGGAATATGGAACGAGGACTTTTGACCCCCTTGAAGAAGCTGCGCCGCCAGGTGTTCGTGGAGGTGGCGCGCGTCGCCTTTGAAACGGCGCCCGGCGACATCATGGACGCCATCGAGGCGATCCCGTACAAGATCACCCCCGGCGACAAGCCGCTGTACCGCGAGAGCATCTGGCGCGAGCGCGCCATCTGCTCGGAGCGCGTGCGCCTCGCGCTCGGCCTGTCGCTGCGGCCGGAGGACGCGCCCGTCCACCTGACCAGCGGCCTGCGCGGCAGCGACATCGCGGATAAATACTACGAGCCGCCGCTCATGCAGGTCATCCCCTCCGCGTGCGCGGCGTGCGAGCCGAATATGTACAAGGTGACGGACAACTGCCGCGGCTGCGTCGCGCACCCCTGCACGACCGTCTGCCCCAAGGGCGCGGTGTCCATCGTCAACGGCAAGTCGGTCATCGACCAGAGCAAGTGCATCAAGTGCGGCAAGTGCAAGGCGGCCTGCCCGTACGACGCCATCGCCCACCGCACCCGCCCCTGCGCGGAGGCGTGCGGCGTCAAGGCGATCGAGACGGACGACGTCGGCCGCGCCAAGATCAACGCGGACAAGTGCGTCTCCTGCGGCATGTGCATGGTCAGCTGCCCCTTCGGCGCCATCGCAGACAAGTCGCAGATCTTGCAGCTCATCCGCGCGCTGCGTCGCGGCGACAAGATCATCGCCGAGGTCGCGCCCGCCTACGTCGGGCAGTTCGGCGAAAAGGCGACGCCCGGCAAGCTGAAGGCGGCGCTGCTGGCGATGGGCTTTGCCGACGTGTTCGAGGTCGCCCTCGGCGCGGACATGGGCGCCGCCATCGAGGCGGAGCACTACGCCGAGCAGGTGGCGACGGGCAAGCAGCCCTTCATGCTCACCTCCTGCTGCCCCGCCTGGGCGATGCTCATCAAGCGCTACTTCCCCGAGTCTGCCGATAAAATTTCGCGCACCCTCACCCCGATGGTCGCCACCGCGCGCACCATCAAGCAAAAGTACCCCGACGCGCGCGTCGTGTTCATCGGGCCGTGCTCGGCCAAAAAGTTAGAGGCCTCCCGCCGCACCGTCCGCAGCGACGTCGACTTCGTCGTCACCTTCGAGGAGATGTCCGCCATGTTCGAGGCCAAGGGCATCGACCCCGAAACCATCGAAAACCACGCCGGCATGCACGACGCGACGGGCGCGGGTCGCGGCTACGCGGTCGCGGGCGGCGTCGCAGGGGCGATCGAAAAGTGCATCGCGGCGTACTATCCGGACACCAAGGTCGACATCCAGCACGTCGAGGGGCTGGAAGACTGCCGCAAGGTGCTGCTGCTCGCCAAGCTGGGCAAGCTCAACGGCGCGCTCATCGAGGGGATGGGCTGCCCGGGCGGCTGCGTCGCGGGCGCGGGCACCAACATCGCCATCGGCAAGGCGTCGAACCTCGTCAAAAAGACGGTCTCTTCCTCCACCGAGGCCATCCCGCCCAAAGAGCTGGCCGAAGTGCGCCTCGAATAAGTTTTTTTGCGGCAGAGAAGGCCGCACGTCCTCCCAAAATAAAAAGCGCGCCGCCCTCCCTCGGCAGGGGAAGGGCGGCGCGCCGCTTTTTTCAAAAAGTTTTCGGCCCGGCTTTGATATGCCGCGGCCTTTCTCGCTTAAATGAGCTTTTCGTACTGCGCGTACAGCGCGTCGAGGCGGGCGTGCAGTTCGCTCAGCTTTTCGCACGCCTCGTTCATGCGGCGGTAGTCGGCGGCGACGTCGGGGCGGGCGATCTCCGCCTCCGTTTGGGCGATGTCCGCTTCCGCGGCGGCGATGTCCGCCTCCGTCTGCCGCAGCAGCTGCTTGCGCTTCGCCTCCTCCGCGCGCTCCGCCTTCGAGCGGTACGAGCTCTCCTTTTTGGCGGCGCGCTCCTCCGCCTTCTCCGCCTTTGCGGCCGCCTCCGCGCGCCCCGCCGCCTCCTGTTTTGCGGCGGTGTAGTCGGCATAGCCGCAGGGGTACACCTTCAGTTCCCCCTTTTCAAGCTCGACGATCTTGTCCGCCAGCGCGGAGATAAAGTATCGGTCGTGCGACACGAACAGCAGCGTCCCGTCAAAGCGGCGCAGCGCCGCCTCGAGGCTCTCGCGCGCCTGCAGGTCGAGGTGGTTGGTCGGCTCGTCGAGGATGAGCACGTTGGCGTTCTGCGCCTCGAGCAGCACCAGCGCCAGCTTCGCGCGCTCGCCGCCCGAGAGGGAGGCGACCCGCTTTTCCATGTCCTCCGCGCCCAGCTTCGCGCGCGCGAGCAGCGCGCGCGCCTGCGTCTGGCCCATCGCCGTGTGGCGGTGCCACAGCGCGCCCAGCACCGTCTCCTCCGGGTCGAGGTCGGCGTTTTCCTGGTCGTAGTAGCCGATGCGGGTGAAGCGCCCCCAGCGGATGGCGGGGTCGCGCCCTTTGACCAGCGCGCGGATGAGGGTAGACTTGCCCGCTCCGTTCTCGCCGACGACGGCCACCTTTTCGCCGCGGCGCACCTCGAAGGACGCGGAGGAAAGCAGCTGCTTTTCCCCCGCGCGCAGGGACAGGTTTTCCACCGACAGCGTGCGCTCCTCGCTCTTTTCCGTCGTCGTAAAGGCGAACACGGGCGGCTGCGGGGGCGGGGTCGGCTTTTGCAGCCGCTCCATGCTCTCCAGCTTTTTGACGCGCGACTGCGCGCTCTTTGCCGTCGTCGCCCGCACGATGTTGCGCGCCACATAGTCTTCGAGGGCGGCGATCTCCTCCTGCTGCTTCTCGTACTCGCGCAGGTCGTGCTCGTACTGCTCCGCCTTGAGGACTTTATATTTGGAATAGTTCCCACGGAAGGCGCGCACGCGGCAATTTTCCAGCTCGAGGATCTTGCCGACGGTCGCGTCGAGGAAGTAGCGGTCGTGCGACACGGTGAAGATGGCGCCGCGGTAGCTCTTCAGATAATTTTCCAGCCAGAAGAGGGTGGACACGTCGAGGTGGTTGGTCGGCTCGTCGAGGAAGAGGACGTCCGGCTGTTCGAGCAGCAGGCGGCACAGTTTGAGCCGCGTCTTTTCGCCGCCGCTCATCGCCGATATCTTTTGGTCGTACATCGCCGCAAAGCCCATGCCGTTCAAAAGGGTGCGGATGCGCACGTCGGCGTTGTAGCCGTCGCGCGCGGCGATGAACTTGTCCAACTGCTCGTAGCGCGCGGCGAGGGCGCGGAAGGCATCGCTCCCTTCCGCCGCCTCCGCCATCTGTTTGCCGATCTCCCGCTGCGCTTGCAGCGCCCGCTGCACGTCGTCGAATACCGACTGCATCTCCTCGTACACCGTGCGCGCGCTCTCCAGCCCGCCGTTCTGCTCGAGGTAGCCGATCTTCAGCCCGCTCTTTTTCACGATCTTCCCCTCGTCGGGCGAGAGGACGCCCGCCATCAGCTTGAGCAGGGTCGTCTTGCCCTCGCCGTTGGGGCCGATAAAGCCGATGCGCTCCCCCTCCGATACGGTGAAATTGATGTTCTCGAGGATGCGCTTGTCGTCGTAGCCGAAGCTCACGTTTTCCAAAGTCAATAACATGGTCTCTTTCCGTTTGTCACATACTGTCGGCATGAAAGATGCCGTCTCCGCGCAGATCGCGCGATTAGAATCTCGCCTCGCGGCCGCTTCTCCGCCGCAAGTCGCCCCCCTCGTGCGCAAGCTCGTCCGCCTGCGCCGCCGCCTCGCCCGCCCGCAATAGGGGAGGGGAGAGATAGCTCGCCGCCGCGCGGGAAATTCAAAACTTAAAACAGGCTGCCGCCCGGCGTAAAGTCGGGGATGAATTGCTCGGCCGCCGCCGAAAGCTCCTGCGCGAATACCCGCTCGGCGGGCACCGCCGCGAGCAGGGCGGTGAGGACCTTTTCATATTCGCGCCGCGTGATGCGCCGCTGCAGCTCGGGCAGGGCGGCGATGTCGCCGTGCGGCGTGTACTGCCCCATCAGAGAAAAGCGGGCGTCCGTGTCCAATTCTGCGAACTTCTGCACGATTTTTACGCTGTCGTTTGCGCACAGCGGCAGCACGAGGTGGCGCACGATGCACCCGCGCACCATCTTCTCGCCATCCATCTCCACCCGCCGCCCTGCCATAAAGGCGACGGCGGGGTAGGCATGGGCAAAGTAGTCCGCCCGTCCCGTGTAGCGCGCGGCGATGCGCGGGTCAAAAAATTTGAGGTCGGGCAGGTACACGTCGATGTATTTGTCGATCGCCCGCAGGGCGGGCAGCGTCTCGTACGAGTGGGTGTTGTACACGACGGGGATCTTCGGCCGGTACAGGCGGAAGGCCTCGACAAGCTGCGGGATGTAGTGTGCGGCGGTCACGAGGTTGATGTTCGCCGCGCCCATCTCCTCCATCGTTTGGAAGAGCGCCGCAAGCTGCCGCGCCGTCAGCTCTTCCCCCGCCTGCGCGTGCGAGATCTCGTAATTCTGGCAGAAGGCGCAGCGCAGCGCGCAGCCGGAAAAAAAGACGGTGCCCGAGCCCTTGCCGTAGGAGAGGCAGGGCTCCTCGTAGGGGTGCAGCCCGTATTTGGCGACGCGCGCACGCGCGCCGCCCCCGCACGCGCCCGGCTTTTGCGCGCGGTCCGCCCCGCAGGCGACGGGGCAAAGGGTACAGTTTTTTTCCATAAAAAAATTGTACCATATTTTGCGGTCGAAAGCAAAGCGATTGCCGAAAGCATTGACTTTTCCCCGCAAAAAATATATAATTGAAAGACCTCAAACGGCAGAAAAAAATGGCGGCGCGCGTCGCGCGGCGCAAAGGAGCGAGTATGAGAAGATTTTTTACAAGTGAAAGCGTCACCGAGGGCCATCCCGACAAAGTGTGCGACCAGATCTCCGACGCCGTGCTCGACGCCGTGCTCTCCCGCGACGCCGCCTCGCGCGCGGCCATCGAGTGCTGTGCCACCACCGGCATGGTGCTGGTCATGGGCGAGCTCTCCACCGACTGCTACGTCGACATCTCCAAGATCGTGCGCGACACCGTCAAAGAGATCGGATACACGCAGGGGCAGGGCTTTTCGTACAACTCCCTCGCCGTCATCACCGCCATTCACGGGCAGAGCGCAGACATCGCGATGGGCGTCGACGCCTCGCAGGAGAGCCGCGCGGGCGGCGACGAACAAGACCGCATCGGCGCGGGCGACCAGGGCATGATGTTCGGCTACGCCGTCAACGAAACGCCCGAGCTCATGCCGCTGACGGCGGTGCTCGCGCACAAGCTCGCCTACCGCCTCGCGCAGGTGCGCAAGGGCGGGCTGCTCCCGTATCTCCGCCCGGACGGCAAGACGCAGGTCACCGTCGAGTACGAGGGGAAAAAGCCGGTGCGCGTGGACGCGGTCGTCGTCTCCGCCCAGCACGACGAAAACGTCTCGCAGGCGCAGCTGCAGGCGGACATCCGCCGCCACGTCATCGACGCGGTCATCGACCCCGCCCTGCTCGACGAAAACACAAAGTACTACATCAACCCCACCGGCCGCTTCGAGATCGGCGGGCCGGAAGGGGACAGCGGGCTGACCGGCCGCAAGATCATCGTCGATACCTACGGCGGGCGGTGCGCGCATGGCGGCGGCGCCTTTTCGGGCAAGGACGCGACCAAAGTGGACCGCAGCGCGGCGTACATGGCGCGCTACATCTGCAAAAATATCGTCGCGGCGGGGCTTGCAGACGAGGTCGAGCTGCAGATCGCCTACGCCATCGGCGTCGCGCGGCCGGTATCTCTGTTCGTCGACACCCACGGCACCGGCCGCCTGCCCGACGATAAGCTCGTATCCATCGTGCGCGAAAACTTCGACCTGCGCCCGCAGGTCATCATCGAAAAGCTCGGCCTGCGCCGCCCCATCTTCCGCAAGACGGCCGCCTACGGGCACTTCGGGCGGGAGGCGTTCCCTTGGGAACAGACGGACATGGCCGAAGCGCTCAAAAAATATCTGTAATGTATCGTCAAGGAAAGCGGCGGGGCGCGGTGCGCCCCGCCGCCTCGCGCAAAAGGGGAGGACGCCATGAAAGGGGAAGAAGGTGCCGCGCAGGCGGGCCGCACGGCCGAAAGCGAAGCCGCCGCTTGGCAGGCAGACGGCATAGTGGAGAACGAAGTTGCCGTTAGGCAGGCAGACGGCGCGGCGAAAAACGAAGTTGCCGTCGGCGTAATGGACGGCGCGGCGGAGAATGAAGTTGCAGTCGGCGCGGCGGACGCGGCGGAAAACAAAGCCAAAAAGAAGGGCGGCAAAAAGAAGGGCAAAGAAAAGAAGGATGCGGCGCAGCGGGCGGCGGCGCGCGCAGAGCGCGCCAAAAAGCTGCGGCGGCTGCTCGAGCTCGCGCACGAGGCGGTGTTCGGCAAAAACTGCGTATGCGCCGCCTGCGGCGAGGACGTGTTCGACGACGGCTTTTTCTGTGCGCACTGCCTCGCCGAGCTGCCGCTCAACGACGAGTACGTCTGCTCCAAGTGCGGGCGGGCGATCGAGGCGGACTACCCCGTCTGCCTCGAGTGCAAGGCGCACATGCCCCTCTACGACGCCGCGCGCAGCGCCTTCCGCTACGAGGAGCGCGTCGTCGGGCTGATCAAGCGGTTCAAGACGGGCGGGCGGTACCTCGCCGCCGCGCTCGCCGCCCGCATGGCGCCGCTGCTCGCCGACAGCTTCCCCGACGCCGACCTCATCGTCAGCGTCCCCATGACGGACAAGGCGCTGAAAAAGAGGGGGTACAACCAGGCGGAACTGCTCGCAGACGCCCTCTCCCTGCGCAGCGGCATCCCCTACGCGCCCGCAGCCCTCGTCAAAACGCGCGACACCGCCGCGCAGAAGCATCTCACCGCCGCCGAGCGTGCCCAAAACCTCGCGGGCAGCTTCCGCGTGCACGAGCGCGCTCTCTGCCGCGGCAGGCACGTCGTCATCGTCGACGACGTTCTCACCACCGGCGCGACGGCAGACGCCGTCGCCAGGGCGCTGCGCGGCGCGGGTGCAGCGCGCGTGTACGTGCTCACCGCGGCGAGCGTGCCCTACCGCGAGCGGCCGCGCACGCCCGAGCAGGCGCTCTCCGCAGACGAAAAGGGGAGCGCCCCGCCCGCCCCGCCCAAAAAACCCGCCCACGGCGCGTGAAAATGGGGAAAATCATGGAAAAACCTTTTTACTTTTTGCGCAAAATGCGCTATAATTAAAGTACTATGCGCAATGTGCCGTTCCGCCGAGGCGGGGCGGCAATAACCCGGTCGTGCGGCGGGATGCCGCCCGAAGGAGGAACAGAGAATGGGTCTGATCAACTTTTTATTCAACGGCGAAAGCCGCCGCAATATGCGCCGCATGGAGAAGATGGCGGCGCAGGTCGAGGCGCTCGAGCCCAAGTACGCCGCGATGACGGACGCCGAGCTGCGCGCGCAGACGGGCGCGCTCAAAGAGCGCCTCGCGGGGGGCGAAACGCTCGACGCCATCTTGTACGACGCCTTTGCCGTCGTGCGCGAGGCCGCCTGGCGCGTGCTCAAGCTCAAACATTATCATGTGCAGATCATCGGCGGCATCTGCCTGCACCAGGGGCGCATCGCCGAGATGAAGACGGGCGAAGGCAAGACGCTCGTCGCAACGCTCCCCGCATACCTCAACGCCCTCACCGGCAAGGGCGTGCACATCGTCACCGTCAACGACTACCTCGCCCGCCGCGACGCAGAGTGGATGGGCAAAGTGCACCGTTTCCTCGGCCTGACCGTCGGCGTGGTCGTGCCGGGCATGGACGACGCCGCCAAAAAGCAGGCGTACAACTGCGACATCACCTACGCCACCAACAACGAGCTGGGCTTCGACTACCTGCGCGACAACCTCAAGACGGACATCCGCCGCATGGTCCAGCGCGAGCTCGCATTCGCCATCGTCGACGAGGTGGACTCCATCCTCATCGACGAAGCGCGCACCCCGCTCATCATTTCGGGCAAGGGGGATAAGTCGAGCGAGCTGTACGAGCGGGTCGACCGCTTCGTGCGCACCCTCGAGGGCGGCTTCGACGAAGACGGCAACATGGGCGAGGCGGACACCAAAAACAAAAAGAAAAAGAAGCCCGCCGAAGAAGAGGAGGAGCAGCCCGAATCCAAGTACGGCGACTACGACGACATCGCCCGCGGCGCCAAGTACGGCGATTGGGACTACGTCATCGACCGCAAAAACCGCACCGTGCAGATCACCGAAAAGGGCGCGGCCAAGGCGGAGCGCTTCTTCAACATCGACAACCTCGGCGACATCGACAACGCCGAGCTCAACCACCACATCCAACAGGCGCTCAAAGCGCACAAGCTCTTCCACCGCGACGAGGACTACATCGTCAACGACGGCGAAGTGCTCATCGTCGACGAGTTCACCGGCCGCATCCTCAACGGCCGCCGCTACTCCGACGGTTTGCATCAGGCCATCGAAGCGAAGGAGGGGGTCAAGGTCCGCAACGAAAACAAGACGTACGCGACGATCACCTTCCAAAACTTCTTCCGCCTCTATAAAAAGCTTTCGGGCATGACGGGTACCGCCAAGACGGAAGAGGGCGAGTTCCGCACCATCTACTCGCTGGACGTCATGGAGATCCCGACCAACAAGCCGGTCATCCGCAAGGACATGCCCGACATGGTGTACGCCACCGTCGACGGCAAGAAGCGCGCGCTGCTGCATGAGATCGAAGAGCGCCACGCGGCGGGCCAGCCGCTGCTCATCGGTACGGCGACCGTCGAAAAGAGCGAAGAGATCGCCCGCATGCTGCGCAAAAACGGCATCAAGCACAACATCCTCAACGCCAAAAACCACGAGCGCGAGGCAGAGATCGTCGCGCAGGCCGGCCGCTTGGGTGCGGTGACCATCGCCACCAACATGGCGGGCCGCGGCACAGACATCCTGCTGGGCGGCAACGCCGAGTACCTCGCCAAAAAGCGCATGCGCGAGGAGGGGGTCGAGCACGACATGATCGAGCTCGCCACCTCGTACGCCGAGCTGCAGGGCGAGGCGGAGGAGCAGCGCCAAAAATACCGCGCCATGTACGACGCACTCTACAGCGAGTACAAGGCGGAGACGGATAAGGAGAAGGAGGAAGTCGTCGCGGCGGGCGGCCTGTGCATCCTCGGCACCGAGCGGCACGAGTCGCGCCGCATCGACAACCAGCTGCGCGGCCGCAGCGGTCGTCAGGGCGACCCGGGCGTTTCCATCTTTTTCATCTCCCTCGAAGACGACCTCATCAAGCGCTTCGGCGGCGAGCGCCTCAAAAAGGTGTACGGCATCTTCAGCAAGGACGAAGATACCTGCCTGCAGTCGAAGATGCTTTCGGGCGGCATCGAAAACGCCCAAAAGGCGATCGAGGGCCGCAACTTCGGCATCCGCAAAAACGTTCTGCAGTACGACGACGTCATGAACAAGCAGCGCGAGGTCATCTACGCCGAGCGCATGAAGGTGCTCAAGGGCGAAAACGTGCACGACCAGGTGGTCAAATACATCCCCGACTTCGTGCGCAAGGTGGTCTCCGAGGCGGTCAACATCGACGAGATGCCCGAAAAGTGGGACGAGGCCGCGCTCAACCGCGCGCTCGAAAACCGCCTGCTCCCCGAGGGCAGCCACTTTATCACCCGCGAAAAGCTGGACCGTTGGGACAGCGACTACGCCCTCGCAAAGATCGCCGAGGCGACCGAGAAGGCGTACGAGGACAAGATCAAAGAGGTCAAAGAGGACCTCGGCATCGACTACGCCGACATGGAGCGCCGCTTCCTGCTGATGAACGTCGACCGCAATTGGATCGACCAGATCGACGCGATGGACCAGCTGCGCAAGGGCATCGGCCTGCGCGCGTACGGCAACACCGACCCCGTCATCGCCTATAAGCAAGAGGGCTACCAGATGTTCGACGAGATGGTCGAGCGCATCCAAAACAACACCATCGCCATGCTTTTGAAGGTGCGCATCGAGGTCACCCGCCCGATGGTGCGCCCCATCGAAGAGCCCAAGCCCGCCGTCGATACTGAGCAGCTCTCCACCAACGCGCCCGAAAGCAGCGCGCCCGCCCGCCCGGCAGGCCACGCCAAAGCGCCCGGCCGCAACGACCCCTGCCCCTGCGGCAGCGGCAAAAAGTACAAGAACTGCTGCGGCAAAAACGCATAACGCCGCAGGCGGATCAGAAAGCAAGGAGGGCGCCCTCGCGTTTGCGGGGGTGCCCTCTCGCCGTGTATCGCTGTTCATTGCCGCGCGGCAAAGTTTATCGAGGGGCGTCGCGCCCGCGGCATCGGCGGGGCAGGGGGGGGGCGGCATTTTACGGAAGGGATTGACAAAGCGGCGCGCGCGTGATATAATCGGAGCATCAAACAAGGAAGGATCGGCTTATGATGCACGTGATCATTGTAGAAGACGAGGCGTCGAGCGCGCATCGGCTGGAGCAGTTCGTCAAGCGCTACTTTGCCGAGACGGGCGGCGCGTATACGGTCAAAACATATACGGACGGGCTTGAATTTATCAGCGAGTATGCGGGCGGCGGCAATATCATCCTGATGGATATCGAAATGCCGCATATGGACGGGCTCAAGGCGTCGCAGCGGCTGCGCGCCGTCGACGGCTACGCCTCGCTCATCTTCGTCACCAACATGGCCAAGTACGCCATCAAGGGGTACGAGGTGGGCGCGCTCGACTTTATGGTCAAGCCGGTCACCTACTTCAACTTTGCGCTGAAGATGGAGCGCGCCGTCGCCATTCAAGAAAAGTATATCGGCGGCACGTTCATGCTGAGCAGCGACGAAGGGATGGTCAAGCTCAACGTATCCGACATCCTGTACATCGAAAGCGGCAAGCACAACATCTGCTACCATACCCGCAAGGGCAGCTTCGGCGAGCGCGCCGCCCTCAAAGACGCGGAAGAGCGCTTTGCCCGCTACGGCTTCGCGCGCTGCCACAACGCCTATCTCGTCAATCTGGCGGCGGTGGAAAAGACGCGCGGCGACGAGGTGATCGTCGGCGCGGACGCGCTGCCCGTCAGCCGCGCCCGCAAAAAGGAGTTTTTAGAGGCGCTGACCGTCTTTTACGGCAACGACGGGGTGCTTTGACATGGACATGGCCGTCTTTTTCATCCAGCTCTTCATCCCCTTTTTGCTCTTCTTTTTCCGCTTTGAAAAGCAAAAATATTTCTGGCCGGTCGGCATCCCCCTCGTCGCGGCCATCCTCGTCGGCCTGTATTTTGCGGAAGGGGCGATCATGCTGCTGCCCTCGCCGCTCTGCCACTACCTCTTCTACTTCATCCCGTATCTGCTCATCGTGGGGCTGGCCTTTTTGCTCTTCCGCATGCCCCCCTTCAACGTGCTCTTTTTCTGCGTGTTCAGCTTCGTGGTGCAGAACGTCGCGCACCACTTGTGCCAGCTGGTCGTCAACATCGTCTACGTCGCCTCCGGCGTCATGCTCCTCGACACCCTCCTCGGCGAATTTTTGTCGTACGCCGTCGCCTACGCCGTCGTGTACGTCCTCTTTTTTCTCGTACTCGCGCGCGGGCGCGACTTCGAGCGGTACGTCCGCCTCTCCCGCGTGCCCGTGCTCGCGCTGGCGTCCGGCTTCATCCTCGTGCTCATCGTGCTCGGCATCTACGTCAAGCACATGCAGAGCGCGCTGCTCGGCAACGGCATCATCGCCGTCGGGTACGAGATCTACTCGGTCATGCTCGGCGTCTTCCTCACCGCCCTGCTGATGGGCTCCTTCCGCAATCGCCGCCTCGTCGAAGAGTCGCACGAGCTCGAGCTGCGGCTCGAGCAGGAGGCGCATCACTACGAGCTCGCGCAGGCGAACATGGAGATGATCAACATCAAGTGCCACGACTTAAAGCACCAGATCGCCGCCCTCAAGACCATGCCCGACAGCGCCGCGCGCAACGAGAGCATCGAGGAGATGGAGCGCGACGTGATGATCTACGAGGCTTTCGCCAAGACGGGCAGCGGCGCGCTCGACTGCGTCCTCACCGAAAAGAGTCTGCTCTGCCAGGCAAAGCGCATCACCTTTTCCGTCATGGCAGACGGCGAGGGGCTCAAAGACATGAGCTACCTCGACATCTGTTCCTTTTTCGGCAACGCGCTCGACAATGCCATCGAGTGCGTCGGCAAGTACGAGGATGAAGAAAAGCGCGTCATCTCCCTGCGCGTGTTCGTCAAGGGAGGGTGGCTGAACATCCACGTCGAAAACTACTGCGAGGACCCGCCCGACCTGCATGGCGGGCTGCCCGATACGACCAAGCAGGATAAGCGCAGCCACGGCTTCGGCCTCAAGAGCATGCGCTACATCGTCGAAAAGTACAGCGGCACTTTCACCGTCCGCGTCAAGGGAAAGTTGTTTTGTGTGGGCGCGCTCATCCCCGTGCGGGAATGAGCGCACAGGAGGGCGCAGCGCGCGGATATTTGCGCGCTGCGCTTTTTTCTGCCGCTCATGCCGCCCGTATGCCCGCAGGCGGGGCGCGGGCGGTGCGAGATAGACCCGAAAACCGACCGAATATCCCGCAAAATTGCGAAAGCGACGCTAAAAACGGCCAAACGCCCCGTTTTTGCGCCGCTTTTTTCTTTTTGTGTTATACTGTATGCGCGAAACCGAAAAGGAGGTAAAGGCCATGAAAAAGCGCACAAAGATCGCTCTCGGCATCATCGCCGCGGCTGTCGCTGCCGCCGTCGTGCTGGTCATCCTGTTCGCCTGCGGCGTGTTTACCCCCTCCAACGGAAAAAAGTACGACGTGTCTTCCTGCACCATGCAAGAAGACAGCCCGCTGCGCGGCAAGACCATCTATTGGCTGGGTTCCTCGGTCACGCTGGGCATGGAGAGCCAAAACCAGGCGGTCGCCGACTTTTTGCAGGCGACGACCGGCTGTATCAGCGTCAAGGAGGCGGTCAGCGGCACCACGCTCATCGACGAGCCGATGCGCGGCCTGTTCTCTTCGGGAGACTCGTACGTCACCCGCCTGAAAGAGAGCGAGGCGTTCGACCGCACGGCGGACATCGACGCCTTCATCTGCCAGATCTCCACCAACGACGCCAAGTCGGCAAACGTATCCAAGTGGGGTTCGCTGACGGCGGACGACGTGACGGATATCGGCGCCTTCGACGTCAAGACGACGCTCGGGGCGATGGAATTTGTCGTCGCCTACGTCGAGCAGACGTGGGACTGCCCCGTCTTCTTCTATTCGGGCTCGTACATCGCGGAGGAAGGGGTGCGCGCGAGCAAAGATCCCTCGGGCGAGAACTACGCAAAGCTGGTCGGCTATACCTACGACCTTGCCGAAAAGTGGAACAAGGTGGAGGGCGTCGAGGTCGGCATCATCGACCTGTTCAACGACGAGGCCTTCAACGCCGTCACAGACGAAGCGTACGAGGTGTACATGCACGACCCCGTGCACCCCTTTAAGGCGGGGTATAAGGAGTGGTGGACGCCCTACTTCGACGCATATCTGAGCGAAAAGATCGGCTGAAAGCAGAAATCGCGCGCCCCGGCCCGGGAAAGGGGCGCAACGATAATAAATCAATCATTTGCAGGAGGAAAGTATGAATTTTCTCAGAAAAGCGGCAAAATTTGGCCCGGACATTCTATGGAGGATCCTGTCCGTCATCGCCATCTTTTTGCTCATCCTCTCCGTCGCGGGCTCCGCGGTCATGTCGGAGTGGTCGGGCTACATCAACAAGACGCTCGGCATCCAGGACACGGCGATCGTAGAGACGGGCGACGGCGAGCAGGACCCCGTTCATTTCAAGAGCGAGTTTGAAACGTATCAGGAGACGATGGACAACGCGCGCGCCGTCGCCAAACAGGCGCAGGCGGAGGGCACCGTGCTCATGACCAACGAGAACGGCGCGCTCCCCCTCGAAAAGGGCGCAAACGTCACCTTCTTCTCCTATTCGAGCATCGACGTCGCCCTCGGCGGCACCGGTTCGGGCGGCGTGACGGCGCCGGAAGATCGCAAGTTCGATATCCCCCGCGCCTGCGAGGAGGACGGCAAGCTCAACTACAACGAGACGATGTACGCCTTCTACGAGGGCAAGTTCGACGAGGGCTACATGGTCACACCCGAGTCTGCCAACCCCTGGACGGGCGAGCTCGTCCCCGCGACGATGACCCGCAAAGACGGCAGCACCTTCGTCGTGCCCGAAGTGCCCGCCTCCGACTTTACTACTGAAGTGCGCGAAAGCTGGAACGAGTACGGCGACGCCGCCATCTTCGTGCTCACCCGCATCGGCGGCGAGGGCGCAGACCTGATCACCACCTCTTCGGCGGGCGAAGAGGAGGGCCGCTACCTCACCCTGAGCGAAGAAGAGCGCAGCGTGCTGCAGGCGATGAAGGACGGCCCGTTCGAAAAGCGCATCGTGCTCGTCAACACCTTCAACACCCCCGAGCTCGGCTTTTTGGATGAGTACGACATCGACGCCTGCCTGTACATCGGCGGCCCCGGCGAAGTCGGCCTCGACGCAGTCACCGACATCCTCGTCGGCGAGACCAACCCCTCGGGCAGGCTCGCAGACACCTATGCCTATCATTCCTTCTCCTCCCCCGCGATGGCGAACTTCGGCGACTTCACCTACGCCAACGCCGACGAGATCGCCAACGCGACCTCGCAGAAGTACCTGATGTACAACGAGGGCATCTACGTCGGCTACCGCTACTACGAGACCCGCTACGAGGATACCGTCCTCGGCCGCGGCAACGCCGTTTCCGATGCGGGCGTGTGGGCTTCGTCCGGCGACTGGAACTATACGGAAGAGGTGCAGTTCCCCTTCGGCTACGGCCTCTCCTATGCGACCTTTGAGCAGACGCTGAACGGCGTCGATGTGGATTGGCGCGCCCAGACGGCGACGGTGAATGTCACCGTGACCAACACCTCCGGCATGGCCGGCAAAGAGGTCGTGCAGGTGTATGCGCAGGCGCCGTACACCGCGGGCGGCATCGAAAAGGCTTCCGTGCAGCTGTGCGGCTTCGCCAAGACGGGCGAGCTCGCAGAGGGGCAGTCGGAAGAGGTGGAGATCGTCGTCGACCTCGCCGACATCGCAAGCTACGACTACGAAAACTACAAGACGTATATCATGGACGAGGGCGACTACTACTTCGCCATCGGCAGCAGCGCGCACGACGCCCTCAACAACATCCTCGCCGCCAAGGGATGCGACACGTCCGACGGCATGGACTATGACGGCGACGCCGACAAGGCGGTCCTCTCCGTCAAGAATGAATTCAACGAGGCAGAGTATTCCCTCTCCGCGACGACCAAAAAGGTGACCAACCAGTTCCAGGAAGCGGACATCAACTACTACCTGGGCGGCACTTCGGACGAGGTGGTGTACCTCTCCCGCAGCGACTGGAGCGGCACATGGCCGGAAACGATGAGCGATTTTGCCGCGACGAGCGACATGATCGCGGACATGGACGCGCTGTATGACGGCGTCAACCAGGGCGCGGCCAACAAGCCCGCCGCCTACGAAAAGGGCTCGTCCGACATCTCCGGCATCAATGTCTCCGCAACGACGCTCGAAACGCAGGGCCAGTACAGCATTGCGATGATGATCGGCCAGGCTTACGACGACGCCGCGTGGGAAGCGCTGCTCAGCCAGCTCTCCATCGACGACCTCGCCAAATTCACCAAACAGGGCCGCGAAGCCATCCCGAGCGTCGGCCTGAACGCCTCCACGGCGGTCGACGGCCCCGCGGCATGGACCAAGTCACACTATAAAGAGGACTACGACGACTTCAGCGCAGATGCGGCATACACCGACGAGGTGATGGTATCCTACCCGACCGAAACGGTGCTCGCAGGCACCTGGAACGTAGAACTGCTCTACGAGATCGGCGTCTCCTTCGGCGAAGAGGGCCTGTGGGGCGGCGGCGTCGGCTGGTACGGCCCCGCGGCGAATACCCACCGCACCCCGTATGCCGGCCGCAACTTCGAGTACTATTCCGAAGACGGCTTCCTCGCCGGCAAGCTGGCCGAGCAGGAGGTGCACGGCGCGATGAGCAAGGGCGTCATCCCGTACTTCAAGCACTTCTTCCTCAACGATCAGGAGACCAACCGCATCGGCGTGTGCACCTTCTCCAACGAGCAGGCCATCCGCGAGATCTACCTGCGCGCCTTCCAGTACGCGTTTGAAACGACGGGCGAAGACGATCCCGCAAGCTCGGGCGTCATGGGCGCATTCAACCGCCTGGGCGTCACCTGGACCGGCCACTATTCCAAACTTTGGAATGAGCTGATGGAGGGCGAATGGGGCTTCACGGGCAACGTGACCACAGACTTCGGCCAGAACCCGACCGGGCTGATGGAGCCGCAGCTGGCGTATGAAGCGGGCACCAATATGTTCTGCACCTCGGGCAACACCTTCTACGACCTCGTCGTCGTGCAGGCGGAGACGGATGCAAAGCTGCTCGAAAATATGCGCGAGTCCGCCCACCGCATCCTGTACAACTTCGCAAACAGCGCCGCGATGAACGGCCTGACCTCTACGACGCGCGTCGTGCCCATCATGACCTGGTACGAGATCGCGCTGCTGACCATGACCATCGCTTCTGCCGTCGTCCTCGTCGCTGCGGGCGCGATGACCCTCGTGCACACTTTCGCAAAAAAGGAGGAAAACTGATATGAACTTCCTGAAAGGCAAAGCCGTCGGCTGGTATATCTCTCTGGCCGCGATGATCGCGGCGATCGTGTCGGTGATCGTCTACGCCGTCCGCGGCGGCGACAGCACCAACCTCTCGCCCGTCGACAGCACGGCGGTCACGATGTTCGTCATCGGCATCGTCTGCAATGCCATCGTCCTCATCAAAGACTTCGGCATCGGCGGGTTCGTGCCCTTCGTGTTCTACACGATCGTCGTCGGCGTCCTGCTCAACAGCGAGATGCTCTTCCTCTCCAACGTGCTCACCAGCATCGACAACAACGTGTTGGACGGCGCATGGTTTGTATTCATCGTGACCGCGCTCCTTGCAGTGCTGCTCTCGGCGGCCGCCGCCGTCATGCGCATGACCAAAAAAGAAAAGGCATCCGCATAAGGTAAAAGCGGCGCTCTCCGGCGCAGCATTCCGGCGCGCCCGCAGATTTTGCGGGCGCGCTTATGCAGTGCGCGGGCGCACGCGGCACAAATTCGAGCCGCCGAGCGCGTAAAAAAGAAGGAATCGTTGCATTTTTGCCGCCGCTGTGGTACACTTGTATGTAGAAGTGTCGAGCAGCGGCGGTCTGTTTTTTTCCGCCGCGCGGCCGCCCTGCGGCGGAAAAGCGCGGCGCGCGGTGGCGGAAAAGCGCGACGCGCGCGGGAGTCAACCGTATGAATGTCATAAGGTATCTGAAAAGCAGCTTCAAGTGCGACCTCGTCTGCCTCGGCGGGGCGCTCGCGACGGCGGTCGTCCAAATCGTGCACGTCGCGATGTACGCAGCCATCGGCGAGCCGCGCTCGCTGCTCATCATCTCATTTTTGGGCGCGGTATTCGCGCTGTTCGCGCTGTTTGTTTGGCGCGCCCGCCTGCCCGCGCTGTGGGCGGGGGCAGCGGCGGCGTGCGTCGTGCTGCATATGTGCAGCAACATCGCAAGCTCCCTCGCCGACCTCACCTACGCCGTGCAGGGCGCCGTCGCCGTCCTCTGCTGTTTCGGTGGGCTGATCTTGCAGATCCGCGAGCGCGCCTGCCCCCGCCTCGCGCCCGCAACCCTCGTCGCTCTGCTGTCTGCCGCGGCGCTCGGCCTGTCTGTATGGCTTGGCAGCGTCGCCGCCGCAAACGGCGCGGCAGGCCGCGCGCAGCCCGCGCTGTGGGCGGTGCCCGACGCTTACGACGCCGTCGCCTGCCCCGAACCGGGGCGGGTAGAGGAGCTCACGTACGAGACCAAGGCGTACGCGACGGACGGCCGCGCGCTGACAAAGCGCGCCCTCGTCTACCTGCCCTACGGCTACACCGAGGCGGAGCGGTACGACATCCTCTACCTGCTGCACGGCACGGGCGACGGCGAAACGTATTGGCTGGCCGAAAATCCGCAAAACAAGACCTTGCTCGACAACCTCATCTACCATGGAGACGTCTCCCCGCTCATCGTCGTCACCCCGACGTGGTACGAGGGCGACGACTACACCTGGGACGCTTCGGTCTGCGATCCTCTCATCGAGTCCTTCAACGAGGAGTTCCGCAGCGACCTTCTCCCCGCCGTTGAGGGCAAGTACTCGACATACGCCGCCGACCTGACGGCGGAGGGCATCGCCGCGAGCCGCGCCCACCGCGCCTTTGCGGGGCTCTCGCGCGGGGCGGCCGCCACCTACCGCTCGGCGCTATGCGGCAGCCTCGACTACGTCGGCTGGTTCGGCGCGTTCAGCGGCTGCGGCACCGACGCGGCCTATTGGCAGGCGCACGCCGCCTCCGCGGCGCTCGGCGAGTATCCCATCTACTACCTGTACAATACGAGCGGCACCTTCGACTTCGCCCTGCGCGGGCACGTGCGCGACTTCAACGACATCCTCGCCGCCGAGCCCCGCCTCGTCCTCGGCAAAAATTGCAGCTTCGACGTCTTCCCCATGCGCTACCACTCGATGGGCAGCTGGCACCTCGCGCTGTATCATTTTTTGCAGAAGATCTTTCGCTGACGCGGGGCGCTCTGCTCGCCGCGCGCCCGCGGCAGGGCGCGGGCGCGCCCGCCTCCTCCGCAGGCGCGGCAAAAGAAAAAATTTTTGTTAAAAGTAAAAAAATGTCTACAACCTGCAAAATATTTTCTTGTAATCGCGGGCATTATCGTGTACAATAAGGGGCAGAAAAGGGCGGCGGCGCCCGTGCTGCATTTGCGGCGGGGCGGCCGTCGGTAAAAAATTTGCGGGCAAAAGCCCGGAGGGAGAGAAAGATGCAGAAAATCGTATGGAACGAAGGCTGGAAGTGGCGCCGCCTCGGCGAGGGCGCGTGGCAGGAGGTCACCCTCCCGCACGACGCGATGATCGGCGAGCCGCGCGGCTACGAAAACGCAGGCGGCACCAACAGCGGGTGGTACGAGGGGCACGACTACGAGTACGTCAAGACCTTCACCGCCCCCGCCGCATGGAAGGACAAGGAGGTCACCCTCAAATTTGAAGGTGTGTACCGCAACGCGGAGGTGTACGTCAACGGCGAAAAGGCGTGCTACCGCGCCTACGGCTACACCAACTTCTACGTCCCGCTGGACAAATTTTTGCGTTACGGCGCGGAGAACGAGGTGCGCGTCGTGGCGGAAAACTCCAAGCAGCCCAACAGCCGCTGGTACTCGGGCGCGGGCATCTACCGCCCCGTCGACCTGTTCATCGCGGACAAGCAGCACGTCCTGATGAACGGCGTGCGCATCCGCACCCTGTCGCTCGATCCCGCCGTCGTCGAGATCGAGGTGAAGACGACGGGCGCGGGCGCAGTTTCCGTCTGTATCGAAAAGGAAGGAAAGGCGTTCGCGGAGGGGCGCGCGGACAGCGACGGCAAGCATACCTTCCGCCTGACCGTGCAGAACGCGCAGCCCTGGACGCCCGAAACGCCCGTCCTCTACACCTGCCGCGTGCGCTACGCGCAGGACGAGTGGGTGGATAGCTTCGGCTTCCGCACCATCGGCTGCACGGCGGAGGAGGGCTTCACCCTCAACGGCAAGCGGGTCATCCTGCGCGGCGCCTGCATCCACCACGACAACGGCATCCTCGGCGCGCGCTGTTATGCAGAGGCGGAGGAGCGCAAGATCCGCCTGCTCAAAGAGTACGGCTACAACGCCATCCGCTCGGCGCACAACCCCTGCTCGAAGGCGATGCTCGACGCCTGCGACCGCCTCGGCATGCTGGTCATGGACGAGTACTGCGATATGTGGTATATCCACAAGACCATGTACGACTACGCCGACTATGTGCAGGAGTGGTATGAGCGGGACATCACCGACATGATCGAAAAGGACTTCAACCACCCCTGCGTCGTCATGTACTCGCTGGGCAACGAGGTCGCGGAGACGGCGCAGAAAAAGGGCATCGCCTTCTTCAAAGAGATGAAGGCGGTGTGCAAGCGGCTGGACCCCGACCGCCCCGTCACCACCGGCGTCAACATCTTCTTCAACCTGCTCCATTCCCTCGGCTTCGGCGTGTACAGCGACAAAAAGGCCAAGGAAAACCCGCAGAAGAAGGTGGGCAGCGAGTTCTTCAACACCCTCGCGGGCATCACGGGCGCGTCCTTTATGAAGAACATGGCCCGCCTGCACGGCTGCGACGTCAAGACGCGCGAGTGTTACGCGGCGATGGACGTCGCCGGCTACAACTACGGCATCCTGCGCTACAAGCACGACGTCAAAAAGTACCCGCAGCGCATCATCCTCGGCAGCGAGACCTTCTGTGCGGACGCCTATATGTTCTGGGAATTTGCCAAGGCGCACCCCTCCCTCATCGGCGACTTCGTCTGGGCGGGCATGGACTACCTCGGCGAGGTGGCCATCGGCAGCTGGGAGTACAAGGAGTACGCCCCCGAGCCTTCGGGCGCGCTGGGCTGGGTCACGGCGGGCAGCGGAAGGCTCAACCTCATCGGCGAGCCGCTCGGCGAGGCGCTGTACACCCGCGTCGCCCTCGAGCGCGAGGCGGGCCCGTACATCGCGGTCGTGCCCGTCAACCATACGAACGAGCGGCACTCCCCCTCGGCGTGGAAGTTCTCCAACGCGCTGCCCACCTGGTCGTGGAACGGCCTCAACGGCGAGCCCGCCAAGGTCGAAGTGTACGCGCGTGCGGCGGCCGTCGAGCTGTACGTCAACGGCAAAAAGGTCGGGCGCAAAAAGTTCCGCAAAAACTGCCGCTTCGACTTCAAGACCAAATATTACGACGGCGAGGTCACGGCCGTCGCCTACAACGGCGAGGGCAAAGAGATCGGCCGCCACACCCTGCGCACGGCGGGGGATGAGACGGTGCTCACCGTCCTGCCCGAAAAGGAGAGGGCAAAGCCGGGCGAGGTTTGTTTCGTGCGGCTGCGCTTCACCGATAAGGCGGGGGCGGTCAAGCCGCTCGAACACCGTCCCGTCTCCGTCTCCGTCGAGGGGGGCGAGCTGCTCGCGCTCGGCTGTGCCTGCCCCTTCAACCTGCGCAGCTACCTCGGCACCGAAACGGACACCTATTACGGCGAGGCGATGGCCGTCGTGCGCGCGGGAGAACAGGGATTCACCCTCAAGGCGACGGACGGCAAATTGAAGGGCGAGGCGCGCGTCGCGGCCGAGTGAGCTGCGGGCGGCCTGCAAAATAAAGGTGCGGCGCGCCCGTCGGAAGGAG
Source organism: uncultured Clostridia bacterium (assembly GCA_944368775.1). Lineage (GTDB taxonomy): Bacteria > Bacillota > Clostridia > Christensenellales > Borkfalkiaceae > Borkfalkia. The sequence continues at coordinate 5,234 of CALVXB010000013.1, read as the reverse complement.
GCGGGCGGCCTGCAAAACAGAGATGCGGCGGGCGCGCCCGCCGCACAGACAGCACGGAAAAAAAGAAGGAGCGGTCATGAGCGACATTCTGACCATTTTTAAAGAAAAATTCGGCGCCCCGGCCGAGGCGGTCTATTCGGCGGCGGGGCGCGTCAACCTGATCGGCGAGCACGTCGATTACTGCGGCGGCAAGGTGCTGCCCGCGGCGCTCACTTTAAAGTGCCGGGTGGCGGTGCGCAAAAACGGCACCAACTTCGTGCGGGTCGCGGCGACGGACATCCCCGACTTCGCCGCGCTCGACCTCGCCGACCTCTCCGCCTACAAGCACCTGAAGTGGGGCTGCTACCAGGCGGGCGTCGCCGACGAACTGCAAAAGGCGGGCTACCGCCTCGCCGGGTGCGACATCCTCTACGACTGCACCGTGCCCTTCGGCTCGGGGCTATCTTCCTCCGCCGCCATCGAGGTCGCCACGGCGTACGCGCTGGCGCGGCTGGGAGACAACCCCATCGACAAGCCGCAGCTCGCCGTCCTCTGCCAAAAGGCAGAAAACAACTACTGCGGCGTCAACTGCGGCATCATGGATCAGTTCGCCTCCGCCAACGGCAGGGCGGGCCACGCCATTTTGCTCGACTGCGACACTTTGGAATATGAATATATCCCCCTCGACCTGCAAGACTGCGCGCTCGTGCTCTCCAACTGCAACAAGCCGCACAGTTTGGTCGCCAGCAAGTACAACGAGCGGCGCGCCGAGGTCGAAGAGGCGCTCGCAGCCGTGCGCGGCAAGTTTGACGCGGCAAACCTCGCCGCCGTCACGCCCGCGCAGCTCGAAGCCTGCCGCGCGGACATGCGCCCCGTCGTCTACCGCCGCGCGCGGCACGTCGTCGGCGAGTGCGCCCGCGTCGCAGAGAGCGTGCGCGTGCTCGAGGCGGGCGACCTTGCCGCCTTCGGCAAGCTGCTGACCGCTTCCCACATCTCCCTGCGCGACGACTACGAGGTGACGGGCGCCGAGCTTGACGCCCTCGCCGAGGCGGCATGGGCCGCCCCCGGCTGCCTCGGCTCGCGCATGACGGGCGCGGGGTTCGGCGGCTGTACGGTCAGCCTCGTGCGCAAGGCAGACGTCGAACAGTTTATCCAATTTGTCGGCGCGCGCTACCGCGCCGCCATCGGCTACGACGCTTCCTTCTATGTGGCGGAGATCGCAGACGGCATCATCGACGAGGCGGACGTATGAACATGGATACCTGCATCGCAAGGCTCGTCGCCTACGCGCAAAAATATCTCGCCCTCTCTCCGCGCGACGCGGTGTACGCGCGCAACCGCCTGCTCGACGTCGTCGGTGAGGCAAACTACGCCGCGCCGCCGTATGAGGGGGAGCTGCCCGCCCTTCCCGATCCCATCCTCGAAGCGTTTTATGCCTGCCTCGAGGGGGCGGGCAAGCCCTTCGACCGCGCCACCCTCGGCGACAAGCTGATGGACGCGGTGATGGTGCGCCCGAGCGAGTACGAAGAGATCTTCTCCCGCTATTACGCGGAGAGCCCCGCCGCCGCCACAAATTGGGCGCACGACTACGCCGTGCATTCCAACTACGTCAAAAAGAGCGCCATCGACCGCAACATCCGCTGGCACGCGGCAAACGGGCTGGAGATCACCATCAATTTGAGCAAGCCCGAAAAGAACAACAAGGACTTGCAGAAGCAGCTTGACGCAAAGAGCACCAACTACCCGCTGTGCACCATCTGCCGCGAAAACGAGGGGTACGAGCGCCCCGGCTTCTCCCGCCGCAACCTGCGCACCAACTCGCTGCGGCTGGCGGGGGAGGATTGGTTCTGGCAGTATTCCCCGTACGCCTACTTCGCCGAGCACGGCATCGCCATCTGCTGCGCGCACACCCCGATGAAGCTGGACGAAAAGACGGCCGTGCGCCTGTTCGACTTCGTCGAGCAGTTCCCGCACTACTTCATCGGCAACAACGCGCCGCTGCCGCGGGTGGGCGGCTCCATCCTCATGCACGACCACTTCCAGGGCGGCCTCGAGCGCCTGCCCATGCAGAAGGCGGGCGTGCGCGTGCGGCTGCGCAGCCCCCGCGCGGGGGTGTCCGTCGGCATCGTCGATTGGCACAACTCCGCCGTCCGGTTTGAGGGGAAGAACCGCGCCGCCATCGAGGAGCTCGCCTATTCCCTCGTCACCGCGTGGCGCGCATACAAAAACGAAGATTTGGACATCCTTCCGTGCACGGGCGATGTGCCGCACAATACAGCGAGCCTCATCGCGCGCAAAGCGGAGGGCGGCTACATCCTCGACATGATCCTGCGTAACAATCGCACGAGCGAGCGCTACCCGGACGGCATCTTCCACGCTCACCGCGAGTACCACCACATCAAGAGCGAGTCCATCGGCCTGATCGAGGCGATGGGGCTGTTCGTGCTGCCCGCCCGCCTCAAGCGCCAGCTGGGCGAGGTGCGCGCCTACCTCACGGGTGAGCGCGCCTATCGCGAGGAGGACCTCGCCGAGGATATGCGCATCTTCGCGCCCATGATCGCGCGGCTGCTCGCCGCGCACGGAAAGGTCTCCGCGGCGCAGGCAGACGCCATCCTCAAAGCGGAGGTGGAGGACACCTGCCGCGCCATCCTCGGCAATACCGCCGTGTTCAAGCGCGACGGAGCGGGGGAGCGCGCCTTTACAGAATTTTTAGCGAGCGCCGGGTTTCCGGCCGAAAAGGAGGATTAAATGATTATCTTAGTGACGGGCGGGGCGGGCTACATCGGCTCGCATACCTGCGTCGAACTGCTGCAGGCTGGCCACAGCGTGGTCGTCGTCGACAACTTGTGCAACTCTTCCGCCAAGGCGGTCAAGCGCGTCGGGCAGATCACCGGCAAAACGGTGCGCTTCTACGAGCAGGACGTGCGCGACGCCGCCGCTCTCGAAAAGGTGTTCCGCGAAAACGCCATCGACTGGGTCATCCACTTTGCGGGGCTCAAGGCGGTGGGGGAGAGCGTCGCAAAGCCGCTCGAGTATTACGACAACAACCTCGGCTCCACCCTCGTGCTGCTCGAAACGATGCAAAAGTTCGGCGTCAAAAAGATCGTATTCTCCTCGTCGGCGACGGTGTACGGCACCCCCGAGCGGCTGCCGCTGGACGAAACTTGCCGCACGGGCGGCACCACCAACCCCTACGGCACCTCCAAATATATGCAGGAGCAGATCCTGCGCGACTTGTACGTCGCCGACAGCGGCTGGACGATCGCGCTGCTGCGCTACTTCAACCCCGTCGGCGCGCACGAGAGCGGCTTGATCGGCGAGGATCCGAAGGGCATCCCCAACAACCTCACCCCGTACATCGCCAAGGTCGCCATCGGCGAGCTCAAGGAGATCGGCGTGTTCGGCAACGACTACCCCACCCCCGACGGAACGGGCGTGCGCGACTACATCCACGTCGTCGACCTCGCCAAGGGGCACGTCGCCGCTATCCACGCGCTGAGTAAGCCGGGCGTGTACACCTACAACCTCGGCACGGGCATCGGCTACAGCGTGCTCGACGTCATCCACGCCTTCGAGCGGGCGTGCGGCAAAAAGCTGCCCTACGTCATCAAGCCCCGCCGCGCGGGCGACATCGCCGCCTGCTACGCCAATGCGGACAAGGCCAAAGCCGAGCTGCACTGGCAGGCGAAGCTGGGGTTGGACGACATGTGCGCCTCGCTGTGGAAGTGGCAGACGCAAAACCCCAACGGCTACCGCAGCTGAGCGGGTGCCCGTATCAGTTTGGAAGCGAGATCGGCCGCCTTCGCACCGTTTTGGTTGCGGAAGCGGCCGTTTTTTGGTACAATAACAAAAAAGTGCGGGGAGGTGCGGGATATGAAGGTAAAAACGGCGGGCGCGGCGCGCACCCTGTTGCCGCAGCTTTGCTTTTTGTTCGTGCTCGCGCTGATGGCGGGCGCGTCCGAGTGGCTGGGCGAGCGGGAGATCGTATTCCCCGAGGCGGCGGCCATCGCCCTCGGCGCGCTCGTAGCCCCCCGCCTCGCGTGGAATACGGACAAGGTCTCCATCTTCCTGCTCATCGGCATCTGCGCCTGCGCGGGGGAGCTCATCGTCTATTTTTTGCCCCTCCCTCTCGCCTGGCAGCTCATCTGCGCCTACATCGTCGGGCAGGGGGTGCTGCTCGCCTCCGGCACTACCTTCGCCCCTCTCATTTCGGCGGCCGTGCTGCCCGTGCTGCTGCAGACGCGCACGCCCGTCTACCTCGCCGCCGCCCTCGGCATCACTTTGCTCGTATTGCTGCTGCGCATGGGGCTTGAAGCGCTCGGCATGCGGCCGCGCGAGCTGTTCGTGCCCCGCCGCCCGGCGGCGGGGGAGGCGGCGGCCGTGACCGCGCGCACGCTGTTTGCCGCGCTGCTCGCGCTCGTCGGCGTCGGCATGGGCGCGCCCTACCTCGCCTGCCCGCCGCTGCTGGTGGCGTTTACCGAGTTCACCCGCCCGGGCAGCCGCGCCATGCGCGCGCCCGCGCGCGCGGCGGCGCTGCTCGCGCTGTGCGGAGGCGTCGGCGCGCTGGCGCGCGGGCTCGTCTGCGCAGCGCTCGGCCTGCCCCTCGCTGCTGCCGCGCTGCTCGCGGGGCTCGCCGTGCTCGCCCTCGCCCATTGGCAGAAGATGCTGCTGCCGCCCGCCGCGGCGGTCGCCGTCCTCGCCCTGCTCGTGCCCGAGTCGGCGCTCGCCCTCTATCCCGTGCAGGCGGCCGTCGGCGCGGCGCTGTACGCGGCGTTTGCCCGCCTGTTCGCCGCCGCCCGGCACGCGCCCGCCTTCCGCGCGGGCGCGCCGCTCGCCCTCGCGCCGCGCAGTTGAGACCTTCTCGCCCGCCGATCAAACGCCGCCGCCCCGCGCCCGTGCGCGGGGCTGTGATTTGTGTGGGGCGGGAGGTGTAGGGTGGTCGTAAAAAATCTTGACAGCAATGGCTTTTTGAAGTATAATCAAGTTACATAAAATGGCTTGTGACGCCAGAGTGAGGAAATGTTCATGAAGAGAGTATGGAATATCGTTGTCGCGCTTTTGCTCGCGGTCGCGCTCGTATTTTCGGTCGCCGCGTGCAACCCGAGCGACCCGAGCGCGCCGCCCGGACAGATCGAAGACCCGGACGACCCGAGCACGCCGACCGACCCGGACGAGCCCACCGACCCGGACGAGCCGACCGACCCCGACGAGCCGACCGACCCGGACGAGCCGACCGACCCGGACGAGCCGACCGA
>CALVXB010000012.1 GCA_944368775.1 uncultured Clostridia bacterium | reverse complement strand
GATACAAATATCGAATTAGTACAAACGATGTGGGAACAATTTTGCAATCTTGGAATATACGAGAAAAATGTCGTAGACACTACTAATTTTTCGATTAGCGATACCGTTCTTGCAGTAAAAGATAAAATTACAAATAAAACCTGTCTGTTACATAAATAAATTCGGTAACATATGAAAATAAGAGCCTAAATTGAATATTCGATTTAGGCTCTTATTGGTGCCCGACTGTTGGGGCGATTCTTGAAAACAATCCATCGGCTTTGGAAAACTTGAAGTTATGGAGGTAAGAGTTCTTATGTGGTGTTGGTGGCTTATGCTAATCTGTGATTTAATAATTCCTATCATAATGCTTGTTGTGGGAAGAATGATGTGGAAGCATTGCCCTAAACAGATAAATAGAGTAATAGGATATAGAACAGCTCATTCTATGAAAAATATGGATACATGGAAATTTGCTCACGAGTATTGCGGACAACTTTGGTGGAGGATTGGATTAATTATGTTAGTTCCATCTGTTATCATACACATTCCGTTTTACTGTAGCGACGACAACATAATAGGAATTGTCACACTTATTCTTGTAGCGATTCAAGTCATAGTTTTAATCGCTTCTATTTTCCCAACAGAAGCCGCTTTGAAAAAGAGGTTTAACGATGACGGGACCCGAAGATAACTTCTTGTTTACGGAGGAGTACAATGCTTAAAAAGATACCATCTCAATCAGATATGACTAAATTGCTCGAACAACCTCTGTTTGAAGTGTGGCAAGAGTTATGTTCTGCGATTAATGATAAATACAATATAGAACGGCTATCAACGATATATAAACAATGATGCAAAAGTGTCCATAAAAATATGTTACAGTACTTGTTCAATACAATCGGATACGTTCCTTGCAAAACGTGACACGCTAGCGCAAAGAATTAGATCCATTTTCTTCTCGCCGGCATCTTCTATCATTTGTTTGAACCGAATACGCTTACGCATAGAGGTGCCTGATTTGCCCTCATCACTGTAAATCTCTTGTAACTCCCAATTTTCGGTATTTTCGATTTTTTCGGTATAGTACTTGGTTTGATTCTCAATAGAGGAAACCTGTTCCGCACTTTTTGTACTTACACGCGCATAAACGGCAACACGCTTATGCCCCTCATCCTTAATAGTGGGTTTAGGCTTAGCCGGCTTAAATGTGACATTAGGGCCGACGGTAGCATGACGAACACGATAGCGAGTATAAGACTTTATATCTTCCTTGTCAGCGTCTTGCGGGCGCCATACGACCGAAGGAGTTGCAGGTATTGTTGTCTCAGGCTCATTATTAGCTTTGTTGATTAAAGATGGTTCTTTTCTCTCGTCTTCCATAATTTACGCATCACCACACAAATCGAAAATTGCATTTTTGACCTCGGAATACCAATCAAGATAATCTTGAGGATTTAAGGCAATATAATCGCAAGCCATTTTTTGTAACGCCTCTTTTTGCTGATCGATATTCCGTGCAGTATTGATAAAATTTATTTTTCCAAATATTTTTTTAAGTGTTAATTATATACTCTTTTACTTTTACAGGTTCAGATCCACAAGGTTTGTGGATGAGTAACTTTACATCTGCCTGTACTAAGTAAAAGGCAGCGGAGCAATGTAGCCCCGCTGCCTTTTTTCATGCGTTGTTCTTCAAAGCCTTAAATGCTTTAATCAGATTCATTACAGCCGTCTTTTCAAATTCTGAAAGGGCAAACCAATCTGACAATATCTTCTGCTCCTCTTCGGATAGCTGATATGACCGGTCGCCGCAGAAAAACTGTTCAAGCGTAATATCCATAGCTTCGCATATTTTGGCTATATTCCCAAGAGAGGGAACGGCACCTATCTTAAACCAATCATATATCGCGTTCGTTGAGATACCCGTTTGCACGGATAACTCATAACACGTCCATGACTTACGCTCCATTAACTCTTTAATACGGGCAACGGTGTCAATCATATCTGTCCCTCTCTGATGGTACGGAATGCTTCAATCACAAAGCGGACTGCCTTCTTTTCGGCAGAAGAGAGCGACCGCCATTCCACAAGAAAATCCACGCGATCACCGTCTGGTTTCGGCTCGGATATGCCATGAAAGAATTGTTCTACCGTAATGCCTAATTCTTTGCAAATCCGTTCGAGATTTGCCAGCGATGGCATAGCATCGGATTTATTCCAATGATAAACGGTGTTCGCGCTGACGCCGATCATTTTCGCAAACTCGTTCTGACTTAAACCTCTGTTCGTCCTTAGTTCGTTGATGCGTTGCACGACCACGTTCATAATAAACCTCATAGAACTTTTATATAGTTCCGCTTGTTATACAAATATCAGTTATATTGTAAATGAGGCCCGTTTCAATTATAAAGTGTTCTATTTCTAATACTATATAGGTTTTATTGTGATTTCGACAAACGCTCCCTTCTTTCGACAATAACAGTCAAAGAAATAAATTGAAGTGTTGGAATTAAACTGATATACTATTAGCAACAAACAGAAAAAGGAGAATAGAGATGTACCTGACAGAAAACAATACGGATGAAACCGACAGAAAAATTTTGACAGCCTTATGTTCCATATCTTGTAACGTTATGTTCAATAAATATGCGTTAGAGAATATAAACCTTGGCTTGATTAAACCCGGTGACAAGGTACCTTATGAATGTTACATAGATGACCTTGGTATGAGGGAATACGAGAACTACATTTTGCGTTCTGCCTTGGCCGGCGAAATAATAGACAGTAATGAGACGATCGGTTTGCAACCGATGGAAACGTATTATAAACGGTTTTTCATAGAACAGGTGGAAGCTATGTTCGTAAAGGCTCCGAAAACGAAAAAATCATCAGATGACGCAGGTTTTCCGCAATATAAATACGGACTGCTTGAATATCTTCAAACACTATATGAAATATATAAAGAAATTGCCGCGATCCCGATACAGACTGACGCGCTTGATATATATTTTGATTTTGCGGATGAACACGAATTTGCTCGAAAAGATGAGTTAATAAAAAAGTTTATCGTGGCAATAAAAACAAAAGGGCTGCGCAAAGGCAGCCGAATAGATAGATATGTGAAACCGATAACATACCGCTCAGGTTATCTGAACCGACTTATCAAAGAGTGTAACGGACATTATATACTGATAAACAGTGACACGGAAAGTCTGGACTATAAACTTGCCCTGCTGTCTTGTTTTTCTTTTTTACGGCATCAAGACAAAGAGTTGTTTGAACTGAAAATAGAAACGTGGGAAGAGTTATATATTAAACGGAACCGGCCTGCTCATGTCCCCAATTTTTTAGTGTGTTAAAACCGAACATTTATATTTATGCAAAATGACCCCAAAAACGGCTGTTTTTTGTCCCCAATATGTCCCCAATGTGGTTTAATAACAAAAATGAGAGATATTTTTGTTAATATCTCTCAAAATTTTGGTGCCCGAAATCGGACTTGAACCGATATGGGATCGCTCCCGAGGGATTTTAAGTCCCTTGCGTCTGCCTATTCCGCCATTCGGGCATATTTATTCATTTTTTACCGTTTTTATACAATACGAGGGATTTTAAGTCCCTTGCGTCTGCCGGTTTCGCCATACTCGCGTGCGTAATTCATTTTTATAGGATAGGGGAAATAAAAAGTGCCGCCGCTTCGCTGAGCGAAGCGGCGGCCGTCGGTCTGGAGGCGCCACCCGGATTTGAACCGGGGAGTCAGGGCTTTGCAGGCCCTTGCCTTACCACTTGGCTATAGCGCCAAAAATAAAGTGCGGAATGTGTTGGAGCGGGAAACGAGATTCGAACTCGCGACATTCACCTTGGCAAGGTGACGCTCTACCCCTGAGCCATTCCCGCATGATAATTCCGCACTGTATTTCTGTATGAACGTATTGGTGGAAGTTATAGGGCTCGAACCTATGACCCCCTGCTTGTAAGGCAGATGCTCTCCCAACTGAGCTAAACTTCCGTCCGAACGTCGAACGCTTATATACTATACCAAATCTAAACAGAAAAAGCAACTGTTTTGCGGCAGTTTTTCAAATTTTTTTTGAAAAGGTTTTCTTTCTTCGCGCTCGGCGGCGCGGGGCGTAGAAAAGTGCGCAGCGTTTTGACAAAAACGGGGCGATGCGGGCACTTCTTTCTTATTTATAATATAGAAAAGAGTGCGGCACGCGCGGCCGAAAGCTGCCAAAATTTGCAAAAAAGATGGCGGCGAGCCTTGCTTTTTGCTGTCGGCGGCTGTATGCTGTGGGCGGGAGGAGAGTAAAAAATGCGCAAACTATACGACGCCGACATGAAGGTAGTTGGCTTTTTGCAGGAAGGGGAGGGCGGCCGCCGTACATTGTACGACGGCAACTACCGCGTGCTGGGGTACTACTATCCCGCGAGTAACAAGACGTACGACGCCGACATGCGGCCGGTCGGGCGGGGGGAGCTGCTAATGACTTTGCTCGTAGATTTCTCGGCGAGCTGACGCAGGCTCGGAGAATTTGTTTTAAGCTGTTAAAACAAATTCTTCCGATTTTGAGGGCTCTGCCCTCTGCGGCGCGCGCGTCGTCGCTCGCCTTCGCCTGCCCGCGGGCAGCCGTTGGCCGCCCGCGCGGCAGTTTGGCGGCGGCTCCTCCTCTTCCCAAAAAGTTCTTCGATACTTTTTGGGAACCCTGTTTATATGCCGCAAATTCACTCTTTCCTCATAAGCCTGACGGCAAATTGGGGGAAAAAGCAAAAAGCGCGGTTTTTGCTTTTTCAATGAGTTTAAAAATTTCATTTTTAGCGCGGCGCTGCCGTTATTTCAATCATTTTATTATATTGAAATACTCGCGCAAGCAGAACCGCGCTTCTGCGTTCGAGCTCGTCGTTCATAAACATTATTTAGTAAGAATATATAAAGGCCCCGCGGAGCGTGTCTGTGCGCCCGCGGGGTCAAATTCAAATCAAAAAAGAATTTCGTTCGCTTCAAATCAGTTTGCCGCTTTGATCGCGGTAACTACGTCCTCCGTGATCTGCTCGAGCTGCGCTTCGCTCGGCTTGTAGGCGATCTTGATGGCGGGGAGCAGCGCCTCCGCCTTGCAGGCTGTCAGTTGGTCGTACACCTGCTGCGGCGACTGCCCGCCCCAGCCGTACGAGCCGAAGGCGATAAACTTCTTTTTGTTGCCCGTCAACCCCTTGAAGTAGGTGAGGAAGGAGGCGACGGAGGGCATCATGTTGTTGTTGAGGGTGGGGGAGCCGACGGCGATGTACTTGGCGGTCATGGCGTCGGCGATGACGTCCGAGTTATGGCAGTAGTGCAGGTTGTAGAGGCGGGGTTTGAGGCCGCAGGCGAGGAAGGCGTTTTCGATGGCGTGCGCCATCGCCTCGGTGGAGTGCCACATGGTGTCGAACACGACGATCGCCGTGTCGTCGTATTCGTTTGAAGTCCACGACTTGTACAGCGCGAGGATGTCGGGGATGTGCTTTGTCCAGATGATGCCGTGGCTGGGGCAGATGGTTTGGATGGGAAGGTTTGCGCACGCGGCGAGCGCCTTCGCCGTCTGCATGCCGTACGGCTGCACGATGTTCGCGTAGTACTTGCGCGCCTGGATGTACGCTTCGGGCAGGTCGCACTCGGTGTCGAGGCGCTCGTCGGAGGCGTAGTGCTGGCCGAAGGCGTCGTTGGAGAAGAGGATGTTTTCGGGGGTCATGAAGGAGACCATGTTGTCCGGCCAGTGCACCATGGGGGTGGGGACGAAGGTGAGGGTGCGCTTGCCGAGGGAGAGCGTCTCTCCCGCCTTCACGCCGATGCAGCCGATGTCGCCGTAATAGGCGGCCAGGTCCTTCTGCCCCGCGCCGGCGGCGGCGTACACCTTCGCATTTTTGGCGACCTCGAGAACGGCGGGGATGCACCCGCTGTGGTCGGGTTCGGCGTGGTTGGAGATGATGACGTCGATCTTCGCCGGGTCGATGACCGAGCGGATGCGCGAGAGCATCTCCTCCGCAAAGCCCTCTTTGACGGTGTCGATGAGCGTCACCTTTTCGTCGAGGATGAGGTAGGCGTTGTACGTCGAGCCTTTTTCCGTCTCGTAGCCGTGGAAGTTGCGTAAATTCCAATCGATGGCGCCCACCCAATAGACGCCTTCGGCGATCTGCATCGCTTTCATGTCGATCCTCCTGTCTGTAAAATTGCGCGGCGGTCGGCCGCGCCGCTTGGTTCGGCTGTATTATACAATGAAACGCCCCCTCCGCGCAAGAAAAAACCCTCGCTTTTACGAAAAAAAGGGCGCTCGGCGCGGATTTCGGCGGCAATTTGCGGCGGCGGCAAAACGGGCGCGAAAAACTTTGCCCGAACGCGCAAAAACGGTTGACAACGGGGAGAGAATATGATAGACTTTAAGAACACACCGCGCGAGGTGTGATTTTTTTGCATGGAGTTAAAACGATGGCTGCCATAAACAGAACGAAAGTTACCTTTGAATGCACCGAATGCAAGCACCGGAACTACGACACGATGAAGAACAAAAAGAACGATCCGGAGAGATTGCAGCTGAACAAGTATTGCCCCTTCTGCAAGAAGCATACCGTTCACAAAGAATCCAAATAATTTCCCTTCGATAAGGGGAAGCGGCGCAGCCGCGACAAAATCATTGCGAGGTCCTCATGAAAGCGAAGACAGCTGCTAAAAAGCCGAACATTTTCGTTCGGATGGGAAGAAAGATCAAAGAAGTATTTTCCGAGATCAAAAAGGTGACCTGGCCCTCCTTCGGGAAGGTGGTCAAAACGACGTGCGTCGTGCTCGTCATCGTACTTGCGTTTCTGGTCGTATTTACCGCCATCAACTATGGTCTCAACGCGCTGCTCGGCCTGTTGAGCAGCGGCCTCGGCGGCGGCACCTCCGCATAAGGCGCTGCCCGGCGCCGCGCATGCCCGCCTCCGCGGGCACATCTGCGAGGAGGAGTTATGGAACATACGGGAAATCCGCTCGAAAGCCAGGCCAAGTGGTACGTCCTTCATACCTATTCGGGGTATGAGATGATGGTCAAAGACAGCCTGGAAAAGCTGATCGAAAACAACAATCTCAAAGACAATATTTTTGACCTGAAGATCCTGATGGAGCAGACCATCGAGGAGAAGAACGGCAAAAAGAAGGTGGTCGAGCGCAAGCTGCTGCCTTGCTACGTCTTCATCAAGATGATCTACTCGAACCAGGTGTGGTACCTCGTCACCAACACGCGCGGCGTCACCGGGTTTGTCGGCCCGCAGGGCCGCCCGCTGCCGCTCAAAGACGAAGAGGTGCGCAAGATGCAGCTCGAATCGGTCGCCATCGACGCAGACTTTGCGGTGGGCGACGACGTGAGCATCGACGCAGGCCCGCTCGCGGGCTTTGTCGGCAAGGTCAAGGAGCTGAACGACTCGACGCAGAAGGCGAAGGTGAACGTGCTCATGTTCGGGCGCAACACCGACGTCGAAGTGGAGTACGTGCAGATCCGCAAGGTCACGCCCGCAGAAAAGGCTGCGGAAAAGTAATTTTCGCAAGAATAAGGTTAGATCCTTTTCTTAATAAGTGGGAGAAGCGCAAAATCTTCAAGGCGCTTTGTTAAAACCACGTCTCAGGAGGAGAACTTATGGCTAAGAAGATCACTGCGGTCGTCAAGTTACAGCTGCCCGCAGGTAAAGCCACCCCCGGTCCCCCCGTCGGTTCGACGCTCGGCCCGCACGGCATCAACATCCCCGGCTTTACCAAAGAGTTCAATGCAAAGACTGCCGACCAGGCGGGGCTCATCATTCCCGTCGTCATCACCATCTACCAGGATCGGTCGTTCACTTTTATTCTGAAGACGCCGCCCGTGCCCGTGCTCATCAAAAAGGCATGCAAGATCGAGAGCGGCAGCGCCCGTCCCAATCGCGACAAGGTCGCCAAGCTCACGGCGGCGCAGGTGGAGGAGATCGCCAAGCTGAAAATGCCCGACCTCAACACCGTTTCGCTCGAATCGGCTAAGAGCATGGTCCGCGGTACCGCCCGCAGCATGGGCGTCACCGTCGAAGAGTAAATTAAGGAGACCGGTGGGAGAGTTTATCTCGTCCGTACCACAAGGAGGTAATTCAGAATGAAGAAAGGGAAAAAATATGCCGACAGCTTGAAGGCATACGATCGTTCCAAATTATACGACGTCGACGAGGCGATGGGCCTGGTCATCGACACGGCGAAAGCGAAGTTCGACGAGACCATCGAGCTGCACGTCCGCCTGGGCGTCGACCCCCGCCAGGCAGACCAGCAGGTCCGCGGCGTGCTCGTGCTGCCCAACGGCACCGGCAAGACCAAGCGCGTCCTCGTCATCGCCAAGGGCGAGCGCGCAGACATCGCCAAAGAGGCGGGCGCCGATTTCGTCGGCGCGGAAGAGATGATCCAGAAGATCCAGACGGAGAACTGGTTCGACTTCGACGTGGTCATCACCACGCCCGACATGATGGGCGTCGTCGGCCGCATCGGTAAGATCCTCGGCCCGAAGGGCCTGATGCCCAACCCGAAGTCGGGCACGGTCACGATGGACGTCGCCAAGGCGATCGCCGAGGTCAAGGCCGGTAAAGTCGAATACCGTTTGGACAAGACGGCGATCATCCACTGCCCGATCGGCCGCAAGAGCTTCGGCAAAGAAAAGCTGGGCGAAAACTTCACCGCGCTGCTCGACGCCATCATCAAGGCCAAGCCCGCCGCGGCGAAGGGGCAGTACATCAAGAGCGTCACCGTCGCCAGCACGATGGGCCCGGGCGTCAAGGTCAACTACGCGAAGCTGTAAAAAGCCGCTGCAAGTTTGCCAAAAGCGCGCAAAATCAGTTGACTTACGGCCGAATTATCGATATAATATTCGATAGAAAATTGCGCAAGCATCCATATCCACGCACCGCAGACAGCAGGCACCGCAAGGTTTAATGGAAACGCCCGCCGAGGTCGTAAGTTTGACGAGCAAAGCATTTGCAAGTCCTTACACCCGCGCGGTGTAAGGACTTTTTGTTTGCCTCCCGCCCGTAAAGCGGGATGCCGCGAAAGTTTTTCGCGGAAAAATCTGAACAGGAGGTAGAGAATGTCAGCCAATCTGGAAGCAAAAAAACAGGTTGTCGAGGAGATCAAAGAGAAGATCCAAAACAGCAAATCTGTGGTCTTTGTCGACTATAAAGGGCTCACGGTCGCAGAAGTTTCTGCGCTGCGCAACAAGTTCCGCGAGGCGGGCGCCGAGTACAAGGTGTACAAAAACACCCTCGTGCGCAAGGCCCTCAACGAAATGGGCGTCTCCGCGTTCGACGCGGACCTGAACGGCCCGACGGCGATGGCGTTCGGCCCGGACGAAACGGGCGCGGCGAAGATCTTCGCGCAGGCGGTCAAAGAGCTGCCCGAAAAGATCAAGCTCAAGAGCGCGTACGTCGACAACGCTTACATCGATGTGCAGGGCGTCAAGGCACTGGCCGAGATGCCTTCGAGAGAAGAACTCATCGCGAAGATGCTCGGTTCCATGCAGGCGCCGATCGCAAACTTCGCAGGCGTGCTTTCCGCAATGCTGCGCGGCGTCGTCGTGGCGCTCAACGCGATCGCGGAAAAGAAGGGCGCGTAAACCGCCTTTCGGGTGCGGCATAGCGCCGCCGCCGCCCGCCGCGGCGTAAAAGGGGCGGAAAAAATCCAAAATAAAAAATAATTCGGAGGATCACGAAAATGGCAGATATCGCTAAGTTCATCGAAGAGATCAAAGGTATGACGGTCGTCGAGCTCAACGAGCTCGTCAAGGCTTTGGAAGAGGAGTTCGGCGTCAGCGCCGCCGCTCCCGTCGCAGTCGCCGCTGCTCCCGCTGCAGGCGCCGCTGCTCCCGCAGAGGAAGAGAAGACCGAGTTCAACGTCAAGCTCAAGGAGATCGGCGCGAAGAAGATCGAGGTCATCAAGGCTGTCCGCGAGTTCACCTCCCTCGGCCTCGCCGAAGCGAAGAAGCTCGTCGAAGATCTCGGCATGATCAAGGAAGGCGTCAACAAGGAAGAGGCCGAAAAGATCGTTGCCCGCATGAAGGAAGCCGGCGCAGTCGCCGTCATGGAGTAATTTCTTTACAGAGAAACATAAAAAAGGGAGGAGCCCTGTGCTCCTCCCTTTTTTATGTCCGCTTATTTTTTTACAGCTCGCTGCACACGCCGCGCAGCACGTCTGCCGAGTAGTGCAGGCGGGTGCGCTCGTCTTCGCTCAGCGATACGGGCACGATCTTTTCCACGCCCTCTTTGCCGACGATGGCGGGCACGCTGAGCGTTACCTCTTCGATGCCGAACTCGCCGTGCAGGGCGGCGGAGACGGGCAGGATAGACTTTTCGTCGCGCACGACCGCCTCGCAGATGCGCAGCACCGCCATCGCGATGCCGTAGTAGGTCGCGCCCTTGCGCTCGATGATGCGGTAGGCGCTCTTTTTGACCGACTCGCCGATCTCGCGCATGGCGTTTTCGTGGTCGAAGTACCCGCGCATCTCGCAAAAGTCGTGCAGCGGCACGCCGGACACCGTCGCGCTGCTCCAGAGGGCGATCTCGCTGTCGCCGTGCTCGCCGACGATAAAGGCGTGCACGCTGCGGTGGTCGACGTCGAGGTGCTCGCCCAGCAGGTAGCGCAGGCGGGCGGTATCGAGCACCGTGCCCGAGCCGAATACGCGCCCCTCGGGCAGCCCGGCGTGCATTTGCGCGACGCGCGTGAGCACGTCGACGGGGTTGGACACGACGAGGATGTTGCCCGCAAAGCCGGCCTTTTTCAGCTCGCCCAGCACGGAGAGCATGATGGCGCTGTTGCGGCGGACGAGGTCGAGGCGGGTCTCGCCCGGCTTTTGGTTGGCGCCCGCCGTCACGACGGCCATCGCCGCGTCGGCGGCATCGGCGTAATCTCCCGCGCGGATGTTCATCGGCTTTGCGAAGAGCAGCCCGTGCGCGATGTCCTCCGCCTCTCCCTCGGCGCGGGCGCGGTTTGCGTCGATGAGCACCATGTCAGAATACAGCCCGTGCTGCATGAGCGCGAACGCGCACGCAGAACCGACGAACCCGCAGCCGATGACGGCGACCTTTCTCGGATCGATCATGATCAATTCTCCTTTTTTCATTTTCTTTTTTCAGAAACAGTATAGCGGCTGCGCGCCGCCCGCGGCAAGCGAAAATATACCTCCGTTTTAGTCGCAATTTCGCTTTCGGATAGTGTGTGCAGGGGCGGGCGCTTCCATGCGCCCGCCAAGAGATGCGCGGCGGGTGCAAAACAGACATTCTTCACATCAAAAAGCACACAAAGTGCGGATAAAATGTGCAAAAAGCGCGGCGGGGCGGGTAAATGTGACGGCGGCGGGCGGCGTATGAAAAGGCGGTGAAATCGCGCCGCCGCGCGCGCCAAACGGTTGACTTTTTGTACACCTTTGCGTAAAATAATTAACAATTAAGGGCTTATCAATCGCCCGAAGGAGGAAGTTATGGACGCGAATCGCTTGATGCAGGAGATCTACAGCATCAGCAAACAGCTCGAAGGGGCGCGGGAAGTGTACCATTCGCTGCCCTTCAACAACACCGAGATGCTGATGATGCGCGAGATCGTCGTGGCGCAGGGGGAGGGCAGGCGCCTGATCTCAAGCCGCCTCGCCGAAAAGCTCGACATCACCCGCTCGGCCGTGTCGCAGATCGTCAACAAGCTGGAGGCGAAAAAGATCGTGCGCCGCGTTCCCGACGCAAAGGACCGCAAGATCGCCTACATCGAGCTGACGGAAGAGGCGTACGGCGCGTATACCGACATCAAGCGGCGCATCAACGCCGTGCTCGAAAACCTCATCGCCCGCTTCGGCGAGGGGCGGCTCGCAAAGTTCCTTACGGAGGCGCACGAGTTCATCGGCGCGTTCAATTCCTCCGTCGAGGCCGCCGCGGCAGAGCCCGCTAAGGCGTGAGGGCGCGGCAGTATTTTGTTTGAAGGGCACCGCCGCGGGCGGGGCAGACTTATAACGCGCGCCGAAGGGCGCGCACAGGAGACAGAGAATGGCACAGGCAATCTTACAGCTTGAAAAGATCACCAAAGATTATAAGGTCGCCGATTCGGCGGTGCACGCGCTGCGCGGCGTATCGCTCAACTTCCGCAGCAAGGAGTTCGTTGCGGTGCTCGGCCACTCGGGTTGCGGCAAGACGACGCTGCTCAACATCATCGGCGGGCTTGACCACTACACCTCGGGCGACCTCGTCATCAAGGGCCGCTCGACCAAGGGCTACAAGGACGGCGACTGGGACGCCTACCGCAACCACAGCATCGGCTTCGTCTTCCAGTCGTACAACCTCATCCCGCACCAGACGGTGCTCGAAAACGTCGAGCTGGCGCTCACGCTGTCGGGCATCCGCTCGCAGGAGCGCAAGGCGCGCGCCAAACAGGCGCTCGAGCGCGTCGGGCTGGGCGGCGAACTGAACAAGCGGCCCAACCAGCTCTCGGGCGGGCAGATGCAGCGCGTGGCCATCGCCCGCGCGCTCGTCAACAACCCCGAGATCTTGCTCGCAGACGAGCCGACGGGCGCGCTGGACAGCGCGACGAGCGTGCAGATCATGGACCTCATCCGCGAGATCGCGGGGGAGCGGCTGGTCATCATGGTCACCCACAACCCCGAGCTCGCCAAGCGGTACGCATCCCGCATCGTCGAGCTCAAAGACGGGCAGATCGTGGGGGACAGCGACCCCTTCGAGCCGGACGAGGCGTACGTCGAGGAGGGGACGGTCGCTGCAAACGCTTCCGCCGCCGAGCAGCGCCGCGCTCGCCGCGCGCTGCGCAAGAACAGAGAAAAGACGAGCATGTCCTTCTGGACGGCTTTCATGCTTTCGGGGCGCAACCTGCTCACCAAAAAGGGGCGCACGGCGGTCACGAGCGTCGCGGGCAGCATCGGCATCATCAGCGTCTGCCTCGTGCTCGCCCTCTCCAACGGCTTCAACAACTATATCCGCCAGACGGAAGAGGATATGCTCTCCTACTACCCGATTCAAATTAATGAGACTGCGCTGGATCTTAATACAGCGATGACAAGTTTTATGAGTGGAGATATGTCCACGGGTTTAGATTTGGAGGAGATTGGCGATCGCGTTGTCGTTAATTCGTTTTTGTCACAGCTTGCACAGGGCATGACGACGATGAACGATTTGAACGAAACAAACAAAGCCACGATCGACGGGGAGGAGATGTCGTACATCGAATATCTGGAAGATATGCCGCAAGAGCTGTATTATGCGATCGAGTACGCATACGGCGTCAGCTTAACGAATAATTTGTTTGTCGATGTTGCAATCGGATCGGATATTACGCAGATTCCCGTAACAAACATGCACATGTCTCTCAGTGCATTGCGTGAATATTACACAGATATTTTGACAACCGCAGAAGAACAATATTCCTCGTTGACGAGGTTCGTTGATTATTTTACCGATGTAGTCAACTTTATGCCGGGGACTTCTGATTTTTCAGACGAGCGTTGCGGCGAATATGTTTTATCGCAATATGATTTGTTTGGAGATTTCCCCGAAGCATCGAATGAAGCAGTCCTCGTTGTAGGGGAAAGTAATGATGTTACAGACCTCACGTTTGCACAACTTGGGTTCCTTGATGAAGCGAACTTCTTGGATCTCTTTATCGACGCGCAAGATGGCGGTGAACAAACAACGGAGAGTTTCCCTATTTATAAAGAAGATGGGGAGCAAAGCATCATAGGTACTACGTTTTCGTTGTACTACAATGATAAAGTTTATACAGAGAGTACTTACCCGTCATTTCAGTATATCTATCAGGGATATGAAGTAACAGACGGAGAGCCTGTTACAGTTTCTGAAGAAGATGGTATGACAATCGAGATCGTTGGCGTTTTGCGATTGAAAGATGAGCTTACTTATGGTTGTTTGAGTTCCGGATTGAATCTTACGGAGAGACTTTTGCAAGAATATATTGAAGCAAATATGCAATCTTCGATTGTGCAGAATTTGCAAGCGCAAGAATCTCCGAATGTGGCGTCGCTTGCAGGTTATGTATCTTTGTACGATATGTTTATTGGGCAGGCGACACAAAATCCACAATTATTAATTCCTCAACAAGTATTTGCAAATAGTCAGGATGCAGAAACGGTGATTCGTTCGCTGGGTGGCGATGATACTGTCAATTCAGTTAGTATTTATGCGCGCGATTTTGATTCAAAAGCAGAATTACTTGCATATTTGGATGTTTGGAATGATGTGGCTGTTGCCGAAAGGCAGGCTTATCTGGATATGAACGACGGTGTGGTCGAAGGATATGATGGCCCGACGGAAATAAAATATACCGATACGATTGGCTTATTGATGAGTATGGTCGAGACCATCCTCGACGCGATCACCTACGTGCTCGTCGCCTTTACGGCCATCTCGCTGGTCGTCTCCACCGTCATGATCGGCGTCATCACCTACGTCTCCGTCGTCGAGCGCACCAAAGAGATCGGCGTGCTGCGCGCCATCGGCGCGCGGCGCAAGGACATCAAGCGCGTCTTCAACGCCGAGACCTTCATCATCGGCCTCATCTCCGGCTGCTTCGGCGTGCTCGTCGCCTACCTGTGTCAGATCATCGTCAACGCCATCCTGACGCCGCTCACCGGCATCGCGGGGCTGGCGGCGCTGCCGCCGCTGAGCGCGTTTATCATGATCGTCATCAGCGTGGCGCTCACCCTCATCTCCGGCCTCGTGCCCGCTTCGGCGGCCGCCAAGCGCGACCCCGTGGTGGCGCTGCGCAGCGAGTAAGGCGCTTCCTTTCTCAAAAGGGCGCACTTTCCCCGATTTTTTGGCGGCGACGCTTTGCCGCGCCGCGCACATGCTGTATAATAAAGTCGCCAAAGGGCGGCGCGTGTCTACGCGCCGCCCGCATTTTTTTCGGGGGAGGATACCAATGATCTATTTTTCGGATGCGTCGGGCACGCTGACGCGGTGCGTGCCCGAGCAGATCTACCAGGGGGCGGCGGAGGGAAACCGCCTGTTCCTGGTCGCGCCGTTCGCGCAGAATGCGGAGGTCTCCGCCGCCTTCCGCTTGCCCGACGGCACCAGCACCGAGCGCTTCCGCCTCGCGTACGCCGGCGCGGTAGAAGGGGTGGGCAGCGGCGTATATAGCTGGCAGTGCGCGCTGCCCGCCTGCGTGACGGCGGAGTACGGCACGGTCACCGTGCAGTTCTTCCGCACGGTGTCGGGGGAGGAGCAGGCGGGCTTCGCCGCGCAGTTCACCGTCGAGCGCGGGGTGCAGCCGCAGTTGCCCGCCTCGCCCGCGGCGAACGTGTACCAGGCCATCATCGAGGCGCTCGCCGCCATCGGCGCCGACCTGCACAACGGCTTTTACGCCGCCCGCTCCATCTATGCGTGGAACGCCTCGTACACCTACGGGGCAAACGAGATCACCTTTTATCCCGCGGGGGAGCACGGCGCGCTGGTGCGGTCGAAAAAGGCGGACAACGAGACGCCGCCCTACGATGCGGGCGGCGCGCTCAACGGGCAAGATTGGGAGGAGCTGGTCAACTTCGACACCCTCTCGGAGGAGTTTTTCACCGCGCTGCAGGCGGAGGCGGACCGCGCGGAGGGGGCGGCAGACCGCGCGCAGGCCTTCGCGCAGCAGCTCGCCGCCGTGCTCGACGAGGACGTGGAGCTGGTCGAAGAGCTGCCCTCTTCGCCGCAGGAGGGCACGCTCTACCTGCTCGCCGGGGGCGAAAATTCCCTCTTCGAGCTGTGGGCGTATGACGGCGAATGGCACAGCTTCGGCGGGGCGGACATCGTGCTCAACACGACGCGCTTCTATTCAGGCACCCTCACGGCGGCGGGCTGGAGCAACAAGCAGCAGGCGCTCTCCTTTGAGGGGATGGGCGCGGAGGACGCCGTGTGCGCCGTCCCCGCAGACGGGTACGCCGCGGCCTACCTTGCGGCGGGCATCCGCGCGGAGGCGGTGCAGGCGGGCGGCGTCCTCTTTTCCTGCAAGAGCGTGCCCTCCGCCGCCGTCAAGGTGCGCATCTCCTCGACGAAGAGGGAAGAGGCGCCCATCGCCGCGCCGAGCGAGTACTACACCAAGAGCGCGGCGGACGCGCTGTTTGCGGCGGAGACGAGCGCGCGCACGCAGGCGGACAGCGCGCTGAGCGGGCGCATCGACGGCATCGTCGCGGGGACGACGGCCGTCGGGTCGGCGACGTACGCGACCAGCGCAGGCAGCGCGGCGAGCGCGACAAAGGCGTCGCAGGACGGCAGCGGCAACGACATCGCGTCTACGTACGCGACCAAGGCGGAGCTGGAGGCGGTCGGCTTCGACGCGGAGGGGAACTACCCAGACCTGACGGCGGGGGAGGCGACGTATGCGGCGAGCGCGGGCAGCGCCTCCTCCGCGACCTTCGCGACCAGCGCGGGCAGCGCGTCGACAGCCTCGTATGCAGTCGCCGCGGGCAGCGCGGCCAGCGCGACCAGCGCGACCAACGCGACCAACGACGGGGCGGGCAACAACATCGCCGCGACGTACGCAACCAAGGCGGAGCTGGCGGCGGCGGGCGGGTCGGGCGGCTCTTCGACGGGCGGTTCTTCGACGGGCGGAACTTCCTCCGGCGGCGCGCTGTACGCCCACCACATCTTTTACCGGCAGGATGCGGGCGCGAACTTCACCGCCGCCTTCGTCAGCGCGAGCGCTGTGCCCCTTTCGACGCCGCAGTTGCTGCTGCAATATCTCAAGGACAGCGGCTTCATCTGCAACGGCTCCAACGTCGCGCTCCTGTCCGTTTCGGGCGATTCAAACAACGGCGATTACAAGGTGTACGGCATCGGCGAACACCCGTCTTACCCCACGGGGCTGGGGTGCTGGGTGCGCGACGACCTCAACGAGGTCAGGGCGACGGCGTTCGCGCTGGACGGGGCGACCTGCAGCGACAAGGTCATCGCATTGTAAGGAGGAGGAAATATGGAGATCGGCAACGGAGCGACCCTCGAGATGATCGAGAACTTGCTGGACGGCACGACGCCCGCGGCGGAGGCGCTGTACGCGGAGACGGCCGGCAGCGCGACCAAGGCGGCGCAGGACGCCGGCGGCAACAACATCGCGTCGACGTACGCGACCAAGGCGGAGCTGGCGGGGGCGGGCAGCTTTAACGCGAGCGGCACATACCCGAATTTGACGGCGGGGGAGGCGACGCACGCAGACAGCGCGGACAGCGCGTCCACCGCCTCGTATGCGACGAGCGCGGGCAGCGCGGCGACGGCGACGTACGCGACGAGCGCGGGCAGCGCGACCAACGCGGCGAATGCGACCAGCGCGGCCAGCGCGACCAACGCGACGAATGCGACCAACGACGGCGAGGGCAACAACATCGCCGCCACCTACGCGACCAAGGCGGAGCTGGCGACGGTCGGCGGCAGCGGGGGTAACTTCGACGCGAGCGGCACTTATCCGAACCTGACGGCGGGCAGCGCGCAGAACGTCAGCGACCTGTATGTGCACTACATCCACGGCGTGGATACGCGCGGCGGCTCGGGGCAGTGCGTGTATTGGAATGCCGTCCTCGTGACGGAGTCGTCGTCTGCCGTCACCTCTTTGACGGGCGCCTACCTGCGCGGGCTGGGGTACGCGGAGGGGGATTCCTTCCCCATGAACGGGTACCTGAGCCGCAGCAGCGGCACGAGCGCCGTCATCGTCGGGCTGCGCCTGCTCGCGAGCGACTACCTCGCCCTCGAGCTGGTGGACGCGGAGGGGGCCTTTTCGCAGTTCCCCGTGGCGTCGGCGCTCTCCGTCAATTCGTCCGGGCAGAACGGCAGCGACAACGTCCGCCGCGTGCAGTAGGGGCGCAAAGAGGGGCGCAAAGGGGGCGGCGGCCCGCCGCGCGAGACAAATTCAAACAAAAAAAGAGGGGGAGCGGCCCGCGCGGACTGCTCCCTCTCCGTATGTTCGGTATTTTGTGCCCGATCAGTGTTCGAGCGATTTTTCGATATAAGCGGCAATTTCGCCGATGTCCAAACGGATCTGCGCCATGGTGTCGCGGTCGCGCACGGTGACGGTGCCGTTTTCCAGCGTGTCGAAGTCGATGGTGATGCAGTAGGGGGTGCCGATCTCGTCCTGGCGGCGGTAGCGCTTGCCGATGGAGCCCGCCTCGTCGTAGGTGACCATAAACTTCTTCGAGAGCTTTTTGTACACCTCGCGCGCCTTCTCGCCGAGGTTCTTCTGCAGGGGCAGCACGGCCGCCTTATACGCCGCGAGCGCGGGGTGGAAGTGCATCACGGTGCGCACGTCGCCCCCCTCGAGCACCTCCTCCTCGTACGCCTCGCACAGCACCGCCAGCATGAGGCGGTCGGCGCCGATGGAGTACTCGACGACGTAGGGAACGTAGTGCTCGCCCGTCGCCGGGTCGAGGTAGTTCATGTTCTTGCCCGAGTATTCCTGATGGCGGGAGAGGTCGTAGTCGGTGCGGTCGTGGATGCCGTTCAGTTCAGACCAGCCCATCGGGAAGAGGTACTGGATGTCGCAGGCAGACTTGGCGTAGTGCGCCAGCTTGTCGTGGTCCTTAAAGCGCAGGTGCTCCTCTTTGAAGCCGAGGCCGAGCAAAAAGTTTTTCGCCTTCTGCTTGTACTCCTCGTAGTATTGCAGGTCGGTGCCCTCCTTGCAGAACCACTGGTGCTCCATCTGTTCGAACTCGATGGTGCGGAAGATGAAGTTGCCGGGCGTGATCTCGTTGCGGAAGGCCTTGCCGATCTGCGCGATGCCGAAGGGCACCTTGGCGCGGGTGGTGCGCTGCACGTTGAGGAAGTTGACGAACTCGCCCTGCGCCGTCTCGGGGCGCAGATAGATCTTGTTCTGGCTCTCGTCCGTCACCCCGCGCGAGGTCTCGAACATGAGGTTGAAGGTGCGGATGGGCGTCCAATTGTGCTTGCCGCAGTTGGGGCAGGCCACCTTGTGCTCTTCGATGTACGCCTCCATCTCCTCGTTGGTCATCGTGTCGGGGTTGACTTTGCCCTTCGAGTGCGCCTCGATGAGGTTGTCCGCGCGGAAGCGCGCTTTGCACTCCTTGCAGTCCATCTTCGGGTCGGTGAAGGAGGCGGTGTGGCCGCTCGCTTCCCATACGCGCGAGTTCATCAGGATGGCGGCGTCCACGCCGTACGAGTTGTCGCTCTCCTGCACGAACTTCTTCCACCAGGCGCGCTTGATGTTGTTTTTGATCTCCACGCCGACGGGGCCGTAGTCCCAGGTGTTTCCCATGCCGCCGTAGATCTCGCTGCCGGGGAAGATGATGCCGCGCGTCTTGCAAAGGTTGACGATCTTGTCCATCGTCACCGCATGTTTGTCTGCCATAGGTATATCTCCGATCTTTCAGAATTTCTTATCTATTGTACTTTTTTGCGCGTATAAAGTCAAATACTTTCGCCCGTCCGCCTATATTTTCAGCGTTTTGAAGAGCAGCGGGGCCGCCGTCATCGCCGCAAACAGCGCCGCAAAGTAGGTGATGAAGGTGTACCAATTCCCTTCCGGCAGCAAAAAGTGCAGCAAGAGGAAGGGAACGGCCGCGACGGCTATGGTGATGAGCAGCCGCAGCAGGCGGTGCAGCCACTTTTTTGTATCGGCAAAGCGGATGCACTTGTCCTCGATGAGCAGCCCCGCCGCCGTCGCCAGCGTCATCGCCGACATCTCGAACATCGACTCTGTGCCCGTCCGCTCGAAAAAGAGGAGGGGGAGGGTGCAGAGGGCGACGCCGAGGTAGATATATAGCCGCGCGCCGTACCACTTGGCATAGACGAGCTGCCACAGCGCGGCGCAGCCGGCGCCGATGACGAGGCCGGCGAGCACGTCCGTCGGGTAATGCACGCCGAAGTACACGCGCGAGAGCATGACCAGCAGTACGAAGGCGGCGCACAGCACGGCGGGCAGCGCCCTGCGCAGGCGGATGGCGACCGTCGCGAAGAAGCCGCTCGTGCAGGTGGCGTGCCCGCTGGGGAAGCTCATGTCCGCGTCCAGGTCGACGGTGGAGACGAAGGGGTTGTCGATGTCCACCCGGTCGACGACGCCCGCAGCGTAGGGGCGGGCGCGGCGCACGGCGCCCTTGACGCCCGCCGTGATGCAGGAGGCGGTCAGCACTGTCAGCAGCGCCTGTTCGCCCGCCCGCTTGGAAAAGCAGATGTACACGACGGCGACGATCGCCGCGATGATCAGCTCTTCGCCGAGGGCGGTGAAGATGGAAAAAAATACGTCGAGGAAGGGGCAGCGGATGTATTCCAGCGCCCGCAGGATGGCTGCGTCCATCGTTGGCTCCTTGTTTTGCATTGCAGCGGCCGGCCGCGGCGCGGCCACCGCTGCTTCAAAAAATTATAGCATAAAATGCGGCGGCGTGCCAGCGTTTTTTTGCCATTGCGCGCGTTTTGTGCTATAATGTGCGTATGTTATCTGTATTATCGCAAAAAGAGCCGGGCTACCGGTTTTATTTTGTCCTCTCGGACGGAGAAGGTTCGTACGGCGGCGGGCTGCGCGAGGGCGGCGAGCTGGTCTGCGACCCCGCCTGCCCGTACAAGGAGCTGATGCTGCGCGCGCTCGTCAACAAGTGCATCAACGACTTTGTCCCCCGCGCCTTTACGCGCGATGTTTGGGGCGTCGACCTCGCCCGCTTCGGCTTCGCGCCGGAGGGGGAGGGCTTTGCCGCCTCGTGGCAGGCGCTTCGCCTGCCGCACGACTGCGGGGGCTGAGTTTTTTGGGGAAAAGAAGGGCGGCGCGGCGGGCGGCGACAACTTCTTGCGCGCGCTTGCAAAGCGCGCCGTTTTATGGTACAATAGAAAAAAACTATCGGTAGAGGATAAAAATGCTGAGTGACATCGAGATCGCAAAACAATGCAAACTGCGCGACATCGGCGAGATCGCCGCAAAGCTCGGGCTGGGCGAGGCGGACATCGAGCGGTACGGCAAGTATAAGGCCAAGCTGTCCGTCGACTGCACGCGGCGGCGGGGGCGGCTGATCCTCGTCACCGCCATCAACCCGACCGCCTCGGGCGAGGGCAAGACGACGGTATCCATCGGCCTCGCCGACGGCATGGCGCGGCTGGGCAAGCAGGTGTGCCTCGCCCTGCGCGAGCCATCCCTCGGGCCGGTGTTCGGCATCAAGGGGGGCGCTGCGGGCGGCGGCTACGCGCAGGTGGTGCCGATGGAGGACATCAATCTGCACTTCACGGGCGACCTGCACGCCATCACGGCGGCCAACAATCTGCTGTGCGCCGTGCTCGACAACCACCTCTTCCGCGGCAACGCGCTCGACATCGACCCCGAAAAGATCTACTTCCGCCGCTGCCTCGACATGAACGACCGCGCGCTGCGCAACGTCACCGTCGGGCAGAAGGGCCAGGGCGTCGAGCGGGAGGAGCACTTCGAGATCACCGCGGCCTGCGAGGTGATGGCCATCCTCTGCCTCGCGACCTCCCTCGCCGACCTCAAGCGCCGCCTGGGCGACATCATCGTCGGCGAAAACCGCAAGGGTGAGTACGTCTACGCGCGCGACCTGCACGTCGAGGGGGCGATGTGCGCCCTCCTCAAAGACGCGATCAAGCCCAACCTCGTGCAGACGCTCGAGGGCACGCCCGCCATCGTGCACGGCGGGCCCTTCGCCAACATCGCGCACGGCTGCAACAGCATCCTCGCCACCTACGCCGCCCTCTCCCTCTCCGATTGGGTGGTCACCGAGGCGGGCTTCGGCGCAGACCTGGGCGCG
Source organism: uncultured Clostridia bacterium (assembly GCA_944368775.1). Lineage (GTDB taxonomy): Bacteria > Bacillota > Clostridia > Christensenellales > Borkfalkiaceae > Borkfalkia. Next base: position 52,682 of record CALVXB010000012.1, on the reverse strand, counting down.
GAAAAGTTCCTCGACACCAAGTGCCGCGTGGCGGGCATCCAGCCGGACGCCGTCGTCGTCGTGGCGACGGTCAAGGCGCTCAAGCTGCACGGCGGCGCGGACAAGGCAGAGCTCGCCCGCGAGGACGTCGCCGCCCTCGAAAGGGGCCTTCCCAACCTGTATAAGCACATCGAAAACATCCGCGGCGTGTACAACAAGCCGGTCGTCGTCGCGATGAACCGCTTCGCGACCGATACCCCCGCCGAGATCGACGCAGTCATGCGCGGCGTGGAGCGCGCGGGCGCAAAGGCGGTGTTCACCGACGTCTTTTTGAAGGGCGGCGCGGGCGGCGAAGAGCTCGCCGAGGCCGTCTGCGCGGCGGCAAAGCAGACTGCGCCGCTGCACTTTGCGTACGACTTGAACGACCCGATCCGCAAGAAGATCGAGGACGTCGTGCGCAACGTCTACGGCGGGGCGGGTGTCACCTTCTCCGACGAGGCCGCCGCCAAGATCGACGAGGCGGAGGCGCGCGGCTACGGCAAGCTGCCCGTCATCATCGCCAAGACGCAGTACTCCCTCTCCGACGACGCCAAATTGCTCGCGCGGCCGGAAGGGTTCACCGTGCATGTGCGCGACATCATCGTCAAGGGCGGCGCGGAGTTCGTCGTCGCCGTCGCGGGCAGCATCATGCTGATGCCCGGGCTGGGCGCGCACCCCGCCGCCGAGCGCATCGACGTGGACGAAGCGGGCGAGATCGTCGGCCTGTCGTAAGGCGGGCGGGGCGAAAGCTGCGGCAAACGAAGGGGGAGGGGCGCGCGCCCTTCTTCCCCTATACAAAATACAGTCATACAGAGGTCATTATGTCCGAAAAGGAAATGCAGGCGCTGCCGGAGGCGGCGAATTTTATCGAGCAGATCATCAACGAAGACATCGCGGCGGGCAAGCTGCGCCCCGAACAGGTGCAGACGCGCTTCCCGCCCGAACCCAACGGCTATTTGCACATCGGCCACGCCAAGAGCATGTTCGTCAACTTCGGCACCGCGCTCAAATACGGCGGCAAGTGCAACCTCTTCTTCGACGACACCAACCCCTCGAAGGAAAAGACGGAGTTCGTCGACGCCATCCGCGCCGATATTCATTGGCTGGGGTATGAATGGGCGCGCGAGTGTTACGCCTCCGACTTCTTCGACACCATCTACGAATACGCGGTGCGCCTCATCAAGGAGGACAAGGCGTTCGTGTGCGACCTCTCCGCGGAGGAGATCAAAAACACGCGCGGCACGCTGACCGAGCCGGGCACCGAAAGCCCCTATCGCGGCCGCTCGCCGGAGGAAAATTTGCGCCTGTTCGAGGAGATGCGGGCGGGCAAATACGCGGACGGCGAAAAGTGCCTGCGCGCCAAGATCGACATGGCCTCTCCCAACGTCAATATGCGCGACCCCGTCATCTACCGCATTTTGCACGCCTCGCACCACCGCACGGGGGACAAGTGGTGCATCTACCCGATGTACGACTTCGCCCACCCCATCTGCGACTTTTTGCAGGGGGTGACGCACTCGCTTTGCACACTCGAATTCGAGGATCACCGCCCGTTGTACGATTGGGTGGGCATCACCCTCGGCTTCGACCCCAAGCCCCGCCAGATCGAGTTCGCGCGGCTGAACATCACCAACACGGTGATGAGCAAGCGCTACCTCAAAAAGCTGGTCGAGGAGGGCAAGGTGCGCGGCTGGGACGATCCCCGCATGCCCACCCTCTCCGGCCTGCGCAACCGCGGCATCCCCGCGGCGGCCGTGCGCGACTTCTGCTCGCGCATCGGCGTCGCCAAGGCGCAGTCGGAGTGCGAATATTCTTACTTCGAAGCGTGCGTGCGCGAGTACCTCAACGCCCACGCCGCGCGCGCGATGGCGGTGCTCGACCCCGTCAAAGTTACCCTCACCGACTACGAGGGGGAGGAGCTGCTCGACTTCGACGTCAACCCGACGGACGAGAGCGCAGGGAGGCGCGAGGTCAAGTTCGGCAAGCACCTCTACATCGACGGCGCCGACTTCTCCCTCGATCCGCCCCCCAAGTACTTCCGCCTCAAGCCGGACGGCTATGTCCGCCTGAAAAACGCCTACATCATCCGCTGCGACGAGGTGGTGCGCGACGGGGAGGGCAAGGTGGAGGAGGTGCGCTGTTCGTACGTGCCCGCAAGCCGCAGCGGCCACGACACGAGCGGCATCAAGGTCAAGGGGGTCATCCAATGGGTGAACGCCGACTGCTGCGCCGACGCCGAGGTGCGCCGCTACGAGAGCTTGCTGCGCGACGCCGACTACGCCGGGCAGGACTTTTCCGAGCGCATGAACCCGGACAGCGAAAAGATCTTTTCCGCCAAGGCGGAGCCGGCGCTCGCCGAGGCGGCGGAAGGGGAGGCCTTCCAGCTGCTGCGCACCGGGTACTTCAAAAAATGCACGGAGGGGGGCAAGCTCGTCCTCTCCGAGATCGTATCCCTCAAAGACAACTTCAACAAGCCGCGCTCGTGACGGGCGCATCCTGTCCGGCGAGGTTTTTTCGGTAAGGCCTTGACAAACCGCCGCGCGGCGGAGTATAATGAGGAACACGAAAGAAAGGCGGGAGGTGATGGCTTATCGCATCCAAGATCTGTAAACACTGTGGGATCGCCGTAGACGAATACGCGCTGACCTGCCCGCATTGCGGGGAGATGGCGGACGGCGAGATGGGCGATCTGCTCGCGCGGATGCGCGAGTCGGTCGGCCGCTGCCGCGACGAGTTGGCATCCCCGCAGCAGGCTGCCGCCGAGGCGGACGAGCGCGAACGCGCCCGCCTCGCCTCCGAGATCGAGCGGCTGCGCGGCGAGGTCGACGCGCTGCAGGGCGAAGTCGAGCGGCTGCGCTCCGAGCAGCACGCGCTCGTGCTGCAGACGGCGCAGGTGCAGCCCGTCGTGTACGCGCAGGCGTACGAGCCGGACGCCCCGCCGCCGCGCTCCGTTCCCTTCTATCGCCGCCCCTCGGCGCGGCGCAAGCGGGGGCGCAGCCGCAACCGCATCGTCATCGCCTCCCTTTCGCTCGCGCTGCTCGCTTTGAGCATCGTCTGCTTCTTTTTGCCGTGGGTGCGCGGCACGGCGGCCTTCACCGGCTACGGCGCGCTCAGCTACCTGTTCGGCTCCTCGGCGGGGCCGGCGGCGGCCTATTCCAACTATTTGAGCCAAGTGGTCGGCACGCGCGTATTCTCCTCGGCGGAGACGGTATCCAACCTCTGCCGCGCCATCTGCTCCAACCTGCTGCTGTACGGCACGCCGCTGTACGCGGCATCGCTGCTGCTGGGGCTCCCCCTCGCCGCGAGCGTGCCCGGCCGCGTGCGCATCGCCGCATGGCACCGCTTCTTCGCCTGGCTCTCCTTCGCCTCCGCGGCGTTGCTCTTCGCCATGATCGCCTGGGCGAGCGGCATGGAGGGCGTCTCCGCGTGGTTCCTCGCGGGCGGCATCGCCAACTTCGTGCGCGGCGTCCTGCTCATCTTCTACCGCGGCAAGTGGGAGTATTGGGGCGGCCTGCACAACTGAAAAAAACTTTTCGCGGCGCGCAGCTCTCGGCTGCGCGCCTTCGCTTTGCCCGCGCGGGCGTGCGGCCTTCTTCAAAAATAAAAGTGTAGGAAGGGCAGGCAGGGGGCGGGCGCGCGCGGCGGTACAAAAACAGGCGCGGCGCGCATAAAGCGCGGCGGAACGGGGCATACTGCGGGCGTAAGGAGGACACTGCGATGCACTTTCAACAGACCAAGACGTTTGTCAACCTCGCCCGCTCGTTTGCGGGGGAGAGCCAGGCGGGCATGCGCTACCAGCTTATCGCCAAACAGGCGACGGCGGAGGAGTACCCCGTGCTCGCCGACATCGTGCGCACCATCGCCAAAAACGAGACCAACCACGCCAAGAGCTTTTTCGATATGCTCATCCAAAAGGCGGGCAGCTGCGACAATATCCCGCTGGACGCGGGCTATCCCTTCCGCTTCGGCACGCTGGAGCAAAACTTCGGCTTCGCCGCGGAGGACGAGCGCGCCGAGCACGCCGAGGTGTACCCCGCCTTCGCCGCCGATGCGCGGGCGGAGGGCTTCGAGGACGCGGCCGCGCTGTTCGAGCGGGTGGCGGGCGTCGAGCGCGAGCACGAGATCGTGTTCCGCTTTCTGCAGCAGTCGCTCAAAGAGGGCGCGCTGTACAAGCGCGACAAGCCGACGCTCTGGATCTGCGGCGAGTGCGGCTACCGCGCGGTGACGCGCGAGGCGTGGAAGGTGTGCCCTTTGTGCAAGGCAAAACAGGGCTTTGCGGAGTTCCCCTTACCTTTCGATCAATCTTAAGGAGAAAAGAAATGAGAAACAACAAAGAACAAAACGCACAGAACGAACAGAGCAAGGGCGCGCAGTCTGCGCAGGGCAAGGCATCCTCTTCGCAGAGCAAGGCGTCCTCGCAGAAGGCGTGCTCGTCGGCGCGCGGCCGCGCGGCGCAGGGCAAGGCGCAGAGCTGCAAGGGGACCAAGTCGTGCAAGTAAAGGGGAAGCGCGCTCGGCCCATGCGCTCTCCGTATGACGTGAACGGCAGCTACACGGGCACCCCGCAGGAGGGGGAAAAGCCCGTGCAGGACGCCGACGATCTCTGATCTGCCCCGCAAGGGGCGGCGCGGCAGCCCTGCGGGCTGCCGCGCCGCTTTCGTTCGCCCTCCCGCGCCCGCAAACGCGCCCGCCCGCGCGGCGGCGACGCCGCGCGGGCGGGTATTTTGCATCCTTTCCCGATTTTTGCGTTTTTATCAAAAAAAATCGAAAATCGCATTGACGAGAGGGGCAAATAATGGTAAAATAAAGGAAGGAGGGTTTGTATGAAGATCGGAATTTTGACCAGCGGCGGCGATTGCGCCGGCCTGAACGCGGTCATGCGCGGCATCGGCCTGTATGTGTACCGCAACATCAAAAACGCAGAGATCGTCGGCTTCCGCAACGGATACGTCGGGCTGATCAAGGGCGAGTGCATCCCGTTGCGGCGGGAAGATTTTGAAGGGCTGCTCGATGTGGGCGGCACCATGCTCGGCACCAACCGCACCCCCTTCAAACTGATGACCGTGCCCGAAGAGGACGGCACCACCCGCCTCGAAAAGATGTGCGCCAACTATAAAAAGCTGGGGCTGGACTGCCTGTTCACGCTGGGCGGCGCGGGCACCCACCGCACGGCGGCGCTGCTGTGCGCGGAGGGCTGCAACGTCATCGGCCTGCCCAAGACCATCGACAACGACATCTACGGCACAGACTTCACCTTCGGCTTCCACACCGCCGTCGACGTCGCCGCGGAGGCGATCGAGCGGGTGCGCACCACGGCGGACAGCCACGGCCGCACCATCCTCGTCGAGGTGATGGGCAACAAGGCGGGCTGGCTGACCTTATACGCGGGCATCGCGGGGGGCGCAGACGCCATCCTCCTGCCCGAAATACCCTTTAATATCGACAAAGTGTGCGAGTGTGTGCAAAATACCTACCGCGCGGGCAAGCGCAGCTGCATCATCGCCGTCGCCGAGGGGGCGATCGTCGATGCGGAGGCGCCGTATAAAAAGCGGGAGCGCGCCTTCGTGCGCGTCGACCGCGGCGAAACGACGGTGACGGCGCACCTCGCCGAGGTGATCGGCGAGCGCACGGGGCACGAGACGCGCGCGACCGTGCTCGGCTACATCCAGCGCGGCGGCAGCCCCGCCGCCTACGACAAGGTGTTCTGCACCCGCCTCGGAAGTTATGCGGGCAGGCTGGCGGCGCAGGGGCGCTTCGGCGTGACCGTCGCCCTCAGCGGCAACAAGATCACCTTCAACGCGCTGTCCGACATCGCCGGCCGCTACAAGCTGATCGACCCGGCCTCGGAGATGGTCGCCGCGGCTGAGGGCATCGGCATCTGCCTCGGCAGGTAAGGCCGCTTTTTCGGCATTTGAAATTGATTGGCGGGCGCTCGCCCGCGCGAGGTTTGTAAAGATATGAAATATGCAGTGATCGACATCAGTTCCAGCAGCATCTCCATGATCGTGGCGGAGATGAACGCCCGCGTCACCGAGATCATCTTCCGCGACCGCGCCAGCCTCACGCTGCTCCACTATCTCGACGGGCGCGACCTGTCGCAGCGGGGCATCGAAAAGCTGACCGAGGCGGTCTCCGTCATGAAGGACAAGTGCGTCAGCCTGGGCGTGGACGCCGCCTACCTCATTTCGACGGCGGCGCTGCGCGCCGTCACCAACTTCGAGGAAGTGGGCGCGGCCATTTTAAACCGCACCGGCCTGCCCGTGAACGCGGTCGACGGCCAGACGGAGGCGTACTGCGACTTTATCGCCAACCGCTTTTACAGCGCCTACGAGAGCGCGGTGCTGCTCGACATCGGCGGCGCGAGCGTGGAGATCTGCGACCTCTCCGCAGATGACCGCAGCGGGATGCACAGCATCGACTTCGGCATCCTGACGCTGCACAACAAGTTCGTCGAAAAGATCCAGCCGGACGAGGACGAGGCCAAGCGCATCAAAAAGTACGTCGCGCGCAAGCTGGACAAGGCGAACGTGCCGGGCGAGGGGCGGTTTGCGACCGTCGTCATGGTCGGCGCCGCGGCGCTGGCGCTGTACGACATCTATGCAGAGTTCGCGGGCGCTGCCGAGGGCGGCGAGCGCAGCATGCAGTATAAAAAGTTCAAAAAACTCGTCGATCACCTCTTGACCGGCCGCGACCGCTCCAAGCTGATTTTGGACGTCGCGCCCGAAAAGCTGTACTCGGTCGGCATCGCGGCGGTGGTCGCCAAGGCGGTGTTCCGCCGCTTCGGCGCCAAAGACCTGCTCGTATCCGACCGCGGCGTCAAGGAGGGGTACCTGCAGCTGGTCAACGAGGGCAAGATCGCGGCGTGCAGCTACGATTTCCATAAAGAGGAGGCCGTGTTCCCCGCGCGGCCCGCGCAAGAAGAGGCGCGCGCGAAGGGCGCGAAGATCGCCGCGCCCGCAGCCAAAAAGCTGAGCGCAAAAAAGAGCGCGCCCGCTGAGGGGAAGGAAGAAGCCAAGCCCGCCAAGCGGCGGGGGCGGCCGCCCAAAAAAGACAAAGAAAAAGTTGAACAGAGTGAGGAAAACAAGGCGGCAAGCAAGGAGAATACGCAAGAGTGAAACAGCAGACATCCATCGAAAAGGCCAAAAAGCGCTTCATGCGCGGCATCTACATCAACCGCGAGTATTCGTGGCTGCTCTTTAACAAGCGGGTGCTCGATCAGGCGACCGACCTGACCAACCCGCTGCTCGAACGCTGCCAATTTTTGTCCATCTTCGGCTCTAACCTGGACGAGTTTTTCATGGTGCGCGTGGGCAGTTTGTATAACGAAAACCTCACCGACCCCAACGTCAAGGAGAACAAGACGGGCCTGACCCCCGCCAAGCAGCTCGAGGGCATCCTCGCGGTCGTGCGGCGGCAGTATCAGAGCCGCATCTCCGCGTACATAAAGCTGCGCGGCGAGCTGAACAAGGCGGGCGTGCGCATCTTAAAGGCGTCCGAACTCACCCCGCGTCAGAGTGAGGAGTGCAAGAACTACTTCCTCGCGCACGTGCTGCCGCTGCTGTCCATGATGGTGCTGGACGCCAAGCACCCCATGATGCAGTTTGAAAACCGCAAGCACTACATGATCTACGACCTCGAGCGGGAGGGCCGCCGCATGATCGGCGTCATGTACCTCAACCCCGCCGCCGACCGCCTCTACCGCATCGGCTACGGCAAAAAGGTCAAGGTGGTGCCGGTGGAAGAGCTGCTCAAGGCCTTCGGCCACCTCGCATTTATGGGGTACACGGTGCGCGGCCGCATGCTCATGCGCGTCACCCGCAACGCCGACCTCGACACCCGCGTCGACGACACAGACGTCGAGCACGATTTCTCTGAATTCATGAAGAAGAAGGTGGAGTCGCGCGCCCGCCTCGGGGTGGTCCGCCTCGAAGTGGACGACGAGACCTCCCCCCTCAAAGACTTCGTGCTGCGCCTGCTCAAGCTGGACCCCGCCTACTGCTTCGAGGACCCGCACTTCTTCGACTATAAGTTCATGTTTTCGATGGGTAAGTACTTCGAGCCCGAGGCGGCGGCGCAGCTGCGCTACCCGCCCTTCAAGGGAGCCATCGACCCCGACCTCGCCGACGCGCCCTCCCTCATCGACTACATCTCGCAGAAGGACGTATTCCTCTCCTACCCGTACGACAGCATGACCCCCGTCGTCGACCTGCTCGACGAGTGCGCCAAAGACAAGCGGGTGCTCTCCATCAAGATCACCATCTACCGCCTCGCCAACCACTCGCGCATCGTCGACGCCCTCTGCCGCGCCTGCGAGCGGGGCAAGCAGGTCACCGTCGTCATCGAGCTGATGGCGCGCTTCGACGAAGAGAACAATATGCACTTCGCGAGCAAGCTGCAAGAGGCGGGCTGCACCATCATTTACGGCATGGAGAACTACAAGGTACACTCCAAGATCATCTCCATCGTCTTGAAGGAAGGGGAGGACATCCGCTACATCACCCACCTCGGCACCGGCAACTACAACGAGTCCACCTCCAAGCAGTACACAGACCTCAACGTCATCACCGCCAACGAGGAGATCGGCGAGGACGCCGTCGCCTTCTTCCGCAACATCGCCATCTGCAATACCGATTTTCATTATAAGAAGCTGCTCGTCGCGCCCGAAACGCTCAAGCCGGGCATCATCGCCCTCATCGACCGCGAGATCGAAAAGGCAAAGAGCGGCGGGCAGGGGCACATCCTCGCCAAGATGAACAGCCTCACCGACAAGCCCATCATCGACAAGCTGGTCGAGGCGAGCTGCGCGGGCGTGCAGGTCGAGCTGATCATCCGCGGCATCTGCTGCCTGCTGCCCGGCGTGCCGGGCAAGACGGAGAACATCCGCGTCATCTCCATCGTCGGCCGCTTCCTCGAGCATTCGCGCGTGTATTGCTTCGGCGGCGAGGAGGATCGCGTGCTGTACATCTCCAGCGCAGACCTGATGACCCGCAACACCGACAAGCGCGTCGAGATCGCCGCGCCCGTGCTCGACAAGGGCATCGAGCGCAAGATCTACGACTTTTTGCAGACCATGCTCGCCGACAACGTCAAAGCGCGCAAGCTGTGCCCGGACGGCAAGTACCGCCCCGTCGAGACGCTCGGCCCCGCGCTGGACGCGCAAAATTCCTTCATCAAGGCATAACTTCGATTCCCCCGCGCCGCCCCGGTGCGGGGGTTTTGTATGGGGGAAGAAGTATTCTCCGCAGGCCGCGCTGCCTTCGCGCGCGCCGAAGGGCGCGCCGAACGTGCGGTACGGGACAAAAGCGAAAAAAAGTGTTCGTTACGCACATTTTTCGATATTTTTTATCCATCTGTTGACAAAGCGGCCGCGGCGGGGTATAATAGAGGCGAAAGACGGCGAAAAGCCGCAAAAAGGAGGAGGTTTCTGTATGGCAAAGAGCGGTAAGGGGTATCTGAACCTCGGTTTGATCTGGATCGTCAACGTCATCCTCGCGATCATCCCGGTCACGAGCTGGATCTTGGGCGGCATCACGCGCATCATGCGCGGGCATTGGATCATGGGCATTTTGCAGCTGTTGCTCATCGGCGAGATCGTATTCTGGATCGTCGATATGGTCACCGTCATCGTATCGGGCGACCTGCGCGTGTTCGCGTAAGCGGCTTTGCGGCGGTTTTGCAATAAAAATCATTGACAAAATTCCGCCGATTGCCTATAATTGAATAGTCAAAGCAAAGCGGGCGCCGCGGGTAATTGACAGTTTACTCGCGGCGCTTGTGCATATCGCCGTTTTTCCGCGCCGGCAGGGCGCGGCACGTCTTACAGAGAAAGAGAAAGGAGAAAGCGAATGAAAGTCCCCGAAATATTCGGCGAAAACGTGTTCAGCCTGCAGGTCATGCAGGAAAAGCTGCCCAAAGAGGTGTTCAAGTCTTTGAAAAAGACCATCGACGAGGATCGCCCGCTCGACCCCGGCGTCGCGGCCGTCGTCGCCAACGCCATGAAAGATTGGGCGGTGGAAAAGGGCGCGACCCACTTCACCCATTGGTTCCAGCCGATGACCGGCATCACCGCCGAAAAGCACGACTCCTTCATCACCCCCGTCGCGGGCGGCAAGGTGATCATGGACTTTTCGGGCAAGGAGCTCGTGATGGGGGAGACGGACGCCTCTTCCTTCCCCAGCGGCGGCGTGCGCGCCATCTTTGAAGCGCGCGGCTACACCGCGTGGGACCCGACCTCGTACGCCTTCATCAAAGACGGCACCCTGTGCATCCCGACCGTCTTTCTCTCGTACAGCGGCGAAGTGCTGGATAAAAAGACGCCGCTTCTCAAAAGCATGCGCGCCCTCAACCGCGAGGCGCTGCGCATTTTGCGGCTGTTCGGCAATATGTCCGTCAAGCGCGTGTACCCGACCGTCGGGGCGGAGCAGGAGTACTTCCTCATCGACCGCAAGATGTACGACGCGCGCAAAGACCTCGTCTTTTCCGGCCGCACCCTGTTCGGCGCGAAGCCGCCCAAGGGGCAGGAGCTGGAAGACCATTACTTCGGGCCCATCAAGGCGCGGGTGGTCGCCTTCATGCAGGATCTCGACACCGAGCTGTGGAAGCTGGGCATCCTCGCCAAGACCCGCCACAACGAGGTCGCGCCCGGTCAGCACGAGCTCGCGCCCATCTTCACCATCACCAACGTCGCCAGCGACCAGAACCAACTGATGATGGAGACGATGAAAAAGGTCGCCGCCAAGCACGGGCTGTACTGCCTGCTGCACGAAAAGCCCTTCGAGGGAGTCAACGGCTCGGGCAAGCACAACAACTGGTCGATGAGCACGGATACCGGGCTCAACCTGCTCGACCCCGGCACGACGCCCGCAGAAAACGGGCAGTTCATGCTCTTCCTCGCCGCCGTCGTGCAGGCGGTGGACAACTACCAGGATCTGCTGCGCCTGACCGTCGCCAGCGCGGGCAACGACCACCGCCTGGGCGCGAACGAAGCGCCGCCCGCCATCGTGTCCGTCTATTTGGGAGAAGAATTGGAGGCGGTCATCGAGGCGCTGGAAAACAACCGCAAGTACGAGGGCAAGGGCCGCCAGGTCATGCAGCTGGGCGTCGACACCCTGCCCGAGCTGCCCAAAGACACGACCGACCGCAACCGCACCTCTCCCTTCGCCTTCACGGGCAATAAGTTCGAGTTCCGCATGCTGGGCGCGACCTTTTCCATCGCCGGGCCCAACATCATCATCAACACCATCGTCGCGGACACGCTGCGGCAGTTCGCCGACGAGCTCGAGCAGGCGGCAGACTTCACGGGCGCGCTGCACGACCTCGTCGAGCGCACCTTCCGCGTGCACGAGCGCATCCTGTTCAACGGCAACAACTATTCGGAGGAGTGGGCGGCGGAGGCCAAGCGCCGCGGGCTGCTGAATTTGCCTACCTGCGCAGACGCGCTGCCCCGCTTTGCCGACCGCAAAAACGTCGAGCTGTTCGAGCGCATGGGCGTGTTCACCGAGCGCGAGGTGCGCTCGCGCATGGAGATCATGCTCGAAAACTACTCCAAGGTGCTGACCATCGAGGGGTTGACCATGGTCGAGATGGCGAAAAAGGACATCTATCCCGCCGTCAACGCCTACCTGTCCGAGCTGTGCGGCGCGGCCTACCGCAAGGAGACGATGGGCGCGCCCGTCAAGGCGGACAAGGCGGCCATCGCCCGCCTGTCTGCGGACAACGAGGCGCTGTACTTCGCGGCGGAGGAGGTCGAGCGGCTGCTCGCCGAGGCGAAAGAGGCGGGCGACGCCGAGCAGACGGCGCGCTTTTTTGCGGACGAGGTCATCCCCGCCATGCAGAAGCTGCGCTCGTACGCAGACGACATGGAGCAGAACACCTCGAAAAAGTATTGGCCCTTCCCCACCTACGGCGACATCCTCTTCAGCGTTTGACGGGGAGAAAAATCAGTTTTACTTATACTTTCCATTCAAATTCAAAAAGACGCAAAATGCGGCGGTGCGCTTGACGGCGCGCCGCCCTTCGTTTTATAATTGTTTGCAGAGAGTTTGTTGTGCGGCGGCCTCGCCGCGCCGCGCCCGCGAAATCGCCCTCCGATTGGAAAAATTTTTGAAAGGTGGGCAATTATCGCTTTGCACGGAGCAAAAAATAGAGTATAATGGTATGGGTCGGAGCGTCTGTCCACGGCAGGGCGCGCCGCAACTATTTTTTCGCGAGGACGCACAACTATGTTAGCATCGATCGTCGGCATCAATTGGGGTGACGAAGGAAAGGGCAGGATGGTAGACCTGCTCTCCAAAGACTACGATATCGTCTGCCGCTACCAGGGCGGCAACAACGCGGGTCACACCGTCATCAACGAGCGCGGCCGGTTCATTTTGAACCTGCTCCCTTCTGGCATCCTGCGCGAGGGCGTCGTCTGCGTGATGGGCCCCGGCATGGTCATCGACATCTGCCATCTGGCGGGGGAGATCGCGCGCCTGCGCGAGGCGGGTATCTCCGTCTCGCCCGCAAACCTGAAGATCTCTGACCGCGCCGTCATCACGATGCCCTACCATGTGCAGCAAGACTGCCTCGAAGAGGCCCGCCTTGCCGACAAAAAGTTCGGCTCTACCCGCCGCGGCATCGCCTTCGTGTACGCAGATAAGTACCAGAAGAAGGCCTTCCGCATGGGCGAGCTGCTGCACCCAGAACGGCTGAAAAAGCGCCTGCCCGACATCGTGGAGTGGAAGAACCTGACCATCGTCAACGCCTACGGCGCAGACCCGGTCAAGGTGGAGGACATGGAGGCGTACTTCGAGGAATACGGCGCGCCGCTCAAAGACTACATCTGCGACGTCGGCCTGTACCTCAACGAGGCGAACGCCGCGGGCAAAAAGATCCTGCTCGAGGCGCAGCTGGGCGCATTGCGCGACCTCGATTACGGCATCTACCCGTACACGTCCTCCTCCAACAACATCGCCGCCTACGGCCCCATCGGGGCGGGCGTGCCCAATTTGAAGCTTGACAAGACCATCGGCATCATGAAGGCGTATTCTTCGTGCGTGGGCGAGGGCCCCTTTACCGCCGAATACTTCGGCGAAAAGGCGGAAAAACTGCGCAGCGCGGGCGGGGAATACGGCGCGGCGACCGGCCGGCCGCGGCGCGTCGGGCCCTTCGATGCCGTCGCATCCAAGTACGGCATCCGCTGCCAGGGCGCGGACGAGATCGCGCTGACCAAGCTCGACATCCTCTCCGGGCATGAAGAGCTGGAGATCTGCACCGGCTACGAGCTGGAGGGAAAGGTGCTCAAAGAGTTCCCGTTCACCGACGTGCTCGACGACTGCAAGCCGGTATTCGAGAAGGTGAAGGGGTGGAACTGCGACATTTCCGCCTGCCGCCGCGCGGAGGACCTGCCGCGCGAGGCGCTCGACTACATCCGCCTGCTCGAAAAGCTGTGCGACTGCAAGATCCGCTACGTCTCCGTCGGCGCGGAGCGCGATGCCTACATCGAACTGTAAAGCCGCGCGCCGCGCGCGCGGCGCACATACAGCGGATAATTCACGAAGCCCCGCGGCCGCGGCACTCGCGTGCGGGGCTTTTTTTATTGCAATAATCGTCTATGAGGAGGCATCCATGCGCAGACAATTCCTGAAAATGCACGGCGCGGGCAACGACTATATCTATTTCGACTGCCTGCGCGAACAGATCGCGGACATGGGCGGCGTCGCCCGCCGCCTGTCCGACCGCCACAAGGGCATCGGCGGCGACGGGGCGGTGTTCATCTGCCCGAGCGAGGTCGCCGACGCGCGCATGCGCATGTTCAACGCGGACGGCAGCGAGGGGAACATGTGCGGCAACGCCATCCGCTGCGTGGGCAAGTACCTCTTCGACAGCGGCATCGTCCCGCGCGAACAGATGCGCATCGAGACCAAGAGCGGCGTCAAGCACCTGCATTGCTTTGCGGAAGAAGGGAAGGTCAAAGCGGTGCGCGTCGACATGGGCCCCGCCTCCTTCGACCCCCGCTCGCTGCCCGTGCTGCTCGAAGGGGAAGTGGTCGACCGCACCGTGCCGATCGCGGGCGGCAGCTACGCGGTCACCTGCGTGTCGATGGGCAACCCGCACTGCGTGCTCTTTACCGACCCCGACGCGGTAGACATCGAGGCGCTCGGTCCCAAATTCGAGAACGACCCCCTCTTTCCCGAGCGGGTGAATACGGAATTTGTGCAATTGACGGGCAAAAACGCCTTAAAGATGCGCGTGTGGGAGCGGGGCAGCGGCGAGACGATGGCGTGCGGCACGGGCGCGTGCGCGGCGGCTGCCGCGGCGTGCGCCTGCGGGCTGTGCGACAAGAACGAGGACATCGCCGTGCAGCTGCGCGGCGGCACGCTGACCATCCGCGTGGGAGAGACCGTCTATATGACGGGCGAAGCGGTACTTGTATTTACGGGAGAGGTGGAATTATGAAATATATTTTCGTCACGGGCGGCGTCGTATCCGGCCTGGGCAAGGGCATCACGGCGGCAAGTTTGGGCAGGCTTTTGAAGGCGCGCGGCTACAAAGTCGCCTCGCAGAAGCTGGATCCGTACATCAACATCGACCCGGGCACGATGAGCCCGTATCAGCACGGCGAAGTGTTCGTCACCGACGACGGCGCGGAGACCGACCTCGACCTCGGCCACTACGAGCGCTTCATCGACGAAAACCTGAATAAATTTTCTAACCTGACGACGGGCAAGGTGTATTGGAACGTGCTCAACAAAGAGCGCAACGGCGAGTACCTCGGCCAGACGGTGCAGGTCATCCCGCACATCACGGGCGAGATCAAGTCCTTCATCTATCAGGTGGGCGAGCAGAGCGGCGCAGACGTCGTCATCACCGAGATCGGCGGCACCATCGGCGACATCGAGAGCCAGCCTTTCATCGAGGCCATCCGCCAGGTGTCGATGGAGGCGGGCCGCGGCAACTGCTGCTTCATCCACGTCACCCTCGTGCCGTACATCTCCGGCTCGTGCGAGTTCAAGTCTAAACCCACCCAGCACTCGGTCAAAGAGCTGCAGGGCATGGGCATCGCGCCCGACGTCATCGTCACCCGCGTCGATGCGCCCCTGCCCGAGGACATCAAAAAGAAGATCGCCATGTTCTGCAACGTGGGGGAGGACTGCGTCATTGAAAACCGCACCCTGCCCCTGCTGTACGAGGCGCCCGTCATGCTCGAGCGGGAGGGGCTCTCGTCCATCGTCTGCCGCATCCTCGGCTTGCCCGCGGGCAACATCGACCTCTCCGATTGGAACGCCATGCTCGGCCGCGCCCGCATGTGCGAGGAGAGCGTGCGCATCGCGCTGGTCGGCAAGTATGTGCAGCTGCACGACGCCTACCTCTCCGTCGCCGAGGCGCTCACCCATGCGGGGTTTGAAAACGCCGTCAAGGTGGAGATCGAGTGGGTGGACAGCGAGGTCATCACGGACGGCAACGTCGCGCGCATCCTCGACGGCGTGGACGGCATCCTCGTGCCGGGCGGCTTCGGCGGCCGCGGCATCGAGGGCAAGATCGCCGCGGCGCGCTTCGCGCGCGAGAATAACATCCCGTACCTCGGCATCTGCCTCGGCATGCAGGTCGCCGTCATCGAGTTCGCGCGCAGCGTGCTCGGCCTCGCGGACGCCAACTCCTCCGAGTTCGCCCCCGACGGCGCGCACGCGGTCATCGACCTCATGCCCGACCAGCGCGGCGTCAAGATGGGCGGCACCATGCGCCTCGGCGCCTATCCCTGCCGCATCCGCGCGGGCAGCGTGCTCGAAAAGGCGTACGGCAAGGCGGACATCTCCGAGCGCCACCGCCACCGCTTCGAGTTCAACAACGACTACCGCGACGCCTTCGAGCAGGCGGGCATGCGCATCGGCGGCACCTCGCCGGACGGCAAGCTGGTCGAGGCGGTCGAGCTTCCCGACCACGCCTTCTACGTCGGCGTGCAGTTCCACCCCGAGTTCAAGTCTCGCCCCAACGCGGCGCACCCGCTCTTCCGCGCCTTCATCCGCGCCGCGCGCTTGCGCGCGGCGGAGAGCAACCCGCTGCTGCGCGACTGAGCCGCTGCGCCAACGTGCGGCACTTCTGCGCCCGTTTTTATGAATTTTTTTGAAGGGGCGCGGTCACCGTTTTTTTGAGAGAGGTTACCATGAAATTCAACGAAAACTACTTAAAGCTCAAGGAGAGCTATCTCTTTTCCGACATCGCCCGCCGCGTGAACGCGTTTGCTGCGGCGCATCCCGACAAAAAGGTGCTGCGCATGGGCATCGGCGACGTCACCCTCCCCCTCGCGCCCGCCGTCGTCGAGGCGATGCAAAAGGCTGTCGCCGAGATGGGCGACAAGGCGACCTTCCGCGGCTACGGCCCCGAGCAGGGGTACGACTTTCTGCGCGAGGCCGTCCGCGCCGACTATGCCCGCCGCGGCGTGACCCTCGCCGCCGACGAGATCTTCGTCTCCGACGGCGCAAAGAGCGACGTCGGCAACATCCTCGACCTGTTCGACGTATCCAACGCCGTGCTCATCCCCGACCCCGTCTACCCCGTGTACGTCGACACCAACGTGATGGCCGGCCGCCGCGTCCTGTTTGCGGACGCGACGCGCGAAAACGGCTTTTTGCCCATGCCGGATGAGAAGGTGGAGGCGGATATCATCTACCTCTGCTCCCCCAACAACCCGACGGGCGCGGCATATTCTGTGGAGCAGCTGCGGCGGTGGGTGGAGTACGCCAATGCGCGCGGCGCGGTCATCCTCTACGACGCGGCGTACGAGCGCTTCGTCGCCGAACAGGGGCTCGCGCGCAGCATCTTCGAGGTGGAGGGCGCAAAGACGTGCGCCATCGAATTCTGTTCCCTCTCCAAGACGGCCGGCTTTACGGGCACCCGCTGCGGCTACACGGTGGTCCCGCACGCGCTCAAGCGGGGCGGCATCTCCTGCAACAAGCTGTGGCTGCGCCGCCAGACGACCAAATTCAACGGCGTCGCCTACATCGTGCAGCGGGGTGCGGAGGCGGTGTTCACCCCCGCGGGGCAGGCGCAGATCGAGGCCAACCTCGCCGTCTACCGCCGCAACGCGCAGCGCCTCTCCGCCTGCCTCGACGACCTCGGCATCTTCTACACGGGCGGTAAAAATTCGCCCTATATCTGGATGCAGTGCCCCGGCGGCATGGACAGCTGGAAGTTTTTCGACTACCTCTTGGAGGAGGCGAACGTCGTCGGCACGCCGGGCAGCGGCTTCGGCAAAAACGGCGAGGGCTTCTTCCGCCTGACCGCCTTCGCGAGCGAGGAGGCGACGGAGGAGGCGGCAGGGCGCATCCGCAAGCTGCTCGGCCGGTAAGCGGCAAATTCAAATCAAAAATAAGCGCAAAAAAGCCCCGCCCGCAAGGCAAGCCTTGCGGGCGGGGCGGTTTTTATGTTCATACGGAGGGTCATGCGATCGTGGTGGGGATGCGGAAGGAGTCGAAGAAGGGCTCCAGCACCTGCGAGCCCAAAAATCCGAGCCCCGTGCCGACCAAGAGGGCGGCGGCGATGCAGAGGATGTCTGCGAGCTTGATGCGGAAGGAGCGGCGGTAGACGAAGTAGGCGACCAGCCCGAGGATGAGGGTGAAGGTGTAGGTGAGCAGCATGCTGACGGCGTCGAATTCGTACATGTCGGCGACGCCGATGGCGACGGCGAAGGTCATGCAGGCGGGGATGAGGGTGCGGTAGCCGAACCAGTCGCCCGAGGGCGTGCCGATCTGTTCTGCGCGGTGCAGCCGCGCCGTGGCGAACAGCCCCGCCCACGCGCCGACCGCCAGCACCCCGCCCAGCGCGTAGATGAGCGGCTCCTCGGGCATGGTATAGCTGTTGCCGCAGATGAGGGCATCGAAGCGGTCGAGCAGCCAGCCGAGGGGGGAGATGGTCGAGTAGGAGGTCGGCCCTGTCCAGTTGAACGCGCCCATTTCAAACATCCGGTTGCTGCCACACGCCTGCAGCCAGAAGAAGGGCAGCATGAGCACGAAGGTCCACGCGAGCATGAAGATGATGCCGTCTAAAATGGAGTTGGCGCGGGTGTAGAGGAAGGCGTTGATGCCGAACAGCCCGATGCCGACGGGCAGGGAGGCGGCGTACAGAACGCCGTACTGCCCCAGTTCAAACAAATTCTCACTCGCGGCGATGGCGGCAAAGCCCGCCCAAAAGGTCGCGGTGTAGGGGACGAGCACGAGCACCAGCCCGCCCAGCGCCCGCACGAGGGTGAGCGCCTCCCGCCGCACGGGCAGCGAGTACCACAGGTCGGCGCTGCGCCTGTTCATGCGGTAGGAAAACTGCAGCGCGGGCACGATGAAGCACAGCACGCCGAGGATGCAGCCGGGCAGCGCGACGAGGGTGTTGGTCGGTTCGCGGCCGATCGGCTCGCCCGTCGGGCCGTAGCCGAAGCCGGTAACAAAGTTTGAGTTGAGTGCGACGATGACGAACAGCGCCGCGCCCAGCACGGTGAAGATGAGCAGGGGCAGCAGGATGCGCTTCCCCTCATAGAGCAAGATCTTTTTCATTGCAGGTACCCCCTTGCGCGCACTTCGCATAAAAACAGTTCTTCAAAGTCGACGGGCAGCTCCTCGACAAGCAGCGGGGAGAGCGCCTCGATGCGCCGCACGAGTTCCTCTTTGTCGCCGCGCGCGATGAACCGCGCGATGCGCCCGCTCGCCTCGAAGGTGAGCAGCTCGAAGGGGAAATCTTCCCGCACGGGCGGGCGGGTGAGGGCGACCTGGAATTTATGCACGGTGCTCAATGCGCTGCGGATGTCGCCCGCGTCGGCGACCTTGCCGCCGTCGAGCAGGGCGAAGCTCGTGCAGATGTCCTCCAGCTCGCGCAGCGAGTGGCTGGCGATGATCGCCGTGCCGCCCGTCTCTTCCTGCAGGCGGATGAGCCCGCGCTTGAATTCCAGCCGCGCGAGGGGATCCAGCCCGTCGAAGGCCTCGTCCAGCAGCAGGTACTTGGGGCGGCAGGCGAGCGCGATGGCGACGAACAGCTGCCGCTTCATGCCCTTGGAAAAGCTGCGCACGGGCGCCTTGCGCGCGAGGCGGAACTTGCTCTCGTACTCCTCGTACAGCGCGCGGTCGAGGGAATAGAAGGCGGAATACAGCGCCAGCAGCTTTTCCGCCGTCGTGTCCGCCGCGTAGTAGGGGTCGTCGGGCAGCAGAAACAGCTCCCGCTTTTTGGCGGCGTTTTCAAAGATCTCCGCCCCGTCAAAGCGGATGCTGCCCGCGTCCGCGCGCAGCACCCCCGCCAGCAGCCGCAGCAGCGTCGACTTGCCCGCGCCGTTGATGCCGACCAGCCCGAGCGTGCCGCCGTCCTCCACCCGCAGCGAGATGCCGCTCAGCACTTCCTTTTTGCCGTACGACTTGTACAGCCCGTCGATCTCGATCATGATTTTCCTCCTGTTCCGTCTTCCGTTTGCGCCGCTTCGGGCGGCGCGGCGTTCGTGTCGGGCGCGGCGTCCGCAGTCGGCGGCGCGTTCCTGTTGCCTGCGGGCGCGTCTTGTTCGCCCGGGGGCGGGCCGAACACTTCGCGCGCGAGCGCATACACCTCCCGCGCCGTAAGCCCCGCCGCGCGCATCTCCTTCAGCTGCCGCACCGCCTCGGCGCGCGCGTGCGCCGCCGCGTCGCAGATGCGGTGCACAAACGCCCCCTTTTTGGGGATGGTGCGCACCAGCCCACGCCGCTCGAGCTCGCCGAAGGCGCGCTCCACCGTGTTGGGGTTGATGCCCAGCTGCATGGCGAGGGCGCGGCAGGAGGGCAGCTTTTCCCCCTCGCGCAGCACGCCCAGGCGGATAAAGCGCGCGTATTCTTCTACGATGTCCTCGTAGATGCTGCGCTTTCCGCTCAGCCGCACATCCATATCGTCACCTCCTTGCAGCTGTCTGCATTAACTGTACCATCTGTACTAACTGTATTATATCACGCGCCTCGGCGGCTGTCAATACCTTCATAAAAATTTTTTGGAAGAATTTTCGCGTCGGCGCGGCGGGGCTGCGGGCGCGTTTGTTCGCGTCGGCGGCGCTGCGCGGCAATAAAATGCGCAGAAGCGCGAAAGGTTATTGAAATTTCCGCGCGGATGTGCTATAATGGCGGTATGATCCGATTCAACGAAAGCATGCCGCGCGAGCGCGCGCGGGGAATGAACGCCGTCGTGCTCGCCTTTGTCGGCGACGCCGTCTGGTCGCTGTACGTGCGCGAGGGGCTGGTGTTTGCCGCCGACTACAAGACGGGCGCGCTGCAAAAGATGGCGTCTGCGCGCGTCTCGGCCAAGGGGCAGGCGGCGCTCGCCGAGTGGGTGCTGCCCAAGCTGACCGAGGAGGAGCGAGACATCTTCCTGCGCGGGCGCAACGCCAAAAAGCCGACCAAGAGCAAGAGCGCGTCCGTCGCCGAATACAATATTTCGACCGGCTTCGAGGCGGTGGTCGGGTTTTTGTACCTCGTCGGCGACTACGCGCGCATCGACGAACTGTTTGCGGGAGAAACTTTATGAAGATCGAAGGCAGAAACGCCGTATTAGAGCTGCTCAAGACGGATAAAGAGATCGACAAGATCCTCATGCAGAAGGGCGCGGAGGGCAGCGCCGGCCGCATCTTCGCCTTAGCGCGCGAAAAGAACGTGCGCGTCCAGTTTGCGGACGGGCGCGCGCTCGACCGCGAGAGCGAGTCCGGCCGCCACCAGGGGGTCATCGCCTACGTCTCCGACTACGCCTATGCCGACCTCGAAGAGCTGCTCCGCCCCCGCGAGGGGGGCAGGCTGGTCATCGTCTGCGACGGCGTGGAGGACGTGCACAACCTCGGCAGCATCCTGCGCGTCGCCGAGTGCGCGGGCGCAGACGGGGTCATCATCCCCAAAAACAAGAGCGCGCAGGTGACGGGCGCGGTCGTGCGCATCAGCGAGGGCGCGGCCAACCACGTGCGCGTCGCGCGCGTGCCCGGCGTCAACTACGCCGTCGAGCAGCTGCAAAAGAGCGGCTATTGGGTGTACGGGTTAGAGGCGGACGGCGAGGACATCTACGCCGCCGACCTCACCGGCGACGTCGCGCTCGTCGTGGGGGGTGAGGACAGGGGCATCTCCCCGCTCACCCGCAAAAAGTGCGACAAGATCCTCTCCCTGCCGCTGTACGGCAAGGTGAACTCGCTCAACGCCTCCGTCGCGCTGGGCATCGCCGCCTACGAGGCGGTGCGGCAGCGGCGATGAGCGACGAGAGCCTCGCCCTCGCCGCGCAGGCGGGCGACAAGGCGGCGATGGAAGAGCTGCTCCGCCGCTATAAAAACACCGTGCGCGGCATCGCGCGCACCTTCTTTCTCGCGGGCGGGGACGCCGAGGACCTCGCGCAGGAGGGGATGATCGGCCTGTACCGCGCCGCCTGCGACTACCGCGCGGGGGGCATGAGCTTCAAAAATTTTGCCTACCTGTGCATCCAGCGCCGCATCATCGGCGCGGTGCGCAGCGCGGCGCGGCAAAAGCACGCGCCGCTCAACCGCTCCGTTCCCCTCCCCGCCGAAAACGAGGGGGAGAGGCTGTACCCCTCCGTCGACCCGGAGGCGCTGCTCATCGGCGACGAGGAGCGCAGCGAGTTTTTGGCACGCCTGCGCGGGGCGCTTTCCCCCGCCGAATACCGCGCGCTCACCTTATATATGGAAGGATTGAGCATCGCCGAGATCGCCGCGCGGGAGGGGCGCACCGAAAAGAGCGCCGAAAACGCCGTGCAGCGCGCCAAGCGCAAGGCGGCGGCGCTGCTGGGGCAAAAGAACGGACAATAGAGGAGGAACGCTATGGCATACAAGGCGCTCTACCGCGCCTTCCGCCCGCAGACGCTGGGCGAGTTGGTGCGGCAAGAACACATCGTGCGCATCCTGCAAAACCAGATCGAGACGGGCCGCATCGGCCACGCCTATCTCTTCTGCGGGCCGCGCGGCACGGGCAAGACGAGCACCGCCAAGATCTTCGCGCGGGCGATCAACTGCCTGCACCCCAAAGAGGGCTCGCCCTGCGGGGAGTGCGACGTCTGCCGCGCCCTCGCCGACCCTTCTAACCTCGACATCGCCGAGATCGACGCCGCCTCCAACAACGGCGTCAACGAGATGCGCGATCTGCGCGAAAAGGTGCAGTATCCCCCCGTGTCCGGGCGGTACAAGGTGTACATCATCGACGAAGTGCATATGCTCTCCGATTCCGCCTTCAACGCGCTGCTCAAGACGCTCGAAGAGCCGCCCGCGCACGCGGTGTTCATCCTCGCGACGACCGAGCCGCACAAGCTGCCCGCCACCATCCTCTCCCGCTGTATGCGCTTCGACTTCAAGCTCATCCCGCAGGCAGACATCGAGGCGCGGCTCAAAGAGATCTTCGCCGCCGTCGGCAAGCAGTACGAGGAGGAGGCGGTCTCCGCCATCGCCCGCGCGGGCGCGGGCAGCATGCGCGACAGCCTCTCCGTCGCCGATATGTGCATCTCGTACAGCCGCGGCAAGCTCACCTATGCAGACGTCAACGCGGTGCTGGGCAGCGCCGACTTCACCGAGATCGCCAAGCTGGGCGAGGCGGTGCTCACCGACGACGCCGCTGCCGCCCTCGAGCAGGCAGAGCATATCGTCGCCTCCGGCAAGGGGGTGGGCGTGCTCGCCAAGGACCTGCTCGTCTTCCTCAACCGCTGCGTGGTCGCGGCCACCTGCCGCGACGGCAACGCCGTGCTCGGCCTGCCCGCCGAGCTGTACGCCGAGGTCAAACGCATCGCGGGCAGGGCAGACGGGCGCAAGCTGCTGCGCTGCTGCGAGATCTTCGCCGAGCTCGAGTCGGCGCTGCGCTACACATCTTCCCCGCGCATCGTGCTCGAAACGGCGCTGGTCAAGGCTTGTCTGCCCGCCGCCGACTTAGATGTGCTCACCCTCGCGCGGAGGCTGGATATTTTGGAAGGGAAGCTCGCGTCCGGCGCCTTTGCCGCTGCCCGCCCCGCGCAGGCGGCGCCCTCACCTGCGGCGGCAGAGCGGGAGGAGAGCGCTCCCGCGCAGGCTGCCGCAGAACGGGGCACGGCCGCGCAGCAGCAAGCCTTCTATGAACAGGCACCCGCGCCCCGCGCGCAGACGGCACCCGCCGCGCAGCCGGCGTGGATGCAGGAGATCTCCGACGCGGACGCCCCACCCGAAGAATTCGGCGCGGCGTACGCCGCGCCTCCGCCCCCCGCCCCCTCGCTGCGGCGGGAGGAACAAGCGGCGGTGGACGCGCTCGCGCCCGAAAACCGCGCCAAGGCGGGGGCGTACTTCCGCCGCTCGCTGCGGCGCAACGTCAAGAGCGGCGTGCTGTTCACCATGTGCCAAGACCTGGAAACGGCGTTTGAAGGGGACACCTTCATCCTCACGACGGACAGCGACACCATCTTCCGCCGCTTGAACAGCGCGGACAACTACAAAAACGTGCAGGCGGCGCTCGCCGCTATCGGCATCCGCAGCTTCGAGATCCGCCGCAAGGGGGAGCAGAAGGACCCCTTCGAGGCGGGCGTCGAGCAACTGCGCAAAAATTTCCCCGATGCAGACATCGAGGTCAAATAGAGAGCAAAAAAAAGGGGGGGCGGCTTGCCCCTTGCGAGTAATTCAATAACAAAAACAGGAGTGACAGGACAATGGCAGGATTCAAAGGCGGCATGGGCGGCGGCAATATGCAGAATTTAATGAAGCAGGCGCAAAAGATGCAGGAGCAGCTTCAGGAGACGGAAAAGCTGCTCGACGATTGGGAGATCGTCGGCACGAGCGGCGGCGAGGCGGTCGTCGTCTACATGAACGCGAAAAAGAAGATCGACGGCATCGAGCTGGACCCCAAGGTGGTCGACCCAGAAGACGTCGAGATGCTCGAGGACCTCATCCTCGCCGCCATCAACGACGGCTACGCCAAGGCGGACGCCGTGTATAAAGAGAAGATGGCGCCGTTCGGGGCGCTGGGCGGCGCGGGAGGCCTGCTGTAAGCCATGCAGGTGTACATCGAGCCCATCGGGCGGCTGATCAACGAGTTCTCCAAGCTGCCCGGCGTGGGCAAAAAGACGGCGCAGCGGTACGCCTACCGCGTCATCGATATGCCCGAGGAGGAGGCGCGCGCCTTCGCAGACGCCATCCTTTCCGCCAAGCGCAAGGTGCATTACTGCAAGGTGTGCGGAAACTTCACTGAGGGCGACGTGTGCGACATCTGCAAAGAGCGCGACGGGCGCACCATCTGCGTGGTCAAGGAACCCAAAGACGTCATCGCGCTGGAAAAACTGCGCGAATACCGCGGCGTGTACCATGTGCTGCACGGGGTCATCAACCCGATGGAGGGGGTCGGCCCCAACGACATCCGCATCCGCGAGCTGCTCGCCCGCGTCGGCGAGGGCAAGGTCGAGGAGGTCATCCTCGCCACCAATCCCGACGTGGAGGGGGATGCCACCGCGCTGTACATCGCCAAACTCATCAAGCCGCTGGGCGTGCGCGTCACGCGGCTGAGCCGCGGCATCCCCGTCGGCTCGGAGATCGAATACACAGACGACGTCACCCTCTCGCGCGCCTTCAACGAGCGCAAAGAGCTGTGACGGGGAAACTTTACTCTACGATCAGGGAGGTCGCTATGCAAAAAATTTCCGTTCTCGGCTGCGGGCGCTGGGGGTCCTTCATCGCCTGGTATCTCGCTACCAAAAAGGGAAAAGAAGTATGGTCGTGGGGCCCGGAGGAAGATTATTCTTACCAAGTCCTCAAAAATACGGGCAAAAACGAGTATGTGACGTTGGATAAGTCCATCACCCTTACCTGCGACCTCGCCGCCGCCGTCGCGCGGGCGGAGATCGTCATCATCTCCATCAGCTCGCAGGGGCTGCGCGGCTTTATCCGCCGCATCAAGGAGGCCGCCGACGTCTCGGATAAGATCTTCGTGCTGTGCATGAAGGGCATCGAGGCGGACACGGGCGAGCGGCTCTCGCAGATCCTCATCGAGGCGGGCATCGCCAAAGAGCGCATCGCCGTCTGGGTGGGGCCGGGGCACATACAAGATTTTACCGCCGGCATCCCCAACTGCATGGTCGTCGACGGGTACGACACCGCGCTCAAAAAGATGCTCGCCGACGACTTCAAGAGCGAGCTCATCCGCTTTTATTACGGCAACGACGTCATCGGCACCGAGATCGGCGCGGCGGCGAAAAACGTGATGGGCATCGCGGCGGGCATCCTCGACGGCGGCGGCGTGTCCACCCTCAAGGGGCCGCTCATGTCGCGCGGCGCGCGCGAGGTGGCGCGGCTGATCAAGGCGCTGGGCGGCAGCGAGTTCTCCGCCTACGGCCTCGCGCATTTAGGCGACTACGAGACCACCCTCTTTTCGCGCCACTCGCACAACCGTATGTATGGGGAAATGCTCGTCAAGGGGCAAAAGTTCGGCAAGCTCGCCGAGGGCGTCATGACGGCCGCCGCCATGAAAAAGCTCGGAAACGAGCTGGGCGTCGAGCTGCCCATCACCGAGGCGGTGTACGACGTGTGCTTCGCCGCGCCGCAGGAGGGCGAAGACTCGCGCAAGCTGTGCATGGACCGCATCGCGCAGCTGTTTTCGAGGGATACGAAATTTGAGTTTTGAAATGTTCACACTTTTTGTTTTAAGCTGTTAAAACAAAAAGTCGTGATTTGAGGGAGACACCGCCGTGATCGTCGTCGCCCGCCTTCGCTTGCCCGCCTTTTGCATTTTGCAAAAGGCTCGGCGTGCTCGGCGGCTCCTCCTCTTCACAAAAAGTTCTTCGATACTTTTTGGGAGCCCTTATGGTACGCAGCGGCGTTTTCTCCCTCGCCGCGCGATATTTTAGGGGCACACCGTTAAAAAATCGCGCAGCTTCACCCTCTTCCCGAAAGCCTTACGGCAAATTGGGGGAAAAAGCAAAAAGCGCGGTTTTTGCTTTTTCGAGAAATTCAATAATTTATTTTAGCACGGCGTTGCCGCTTTTTGTGAAAAAGCGAAAATTGCGATTTCCGCTTTTTCGAGTAATTTTTATTAAAATCACTCGCGCAAGGAAAATCACACTTTTCCGCCAGCGCACTGTATTTGCCGTTAGGCTTCAGAGGAAAGAGTGAATTTGCGCGACTTCTTAAAGGTGTGCCCTTCATTGTCGCGCAAAGAGAGAAAACCCGCTGCCGAGCAGCAATAGCTGCGAACAGCGGGTTGTCTCTATGATCGGAAGATTTCGCAGGCGTCAGCTCGCCGAGAAATCTCCGAGCCTTTTCACCATCTCCCCCCGCCGCCGCCGCCGAAGCCGCCGCCGGAGAAGCCGCCCCCGCCGCCGAAGCCGCCGCCCGAGCCGCCCTTCGAGGAAGGGTGCACGCTCATGCTCTGCGCCATCATAGAGGACGTCCTGCGGTAGAAGGAGTGGAAGATCAGAATGTTGTAGGCGCTCGGGCAATGGGTCAGCCACGCGGGCGGCTGCACGGCGAGGTCGCGGAATTTATCTTCCCAAATATCCGAGATGCCAAGCACCTGCGCGTAGGGCAGAATATGATAGTAAAAGGCGGGGTCCTCGGCGAGCATGGCCTCCAGCCTGTCCTTTTCGGCGAGGCGGATAAAGCTCGCAAAGCCGGCGATCTCGCCCAGCTCGCGCAGGTAGTCGGCCTTGCGGCGGTTGCACCAGGGCGCGGCGATCATCGCCGCCGCCAGACAGGCGCACAGGGCTGCTTTGGCGGTCGTTCCCATCAAAAAGGCGGGCACGGCAAAGCAGAATATGGTCGCGCCCGCCGCCGCAACGGGCAGCGCGAGCAGCGCGTAGGCGGCCGTCTTGCCCGTGCCCCACTTGACGGAGTGGCGGATGGCGGTATGTCCGACGGCGTAGCAGACGGCGGCCGCAAGCGCCATGGGCGCACCGCGCAGCAGCAGGTCGAAAAAGGAGACGCCCAGCCCCGCCGCGAGGGAGGCGACGAGGGGTGCGATCAGCCCCAACAGCCCGGCCGCGATGGCGAGCGCGAGGGCGACCGCCGTGTTCGCGCTGCGGAAAAAGGTCTTGTTCTCGCGCGAGACGGCGCCGCGCACGAACTCCGTCGTCTTGTAGAATTTGTATCTGAGGTCGTCGGCGCGCACCTCGTCGCGGCCCTTGAACAGGTCGGCGTAAAAGGTTTTCAGGTAATGGGGCGCGCTTTCGGGCAGGGGGTCGCGGCGGACGAACTTGGGGTCCTTTTCGTTCTCCATGTCGATGGAGATGTGCCCCTTGTCGGCGAGGTAAAAGAGCAGCGACGTCACGTCCTCGTTGCTCGCCTTTAAGTCGATGCGGTAGCCCATCTGCAGCGGGTCCATGTTTGCGGGCGGGGAAAAGTTGACGACGGGCACCACCCGACCGCGCGGCAGCAGCAGCGCGAGCAAAACGGCGAGCGCGGCGACGGCCGCAGCCGCGGCGATCATGCCGATCTCCGCCGCCGAAAGCGAAGTGCCGGGCAGCGTCCCCGCGGCAAAGTCGACGGCGAAGGTCACACCGCTGTAGGGGGAGACGTCCTCCGCCTCGTAGTACAGCTCGTAGCCGTCCTCCGTCTGCGTCCAGGCGAGCGGGCTGCCGTCCGTATCGCCGTAGCTGCCCGCGTACACAGTCGCGTTCGTCGGTTTGAAGGGCACGATCATCCGCCCGACGAACCGCTCGCTCGGCGCTTCCATGCCCGTTCCGAGGATATTGAATTGGAAGCTGTCTCGCTCGCTCCCGACGGGCAGCTCGAAGTCGTACGAAAAGGTGTACGAGCGCGTGTCGCCCGCGTAGATGAAGTCGCTTTCATCCCCCAAATAGACGGTGAGGAAGTCGTCATCCGTCTCGATGTCGGCGACGTCGCCCTCGATGGCGGCGTACCGCTCGCCGCTGTTGACGGGCAGGGTGCGGTAGATGCCGTGCCCGCCGCCCGTCTCGTAGTACACGTCGATGCGCTCCTCGACGCGGAAGGTGCGCCCCTCGCGGTAGGTCGCCGTCACGGCGTAGTTCGTGTAGGTGTACCCCGCGTACGATGCGCGCGCCGTGCGGGCGGGCAGCAGGGGGAGCAGGGCGAGCAGCAGAAAGAGCAGCAGCAGCGCGAGCGCGGGCATCCGCAGCCTTGCGGCCGCGTTCGCGGCGCGCCCCGCTTTATTGGGTGCGGTCATGGCGCGCCTCGCTTAAAACTGCACCTTTACGTTCTGCCGGTCTCCCTCTTCGATCTCGTAGTACTCGAATTTTTCCAGCTTCATCATGCCCGCGATGAGGTTGGAGGGGAAGGTCTGCATCTTCGTATTGATCTGCCGCACCGTCGCGTTGTAGTACTTGCGCGCGTTGGCCAGCTCCGTCTCGATCTGTTTGAGCTGGTTCTGCAGGTCGAGGAAGTTGGTGTTCGCCTGCAGCTGCGGGTACGCCTCCGCTACCGCGAACAGCGAGCGCAGGGTGCCCGTCAGCGCGTTTTCGGCGGCGATCTTGTCCTTGGGCGCGTCCGCGCTCATGGCGGCGTTGCGCGCGGCGATCACCCTCTCGAGCGTGCCGCTCTCGTGCTTGGCGTAGCCCTTGACCGTTTCCACGAGGTTGGGGATGAGGTCGCAGCGCTTTTTGAGGTAGACGTCGATGGTCGCCCACGCCTCTTCGCAGGCGTTGCGCATCTTCACGAAGCTGTTGTACGCGCCGACGCACACGGCGACGACGATGATGACGAGCAGCACGACGACCGCCGCGACGATGGTCGGCACCACCCAGCCGGGGATGAGCAGATTTGGCATAAGATACTCCTTTGCGGAAAGTTCCGCGTTTGTCTTGTACCTCTATTATACCCGCGCGCGGGTAATTTGTCAATCGTGTGATAAAAATGGCGGCATGCAGAAAACTTTGTTTAGCCCGATCCCGTCCTTGACAATGTTTTGCCCGTATGGTATAATCGAAAAATCAACGCAACGTTCGGAGGAACTGTCTTTGATCCGTATTTTGAAGGCGCTGAAATGGCGCGAATGGCTGTATGCGGCCCTTTCCGTCGGGTTCATCGTGCTGCAGGTCTGGCTGGACCTGACCATGCCCGACTATATGTCGAGCATCACCACCCTCGCCGTGTCCGGTTCGGAAGCCGCCATGGCCGACATCTGGCGAGACGGCGGCCTGATGCTCGCCTGCGCGCTGGGCAGCGCGCTCAGCTCGGTCGTCGTCGGCTTTTTCGCCGCGCGCATCGCGGCGGCGCTCGCCTTTCGCCTGCGCGCGCAGGTGTTCGACCGCGTAGAGAGCTTTTCGATGGAGGAGATCAACCGCTTTTCGACCGCCTCCCTCATCACCCGCACCACCAACGACATCACGCAGGTGCAAATGGTCGTGTCCATGGGCCTGCAGGTGGTCATCAAGGCGCCCATCCTCGCCGTTTGGGCGGTCGTCAAGATCACGTCCACAAATTGGCAGTGGTCGGTCGTCACGGCGGCGGCCGTCGTGCTCATGGTCGCGCTCATGCTCTTTGTCCTGTTCGCCGTATTCCCCAAATTCCGCCGCGTGCAGAAGCTGACCGACAACCTCAACGCCGTCACGCGCGAAAACCTGACCGGCGTGCGCGTCGTGCGCGCCTACAACGCCGAAGACTACCAGGAGAAGAAGTTCGGCCGCGCGAATGAAGCGCTGACAAAGACGCAGCTGTTCACCTCCCGCGCGATGGCGATCATGGCACCCATCATGACCATGCTCATGAGCGGGCTCACCCTCGCCATCTATTGGATCGGCGCATACCTCATCGACGCGCTGCCCACGGGCGCAGAGCGTTCGGAATTGTTCGGGCAGATGGCCGCCTTTTCGGGCTACGCGATGCAGGTGGTCGCCGCGTTCATGATGCTCGCCATCATCTTCATCATTCTCCCGCGCGCGATGGTCTCCGTCCGCCGCATCGACGAGGTGCTCTCCACTGCGCCGACCATCCTCGACGGCCCGCTGACCGCGCTGCCCGCGGGCTCGCCCATCGGCACCGTCGAGTTCCGAAACGTTAGCTTCCGCTACCCCGACGCGAGCAGCGACGTGCTGCACGACATCAGCTTCAAGGCCGAGCGCGGGCAGACGATCGCCCTCATTGGCTCGACGGGCAGCGGCAAATCGACCGTCGTCAACCTCATCCCCCGCTTTTACGACGCGACGGAAGGGGAGGTGCTCGTCGACGGCGTCGACGTCAAAGAGTTTACCCTCTCCGCCCTGCACGACCGCATCGGCTACGTGCCCCAGCGCGCCGTGATGTTTGCGGGCACGGTGGAGAGCAACGTCGCCTACGGCGAAAAGGAGGGGCTCACCTTCACGGAAGACAAGGTGAAGGAGGCGGTTCGCATCGCCCAGGGCAAGGAGTTCGTCGAGGCGAAGGAGGACGGCTACCTGTCGCACGTCTCGCAGGGGGGCACCAACTTTTCGGGCGGGCAGAAGCAGCGCCTCTCCATTGCCCGCGCCGTCTGCCGCGATCCGGAGATCATCATCTTCGACGACTCCTTCTCCGCGCTCGACTACAAGACGGATAAACTGCTGCGGCAGGCGCTCAAGCACGAGCTGGCGGGGGTGACCTGCGTCATCGTCGCCCAGCGCATCGGCACCATCCGCGACGCCGACCGCATCCTCGTGCTCGAAGATGGCAGGGTGGTCGGCGACGGCACGCACGAGCAGCTGATGGAGAGCTGCGCCGTCTACCGCGAGATCGCTTACTCGCAGCTTTCGGAAGAGGAATTGAAGGGAGGTGACCGCGCATGAGTACGACGCAGCGCAGACCCGTCCGCCGCGGCCCGCACGGGCGCGGCCCCGCAGAAAAACCCAAAGACTTCAAAAAGGCGTCGGGGCAGCTCCTTCGCTTCCTCAAGCCCTTCCTCGCCATGATCGTCGCCGCGCTCGTCTTTGCGGTCGCGGGCACGGTGCTCAACCTCATCGGCCCCAACATTTTGAGCGACCTGACGGACGCCATTCAAAGCTCCTTCGTCTACCTGCCCGACCTCGGGCTGGATACGGCGCTGCGGATGGATATGAGCGAGGTGTTCCGCCTGTGCATGCTGCTCGTCGCCATCTACGGCGCGGGGCTGCTTTGCTCGTATGTGCAGGGGCTGCTCATGGCGACGGTCACGCAAAAGAACGCGCGCGCCCTGCGCACCGCCATCTCCGAAAAGATCAACCGCCTGCCCCTGCAATACTTCGACGCACATTCGGTCGGCGACGTGCTCTCGCGCGTGACCAACGACGTCGACACCATCGGGCAGACGCTCAACCAATCCATCACCACCTTCGTCACCGCCGTTGTCATGCTGGTCGGCAGCGTGGTCATGATGTTCGTGACCAACTGGATCATGGCCTTCACCGCCATCGGCGCAAGCCTGATCGGCTTCGTACTCATGTTCCTGATCATGGGCCGCTCGCAAAAATACTTCGCGCGGCAGCAGCGGTATCTGGGCGACATGGACGGCCACATCGAGGAAGTGTACGCCGGGCACAACGTCGTCAAGGCGTACAACGGCGAGCGCATGGTCAAGGACGCCTTCAACGACATCAACTACAAGCTGTACACCAGCGCGTGGAAGTCGCAGTTCCTCTCGGGGCTGATGATGCCGCTCATGACCTTTATCGGCAACCTCGGGTACGTCGCCGTCTGCGTCGTCGGCGCGGCGCTGCTCGTGAACGAGCAGCTCGAAGGCTTCGGCACCATCATCGCCTTCACCCTCTACGTCCGCCTGTTCACCTCCCCCCTCTCGCAGTTGGCGCAGGCGTTTACGAGCATGCAGACGGCCGCCGCCGCCTCCGAGCGGGTGTTCGAGTTTTTGGGCGAGGCGGAGCTTGCCGACGAGGCGGATAAGAAAAAGCGCCTCGATCCCGCCGCCGTCAAGGGCGAAGTCTCCTTCGAGCACGTGCGCTTCGGCTACGACCCCGACAAGATCATCATCCACGACTTTTCCGCCGTCGCACACGCGGGGCAGAAGATCGCCATCGTCGGCCCGACGGGCGCGGGCAAGACGACGCTCGTCAACCTGCTCATGCGCTTTTACGAGCCGGACGGCGGCTGCATCCGCATCGACGGCATCCCGACGAGCGAGCTCACCCGCGACAACGTGCACGAGCTGTTCTGCATGGTGCTGCAGGATACCTGGCTGTTCGAGGGCAGCGTGCGCGAAAACATCGTGTACAGCAAGCAGGGGGTCACCGACGCGCAGGTCGAGCGCGCCTGCAAGGCGGTCGGGCTGCACCACTTCATCACGACGCTGCCGCGCGGCTACGACACCCTGCTCGACGACAAGGCCAACCTCTCCGCCGGGCAGAAGCAGCTCGTCACCATCGCCCGCGCCATGATCGAGAATGCGCCCATGCTCATCCTCGACGAGGCGACCTCTTCAGTCGATACCCGTACCGAGGAGCTCATCCAGAAGGCGATGGACCGCCTGACCGTCGGCCGCACCTCCTTCATCATCGCCCACCGCCTCTCCACCATCCGCAACGCCGACCTCATCCTCGTGATGAACGGCGGCGACATCATCGAGAGCGGCACGCACGAGCAGCTGCTCGCCAAAAAGGGCTTTTACGCCGACCTGTACAACGCGCAGTTCGAGCAAGTGTGACATTATTATAAAAGAATGTGGGCGCGGCGCCGCGAGGCGCCGCGCTCTTTTGAATTTGTCGCCTGCGGGCGCGCTCAAAAAGTTTTTTCCGCGCGGCATGTTCGGCGGGGCGGGGGCATATAGTAGAGAAAAAGAGGTGAGAGGATACGGCGCAGGCGCTTTCGACACAGCCGCCCATTCTTCGCCGATATCTGCCTATATCTGCCCGCCGCGGGCAGGTATAATGGGGGAGAACTGAGATGAACGTATGCACATTCCGCCTCCGCCGCGCGGCGGGCGCGCTGTCTTTGGCGGCGCTCGCGCTGGCGCTCGTCATCCTGCTCCGCTGTACGGGCGCGTACGTCCTGCTCGCGGGCGGAACGGTGCGCCGCCTGCCCGTGTACAGCGTCGAGCGGGAGGATCAAAGCGTCTCGATCACCTTCGACTGCGCCTGGGGCACCGACCACACCGACGACATCCTCGCCGCGCTCGCGCGCGAAGGGGTGCGCGCCACCTTCTTCATGGTCGAGTTTTGGGCGGAAAAGTACCCCGACTTCGTGCGCAAGATCGACGAGGCGGGGCACGAGATCGGCACGCACAGCGCGACGCACTCGCACATGGCGGGCATGGAGGAGGGGCGCATCCGCGCCGAGCTGCGCAGCTCTGCCGAAGCGATCTCTGCCCTGACCGGCAAGCAGGTGAAGCTGTTCCGCGCCCCCTTCGGCGAGTACGACGACCGCCTCATCCGCACGGCGGCGGAGGAGGGGCTTACGGTCATCCAGTGGGACGTCGACAGCCTCGACTGGAAGGACTTGTCCGCGAGCGACATCGCGCTGCGCGTGACCGGCCGGGCGAAGGCGGGGAGCATCATCCTCTGCCACAACAACGGCCTGCACACCGCCGAAGCGCTGCCCGCCATCTTAGACGCGCTGCAAAACGGCGGCTATACCTTCGTTCCCGTCGGCGAGCTGCTCTTGGAAGGCCCGACTTCGATCGACGCGCAGGGCCGCCAGCGCCCCGCGGCGTGAGCGGGGGCAGCGCCCTCCGCGGCGCTGCCGAGAGGGGGCTGCGCGGCGTCCCGCATCAAAATTCAAAGCCTGAAAAACGATACGGCAATGCAGGGAGGATGGAAATGAACAGTACCGAGAAGAACAACCGCGTCTTCATCATGGGTGAGATCGTCGGCGAAGCGAAGTTTTCGCACGAGGTGTACGGCGAGGGCTTTTACGAACTGAAAGTCAAGGTCGTGCGCCTTTCGGGGCAGGCGGATACGCTGCCCGTCACCGTGTCCGAGCGGCTGATCTCCGAGCACGAATTAAAAGCGGGCGCGACGCTGTGCGCGCTGGGGCAGTTCCGCTCGTACAACAAGCTCGAAAACGGCCGCTCGCGGCTGATGCTCACCGTGTTCGTGCGCGAGATCGTCGACGCGCCGCCCGCGCGCAACCCCAACAGCATCGTCTTGAGCGGCTACATCTGCAAGCCGCCCGTCTACCGCACCACCCCCTTCAACCGCGAGATCGCCGATCTGCTCGTCGCCGTCAACCGCGCGTACAACAAGTCAGACTATATCCCGTGCATCGCCTGGGGGCGCAACGCGCGCTTTGTGAAGAACTTGCAGGTGGGCGACCGCATCGCCCTCTCCGGGCGCATCCAGAGTCGCGAGTATCAAAAAAAATTGAGCGAATACGAGGTCAAGACGATGACCGCCTACGAGGTATCCGTCTCCAAGCTCGCCGCCTTCGACAGCGCCGATGAGTTCGACCTCGAGCGGGAATTTTCTCTCTATACGAATACGGAC
Organism: uncultured Clostridia bacterium; assembly: GCA_944368775.1. Classification (GTDB taxonomy): domain Bacteria; phylum Bacillota; class Clostridia; order Christensenellales; family Borkfalkiaceae; genus Borkfalkia. The sequence continues at coordinate 18,369 of CALVXB010000012.1, read as the reverse complement.
AAGGCCGCAGGTTACGGCGCCCCGCGCGAGCAGGGTATGTGAGCGCTCACACGCGGAAGAGGGGAGACCCTCCGCCGCTATTCTCCGATGAAAGCCCCGTGGGGGACCCTCCGCGGGGCTTTTACGCGCCCGTTTTGCGGCGGAGCGGGCGGCGGAAAGGGTTGTGGAAGGGGCAACGCGGCGGCCCTTCAAAACAAAAAAACGGGCGGGGAAGATCCCCGCCCGCAGGCGTTTTTGTTTTATCGGTCGGTCGGCTGTTTGCGGAAGATGAGGTAGCCCACGCTCGCGAGCAGCGCGATGGTGACGACGGGCACGAAGATGAGCACATACACGATGTACTCGTTCGCCTTGTACAGCGCCGAGGCCTCGATCAGCCCCTCGTACACGATGCCGCTTTCGTCGGTATAGGAGACGAAGATCATGCCGTTTTCGTCCTCTTCGCCGTAGGCGCGCACCTGTTCCTGGTTTTCCAGCGTCAGCGTGCCTTCGCCCGTCGCGCGGTAGAGGGAGATGCTCGCGCCCTTTTTCAGCGTGCGCATGGTGTAGGTGCTCTCCTGCGCGCCGTCCGTGCGGTAGGAGAGGATGTAGTCGCTGGGCACGAAGCCGTACGAAAGTGCGCCCGTCTCGCTCTCGACCCGCACAAAGTAGTAGCGGTCCGCGTCGAGGACGTCGTCATTTGCGAGGTACAGCTCGTCGAGCACCGTCACGGCGGTCGATTTTTCCAGCGTCGCCAGCTTGCCGAACAGGTTGTCGCCGTCCGTCATGCCCATCAGCGGGTATTTGAACAGCCCCACCTCGTTGGTGGTGTAGCCGATCGTAAAGGGCGAGCCCTCCTCCGTGCGCGGCTCGTGCAGGGTGTCCGCGTCGGAGAGCAGCTCGAGGTTGCCCGCGTCGTCGTTGGGGTCGCTGTCCAGCACCAGCCGCACGTCGTAGCTGCGGTCGACGTGGATGCCGTCCGTCGTCTCGCCGTAGAACACGACGATCGCGCCGTAGTTTGTCTGCGTCAGCACGATGCCGATGCGCTCTTGCGTCTCGCGGGTGTAATCGGAGCAGTCGAGCGTCGCCATGTCTGCGAGGGAGGAGAGGTTGAGCTGCACCGTCACCGCGCCCTCGCTCACGCGCGCCATGCGCCCGCTCGCGAAGTCTGCGTCGGGCAGGCGGGTGTACACCGCGTCGTACAGGCCGGCCGCCGAGAGGGAGTCGAGCGCTTCGACGGCGAGCGCGTTGGTCGAGGCGACGAACCCGTCCGCGAGGAAGTACACGGTGCCCGATTCAAAGCCGAATGCGAAGGATACGACGCTGCTGTCCGCGCCGTCGACCAGCCCGCTCAGGTCGATCGCCTCCATGTGGTCGGTCGAGCCCTCGCTGGTCGAGGTGGGCTTGTTGTAGCGCAGCATCTCGCCGCTCTCCGTCATGCAGGTGACGTTGCCCGCGAAGTCGGATACGATCTGCGTCGCGCCCGCAAAGTCGGCGGGCAGCTTTTCGCCGTTTCCGGTGAGGAAGGCGAGCTCGTCGGCGTACATATACACGCCGCCCGCGCTGTCGAGCAGGTAGATATAGCCGCCGATATCGGTGGCGATCGAAATGTAGGTATCCGTCGTCGTGCCGTCGGCCTGTTCAAAGGTATAGCCGCTGCCGTCGGGCACGATCGCCCCGCGGCGCTGGCTGGTTTCGGATACGACGTAGAAGGTGCCGAAGGAATAGGCGAGGTCGTAGATGCGCGCGCCGATCGCCTCGGTATCCAAAAGTTCCCCTTCATACGAATAGATATACACGTTGTACTCGTCGGCGGCGGCGAACACGCTTTCGCCCGCGCACACGAGCAGGGGAGCCGTTTCGGTGGAGATGGCGGTGTAGCGGCGGGTGCCCGCGTCGTACACGCTCGCGCGGCCGTTGCCCGTATCCGCGACGACCACCTTGCTGTCGTACACGGAGATGTCGCGCGCGCCCGCGCCGAGTCGGTTTGCGCTGTCAGAATAGCGGCTGATCTCGTAGCCGCTGTACGCGTTGGATGCGGGGTCAAAGCCGCGCACCTTGTTTTCCGTCGTCAGGTACAGCATCCCGTCGTAGGCGGAAACGGAGTTGATATTCCCCTCCGTCAGCGGCTGCGCCGCGGGCGACTGCTCTGCATCCGCCGCGCGGTAGAGGGCGCGGTCGTCGTTGGAGACGTAGTAGCAGCCCGCCTCCGTCGCCGCAAAGGATGCGACGGGCGACGCGGTGCGCCACACGGCGGTGCCGTCCGCCGCGCAGATGTCCGTGTTCCACGAGTAGTACAGCGCCGAGCCGTAGAGGAAGAAGGTGGGCGCGACGATGTTGCCGTCGCTCTGCCGCACGCTCTCCGCGCTTTCGAGCTGTATCTGCGTCCCGCTCATCGGGGCGCGCACGATGCTGCGCATCGAGGTCACATAGTAAAAGTAAGTGCCCGCGTCCGTCGTGTAGATGGCAAAAGAAGAGCACCCCGTCACCGCCGTGCTCGCGGCGTCTGCCAGCCCGCTTTCGGTGCACACCGCATAGCGGACGACCGAATCGGTCAGCCCGGAAGAAACGAAGAACAGATACGTCGCGCCGCCCGACTCGTACAGCTGCATCGACGATACGCTCGCGCCCGCGTCAAAGCGCATATACCCGCCGCCCGCATCGCGCGCGTACAGGTAAATTTGCGAGCCGTCTGCGATGGCGATGTAGTCGTCGTTCATCACATAGCCCGAAGGCGCGTTCAGCTCCATGTACTGCTCGTACGAGGCGGGGAGCAGCAGGCTCATCCCGCTCGAGGCGCGCCCTTCTGCGGCAAACGCCGCCGCCCCGCCGAACGCCGAAAGCGCCAGGCAGGCGATCATCGTTGCGATCAAAAACTTTTTCTTCATGCGTATCCCCGCGCCCCGCGCAGCGGGGCTTTTTTTGTATTGCAAAGGGCGGGGCGCTGCCAAACCGAGCCGGCGCGCCCGCACCGCCCATTCGTTCTCATCCCATTATAGCATAAACGCTTGCGTTTGTCGACAAAATTTTCAAACTTTCCCCGCTGCGGCAAATTTTTCTTTTTTTGCAAGAAGAAGATAAATCAGGCGCACGCATGCCTCTTTTCCGTGCTATACTTGAAAAAAATACGAACATATGTTTGTATTTTTGGCAGGTAAGCTGGAAATAGCCGCCTGCGTATGCGATAATGGGTTTGCTTGAACAAAACATGGGGGTGCACTGCAATGAAAGATTACCAAGCGGCGATGCTGCTCGTCTACCCGAAGTTAGAGCGGATCATCCGCGACCTCGGCCAGCTTGCCGAGGCAAAGGCGCTCGCCTCGTACAGCGGCAGAGAGGCGACGGAGGCGTGCATCGGGCGCATCCTCGCCTACCTGCGCGCAAAGGAGAGCTTCGCCGCGCTCAAAGAACTGCTCTGCGGGGTGCTCGCGCAGCTCTCGCGCGAGGAGCTGTACCTGCTCGAGTACAAGTACTTCCGCCGCCGCAAAATGCTCGAAGGGGAGTTCGCCGACGTGCAATGCGCCTTCAGCGCGCGCACCTACTACCGCCGCCAGCGCCGCCTCGCCTCCAAGCTCAACAACCTCTTTTTATTGAGCGGCGCAGACCGCGCGTGGTTCGACGCCCTCTTTGCAGACGTCGCCTATATGCGCTCGGTTTTAGACGGCGTGCGCCGCGGCGTATGCCTCATCGACAAGCGCGTCCGCGCCAACCTGCGCGTGCGCCCCGCGCAGCCGCAAAGCCGGGCCGCGCAGGAGCAAGATCGGGCCGCGCGGCCGCAAAGCCCCGCGCGGCGCGTTCAGCCGTAAAATTCTTCCGCCTCTTCTTCGCGAGGGGCGGCTCTTTTTTTGTGCTGCGGGCGGAACAAAAAGTACAGCAATCCCAGCCCCGCCGCGCCCAACACGCACAGCAGCGCGATGGCGAGCGCACTCAGCCCGCCCTCGGCGGCCGGTTCCTCCGCGGGCGGCGGCTCCTCGGCGGGCGCTTCGGTGTGTTCGGTATTGAGCGGGTAGTCGAGCGCCCCGCACGCCGCGGCGGGCACGTACCCGAACGCGCCGTTCAGCTCCACATAATAGTAGGTCGACGAGCCGAAGCGGAAGCTCCCGTAATAGGGCGCGGACACGGTATATTCGGTGAAGAACCCCGCCGGCAGCCCCGCCGCCTCGCCCGTGCGGAACGTCACGTCGACGGCGTAACAGAGGTAGGGCGTTTCGGGCAGGTAGTCGACGGGCACCACGTCTGAACGCAGGCAGTACCCGTACACCGCCGTCCGCCCCGCCGTGCCCGAGAGGTACTCGACGGCGTAATAGTCGCCCGCCTCCCCCGTCAGCCGCACAAAGTACGAGCGCGGCAGCACAAACAGCCCCGCCTCCGCGCTCGGGCTGCGGTATAAGTACACCCCGTCCTGCTCGACGCGCGCGTAGGCAGGCGTCTCCGCATCGCCCGTCTCCGCGCCAGGTTCCGCGGCCGCCGCCGGCCAAAACAGCGCCGGCAGCGCCAACAGCAGCACCAGGCACAGCGCCGGCAGCGCGGCGAACGCCGCAAAAATGTGAAATTTTTTCATATCGGACCCTCCTTTTCCCTTTCGTGGGTGCGTCCGATTATACCACGCGCGCGGCGCGCGCCGCCGTCGAAAGGGAAAGATGGCGCACAAGTTTTGTCGTATGCGCGAATGCAGATATTTGTCACAAAAACATATGACAAAATTGCCCAAAATCCGCCAAACTTTGGCGTGTCGCGCGGCGATATTTATTTTATAATGACTGTACAAATTCATATCGGCATCAGATACGAAGGCAAAGTAAGTGAAAGAACTCGGCGGGACCCGAAAAAAAAGGGGGCAACGGCGAGCCTTTTGCGGTTGTGCGGCATACTTTTTGCGGAAACGTATCAGACTTTTATGAATTTTGATGAGAAGATCGGGCATGGCTGCAAAAAAATTTTTTTGCGCCGCGCCCTTGGGGAAAAGGGCAAGCCGCGAGGCCGCCGCCCCGAAGCGAGAAAAATCAGGAGGCTTTAGTGTATGGGAAAGGCAAAACGATGGCTGCTCGTTCTGCTCGGCGCGCTGTTTTTGTGCTGCACGGCGGTCTTTGCCGTCGGCGTCACGAACGACCGCGCCTACGCGGCGGATGGAGTGCCTTCTTTGCAGGCAGACAATCAGTTGATACCGGAGAGTATCGAATTGTCGGCAAATCAGGGCGGTGCGACCATCTGGTCGAGCTTGAACAATATACAGCAGCTCGCGGGGTATTTGAGCGGCACCATCCATTTTGCTGATGGTACGACGGCGCCGCTGAGCGACTATCGCTATAATTGGACGGTCGTTGCGGAGGATCTGCGCCCCGGCGACGAGATCGCCGCTAACGGTACATATACGCGCGACGTCTGGGTCGTGTTGGATCTGAATGGAACGAGGGTCGAAAGTAGCCACGTTGAGCTGACGATCACGGCGGATACGATCACGAGCATCATCCCGATGTTGACGGGCAGCAACGTGTTTGAAGCAAATTCAACGATCGAAGGCGACAGCTTCAACGTCTACGTCTACTACGAGCATGGTATTATCCCGGTCACCTACCCGGGCAGCGACTGCACGATCACCTATAATAATGGTAAAAATCTCGTGTTCGGCGATACTTCTGTAACGGTCACCTATACGGAGGGCACGCAGAGCGAGACGGCGACGTTGAGCGGGCTCGATGTCTTGGAACTGCCCATCGACGTGCCGGTATCTGCGGGGGATGATGCGCAAGCGGGCAGCCTTATCGATTTGGTCTATGATGGGGAAGAAAAGAGCAAGGTTTTCAGTACCTACGACCCGACGATGATGACCTACAAAAAGTCCGATAATTTGGACTATGAGGTAAACGGAAACTCGATCACCTTTACGGCGACGGAGGTCGGTACCTATTCTGTCACCTTCACCGTCAAAGAGGGGTTCCAATGGCGCGCGAGTACCATTCCCGCATACGGCGATCCGAAAGATGATCCCTCTAAACAACAGATCGTCTCCGTCACCTATACATGGGAGATCGTGCAGGCAGAGTTTACCGGCATCGAGTTTGATTTTGAGTCAAGCGGCTGGGCGTATATCGGCAGCCATCAGACAGACCTTTCCAACGCAGACAAAGCGCCGAAAAATATCACCGCACACTATGATATGGCAAACGGTGAAGATCACGAGGTCGCCATCAGCGACGAAAATGGCAACATCACAAGCGAGTTTGAGGGTGCCGTAACGATCGTCTACGAAAAGGAAACTGCGCCGGACACTTGGACGCAGGTGCAGGCGGAAGATCTCAAAAACGGCGTGCCCAACGATGCGGGCAGCTACCGCGTGAAAGTGGCGGTCGCCGAGACGGATAACTTCCACGGCGCGGAGAGCGACTATATCAACTTTACCATCGCCAAGGCGAAAAACACCGTCAGCTATACCGGCGCAACATGGCAGTACGGCGAAACGCCCGTCACCCTCGCACAGATCAAAGCGGGGCTTTCGAGCGCGTTCGACGCCGACCTCGGCGAGATCGATGACGGCGACATCGTCGTCACGCTGACCTATAACAATGCGGATACCCCGTTTACCATTTCCGAAAGTTCCCTCGATTGGAACGTCGGCACCTATTACCTGCACGTCTACTACCCGGGCAACGACAACGTCGCGGCGGTGGGCAGCACGGGCGCGCCCGCGCTTTTGAACGGCACCGGCACGATCGAAGTCGAAAAGGGCACCATCATCTTCGGCGGCAGCCTCTCGATGAGCGGCTGGACGTATGGCGATACGGCGCAAGAGCCCTCGGGCGTCACCGTGTCCGTCGGCGGGGATAATGGAAGAACGGAGCTGGATGCCTCTACCGTCGGCGGCTACTACTTCTCTGCAAACGGAAGCAGCTATCAGACGTGGGCGAATTTCCTCGCGGCAAACGGCGGAAGCGATCTGAACGCGGGCAATTATTCCGTTCGCTATCAGGTGACCGGAACGGGCAATTACGACGCGGCAAGCGGCACGGCGGCCGACTTTACCGTGCTGCGCAAGCAAGTTACAAAGCCGACGCTGACGTTGAATGATCCCTACACCTATACCGGTGAACAACAGACGGTCGCCGTCAACAACTTTGACGCCGACATCATGAACGGCACGACGGGCGGCGGCTCCGTCACGTTTAACAACAACGATGCCCTCACCGCGACGAATGCGGGCACATATACCCTCACCGTCACGCTGAAAGGGAGTAACTATACTTGGACGGGCGCGGGCGTAAACCCCGGCGATACGCCTTCTTCGGTCGTGCTCGAGTGGACCATCAACAAGGCGCAAAACGAGATCACGGCAAGCGATAGCTTTGCGAGCTGGACGTACGGCTACACGCCGACCGACGTCGATACCCTTGCCGCGGAGCTCGCCTTTACACAGGACGGGCAGCAGATCGACTATACCTTCTACGAGGGCAGCAACGTCACGACCGGCACGGCCTATGCGACGGGCGAAATGCCGAAGGACGCCCCCGTGGGCAGCTATACCCTCGTCCTCTCGGTGGAAGGCACCGCCAATACGCTCGGCTGCACAAAGGTGTACACCTTTGCGGTCGAGCAGGGCAGTGCGACGATCAACGCCGCGCTCGACGATACCGCAACGTGGTATTATAAGGACCCGCTGACCGAGCACAAACTCACCCTCACGAGCGGCACGGTCAACGGCACGGCAAACCTCACCTTTACGCTTGCCGACTGCAACGTGCAGTATCAGGTCTCGGACGGAGCCGGCGGCTGGTCGAACGTCGCCCTTGCCGATACGTTGGGTGCGGGCAACTATCGCGTCGTCATCTCGCTGAAAGACACGACCAACTACACGGCGGATGATTATATCATCGAATTTACCATTCAAAAATTCGTGGTCGCGATTCCGGAATTTACGCGTTCGGAAGAGTATGACGGGCAAGTTTGGTGCCCGACCGGCATTCCGACGAGCGGCGAACGCGATGCAGGGTGGACTGTCAATTATGAAACTTCAAATAGCAGCGCCGTCGGCGTCTATTGGCTGACGCTTACCCTCGACGATCAGGACAACTACGAGTGGGACGACGACTTTGATAGTTTTGAGATGGCAGGAGGAACGGACGTTACAGACCATTATCAAGATGGCAATACGTCGATCGTCCGCCTGTTCTACGCCATTACAAAGACGATCTATACCGCGACAGTTGAATCGACCGACTTTACATATGGTGATACGATCACAACGCCGACGCTCGAGATTGACCTTTCAGGCGCTGATTTGACCGAGGTTCAATGGGCTCATCGGACGATCTTCTATCGTCCGGTCAATGGCAGTAATACTTGGCTCAATTTTACAGATGGCTTGAAGCTGCAGGCTGGCGAATACGAATGGCGCGTGGAAGTTGCCGAAACGGATAACTTCTCGTTCCGCGCGTTCGAGGGCGACTTCACCGTCAACCCGAAGGTTTTGGGCGCGCCGCAATGGAATGGGTTGACCACCACCTACGGCACGACGAACGCGGCCTCGGCGACGTTTGAGGGCATCGTCGGCACAGACGACCTCAACCTTACCTATACATACAGCGGCACCGCCAACGACGGAACGACGACGTACAACGGCGCCACCGTGCCCACCATGGCGGGCAGCTACAAGGTGACCGTCACCATCGGCAATAAAAATTACGTCGTCAGCGGCAATTTGGCAAGCCCCGTCTATACGAGCGAGACGACGTACACCGTCAACAGGGCATCGATCACGATCGAGGTCAACGACGCCGAGACGACGTACGGCAGCGCCGCGCCCGCATACACCTACGCGCTGGCGAGCGGCACCCTCTATTACGGCGATGCTCTCAATACGATCCTCGCGAACGTTGCAATCGCGTATGAGGACGGCTACACGGCAGGCGACGATGCCAAAGATTACACCGTTTCCTTCACCGAAGGCACCTACACCGTCGCCAACTACACGGTGGCAACCGAGAGCGGCACGCTGACGGTCAAACCCTTCGAGCTCGAAGTCACTATCACCAACCCGAGCAGCCTCGTCTATGACGGCAGCGCAAAAGAGGCGACGTATCAAACCAACATCGAAAGCGGCTTTGCCGGCACGCAGCCCGAGCTGACCCTCTCGTATCAGGTGCAGGGGAATGGCAGCGAATGGAGCGATTTGGATGGCGCCCCGACGCAGGTCGGCACCTACCGCGCCGTCGTCACGATGGTGGAGAATACCAACTACACCTATACGACGACGAACGGCACCGAGTTTACGATCGCGACCGCGACCATCTCCGTTACGGAAAAGTCCACCGATGGCATTTGGTACACGGGCAGCGCCTACGAACTTGCAGACTACCTCAATATCACGACGACTGCGGGGCTTGATTACAATGTCGAGTTTACCGTCGATTCGAACACCGTGACCGAGCTGACCGCGGCGGGCAACTATACCGTCTACTATATCGTCACCGCAGACAATCACGCGCCGGCGAGCGGCGACTTTACGCTGAACATTCAAAAGAACACCCTCGTTTGGAGCACCGAATACAGCCGCGGCGATTGGACGTACGGCGGCACCGCGACGGCGGAGACGACGCCCGTCGCCAAGTTTGCAAACGGCACGGCGGCGAGCGGCATCATCGGCACGGCTGCCATCGAGTACTTCACCGATTCGAGCCGCACGCAGGCGTACGTGGGCAGCTTTGACAGCGCGACCCCCGCGGGCACCTATTACGTCACGGTGACCGTCGCGGGCAGCGAAGGCAACTTCGACGCGCTCGTCGGCGAGTATTCCTTTACGGTAGAGCGCGCTGCGCTGACCATTACGGCGAATGACTTTAACATCGTCTACAATGCGGAAGTTCCCACCTACACCGCGAAGATCGAGGGCTTTGTCAACGGCGAAACGGCGGATAGCCTCGGCCTCGCAGCGGGCACGCATTATGTGTTCGATTGCAATTACGCAAAGGGCAGCCCCGTCGACGATTATACGATCACGGTAAAAGAGGGCAGCACGGAGATCCCTAACTACACCGTCACCTATGTGGCGGGCACGCTGACCGTCACCGCGCAGGCGCTGAGCTTTGAGTTCGGTGAAATGTCGGATGAATATCGCACCTATAACGGCAGCCCCATCGCATACCTCATCACGGCGACGGGCGCAGTTGACGGCGAGGAAGTCGACCTCGCCATCTACTACCAGGAGAACGGCGGGGAACCTACCACGACCGTGCCGACAAATGCGGGCACCTACACGGTGACCGTCGACTCGGCGACAGGGGACGACAACTACCAATACAGCGGCTGGAGTGCGACCTTTACCATCCGCCCGCGCGAGGTCGATGTGGCCTGGACGCAGACGGATACGACCTTCATCTACAACGGCACCGAGCAGGATGATGGCATTGCCGCAAGCTATAATTTGTGGATCGGCGGCAGCGAGAGCGATAGCACGGCCTCGATGACCGTCACCCTGACGAGCGGCGGCAATACCTTTACAGACGCCGGCGATTACACCTTTACGGCGAGCTTTACGAGCGGAAGCTCCGGCACGACGTACGGCTACCTTTCGGCAGACGGCAACTACTGCATGGCGGATACGAACGGCGGCCGCACGCAGGGTTACAGCATCGGGCAGCGCCCCATCACCGTCACGGTGACGCCGCAGAGCAGAGAGTACGGCGACGGGTTCGATATCCCGGAGAGCGCGGTCAACGTCACGACGACCGCCGATGACGGTAAACAGGCAGTCATTACGGGCGACACCGCCTACACGCTGCAGGTGACGGATGCGAACGGCGTCGCTTTGAGCGGCACGCCGGATGTCGACACCTACTACATCCGCCTCGTCGAAACTTTGACGGATAAAAACTACGCCGTCACGCTGGAAAGCAGTACCCCGGGCAGCGGCGGCACCGTGCTGTACGAAATCACGCAGCGCGAGATCACCATCTCCTTTACGGGCGACACAAACGTCATCTACGGCGACAATGTTGACGAAAACGCTCTGCGCGACCTCATCGCGTTCAGTCGCACGAACGGCAGCGGCGACGCCTTCCTCGGCAAAGACTCCGCCGTGCAGGCAGACGTGCTCGCAGCGCTCAACTTCAACTTGGGCGGCTATACCGTGACTTCAAACGCGGGCAGCACCTTCAATATCACCATCAGCGGCATGAATAATGTCGATTCCGACGGCAATTATACCTTTGCGTATAGCGGCGCGGAAGCAAAACTCACCGTCGACAAGCGCCCGATCACCTTTGCGATTGCTTCTAAGCTCAACCTCACTTACGGAACGAATGCCGTGTGGGAAGCGTCGAATAGCCTCTCCGCGGAGCTGACGAGCGGCACCTTTGCCAACGGCCACAACGCGGGCAACGTGTACACGCTCGGCGTGTATATGGCGAACGGCACGCCGATCACGAGCGGCTGGGATAGCCTCGCCGTCGGCGACTACTTTATCGTCGGCACGGCGATCAATGACAACTACGCCGTCACCTTCACCGGCGACGCGAACTATCAGAGCGGCACGGGCAACGCGGGCACCTTCGAGGTGGTCGCAAGCGAGATCGTCGTTACCGTCAACAGTTCGACGGAAGTCTGGTACACGGGCGGCGAGTATGTGCTGCTGGACGGCAGCGCGCTGAGCGCCTTCGCGACGGATGTACTCGACTTTACCGCCTCCACGGGCACGGGCGCAGATCTGTCGTACGAGTTTACGATTCAAAAGAATAACAGCAACAGCACCCTCGTCGGCGCGGGCACCTATACCGTCAACTACACCGTCAAAGCGGACAACTACGACGATGCGACGGGCAGTTTTACCGTCATCATCAAGCAGAACGAAGTCACTTGGGATGCGCCCGACACGGACGATTGGGGCTGGACGTACGGCAACGCAGACGCCGCCGCGCCGATCACGGAAGGCAATGTTTCCCAAATCATCGCAGCGGAGTTCGTCAACGAAACAGCCGACGACAGCGTAGAGTTTGCGTTCACGGTCGAGTACTTCACAGACGCAAGCTGCACAGATAAATACGAGGGCGGCTTTGACAGCGATACGGACGCAGGCACCTACTACATAAGGGTGAGCATCGCTAATACGGCAAACTACACGGGCTACACCGCGCAGTATTCCTTTACCGTAGAGCAGAAGCAGGTGACCGTCAATTGGGACGTCCAATCGTTTGCGCAGGATGCGGCGAGCGGCGCCATCAACCGCCTCCGCGGGTATGACCCGACCGTCATGCAGTTTTACACCAGCGACAGCTTTGAGGCGGATGATATTAAATCGGACAGCGAGGGCTACTACGTAGAAGTGCCGGACGCGCTGGGCGAGTATTGGATCACCTTCGAGCTGATCGACCCCGATAACTACGATTGGTATTATCCCGATGATGGCAACACAGAAGCCCGCACCATCCGCTTTACCGTCTCGCAGTCGGTCATCACCGTCGAGGTGACGCAGAATGGCTGGACGTACGGCGTGGCGGAAGAAGATCTGCCCGACCCTGTCGTCACCATTTCGCCGACCGTTTCGGCAGATGCAAGCACCTTCGTCTTTGCCTACGCGGCGGGCGAGGAAGGTATTTCCGACGACGATCGCGAAAACCTCGGCTATGCGGTCGTGGACGATCTGACCATGCTCCCCGCGGGCAGCTATTGGCTGCGCGTGCTCGTGCCCGCCGCGGAGGACAACATCTACGGCATGGCATTCGGCTATGCGCACTTCACCGTGTCGCCGCGCGAACTGACCGCGCCGACGGATGCGGACGAGACCGAATTTACTTATGACGGCAATGCGCAGACGTACACGCCGAGCGGCTTTGCGGCGACGTATGAACTCCCCAACGGGCAGACGGTCGACGCGATGGTGCTCTCCGGCAATACGGGCGTCAATGCGGGCGATTACACCGCAATCGTCAGCCTCGCGAGCGGCAACTTCGTGTGGGCAAGCGGCAGCGATCCGATCGCGTTTGAGTGGACGATCTCGCTGAAAGCGCTCGCCAAGCCGACCATCGGCGCGGTCAATGCGGGCAGCGGCGATGTGTCTTACACGAGCGCCTATCTCCCCGGCGAGGATCAGTCTCTCGCGGCGCAGCTTGCGCAGTTGTACGGTTTCGATGCCGAGCTGATGTCCTTCAGCGTCACGTCGGGCGCGTCGTATGCAAACGGCAACGTCGCCGCCAACAACGTGGGCGAGTACACAGTTACCATTTCCTTCAAGTCCATCGCCGGCAACAACTATTGCTGGGCGGGCGAAACGGGCGATGCCGCCACGGCTGCTGTCGAGCTGACGTGGACGATCACCCCCGCGACCTTTGACCTCGGCGACTACGGGTTTGAACAAGATGAATATACCTACGAGTACAACGGCGAATTGCAGCGCCCGACGCTGGGCAACCCGCCGACGGGCGTGCGCGTCACCGACTATGAAGGCGGCGCGACGAACGTTTCGCAGGACGCACAGACGGTGACCGCCACCCTCGCGCTCGTCGGGCCGTACGCGACCAACTTCCGTTTTGACAACAATGATACGGAAATGGAGCTGACGGCGAAAGTCACCATCACGGCCGTGACTGTCGACAGCGTCGTGTGGTCGACGCAGAACAACTTTGCCTACACGGGCGATGACTTGAGCGAATACGTACACGCCTACTTCATCAAGGCGGACGGCTCGGTCGGCGACCTCACCATCGAGGTGAATGGCGATAACGGCTTCGTCAACGCGGGCGGCTATACCTTCACCGTCACCGGCTTTGCCACGAGAGATGACAACTATGTGCTGGCGGAAGCGTTTGATGACAAGACGAGCGGCAACTACACCATCGAAAAGGTGGCGGTGACCGTCGTGGTCGAGGATGCCGAGCCCGTCATCTATACCGGCAATGCGCCTGCTTTGGATACCGTCGGCGCAGCCAACGACTTTGGCTATCTGGGCTTTGTCGTGCTGGGGGCAAACGGCGACCCGATCGCTTTGAGCAGCTTGCCGCAGGAGATCGATCAAAACGAGTGGAAGGGTATCGCGGCTGCCCTCGCGGGCAGCGGCCCGTGGAACGTCGGCAGCTACGAGATCGCGCTTTCGGGTACCGAGTTCACCAACTATACGATCACGCATATCGAGCGCGGCTACGTTACCATCGATCCCGCAACGATCACGGATATCGAGATCACCGTTCCCAATGCAAGCGGCATGGTGTACGGGAAGTTGACGGCAGATGACGCGGCGTATATCGCTTTGGACAGCGACGTCACCGTGTTGCTGGGCGACGGCACCGAGACGACCATCAAATTCTCCGAGGTCGCAGACTACATCAGCCTGTGGTACAGCGGCTATACGGAAGGCAAGTTTGCGACGGATGTCAACGCTGGTACCGTTTGGGTGTTCCCGCTGATGAAACAGGGCGCGGTCTGCAACTACACCTTTACCGATTCGTCCGAATTTGCGAAAGAATTCACCGTGCAGAAGCAGACGGTCGAAAGTGACGATTTCACCGTCACCGACGTCTACTACACGGGCAACGCGCAGACGCTGCCGCGCGACAACGTGGCGTATATCGGCGGCGTCCAAGAGTTTGCAGAGTACTTTGATGCAGCAGGCCTCATCCTGCTGAACGCGGGCGAAAACACCAATGTCGGCGACTATATCGCGACGCTGACGCTGAGCGACGCTGTGTACCGCAACTATTGCTTCGAGAACGGCTCGTCGCTGCTGCGGCTGACGTGGAGTATCCTCCCGCTCGAGGCGGAGGACGTCACCGTCACCGCGCCGCAGCTCACCGTCGTGCATTGGGGCGAAAACACCGCCGCAAGCGTGACCGTCAAAGCGGATTCGACCGCTTCGGCGGGCGAAAACGAACTGAACGTGACTGCGTTCCGCTATGAGTATCAGTACTTTGACGGCGAAGAATGGGCGTCCGTCACCGTCGGCAGCAGCTTCGTCTGGACGGCGGGCGACTACCGCGTGCGCGGCGTCATCGCAGACGGCAACTTCCCCGCGGCAATGTCCGATTGGAGCGAATTTACCGTCAACAAGGGCACCTACAACACGAGCGTGCTCGATTGGAGCGACGCGACCGCCATCTACGACGGCACCGAGCACAACCTGACGCTGCGCGTCGGCGGCGTGCCCGATTCCGACGGCCTGCTCACCGCGGCGCAGCTGTATGCGGCGGACGGCATCGGCCTGACGTACGCGGTCGGCGAAGGCCTCACCGAGGTCGGCAGCAAGCAGATCTCCGTCACCGTCACGGCGACGAGCCCCAACTATACGTTCGATGGCGGCGCAGCGACCTTTGCGCTGACGGCGACGATCACCGTCGAGGCGCGCTATGCGGCCGTCGTTTGGGAGGGCGCAAACTTCGTCTACAACGGCGGCGATCAATCTGCGCGCGTCACGGCGTACTTCTACGACGCGAATAACGAGCGCGTCGCGCTGACCGTCGCGCCCGACCGCGCCTTTATCGACGCGGGCAATTACACCTTTACCGTCACGAGCGCGCCCGCGGGCTATGTGCTCGTCGGCGGGCAGGAAGATTTCACCATCGCGCCCAAGTCCGTTTCGGTCGTCTGGTCGCGGGATAACTTTACCTACAACGGCGCAGACCAATTCGGCTCCGTCCGCGCGTACTTTATCGACGTGAACGGCGACGCCGTCATGCTCACGCTGCGCACCTTCGAGTTCCGCAACGTCAACGAGGGCGGCTATACCTTCGACGTCATCGGCGCAGCCGACGAGGGCTTTGCGCTGGCCAACTACACGCTGGTCGGCACGACCGAAGTGCTGCACATCAGCCCGCTGGCGGTCACCGTCACGGCAGACGACAAGTCGGTCATCTACGGCGAAAACGCCGCGCTGACCTGGCACGCGAGCAGCACAGTGTTTGAACGCGATGCGGCGGACGGCCTCGTCGTCGTCCTGCTCACCCGCCAAGAGGGCAGCGAGATCGGCTCGTATGTCATCTCTATCGATGTGGGCGGCATGACTGCGAACTACACGCTGCGCACGGTGGACGGCGTCTACACCATCCTGCCGCAGTCGCTGCGCCTGCAGATCGTCCTTCCCGAAGATCGCGTCTATGACGGCCGGCCCGTCGCCGCGACGCTCGTCAGTTTGGACGGCGTGCTTCCCGCGGACGTCTACCTCTATTACACCGGCACCGCCAACGACGGCACGGCGTGGAGCTCTGCCGAGGCGCCTGTCAAGGCGGGTACCTACACGGTGGAGGCGCGCACGAGCAACGCGTCGCTGACCATCGTGTGCGAGGATGCGGAGCTCGTCATCGAGCGCGCGGAGGCGGTCATCGACACGAGCGGCGTGCGCACGCACTACGTCTACACGGGTGCGGAGCAGACGGTCGAGGGCGGCGCGACGCTCAATCACGGCGAAACGACGCTCGTCTATGCAAACAACACCTTTACGACGGTCGCCGAGGGCGACGGGCTGCGCGTGCGCATCTACGCGGCGCAGACTGCCAACTACGAGGCGGCGGAAGTGTACGTCACCATCACCGTCGAGCGGCAGGCGATCGCCGGCGGGCTCGCGGTCTCCATCGACGATTGGACGTACGGCGAAGAGGCGAACGGCTACCGCTTGAGCGGCAACCTCGGCGGCGGCGCCGTGAGCGTGCTGTACACGGGTACGACCAACGCGGGCGCGGCTTACGAGAGCGCCGAGGCGCCGACGGAAGCGGGCGAATATATGCTCACCGTCACCGTCGCGCAGTCGGATAACTACTTCGGCGGCGTTGCGGCGGATGACTTTGCCGTGTTGCGCGCCGAGGCGGATCTCGGCCTGACCATCGAGGGCTGGACGTACGGGCAGACGGCAAACGAGTTCGAGCTGACCCCCGCCTTCCTCGCAGAGTATATCCAAAGCGTTACCTATACGGACGGCAGCCTGATCTACACGCAGCCGCCGACGCAGGCCGGCCGCTACACGCTGACCGTGCAGGTCGGCGTATCCCCTAACTATTTGGCGGGCAGCGCGGAGGCGACGTTCTCCATCGCGCGCGCCGAAATGCAGCTGAGCGTCTCCGTCGAAGGCTGGACGTACGGGCAGAAGCCCAACGAGCCCGTCATCGACGTGTCCGAAGGCTGCACCGTCACGCTGCGCTATACCGGCAACGCCAACGACGGCACCTTCTGGGATGCGAGCGAGGCGCCGACCAAGGCGGGCTCCTTCAAGCTGACCGTCACCGCCGGGGGCGACAACTACAACGACGCGAGCGCCGTCTGCACCTTCACGGTGGCGCGCGCGCTCATTGAGGCGCCTTCGCTGGGCGAAGAAGGGCTGCGCGAGGCCGCATCCGTGTATGACGGCAAAACGGTCTCCGTCGCCGTTCTCGGCTACGACGGCACTTATATGCAGGTAAATTCCGCCGCGCGCTTCGAGCTCGAAAACGGGCAGATGAAGCTGGTCGCGGATCAGGAAGGCAACTATACCGTCATCTTCACGCTGACCGACGCGGCAAACTATGCGTGGGCGGCAGAAGAGGGCGAAGACTTCTCGCAGGGCGTCGTCCTCACCTGGACGGTCACCGAAAAGATCGACTCGCTGCTGTGGCTGATCATCCTGCTCGCCGTGCTCGCGCTGATCCTGCTCGTGCTGCTCATCGTGTTCATCAATTTGAAGAAGCGCGCGCAGCGCCCGCCCGAAGAGGGCGGCGCGCCCCAAGATGGCGGCTACGATCCCGCAGGGAACGGCGGCGCGCCCCAAGATGGCGGCTACGGCCCCGCAGGGAACGGCGGCGCGCCCCAAGATGGCGGCTACGATCCCGCAGGGAACGGCGGCGCGCCCCAAGATGGCGGCTACGGCCCCGATGCGGCATACGGCGCGCAGCAAAACAAGCCGCTGTACGCGCTGGCGCCGATGGGTCTGCTCGTCGTGCCCACATCGCACATTGCGGCGGTCGCGGCGCTCGCAGTCGTCGTCGCGGCGCTGCTCATCGCCGACATCGTCGCGATCGTAAAGTGGCGCAAGGCCGTGCGCGCCCGCCGCGAGGCGGAAGCGGCACTCACCGATGCGCAGGCGTACCCCGTCGACGAAAACGGCTATCCCGTCGATATGAACGGCTACCCCGTCGACGAAAACGGCTACCCCGTCGACGAAAACGGCTATCCCGTCGATACGAACGGCGCCCCCGTTGCGGGTGAAGATATGTATCTCGCAGACGCGAAAGCTCCTGCCGAAGCGGAGGAAGTTCCCGCCGAAGCGGAAGAAGTTCCCGCCGAAGAGGAAGAAGTTCCCGCCGAAGCGGAGGAAGCTCCCGCCGAAGCGGAGGAAGTTCCCGCCGAAGCGGAAGAAGTTCCCGCCGATGTAGAGGAAGCTCCCGCCCAAGCGGAGGTAGCTCCCGCCGAAGCGGAGGTAGCTCCCGCCGAAGCGGAAGAAGTTCCCGCCGA
>CALVXB010000011.1 GCA_944368775.1 uncultured Clostridia bacterium | reverse complement strand
CACTGCGATATGTACTTTGCGGATCCGTATTGCGCATGGCAGAAAGGGACGAATGAGAACCTGAACGGGCTTTTGCGGGAGTTTTATCCCAAAGGCAGAAACCTTTCGAGGGAGAGTCCCGCAACACTAAAAAAGAACCTGGCGTTGATCAACGCCAGGCCCAAGAAAGTTTTGCACTTCAGAACACCGCAAGATTTGATCCAAGAAAATCTTCTCAAGTGTTGCAATTAGTTTGACAATTCATCGGGCGCGCGCATCGCCGAGATCGCGGCGGTAAAGTGCGAGGGCGGGCGGCCGGCGGAGCGTTCGCCGCAAAATATCAATATTTGCGCGGGAACATGGCGGGGCGGGGAGGGCGCGCAAAAATTTTCCCGCCAAGAGGGAGAATGGCGGGCTATGTAATTGCCTCGTTTGGCGGTGCGTGCTATCATTGCATCAAAAAAACGAGGTGGATGCAGATGAAGTACAAAGATCGGATCACGCAATGGCTGCATTTTTATGTCCGTCCGACGGTCAAGCAGCGCACGTTCGAGCATTACGAGGGCGTCGCGCGCAGGCAGCTCATCCCCTGTTTGGGCGGCTACGAGCTGGACGCGCTGCGCCCCGCCGTCTTGCAGGCGTTTACGGCGGGGCTGTGCGGGCGCTATGCCGCCAACACCGTCGGCGGCATCATTTCCGTGCTCAAAAGCTCGCTGAAAGCGGCGCAGCGGACGGGCGGCACCGACCGCGAATATACGGACAGCATCCGTATGCCCAAGCCGCGCGAAAAGGAGGTGAGCTGCTTCTCCGTCGCGGAACAGAAAAAGATCGAGCGCTGCGTCTTCGGGAGCGGCAAAGATCGCCTCTGCGGCATCGTCTTATGCCTCTATACGGGTCTGCGCATCGGGGAGCTGATGGCGCTGCAATGGGCGGATATCGACTTGCAGAAGGGGATGCTCTCCGTGACGAAGACCTGCCGCGACCGCTGGCAGGGCGGGCGATACGTCTGGCTGCTGGATACGCCCAAAACGGCGTCCTCCAAGCGCAAGATCCCCGTGCCGAAGCAGCTTTTGCCCTATCTGAAGGCCGTCAAACAGCGCAGCCGGGGCAGCTTCGTCATCAGCGGCAAGGGCGGAGCAGACGTTTCGCTGCGCTCTTACCAAAAGACGTTCGAGCGGCTTTTAGACCGCGAAAATATTCGCCACAAGGGCTTCCACGCCCTCCGCCACACCTTCGCGACCCGCGCGCTGGAGTGCGGCATGGACGTCAAGACGCTTTCAGAGATCCTCGGGCATCAGAACGCGGCGATCACGCTCAACCGGTATGCGCACAGCCTCTGGGAGCACAAGCGGGAGATGATGAACAAATTGGGAAAGTTGCTGTAAAAAGCGCCCGCCGCACAAGGGCGGCGGGCGCATCTATCTGTCACCATTATATAATAAGGAAAGAAAAATCGTACGCCTATTGTTTTAATAGACGTACACGGCGCGCGGGCGGCTGCACGATCGCGGCGAAAAACAACGCCCGTTTTACACGGCAATGAAAAATTTTTTCTTTTTTTGGAAATAGGTATTGACAAGGTGACCATCGCGTGATAAAATGTATCATGTAAGCGAAAAAAATAAAAAAACCGTACATCTATTAAAACAATAGATGTACGCACCGGAGAAAGGGTACAGGGTCGAATGAGCGGCGAAGACCAGCTGATCCAGATAGCGATCGTCAGCGATGACAAAAAGCTCGCGGGCGCCTTAAGGGCGCTTACGGGGGTGTGTTGTGCGTCTATGGGCAAACTGTGCCGCTGCGCCCTCGTTTCTGACCTCGAAGCGTTCGCCGCGTCTCTTTGCCCGGATATGTACGCCGTCGTATTCAGCAGCTTTACGGGCGGAGAGGGCGACCTCTTTTCCCTGCGCAAGGCCGCGCCGCGCGCGGGCGTCATCCTCGTATCGGGCGACGCCGCTTCCGCCGTCAACGGTTATATGATCGAGGCGGCGGGCTTTTTGACCGTCCCCGTCGAGTACAACCTGTTCGCGAGCGCGTTCAAGCGCGCCTGCCGCCGCGTGCGGCGGGAGCGTGACAAGAGCATCCTCCTCGAGGGCGGCGCCTGGTGCCGCCGCGTCTACGCCAAAGACGTGCAGTTCGTGGAGGTAAACGGCCGCTTCCTCATCTATCATCTGTTCGGCGGCAGCGTGACAACGCGCGGGCAGCTGTGCGGAGAAGAAAAGCTGCTCGAGCAGATGGGCTTTTACCGCTGCTCTGCCAAATACATGGTCAACCTGCGCTACGTCGAGCGGTTCGACGGCGAAAACGTGTACGTCGGCGGCAGCAAGATCCCCGTTTCGCGGCGGAAAAAGGAAGATTTTTCTTGTCTGTTGGGTAAAAGTTACAGCGGCGGCGCCCTCGCGTACGAAGGGCGCGCATCAACTTCGGTTTGTACGGAAGAAATTCCGTGTAAATAAAATATATATTGGAGGAATTGTATGAAAAGCAAGGCAATCAATCGGCGCTTTTCAAAGCTCGCCATCGGACTTCTTGCGTCCGCAATGGCGTTTACGAGCTTTATGGCGCCCGGCATGCTGAAGGCGAACGCCGGCGTGCTTGATGCTGCGCAGGACATGTATGAGTCGGACTACGATTCGTACATGGAGACCATTAAGGCGAGCAGCGAACTCAACATCGAGATCGCCGGCGAAGGCTTCGTTCTGATGAAGAACCAGAACAACGCACTTCCGCTTGCTTCGGGTGAAAAGAACGTCACTGTCCTCAGTGCGTTCATGGAGTATGGCGGCGGCGGCTCGGGCGCGCAGGGCGTTCCGACCAACGCGACTATCGCTGCCGAAAACGACTGGATCGGTGAGACCGAAAAGACCGTCTATGAGGGCCTTGAGTACAACGAGGCCGACGGCTTTGCGATCAACGCCGCGGCAGAAGCGCTCGTCGGCACCAAGGGCATCGGCGTCAACGAAAGAGGCGACGCTGCCGACTACACGTACATGACCAAAGACGACACCAACGGTACGGTCGAGTTCCAGGGCCATAAGTACAGCTATGCTGCGGACAACTTCTTCGCGTCTGTCGAGTCTTCTTTCGAAGATTACAGCACCGCGATCGTCACGATCAGCCGTACGGGTTCCGAGTTCGTCGACAACCAGTCGCACGACGTCGAAGGCCACGAAGATGCGACCGATCATTATCTCACCCTGACCGACGCCGAAGAAGCGCTGCTCGCCTATGTCAAGTACCAGAAGGCGCAGGGCAACTTCGATAAGGTCGTCATCCTCCTGCAGACCCCTGCAGTCATGGAGATCGCCAACATCATCAACGACGAAGACTTCGACGCCATCCTCTGGCTCGGCACCCCCGGCTGGAACGGCAACCTGGCGCTCGGCGGCATCCTCGCCGGCAGGATCAATCCCTCCGGCCGCCTCGTCGACTTCTGGATGAACGATTTCTACACCGACCCCACCATGTATAACTCGCTCGGCTACACCGCGTCCAACTATGCCATCAACGGCGAACAGGTCACGGGCGGCGTCAACGGCTCTGCGGGCGGCGCCCGTAGTTCCGGCGACGGAAGCAGCACCATCCACATGGTGATGGATCCCTCCGTCCCGAACTACACCGAAAACAGCTCTTACCACCTCGCCATCGACTACGCCGAAGGCATCTACATGGGCTACCGTTACTACGAGACCGTGTACGAAGAGCTCGCCGCCGCGACGGACGCTGCTACGGCAGACGCCTGGTACGACGAAGCGGTCGCGTATCCGTTCGGCTACGGCCTCTCCTACACCACGTTTGAGTATTCGAACATGCGTGTCAGCGCGAGCAGCCTCGCAGAAGCGAACATGGAAGAGGACATCACCGTCACCGTCGACGTAGAAAACACGGGCGACGTTGCCGGCAAGACGGTCGTGCAGCTGTACAGCTCGCCCGAGTACTTCGAAGGTGAGATCGAAAAGGCTGCCGTCAACCTGGTCGGCTACACCAAGACGGACATCATCGAGCCGGGCGCGACCGAGACGGTCACCGTCACCATCAACGCCAAAGATCTTGCGACCTTCGACTACAACGATGCCAACAGCAACGATCACGCCGGTTACGAGATCGATGCGGGCGACGTCGTGCTCAAGATCATGGACAACTCGCACGACGTGCTCCTCGAAAGCACGCTGACCGCCGCTGCCGACATCAACTACGAGCAGGACGACGATCCCGATACCCCGAACAACATCTATTCGCAGACGGGCAACGGGTGGGAGCTGTACAACACCCTCTCCAGCAACTGGCTGCTGAACGAAGAAGATCATTACCTGAGCCGTCAGGACCTCATCGACGGTGACGAAGTCGCCCTCGAAATGGATTGGGAGCCCGGCGACCCGAACGACATGCAGCTGCAGCTCGGTTACATGCTCGACAGCGAAAGCAACCGCACCTTCAAAGAGAAGGCATTCCGCGCGATCGACAACCAGCACATCTCCAAAAACAGCGGCGCTCCCGCCAACGCAGGTACGGCTGCCTTCGATAACGACAACCGCCTGACCGCCGCGATCGAGACCGATTATAACAACCTCTGGCTCAAAGACGAATCTGACGTCGAGGGCTGGACGCAGGGCACGGGCGTCCTCGGCGCAGACGGCCTGTACGCCATCACCCTGCAGGATATGAAGGGCATCCCCCTCGACGATCCGCAGTGGACCACCTTCATGGACCAGTTTACTTGGGACGAGCTCACCGCAGTCGTCACCAGCGGCTCCTTCTCCACGGCTGCCGTCGAATCTGTCGATAAACCCCGCACGGTCGATCCCGACGGCCCGAACCAGCTGAAGAACGGCGTCCTCGCAGACGGCACTTCCGTCGTCGGTTGGGGCTGGGTCGGCGCTCCCGTCATCGCTTCCACCTGGAATGCAGAGCTCGCGTACGAGCAGGGCCATGCCGTCGGCAACGAGGCTCTGTGGATGAACGTCAACGGCTGGTACGGCCCCGCGATGAACACCCACCGCAACCCGCTGGCAGGCCGTAACTTCGAGTACTACTCGCAGGACGGCGTGCAGGGCGGTATCGTCGCTGCCGCAGTCATCAAGGGCGCGACCGAAATGGGCATGCACCCTTACATCAAGCATATCTACCTGAACGACCAGGAGACCAGCCGTATGGGCACGATGACCTTCGCCACCGAGCAGGCCATCCGCGAGATCTACGCCAAGGTCTTCGAACTTTGCATCACCGACGGCAACGGCAACGGCACCATGTCCGCATTCAACCACATCGGTCTCTCCACCTCCGTCGGCTACGCGACCAACATCCAGCTCTATGAAAATGAATGGGGCTTCGACGGCGTCTCCGTAACGGATATGTATTCTGAAGACACCCCCGCATGGAACGGCGATACCATCGCCCGTGCACACACCATCCCGCTCGGCTCCTCCACCGGTTACACGAAGGGCGAGTGGAGAGACGGCATGGTCTACATCGATCAGGCGCAGGCAGACGGCTCCATGAAGGAAGTTGCCAGCCCGACGCAGTGGTTCTGGACGCGCGACACGGCGCAGCGCATCTTCTATGTCGTCGCCAACGGCAACGAGATGGACAACGGCTTCGAGTCGAAGGCGTTCGTCGACGGCAAGGCCGAACTCACCGTCAACGTGAACCAGGTGCTCAACAACGAAACGATCATCACCAAGGCAGAGCTTGAAGCGGTCGACGCCATCAACGATGCCTTCGGCGATGCCGGCTTCGAGATCGTCTCCGCGACCGTGCCCGACGGCATGACCGCGACCGTGCAGAACGGCGCAGTCGTCGTCAGCGGCTATGTTTCTGACCCGAACGCCTACACCATCGAAGTGGTGGTCAAGGGCAACGGCGGCTTCGGCTATATCGAAAGAGAAGTCGAGCTCGAAATGGTCGCCCGCCTCGCAGGCGAGACCGGTTCGTCGGTCAGCTTCTTCGGCGGCTCCGTCCAGCCCGAAGTGATCGACCCGAACGTCGAACCTTCCGCAGATACGGTCGGCGTC
Source organism: uncultured Clostridia bacterium (assembly GCA_944368775.1). Taxonomy (GTDB): domain Bacteria; phylum Bacillota; class Clostridia; order Christensenellales; family Borkfalkiaceae; genus Borkfalkia. The sequence goes on along the minus strand of CALVXB010000011.1, from coordinate 76,673 downwards.
TTCAAGTCGGTCAACTATGAGATCGTCGGCGACGCGCACGGCTTCACCATTGCGGCTGACGGTACCGTCACCGGTACTCTCGCAGCCGGCGAAACGACCATCACCGTCAAGCAGACGGGCGAGCAGGTCGTCGGTTCCGGCGGCTGGCGTCCCAGCTACAGACTGCAGCCTGTAGAATATACCAGAACGATCACCTTCTTCGGCGACGAAGGCAGCACCGGCGGCCTCGATATCAGCTTCGAGATCGACGCGAACGGCAACCTGCTCGTCACCTATCCCGACGGCACCATCGAGAACCTCGGCCATGTGGTCGGCGCTGACGGCGCGCCCGGCGCGCAGGGTCCTGCCGGCCCTGCCGGTCAGGACGGCGCACAGGGCCCCGCAGGCCCCGCCGGCCAGGATGGCCAGGACGGCACCGTGATCGAAGGCTTCGAGATCAATGCAGACGGCGAACTGATCGTCAATTACGGCGACGGCACCTCCGAGAACCTCGGTAAGGTCGTCGGCGACAAGGGCGACAAGGGCGACAAGGGCGATCCGGGCGAAGCTGCCGAAGGCGGCTGCGGCGGTTCCATCGCCACCGTCTCCGTTGCAGGCGCGGCCGTGCTGATCGCGCTCGCAGGCACCGCTCTCGTTCTCCGCAAAAAGAAGAACGGTTGATCTGAACAGATGTAACTAAGAACTGACGTTGCGGCTTCGGCGAACCCTAGTAGCCGAAGCCGTAATTTCAATTTTGGCTTGTGAGAATCTTAAAAGGAGAAACGAATATGTCAAAATTTAAAGGCAGAGCGCGCATCATGGCGTTTGCAGTCGGCACGGCGATGCTGCTGTGCGGCTCGTTTACGGCATGCACGCCCACGCCGGGCGGGCCTACAGGCCCGGTCGACGAGTGGGCGGTCACGCTCGACTTCAACGACGACACCTCCACGCCCCGCACCGTCTATGTCGACAAAGAGGGCGGCTCCGTCGAAGAACCCGCCGATCCCGCGATGTCCGGCTACACCTTCAAAGACTGGAACACGCAGGCGGACGGCAGCGGCGAGACCATCGCCTTCCCGTACACGCCTTCCGCAGACATCACCCTCTACGCGCAGTGGGATACCCGCCAATACACCGTCACCTTTGACGCCGGCGAGGGCAAGTTCACCGACGGCGGCACGACCGTGTCGATCCAGGCGGCGTATGCGAGCACCATCCCCGCAGACCAACTGCCCGAAAACCCCGTCCGCGACGACGTCGACCCCGACACGGGCGAGGCGATCTACACCTTCCGCGAGTGGCGCGACGTCGCCGGCAACGCGGTAGACTTCACCACCTGGACGGTCCCGGCGGAGGATACCACCTTCACCGCGGCGTACCGCTCCATCTATTCGCGCATCGTCACCCTCGATTTGCAGATGGGCGACGGCTACACGCAGGTATTCGAGCTCGAACAGGCGGGCGACGACATCCGTGACAGAGACGTCGTGACCGCGGCGGGCGAGCGCGTGACCGAGACGGGCGCTTACCCCGGCTACCGCCTGATGGGCTGGTCCACAGACCCCGCGGCGCAGCCCGGCGACGAGGGCGTCATTTCGACGAACGATCTGTTCCCCATCGACTACGAAGTGCTGACCGGCGACGTCACCTACTACGCCGTCTGGCAGATGGAAGAATACGTCGCGACTTTCCAATATAACTATGCGGCGCGGCAGGAAGTGTACGCAAGCTACAGCGGCCTCACCGTTGCGGATGCGGTCACCCCGCCCGAAACCGACCCCGAACGCCCCGGCTACCTCTTCGCCGGCTGGTACACCCAGTCGTACGGCGGCAGCCTGGTCGACTTCACCGACCTGCATCTGACGGCGCACGGCACCTACTACGCGCATTGGACGGCAGAACCTGTGGAGACGGATATCTTCCAGGCCGAGTACGTCGACCTGACGCAGCAGGTGAACATGCCCGGTTACTCCGGCGCGAACAGCTATCAGGCAGTCATCGTGACGGACAGCAAGGACAGCGGCGCGATGGTCGATGACGACTATCGTCTGGACGGCGTGTCCATGTCTGCGGGCATCGGCCGCTTCGTCTCCTACCAGTACCGCTACGGCGCAACGCTCGAGTTCAAGATCAATTCCGACAAGGCAGTCAGCGGCGCGACCCTCTACGCCAACCTCGCGATGGAGATCTTCGGCGGCATCACGATCGGCCCCGACGGCGACAACAAGGTCGCGGTGTACGTCAACGACACGGCGGTCAACTACTCGCCCATCAACTTCGGCGGAACGCCCGGCTCGGTCGAACAGAACTGGGTGAGCCCGTTCCAGGAGTACCAGCTCGGCAACGTCGACCTCGTCGAAGGCGAAAACATCGTCCGCATCGTCGTCGAAAACAACACGCCGCTCGGCGGCACGATGGCGGCTACGTCCTTCATCACAGACTACATCCGCATCGACACGCATGGCGGAGCGACGCTCTCCTGGTCGCCGGTTTATGACAACGTCACCCTTTCGTAAGGAGGTCAACAGGAAATCATGAAAGTGTTAAAAGCCATCTTCAAACGCCGCGGCAGCGTGGTATGGTTCAGCGTGACGATCGCAGTGGTCGCACTGCTGCTCGTCGCGACCATCCTCGTCACCGGCCCGTTCCGCTCGATCATCGGCACCGTCCTCGGCGGCCCCGGTCCCATCATGCGCGAAGGCGTGGAACAGATCTATACATCCGATTATAACAGCAAGCAGGAATCGAAGGAAGCGGGCGACGCGCTCAACGTGCAGATCGCCAGCGAAGGGTTCGTCCTGCTCATGAACGACGGCAACGGCCTGCCCATCCGCACTCCCGAATCGGAGACGGATGCGGCTGCCGAGCGCCCGAAGATCTCCGTGTTCGGCAAGAACTCCGTCAACCTCGTGTACGGCGGTTCCGGCTCGGGCGGCGGCTCGGGCGAGACGGCGACCACGCTGTACGAGGCGCTCGCCGACGGCGGCTACGACGTCAACCCCACCTTGCAGGAGTTTTATGAGGGCAGCGCCTCCGGCTCCGGCCGCGGAGACAACCCCACGCTGAGCACGGGCGCAGACACGGCGCCCACCCTGCCCATCGGCGAGACCCCGATCACCAGCTATACGAACGACGTCATCTCTTCCTTCCGCAGCTATAACGACGCCGCGCTCGTGGTCATCTCCCGTATCGGCGGCGAAAGTTTCGACCTCCCCCGCGCGCAGGATATGTCTAACGGCGGCATCGAGGGCAGGCATTACCTGCAGCTCGACCAGAACGAGGAAGACATGCTCAAGATGGTCACCGACCGCTTCGACAACGTCATCGTCGTCCTCAACACGCTGACCAGCTTCCAGTGCGACTTTATCGACCAATTCAACAACCAGCCGGACGACCCGCGTATCGACGCGGTGGTCTGGATCGGCGGCACGGGCGTCTCGGGCATCAATGCCTTCGGCGATTTCCTCAACGGGAACACCAACCCTTCGGGCAAGACGACGGACATCTATGCCAAAGACTTCTCCAAAGACCCGACCTGGCAGAACTTCGGCGACAACACGCAGGTCAACGACGGCGCGAAGGGCACGGCGTTCACCGAAAACGGTGAAAACTCGATGAGCGAGTCGTACATCGCCTATGAAGAGGGCATCTACATCGGCTATCGCTACTACGAGACGCGCGCGTACGAAGAGAGGGTGGTCAACCCGAATTGGTACGAGCAGAACGTGCGCTTCCCCTTCGGCTACGGGCTTTCTTACTCCACCTTTGAACAGAGCATGGAGATCTCCGGCAGCCTTGACGGGGAGGACGGCTCGCTGACCATCACGGTCGACGTGCAGAACGTCAGCGACATCGCGGGCAAGGACGTCGTGCAGCTGTACGTCACCCTGCCTTACACCGCGGGCGGCATCGAAAAGTCGCGCGTGCAGCTGGTCGACTTCGCCAAGACGGATATGCTTGAGGCGGACGGCAGCCAGACGGTGACCTTCACCGTCGACGCGTACGCCCTCGCCTCGTACGACTACAACGATGCGAACAGCAACGGCTTCATGGGCTACGAGCTGGATCCCGGCGATTACATCTTCTACGCCGCGAAAAATTCGCACATCGACGACCCCGCCAACGTGTATGCGTCGGCTACCGTCGAACTTTCTTCCAACATCCAATTTGCAGAGGATCCCGAAACGGGCAACACCGTCGTCAACCGCTACAGCGGCAACGAGGACCAGCTCGACGACAGCGACTATCGCCTGCAGAACGTGTACGTCGACAATGCGCAGGGCGAAAGCGTCGTCAGAAAGGGCATGAGCCGCGTCGATTTTGAAGGGACCTTCCCGCAGGCGGACGGCATCGAAGAGCGCGCGTATATCGCGGGCGAAAAGGATGCTATCGCAGACGTGACGCACAACAACACGGACGTCGCTGCCGACGCGGCCGCCTGGGCGGACAGCGTGCGCGCAGAGATCGACTCCGCAAACCCCGACTCGGTCACCGATGAAGAAGTCATCGCGTACGTGCTCGATCAGGAAGGGGAGCTCACCCTGCGCGACCTGCTCGGCGAGGACGGCAAAGTGGCGTACGACGACGAAGATTGGGAGCCGCTCATGCGCCGCCTGACCATCGCCGAAATGACCACGCTCATCAACGACGGCGCCTTCAAGACGGCCGCCATCGAAAAGATCGGTAAAAACCTCACCAACGACTCTGACGGCCCTATCGGCTTCGTCAACTTCATGAATAACTTCTTCACCGGCAACACGACCTTCTCCTCCGAAGTGCTCATCGCGGCGACGTGGAACAAAGATCTCGCCTACCAGATGGGCCGCATCGTCGGCGACAACGGCGTCTGGGGTTCGACGACGGGCAACAACCTGCCGTATTCCGGCTGGTACGCCCCCGCGATCAACCTGCACAGGAGCCCCTTCTCCGGCCGTAACTTCGAGTACTATTCCGAAGACCCCGTGTTCTCGGGCAAGATGGCGGTACAGGTCGTCAACGGCGCCGCTTCCAAGGGCGTCTACACCGACCTCAAGCACTTCGCAGTCAACGACCAAGAGACCGACCGCTCGGGCATCGCGACCTACCTCACCGAGCAGGCGCTGCGCGAGCTGTACCTCAAGCCGTTTGAGATCGCCGTCAAGGGCGACGACGCTGTCTGCGCGGCCGCTGCCGAAGACGGCATCACCGCGTATGTGGGCAGCACGGGCATCATGAGCTCGTTCAACCGCATCGGCACCCGCTGGACGGGCGGCGACTACCGCCTGATGACGGAGATCCTGCGCGACGAGTGGGGCTTCGTCGGCCTCGCCATCTGCGACTATAAGACGGAAGCGTACATGAACTCCCGCCAGATGGTCTACGCAGGCAACGACCTCATCCTCGTCTCCCTGCCCGAACTGTATTGGAACGACGTAGACGCAAACAGCATCGAAGACGTGTACATCGTGCGTCAGTCCGCCAAGAACATCCTCTACACCGTCGCAAACAGCAACTCCATGAACGTGGATATTGTCGGGTACAGCATGGAATGGTGGCTCACGGCGCTCATCGTCGCCGACGTTGTCGTGGGCGTGGCGCTCGTGGTCTGGGGCATCTTCTCCATCCGCAAGTCGCTCAAACAGATGCAGTAAGCCGCAAGGCAGCAACACAACCGAATGCCGCGGCGCGGAAGGTGCCTCCGCCGGACGCGCCGCGGCCCTGTAAAAGGTCCCCTTGCCGTATCAACGGCAAGGGGGTAACCTTGTATAGAAGAAAAAAACCGCCAAAGGAGAAAAAGTTTTGAGAGCAAGTCGTTCGCTCGCCTGCATGATCGCGGCGCTTTCGCTGCTGTCGCTTGCCGCTTGTTCGGTGCCCGCCGAGGACACGTTCGAGCGCGGCGATACCGTCCGCGTGACCTTTGTCGACGACGGCCGGTACCGCGTCGAGGGCGGAGAGGGGAGCGGCAATACCTTTTCGGTAAAAACGGGAGAAGACCTGACTGTGACGGTGACGCCGGAGGAGGGCCTTTTTTTGAGCGATGCAGATTACGCGGGGAGCAGCATCGTCTACGGCGAAACTTCTGCGCAGCTCACGCTGCCCTGCGTGACGCGCACGCAGCGGGTGCAGCTCGAGCTGGTCGAGTCTTCGGGCACCATCGTCTACGACGGGAACGGGGGAGAATTTGCGCGCACGGGCGCGGGCGTCGCGCTCGAGCCGTACGACCTCTCTCACCACATCCGTCAGAATACGGACATCGGTGCAGACCTCTCCCGCGAGGGGTATACGCTGATCGGCTGGAACACCGCGCCGGACGGCAGCGGCGCGCACGTCGGCCTCGGCAGCCGGGTGAGCGTCGAAGAGGGGGAGAGCATGCTGCTGTATGCCGAATGGGCGCCGTGGTCGGACGCGGCCGACTTCGCCTATGCGCCGACGGAAGATGGCGGCGGCGTGCGGCTGACGGAGTACCGCGGCGGCGCGCAGACGGTGTGCATCCCGCCCCGCATCGGCGGGCGGCCGGTGCTGCAGATCGACGCCGGCTGCTTTACAAACTGCGCGGCGCAGACGGTCATTCTGCCGAATACGGAACTGACGGTGCAGGGCGGCGCCTTCCGCAGCTGCAGCCTGCAAGATCTGTACATATTCGACAACGTCGAAAGTATATCCAACCAGAGCTTTGTCGACTGCCCCGACCTGAAAACGCTGCGCATCAACGCGGTCGAACCGCCCAAGTGGACAGACTTCGACAGGCACTCGAACCTCGCCGACAAGTACGACATCCTCATCAAGCATAAAGACAGCAAAAAGATCGTCGTGTTCGGCGGCTCGGGGTCCTTTTTCAGCGTCGATACCAAGCAGATGACGGATGCTCTCGCCGACCGCGGGTACGTCGTCATCAACATGGCGCTCAACGCGCACTTCAACGCATATATGCAGTTTGAAATGATACGGCCGTACATGCGCGCGGGGGATATCCTCATCCACATCCCCGAAACGGGCAGAGAGCCGATGATGGCGGAGGCGGGCATCTCCGACGAGCGCATCTGGCACGGGCTGGAGAGCAACTTCGACCTCCTCGCGCACGTCGATATCCGCGGCGTGAACAACATCTTTACCTCCTTCAATTCCTTCAACGTCGTGCGCTCCACCCGCAAAGATAAGTCGTACGCCGACTATGTGCAGGAGATCGACGCGCTCGGCAATTGGGGGTATGTGGACGGGGAGACGGGGGAATTTACCACCTACAAGCCGGAGCGGGGCACAAATACCCCCTTCACGCACGAGGCAGGCCTGCACGAGGAATTCCTCACGGGCGCGCCGGTGGAGCGCCGCAAGCAAATGTACCGCTCGTTTGAAGAGAAGGGCGTGCGCGTCCTCCTCTCCAACGCGGCGCTCAACGTCGACGGGCTCGCCTACGAGCTGTTCGACGGCGGGGGCGACGAAGACGAGAAGCTGCAGCAGTGCTACGAGCGCGCCCTGCAATTTGACGCCATGAGCGCGCAGGCGTTTGCGGAGTACCCCGTCCTCGTGGGCGTGGCAGACTGCCTGTACCGCGGCGGCAGATTTTATAACTCGGACTACCATCTCGGCTCGGCGGCGGCCGCAGAGCACACGCAGCGGCTGCTGCAGGCGCTGGAGCCCTACCTCGCATAGGCGCCCCGCCCGCACAGAGAGCCGTTTCATGCGGGCGCCCCGCCCGCGCGGCACTACTTCTTGAAGCAAAATGAGCATGAAAAAGAGCATTCGTATCATCAGAGCCGTCCTGGCGGCGGCGCTGGCCGCGGTATTTTTTGCGGCCGTGCCGCTCACCTTGTTCGGCAGCGTATTCTGGACCCCGCCGCGGTACGACGAGACCTACTACGGGGAACTGACACATATGGTCGACCGCCTGCAAAGCACGGAGGGGAAAAAGATCGTCTTCGTCGGCAACAGCGCGATGGCGTTCGGCATCCGCCCCGACCTCATCGACGCGGAGATCCCCGGCTACAGCGCCGTCGTGTTCGGCTTGTACGGCGCCATCGGCACCAAGGCCATGCTCGACCTTTCCAAGGCGGGCATCGGCGCGGGGGATATCGTCATCTTTGCGCCCGAGCAGTACGCGCCCAGCCTCTCGCTGGAATTCTCCGCCGGCGAAATGTGGTTCGCCGCGGACGCAGACCATTCCCTGCTCGGCTACCTCTCCGGCGAGGACAAGGTGTCGATGGCCAAGGCGTTTTTCGACTTCGCGCAGAGCAAGTTCGCCTATACGGCGAGCGGCAGCAAGCCGCAGGTGGACGGCGTGTATATGCAGGCCTCCTTTGACGACGCCGCGGGCAACGAGGTCGGCTACATGACCTACGAGCGCCCGTACAACACCATGCCCTTCGGCTACGACGCCAATGCGCTCATCTCCTTTCAGACGGACATCTTCGGCGAGGGATTTATCGACTACGTCAACGAGTATGCGGCGTACGTCCGCTCGGTCGGCGCGCAGATCTACTACGGCTTTGCGCCCGCCAACCGCCTCGCCCTCGAGGAGGGCACCGCGCAGGAGACGATGGACGCCTTCTATGCGCACCTGCTCGAAAATCTCGATATGGACGTCTTGGGCCACCCCGTCGACTATGTGATGGACTACGAGTGGTTCTACGACTCCAACCTGCACATGAATTCGAGCGGCATGTTCGCCTACACGTGGCAGATCGTCGAGGACCTCAAGGCGCAGCTCTCCATCGATACCCCGACGCGCATCGAGGTGCCCGCAAAGCCCGAGATCCCCGCGGGGGAAGTGGAGGAAGGGGACAATGCCGACGCCGACTGCTTCCTGTACGAGCTCGTGCAGGACGAGGCGCAGGAGGCGGAGGTCGCCGTCATCACCGGCCTGACGGAAGAGGGGCGTGGGCGGGCGCAGCTGACCATCCCTTCCACCTACGAGGGGCGGCAGGTGACCATGTTCGAGGCGGCGGTGTTCCAAAACGACGCCGACCTCTCGCGCGTCATCATTCCGGGCAGCATCCGCATGATCTACGACGGCAGCTTTTCCGGCTGCACCCGCCTGCAGGAGATCAGGCTGCTGCACACCGTGCCCTGCGGCGTGGGCACCGACCTGTTTGCCGGGACGGAAGGGTTCCGCGTCTGCGTGCCCGCCTCCGCGCTCGAGCTGTTCGCCACCCACTATAATTGGGGCGCGTATAAAGACTACCTGTCGGGATACGAGGGATAAGCGATGGAAAGTGTATTTTTGACACAGCCTGTCATCACCATAGGCTTCGCGCTCGCGCTGGCGCTGCTGGTCACCTGCTTTGCAAAGAGGATGCACGGCATCCTCGTCGCGTGCGCCATGCTCATCTTCATCGCCGTCGCCTGCTGCGCCGCGCTGCTCGGCGCGACGCTCGGCGAGCTCGGCACCGTGACCATGGTCTTCTTCTTGGTCAGCGCCGTCGTCTATATCCGCAGGAGGAGCGGCAAATGAACTTTAATTCTTGGCAGTTCCTCATCTTCCTGCCCGTCGTCGTCGGGATGTATTGGCTGCTCCCGCACAAATTCCGCTGGATCATGCTGCTCATCTGTTCCTACTTCTTTTATATGAGTTGGAACGCGTGGCTCATCGTCCTGCTCATGACGACGACGGTCACGGCGTACGTCGCGTCCAACCTGATGAAGAAGACGCAGAGCAAAAAGGTGCGCCGCGCGCTGCTCATCGTGACGCTCATCATCTGCCTGGGCATCCTCATCTTCTTCAAGTATATCAACTTTTTGCTGGAAGCGGTCGTCGGCGTCATACGCCTGTTCAACGCCGACCAAAACAGCATCGTGCTCAACGTCATCCTGCCCGTCGGCATCTCCTTTTTCACCTTCCAGACCCTCTCGTACGTCGTCGACGTGTACCGCGGAGACTACGAGCCGGAGCCGCACTTCGGGTACTTCGCGCTGTATGTGGTGTACTTCCCGCAGCTCGTGGCAGGCCCCATCGAGCGCCCCGGCGCGCTGCTGCCGCAGCTGCACGAAGAGCACACCTTCAAAAAAGAATATTTTACCGACGGCATGCGGTGGCTCATCTCCGGGTTCTTCCGCAAGGTGGTCGTGGCGGACTTCTGCGGCATCTTTGTGGATAAAGTCTTTGCAGACCTCTCCGCCGCCAACGGGCTCGCCGTCTTTATCGCCGCCTTCCTCTTCCTCATCCAGATCTACAACGACTTTGCCGGCTATTCGGAGATCGCGATGGGCTCGGCGCGGCTGATGGGGGTCAAGCTGACGCAAAACTTCAACGAGCCGCTCTCCAGCACGAGCTTTACCGAGTTTTTCCGCCGCTGGCACATCACGCTCAACGTGTGGTTCACCGAGTACGTGTACATCCCGCTGGGCGGCAACCGCAAGGGGGTGCCGCGCAAGCTGCTCAATACCCTCATCGTGTTCGCGCTCTGCGGCATCTGGCACGGCGCCAACTGGACGTTCGTGCTGTGGGGCGTCACCGTCGGCGTGTTCGTGTGCATCGAGTCGCTCATCCGCAAGCCCGTCCGCCGGGCGTGCGAGCGGCTGCACATCGACCTGCACGAGCCGACCATCCGCTTTCTGCGCCAGGCGGTCATCATCTTCCTGTTCACGCTGTGCAGCGTGATGTTCCGTTCGAGCGACATCGCGCAGATCGGCCGGGCATATGTGCAGATGTTCACCGCGTGGGGCGGGGGCGTGCAGGTGTTTTCTTCCGCGTTTGAAAGTCTGGGCATGGGCTTTACAGACTTTTTGCAGCTCGCCGTCAGCTTCGTCGGCATGGCGGTCATCTGCCGCCTGACCAAAGACGACCTGCCGCAGCCGTCTTTGCCGCCCCTGCGCGGCGGAGAGGCGGCGGTCAAGACTTCCGCCTACGCCATGGCGGCGTTCGGCGTGCTCACCATCGCCTTTTGTTGGATCGCGCTGCTCACCAATGCAGACGTGAGCGGCTTCGCGTATTTCCAATTTTAGAAAAAATAATATCAAGAGGGAATGAAAATGAACATCACAGAAACCAAAAGACAGCAATGCCAAAAGACGCTCTATCACTACCTCAAAGACCACGCGGCGCACACGCCGGACAAGGTCTGGCTGTCCAACGAGCGAGAAGAGGTCACCTTCCGCGACGCGCTCGGCCGCGTCGAGTCGGCGGCCATGCAGTTTTTGGCCTGCGGCATGAAGAAGGGCGACCTGTTGGCGCTGCGCGCCACCCGCTGCATCGACACCGTGCTGCTCGCCGTCGCGGCGGCGTCCGTCGGCGCGATCGCGGCGCTGACGGACGCGCACTTCCCCGTACAGACGTACCTGCGGGATACCGGCGTGAAGATGACGCCGGACTTTATCCTCACCAACGAGGAGGCGGACGAGGGCATCTCCGCGGGCGGAAATTGGAAGCTCTCGGGCGGCGGCGCGACTGTCCCCGTTACCTTCGATGCGCCCGGCGGCCGCGCGGCGTTCGAGGAGGCGGCCGCAGCGGTCAGGGCAGAGGAGCCCTTCATGATCATCTTCACCTCCGGCTCGACGGGGGTGTCGAAGGCGGTGCTGCTCTCGCACAAAAACTGCGTCGCCAACCCTGCCGACGCCATGCCGCTGTTCGGGCAGGGCCCGCAAGACGTCGCCATCGCGCTGCTGCCGCTCAACCATGTGTTCGGCTTCGCCGTCGCCGCCTGCTCCCTCTTCTGCGGGCACGAGCTGTTCTTCCCGCAGAATATCGACATCGAGTACATCCTGCAATGTATCGAGCGGCGCAAGATCTCCGTCATCTACTCGGTGCCCACCTTCTTTTTGGAACTTTTGAAGGACGGGCGCAACCGCCGCTACGACCTCTCTTCCCTGCGCCTTGGGCTGATGGCGGGCGGGCCGTTCACGGCGGAGCAGATGCGCTTTATCGAGGGCGAGCTCGGCCTGCGTCTCATGCCCGGCTACGGCATGAGCGAGTGCGTCGGCGTCAGCACCTCCAACTTCGACGCGCCCGTCGAGGAGCGCGCCGCGGGCGTGGGCAAGCTCTACCCCATGACGGACGCGTACGTCATCGGCGAGGACGGGCAGCGCCTCGGCTGCGGAGAGGAAGGGGAGATTTGCGTGCGCGGCATGACGCTCATGCTCGGCTATTATAATGATGAAGAAGCTACGCGCGAGGCGATCGATGCAGACGGCTTCCTGCATACGGGCGACCTCGGCTACTTCGACGCGGACGGAACGCTGTATATCAGCGGCCGCAAAAAGGACATCATCATCCGCAGCGGCAACAACATCTCCACCGTCGGCGTCGAAAAAAAGATCATGAGCCTGCCCTGCGTGTACACGGCGAGCGTCGTCGGCATCCGCGACGCAAAGAGCACGGAGGCCCCCGCCGCCATGGTCGTCCTCAAGACGGGCTGCGCCCGCACGGAAGGGGAGCTGCTGCATGAAATGGAGTCCGTTCTGACGCGGCTCGAGATGCCCGTCCGCGTCATGGTCGTGCCCGCCCTCCCGCTCACTTCCTCCGGCAAGCCGGACAAGCAGAAGATCAAGGCGATGCTCTCCGAAGGCTGACCTTCGCCCGCAAATTCCGAACGTAAGATGCGCGGCCGCCCCGTTCGGGGCGGCCGCCTTTTCATGCAGTATATTATAATAAGGATATAAGAACGGGGGGCGCCTCTGCGCGGGGCGGCTGCGCGCGGAGATCTTCCGAAAAAAATCTGATTTTTTTGCGCGAGGCCCTTTATTTCGTACAGCGGGTGTAGTATAATGGGGCATGAAAGGGATCGGCGCAGCGGAAAAGAAGGCTGCCGCGTGTACGCGCCGCTCGCGCCGCCGGCCGCCCGACGGAAGGGCCGCAAGGTGCGCAAGGTGCAACGCCGGCGGCGGGCAGGCCGCCCGTTCCGCAAAAAAGGAGGACAAATCAGTATGTTGGGTGCAATTTTCGGCGACATCGTGGGCAGCCGCTTTGAGTTCCACAACTGCCGCAGCAAGGAGTTCGAGCTCTTTCATGAGGATTGCGGCTTTACCGACGACTCGCTGATGACGCTCGCCGTTGCAGACGCGCTCACAAAGGCGGGCGATTCGGGCGAAGAGGCGCTCGCGCGGCAGGCCGTTCGCTCGATGCGGGCGCTCGGGCAAAAATACCCGCACAACAGTTGGGGGGCGTCCTTCGGCGCGTGGCTGCGGGCAGACGACCCCAAGCCGTACGGAAGCTGGGGCAACGGCGCGGCCATGCGCGTCTCGCCCGTCGGGTGGTACGCGCGCAGCGAGGAGGAGGTCAAGCGCCTTTCGCGCGCCGTCACGGCCGTCACGCACGACCACCCCGAGGGGCTGAAAGGGGCGGAGTGCACCGCCATGTGCGTCTTTCTCGCACGCATCGGCGCGACGAAAGAGGAGGTGCTCGCGCGGGCGCGCGCCTATTACCCCGAGATCGGCAGCTATACCTGCGCGCAGCTCTCCGAAAGCTATTCCTTTGACGAAAGCTGCCAAGGCACCGTGCCCGAGGCGCTCACCTGCTTTGCCGAGGGGGAGGATCTTGAAGACGCGATCCGCAACGCCGTATCCATCGGCGGCGACTCGGATACCGTCGCCGCCATCGCGGGCAGCGTCGCCGAGGCATATTTCGGCATGACGGAGATGCAGCGCGCCGTCATCTTGCTCTGTCTGCCCGCCGACCTGTGCCGCATCGAGGCGAACTTTCAGGCAGCCTGCCGCGCGCGCGGCTGACCGCATGGCCGAAAGGAATAAGCTGCCGCGCGCAGGGGCGCCGCTCTCCGCGCGGGGCAGCCGCCTCTGCCTTTAAAAAATAAAAGAGTGCCCCTCCCCGCGCTGCGGGGAGGGGCGATTTGCGTTTTCGGGCGCGTCGGCTTTGCGCGCCGGCCTCCCCCGCCGCATTTGCGGCGGGGGAGGCCACTTTGCGCCGTTTGGCGCTCATTCGTTGACGATGCGTTTGGCGTTTTCGGGGCCGAGCTTGCGCAGCGCGCGCCAATCGGCGTCGGTAAAGATGTGGTCGTAGTCGTCGAGCGACGCCGTCTTGCAGATGGCCGTCGTGCCCACCTTGGTGCTGTCGAACACGAGCACCTTTTTTTTGCTGCGGGCGAGCGCCGTCTTTTTGATCTCCATCGACTCGACGGAAAACTCGTACGAGCCCTCGTTGTCCACCGCCGCGCAGGAGATGACGGAGAGGTCGAAGCGGAAGTTGTTCAGGCAGTTGGCAGTCATGCTGCCGTGTACGGCCGTCGTGTTGAACTTGACCTCGCCGCCCGGCATGATCAGGTTGACGTCGTCGTGGCGGGCGATGCGCATGGCGACGTTCAGGCCGTTGGTTACCACCGTTTTATGCGAAAGCTCCATGCGCTCGGCCAGGGCGAGGCAGGTGGAGGAGTTGTCGATGAACACCGTCTGGAACTCGGGCATGTGCCGCAGGGCGACATTCGCCGCCGCCTGCTTTTCGTGCGCGTTTTTCACCTGGCGGATAAAAAAGGACACCTCGTCCGCCCCTTCCATCAGCACCGCGCCGCCGTGCGAGCGCTTGATCTGCCCCCGTTTTTGCAGCTCTGTGAGGTCGCGCCGCACCGTCGCCACGCTCACATACAGCATCTCCGCAAGCTGCTCCACCGAGGCCGAATTGTTCTTTTTCAGGTAGTCGAGTATCTGTTGAAATCTTTCATTGTATGACATCACTGTACACTCCTGCTCGTTTGTGTTTGTATTTTACCAGATATTTGCGCGTTTGTCAAGTTTTCAATCAAAAAAGGAGAAAATATTGACAAAATCGCGCAGCGGGGGTATGATATAGGTGCATTGAACGGGGGAAACAATTTTTGTAAAAAAGAATAATTTCGCGGCGAGCCAAGGGCGCCGCGAGTTATAAAAAATCTTTTTTCCGCAAAGGAGGGAAAAAATGAATCTTACCAAGTTTAAGCCACTGCTGCGCGGCGTCGCCGCGGCAGCGGCTGCACTCCTCACCCTGTCGACGGTCGGCTACTCCATCGCGAAGTCCGATCTTGCGATCGGTTGGGTAGACGGGTTCTTCCAGGTAGGCGACAGGACCATCTACGAGACGGTTGAGGAAACGATCCCCGGTTACACCATCCCGGGCACGACGGAAGGGTACTCGTACATTTTCCGCGGCAACTATGACACGGAATATGATACGGTGACCGCGTATGCCGAGGCGCTGCGCGCGCACGCCATCCGTCAGGGCGAAGAGGGCTTTGCGCTGCTCAAAAACGACAACGGCGCGCTGCCCCTGAACAAGTCGACCGCCGGCGAAAACGTCGCGCTGTTCGGCTGGAATGCTTACAACACGCCGACCGGCCACACGGGCACCAACGCCAACAACGGCACGCCGGGTTGGGGACAGACGGAAAGCAACGATATCTACACGCCGATCACGCTCAAAGACGCGTTCGATGCGATCGACGGCGTCACCGTCAACAACACGGTCAAGAGCGATCACTTCACCGGCGCGATGGCAGGTCCTTCCCGCGGCGGCGGCTGGGGCGGCGGCGCTTCCACGCCTTGGGAAGATTACGAGTACACCATCCCCGAAGTTGCTCCCGAACAGGCCATGGTCGACAGCTGGTCTATCGACAAGGCGTCGACGACCGGTATCGTCGTGCTCGGGCGCGGCGGCGGCGAAGGCAACAACTACAAGGTAGACGCCGCGACCAATGCAGAAGACCCGCTGGCACTCTCGCAGGACGAGCTCGACATCGTCGCCCTCGCCAAAGAGTACTGCGACAAGGTCGTCGTTCTCATCGTCTCCGCGAACGCGATGGAGCTCGGGCCGCTGGTAGAGGAGGGCGGCCAGTATGAGGTCGACGCGATCGGCTTCTGCGGCATCCCCAACGACTTCCAGTACCAAGGCATCGCCAACGTGCTCGCAGGCCAGGTCAACGCGACGGGCGGCCTGACGGACACCTATGTGTATGATAACAGCTTCACTCCCGCGTCCATCAACATGGGCCAGCAGCAGTACAGCGACCTCGACACCATCACCAATTTCGACGATCCTTTGGACAGAGGCACGACCAACTACCGCGCCGAAAACTACATCGTCCAGGCGGAGGGCATCTACGTCGGCTATAAGTACTACGAGACCCGCTACTTCGATTCTTACGCCGATCCCGAAGGCACCAACGCGACGGGCACGGCAGGTTCGACCACCGGCGAGGCTTGGGATTATGCCAACGAAGTCATCTTCCCCTTCGGCCAGAGCCTCTCGTACATCCCGTACAGCCAGGAGATCATCGACGTCAACGTCAACCTGTCTGAAAACGGCAACGTGACCGCCCGCGTCCGCATCAACAATGAGGGCGAAGAGGACGGCTACTTCCTCGCACAGCTGTATGTCAACCGCCCGTACACCGAGTACGACGTTACGAACAAAGTCGAAAAGTCTGCGGTCGACTTCCTCAGCTCGAAGAAGGTCGAAGTCGCTGCCGGCGAGAGCGAGATCGTCGAGATCACCGTCCCGACCCGCTACCTCGCAAGCTGGGATTCCAACGCCCTGAACGGCGAAGGTACCTACATTTTGGATGAAGGCACCTACACCTTTACGGCTGCGCCCGGCTCGCACGCCGCTGTCAACAACTTCCTGGATGCGCTCAACTATGACACGGACGAGACGACCGAGATCGGCCGCACCGTGACGTGGGAACTTGAAGAGTTCGACGACGAGACCTTCTCCGTCTCCAACGGCGTCGAAGTGCGCAACCAGATGGAAAATGCAGACATCAACTACTACCTCGGCGAAGACACCGTGACCTACCTCTCGAGAAGCGACTGGGAGGGCACCTTCCCCAAGAACTATACCGACTATGTCAACGACTCGGGTATCCAGAGCGAAGCTAAGTTCACCATCTCCGGCGCGGAGAAGGAAGAGGAGTGGCTCATCGAGCTCACCAGCTCGCAGGGCGTCATCAACGAGAGCAGCAACGAGTCTGAATGGGCAGACGTCGAGGGAACCCTCCCCGAAGAAGTGCAGAATGGCGACTATGCGACCGTCTGGGCATGGATCCTCAACGTCGCGCAGACCGATCCGGAAGCGTTCAGCGATATCAATTCGGAAGAGTGGCAGGCCGTCGCCGACTCCATCCCGCTCGGCGTCGCCATCGCGAGCGTCGCAAACGGCGGCCACGCGACCAAGGTGTTCTCCGACGAGATCGGCAACCCCGGCAGCGTGCAGTCTGAAAGCGTCTCCGGCTACCAGCAGACGCTCAAGCTCAACGACGAAGGCACCGAGACGATGAAGCTCAACGTCGCGTCCAACACCCTGCTCGGCGCCAGCTTCAACCCCGAATTCGCATATGAGTGGGGCCTGATGGAAGGTGAAGGCGGCCTGTGGCTGCAGATCACCGAGAGCCCGAGCGAATATCCTTCGCAGGCAGTCACCGTCTGGGGCGCAGGTCTCAACCAGCACAGACATGCTTACAACGGCAGAAACTCCGAGTATATGTCCGAAGACCCGATGCTGACCAACCGTATCGGCGCAGAGCAGCTGCGCGGCGCGGTCGAAAAGGGCTCCATCTGCGGCCCGAAGCACATGGGCTTCAACGATCAGGAGCTCAACCGTCAGGGCGTCGCCTGCTACATGACCGAGCAGAAGGTCCGCGAGACGGATACCCGCTGCTACGAAGGCGCGCTGCGCGTCAATGAAGGCAACGGCACGGGCGTCATGATGTCCTTTGCCCGCATCGGCGCAACCAACGTCACCAATAGTGTAGGCTACATCAAAAACATCATGCGCGGCGAGTGGGGCTTCACCGGCATCGTCACCACCGACATGGGCATGGGCGCGGGCTACCACGAACTCGGCGCTCTCGTCCTCGCAACCGTCAACGAGTACGCAAGCTTCTCCAACAACCCGTTCGTCATGGGCGACGGCGTCAGCGACGACGCAGTTGTCAGCAGCTCTTGGGCGTATCTGACCCTCGGCGAGGCCCGCAGAGATCCCGCGTTCGCAGAGCAGGCCCGCCAGACGGCGCTGTACGTGCTCTTCACCATCGCGCGCAGCGGCTCCGGCGTGTACGTCGAGCGCGTGGCGAACACCGGCGAAGACATCGTCGTCCCCGATACGACCGTCACGACCAACATCCCCGTCGGCACGCTCGAACATGCGGGTTGGGAGTACATCTTCATCACTCTCATCGTCGTGTTCGCAGTCGTAACGGCTGCAGCGGGCATCGGCTGGATCGCATCCGAAGTGCTCCCCGAAAAGAAGGAGGATAACTAATATGAGTTTTATCAAAAAACAGGGGGCCGGCACCTGGATCTCGATCATCACGGTCATCGTCGGCATCGTCGCGCTCGCCATCTACGGCGCGGCGACCGGGGCAGGCATGGGCCTGGAGATCGCCAGCGGCAGCCAGCCGTTCTATGAGGCGTCCCGCCCGGAAGACAGCGCAATGCTCTCGACGGTCGTCACCTGCGGCGTCATCGCCCTCGTGTGCCTCGCAGTCGGCATCGTGCTCGGGCAGTTCAAGTCCGACAGCATCGTCGGCAAGGTCTGCGCCATCCTCTCCGGCGCGCTGCGCATCGTCGCTCCCGCACTGCTCCTCTTGGTTTTGCTCAACTTCGCGTACGGCTCGCTGACCGGCCTGGGCTGGACCTTCTTCTCGAATGAAGAGCTGTCCATCGCCGCCGAGGCGATCACCGTCGGCAAGCAGGTGATCACCGGCCTGGTGTTCTTCGCCGTCGCCGCCGTCGCCGCCATCGTCGCAGCCTTCTTCGGCGTCGTCAGAAAAGAGCAGAACTAAACAGCATATAGCTGCAAAGATGTAACATCGTAGCTTACCTTGGCCGGGCGCACACGGCTTCGTCCGTGTGCGCCCGATATTTTTAACTATGGTGAGGGGCGGCAGTTCTTTTGCGCAAAAATTGAGGAACTGTTGTCAAGGCAATTCATTTTGTGTTATAATACATGGGAGGGAGAAACATTGGATATCGTAGTCAGGGTAGAAAACCTTACCGCGGGGTGCGTCACAGACGAAAAGCGGCCCCGCTTCTCATTTTCGATCGAATCGGATAAACAGGGGGCAGAGCTGGCAGAGGCGACCATCCGCGTCGGAGACTGGGCGTACAAGACGCACAGTCAGATCCTGATCCCGTACGGCGGCAAGCCGCTCAAGCCCTTTACGGAATATACCGTCAGCGTCGAAGCGAAGCTCAAAGACGGCGAGACGGGCCGCGCGCAGACGACCTTTCGCACCGGGCGCATGGATACGCCCTGGAAGGCGCAGTGGATCAGCGACGCGAGCTATCATTTTACAGAAAAGAAGGTCTCGCCCATACCGATGACCTTCCGCAAGCGCATCTATACCAATAAAAAGGCCGCGCGCGCCACGCTCTACGCCACGGCGATGGGCATTTACGACGTCTACATCAACGGAAAGCGTGTCAGCGACCGCTACTTCGCGCCCGGCTTTACCTCGTACGCGCACACGCTGCAGTACCAGACGTACGACGTGACCGCACTCTTGAGCGGCTCGGACGACATCTCCTTTATCGTCGCGGGCGGCTGGGCGGTCGGTTCCTTCGTATTCACTCGCAAAAACCGCATCTCTGCCGACAGACAGGCGCTGCTCGCCGAGCTGCGCCTCGAATACGCCGACGGCAGCGTCGAAACGGTCGGCACGGACGCGAGCTGGCTGGTCACGGAAGGGGGCAGCTATCTCGAAGCCGACTTCTACGACGGCGAAACGTTTGACGCGGCTGCCAAGCCGGACGACTGGACGTGGCGCAACGCCGCCGTCGAAAAGCTGCGCCTGCACCCCGAGATCGTCGCCGAGATCGGCGCGCCCGTCATCGCCCGCGCGGTCATGAAGCCCGTCTCTTGCGTCGAACGGGGAGACGAGCTGATCTACGACTTCGGCCAGAACTTTGCGGGCGTCATCTGCGCGCGCATCGAGGGCAAGGCGGGCGACGAGGTCGTCTTCCGCCACGCCGAGGTGCTCAACGACGACGGTTCGCTCGCGACGCAGCTTCTGCGCTCGGCAAAGGCGACGGCGCGCTGCCTGTGCAAGGATGGCGTGCAGGTGTATTCTCCCCGCTTCACCTACATGGGCTTCCGCTATGTCGGGGTCAAGGGGGTGCGCAAGGAGAACCTCGAGCTCTCCGCCTACGTCATCTGGTCGGATATGGACCAGCACGGCACCTTCTCCTGCTCGGACAAGCGCATCAATAAGCTGCAATCCAACATCATGTGGAGCGCGAAGTCGAACTTCATCGATATCCCCACCGACTGCCCGCAGCGCGACGAGCGCATGGGCTGGACGGGCGATATCGCCGTGTTCGCGCCCACGGCCTGCTTCAATATGGATATGTCGCGCTTCCTCGAAAAGTGGCTGCACGACGTCAAAGACGAGCAGCTCAAATCGGGCGGCATCCCCAACACCGTCCCCGTGCAGGGGTACGGCTTCCCCGCGACCATGCCGGTGATGGCGGTCGACTTCTGGGGGGATGCCTGCATCCTCGTGCCGTGGGCGCAATACATGGCCTCCGGCGACAAGGCGCTGCTCGAAAAGATGTACCCGACCATGAAAAAGTATGTCAAGGCGTGCGCCTTCTGGGCGGGCTTCGGCATCGGCAAGCGGCGGTACATCTGGCACACGCCCGCCGTACTGCACTTCGGCGACTGGATCGCGCCCGGCGTGCCCAAGATGAGCGACTGGCAGAAGCGCAGCCGCTGGACGGCGACGGCCAGCCTCGCGCATACGAGCGGCCTGCTCTCCAAGATCGCCGGCCTGCTCGGCAAAAAAGAGGACGAAAAAAAGTACGCCGCCTATTCCGCCAAGGTCGCCGACGCCTACGTATCCGTCTTTACCGACGGCAAGGGAAAGTTGAAGAACGAGTTCCAGACGGCGTACGTTCTGCCCCTCGCCTTCGATATGTTCCCCGAATCGCAGCGCGCAAACGCGGCGAGCAACCTCGAACGGCTGGTCAAGCTGAACAATTACTGCATCGCCACCGGCTTCCCGGGCACGCCGTACATCCTGTTCGCGCTCGCCGATAACGGAAAAGAGGAGACCGCCTTCCGCATGCTCACCAACGAGATGAGCCCGTCGTGGCTGTTCGAGGTGAAGGCGGGCGGCACGACCATCTGGGAGCGCTGGGACGCCTTGAAGGAGGACGGCTCGCGCAACACCGGCGAGAGCGACGGCACGGGCGGCATGGTCTCCTTCAACCACTACGCCAGCGGCGCCGTCGGCGACTTCCTCTATAAGCGCGTGGCCGGCATCGAGCCGCTCGAAGGGGGCTACAAGCGCTTCCGCATCCGCCCGCTGGTCGGCGGCGGCATCACCTGGGCAAAGGCGTCCACCCGCACGCCGTACGGCAAGGTATCTTCCTCCTGGAAGGTCGAAAAGGGTCAGTTCAAGATCGAGGTCTCCGTACCCGTCTCCACCTACTGCACCCTCGTCCTGCCCGACGGCTCCGAGCGCGAGCTGGCGAGCGGCAAATATGAGTTCGGGTGCAAATTATGAAAAAGTGTTACTTAGCGATCGATATCGGCGCGTCGTCCGGGCGGCACATCGTCGGCTGGCTGGACGGCGGCACGCTGAAGCTTGAAGAAGTGTACCGCTTCGCCAACGGAGCGGAGCAGCGGGGCGGGCACCTCATGTGGAACGCTGCGCGGCTGGAGCGGGAGGTGGTCAATGGCCTGCGTTCCGCCGCCGAGCAGGGGTATAAGCCCGACTACATCGGCATCGATACCTGGGCGGTCGACTACGCGCTGCTCGACGGCAGGGGGCGCATCATCGGCGACATCTTCTCCTACCGCGACGGGCGCACGCAGCGCGCCGCCGAGCGGGTGCACGAAGTCTTGCCCTTCGCCAAACTGTACGAGCGCACGGGCATCCAATACCAGCCCTTCAATACCGTCTACCAGCTGTATGCCGACAAACTGAGCGGCAAGCTGGAGGGCGCGGCAGACTTTTTGATGCTGCCCGATTATTTGAATTACTGCCTGACGGGCGTGCGGCGGCAGGAGTACACCAACGCCACCTCGACGGGCATGGTCAACGCAAAGACGCACGAGTGGGACGACGAGATCGTCGCCGCCCTCGGGTATGACCGCAAATTGTTCCGCCCGCTCTCGCAGCCGGGCACCGTCGTCGGCGGCCTCAAAGCGGACATCGCCAAAAAAGTCGGCTACAACGCGACGGTGCTGCTGCCCGCCACGCACGACACGGCGTCTGCGGTGCTCGCCGCGCCCGTCGCCTTCGGCGAGCCGTACATCTCTTCGGGCACATGGTCGCTGCTCGGCGTCGAGCAGACGTTCGCCCGCACCGACGAGGGCAGCCGCGCCGCCAATTATTCGAATGAAGGCAGCATCCGCCACACCTTCCGCTATCAGAAAAATATCATGGGGCTGTGGATGCTGCAGAGCGTGCGCAAGGAGCTGGGCACCACCTTCCCCGAGATGATCGAGATGGCGCGCGGAAAACAGAAAAAGTACGTCGTCGACGTCAACGACGAGCGCTTCCTCTCGCCCGTGAGCATGATGGCGGAAGTGTGCGCGGCGTCCGGCTGCGCGCCGGACGCGGCGGAGGTCGTGCGCACCATCTACGACAGCCTTGCGCTCAGCTACAAACAGGCGGTCGACGAGCTCGAGGCCAACACGGGCGCGTCCTTCGGCAGCATCCACATCATCGGCGGCGGCAGCCGCGACGGGCTGCTCAACGGCCTGACCGCAGAGGCGACGGGCAAGCGCGTCGTCACCGGGCCGGTCGAGGCCACGGCGATCGGCAACATGATCATGCAGATGATCGGCGCGGGCGAGATCGAAGATGTCGCCGCCGCGCGCGATATCATAAGAAATTCTTTTGACATTCAGGAGGTCCAGATATGACAGCTTACGAACTTGCCGCCAAGGAATACGCCGCATCGGGCGTCGATACTGAGGCGGCGATCGGCCGTTTGAAGGAGATCCCCGTGTCCGTGCACTGCTGGCAGGGGGACGACGTCATCGGTTTAGACGGCGGCGGCTCCCTTTCGGGCGGCATCCAGACGACGGGCAACTACCCCGGCCGCGCGCGCGACTTTGCCGAGCTGACCGCCGACATCAAAAAGGCGTTCTCGCTGATGCCCGGCAAAAAGCGCCTCAACCTGCACGCCAGCTACGCCGTTCTGAACGGCGAAAATGTGGACCGCGACGCCTACCGCCCCGAGCACTTCGCGCCGTGGGTGCAGTTCGCCAAAGAAATCGGCATCGCCGGCATCGACTTCAACCCCACCTACTTTTCGCATAAAAACGTGAAGGACGGCCTCACCCTCTCCTCGCCGGACGAAAATATCCGCAAGTTCTGGGTGGATCACGGCATCGCCTGCTTAAAGATCGCCGAGTCCTTTGCAGACGCCTTCGGCTCCCCCTGCATGGTCAACATCTGGATCCCGGACGGCTTCAAAGACGTCCCCGCCGACCGCCTGACCCCCCGCCTGCGCCTCAAAGACAGCCTCGATAAGATCCTCGCCTGCGGGTACGACAGGAGCAAAGTCGTCGTCGCGGTGGAGAGCAAGGTGTTCGGCATCGGCGTCGAAAGCTACACCGTCGGCTCCAACGAGTTCTACCAGAACTACGCCGCCAAAAACGATATCTGCTGCCTGCTCGACAACGGGCACTACCATCCGCTCGAATACGTTTCGGACAAGATCCCCGCGCTGCTCGCCTTTTACGACAAGGTCGCGCTGCACGTCACGCGCGGCGTGCGCTGGGACAGCGACCACGTCGTGCTCTTCGAAGACGAACTCAAAGAGATCGCCAAAGAGATCGTTCGCAACGACGCGACGGATAAGGTCATGATCGGGCTCGACTACTTCGACGCCTCCATCAACCGCCTGTCCGCGTGGGTGACCGGCCAGCGCGCCATGCAAAAGGCGCTGCTGTACGCGCTGCTCATCCCCAACGACAAGCTGCGCGCCCTGCAGGATGCAGCCGCGTTCACCGATCTGATGGTCGCGCAAGAAGAAGTCAAGGACATGCCCTTCGGCGCGGTGTGGAAGGAGTATCTCTCGCGCGAAGGGCTGTCCGAAGATTACCTGAGCGAGATCAAACAATACGAAAAATCCATCCTCAAGGAGAGAACAGAATAATGACTAAAACTGCTGATCAAAAGGAACGGGGAGATATCTTTCAGGCTCCCTTCCTGCGCGAAATGTGCGCGACCGCTTCCAATATGTACCGCCTCGGCTGGGACGAGCGCAACGGCGGCAACATCAGCTACCTGCTGCGCGAAGAGGAGGTCGCCGCCTATCTCGACCTGAACAAGGTGATCCGCACCATCCCGCTCATGGGGGTGAACGCCGTCAACTTCGACATTTCGCCCCTCATCGGCAAGTACTTCATCGTCACGGGCACGGGCAAGTACTTCAAGAACGTAGAAGGGGACCCCGAGACCAACCTCGGCGTCGTGCGCATCGCAAAAGACGGCAAAAACATCGAGCTCTTGTGGGGCTATAAGGACGGCGGCCGCCCGACGAGCGAGTTCCCCGCCCACATGATGAGCCACATCGCCCGCCTGAAGGTGGATCCCGAAAACCGCGTCGTCATCCATTCGCACCCGACCAACACGCTGGCGATGAATTTCGTGCACGAGCTTGACGAAAAGAAGTTCACGCACACGCTGTGGGAGATGTGCACCGAGTGCATCGTCGTATTCCCCGAGGGGGTCGGCGTGCTGCCCTGGATGCTGTGCGGCACGAGCGAGATCGGCGAAGCGACCGCCAAAAAGATGGAGGAGTTCCGCCTCGTCGTCTGGGCGATGCACGGCATCTACGGCGCTGGCAAGTCGCTCGACGAGACCTTCGGCCTGATCGAAACGGTGGAAAAGGCGGCGCAGATCTATATGCTTACCGCGCATCTGCCCCGCATCAATACCATCAAAGACGCGGATATGCTCAAGCTGCTCGAGCTGTTCAAAGTGGAAAAATATCGCAGAGATTTTCTCGATCTGTAAGCGATAAAAAATCAATATATTTTAAGGAGGGTAAAACTGAATGTCTGCTGCAACCGATGACGCGAAGCAGAAAAAGTCCATATTCGAGAGCCCCTTGCTCTCGACCAAGGTCAAATCTGCAAACGTCAAGATCCTGCCGGAGGGCGGCCTCGGCTACTTTATCGGGCCTACGCTCGCGCTGCTGGCAAACTCCATCCTGTCCAACTACCTGAACATGTACATGACCAACGTGTTGGGTCTCAACACGTGGGCGCCGACCTTCTTCACGCTGCTGCCCGTCATCTCGGTCATCTTCGTGGTGCTCGGCAACATCGTCGTCGGCAGGTTGATGGACCGCTGCCGGACGAAGGCCGGCAAGGCGCGCCCGCTGCTGCTCGTCTCCGTGCCGCTGAGCATCCTCGCGCTGCTCATATTGTTTACCTTTGCGCCCGGGGCAGAGGGCCTCGCAGAGAACGACTCGGCGCAGATCATTACGCTGGTCATGCTCGCCGTCGGCTACAACCTGTGGTTCGCGATCGCCTATCCCTTCTACTATACCTCCCACGCGGCGCTCGTCAATCTCTCGACGCGCAACAGCAAAGACCGCTCGCTGCTGGCCACCATCTCCAACGCGACGGCGCTCGCCGCGATGGGCCTTTGCTCGATGATCCTGCCCTTCTTCATCGGCTTCCTGTTCGTCACCGACGACAACGGCGTCACGGACGTCGTCGCCTCGCAGAACGCATGGCGCGTGTTCGTGCTCGCGCTCATCGTCATCACGGCGGTCGGCGTGCTCGTCGAGTACTTCTTCACCCGCGAGCGCATCACCGAAGAGTCCTTCGCGAACAAGCTGCTCAACGTGCGGAAGAAGGCGGAGCCCGTCTCCAAGCAGCTCAAAGTCTGCTTCTCGGATAAATTCTGGTGGATCATCATCATCTTCTTCTTCCTGTACCAGCTGGGCGGCATGCTGAAAAACGTGTCGCAGCTGTACTACTGCACGGCGCTGTTCGAGGGCACCCTCCCCAGCGGGACGATCGGCCACTCGACGGATATCGGCGGCTCCTTCTCGGGAACCCTCTCCATCATCGGCGCCATCCCGACGGCCATCGGCATGGTCATCGCCTGGCCGCTGTCCAATAAGATCGGCAAGGCGCGCGCCATCCTGTTCGGCGCCATCGTTTCGGCGCTGGGAGGCGCGATCGGCTTCATCGACCCGACCAACTTCCCGCTCGTCGTGACCTCCTTCGTCATCAAGGCGCTCGGTTCCACGCCCGCGATGTACCTCTCGCTCGCGCTGCTCGCCGACGTGCTCGACCATCAGGAAGCGGTGCACGGCTTCCGTACAGACGGCTTCACCATGACCATCTACGGCGCCATCATGGCGGGCATGACGGGCATCGCCACCGGCGTGCTCAACGTCGTGCTCAACGCCACCGGCTACAATGCGGAAGCGGGCATCGTCTCCTCTCCCGCCATTCAGGAAGGTATGAAGTGGGTGTTCATCGGCGGCGAGACCATCTGCTACGCGCTCATCTTCGTCATCTTCATCTTCATGGGCGTGGAGAAGTTCTCCGCACTCGATAAGCGCGCCATCGTCATGGATCAGAAGGCCAAGGCCGCGGCGGAGGGCGTCGCGTACGTCGATCCCGCCGAAAAGCTGCGCCTCGAAGAGGCAGATGCGGAGCGCGCCAGCGAAGAAGCGCGCATCGCCGAGCTGAAGAAGAACTGCGAAAAGAAGGGCCTCGACTTTAACAAAGAGCTGGCCGCCTACGAAGCCAAGCGCGCCGAAGCGCAGGCAAAGCAGGCAGAAAAGCAGGCCGCGGCCGAAGCAAAGAAGGCAGCCGCCGAAGCGGAAAAGGCGGAAAAATATGCCGCGCTGAGCGACGAACAGAAGGCAGAGCTCGCGCGCAAAGAAGCCGCCGCCGCACAGGCCGCCAAGGAGCGCGAAGCGCGCGTCCTCGCCGAATTCAATGCGATCCGCGAGCGCAACGGCAAGCCCGCTCTCGAATGAGCTGCCGCCGCGCTGCAAGATAAAATCAACCAAGGTAAGGAGAGTAAAACAATGGCAAACAGAATCGTGCTGAATGAAACCAGCTACCACGGTGCGGGCGCGATCCGCGAGATCCCCGCAGAAGTCAAGGGGCGCGGCCTGACCAAGGCGTTCGTCTGCTCCGACCCCGATCTCGTCAAGTTCAAGGTGACGGACAAGGTGCTCGACGTCCTCAAAGAGGCGGGGCTCGACTACGAGCTGTACTCGAACATCAAGCCCAATCCCACCATCGAGAACGTGCAGACGGGCGTCGCCGCATTCAAGGACAGCGGTGCAGACTACATCATCGCCATCGGCGGCGGCTCCTCGATGGACACCGCCAAGGCGATCGGCATCATCATCGCCAACCCCGCGTTTGAAGACGTGCGCTCGCTCGAGGGCGTCGCGCCCACCGAAAAGCCGAGCGTGCCCATCATCGCCGTCCCGACGACGGCGGGCACCGCGGCAGAAGTGACCATCAACTACGTCATCACCGACGTCGAAAAGAAGCGCAAGTTCGTCTGCGTCGACGTGCACGACATCCCCGTCGTCGCCGTCATCGACAGCGACATGATGAGCACCATGCCCAAGGGGTTGACCGCCGCGACGGGTATGGACGCGCTCACCCACGCCATCGAGGGCTACATCACCAAGGCGGCATGGGAAATGACGGATATGTTCCACCTCAAGGCGATCGAGATCATCTCCCGCTCGCTGCGCTCGGCGGTCAAGGGCGAGCCGGAAGGCCGCGAGGGCATGGCCCTCGGGCAGTACGTCGCGGGCATGGGCTTCTCCAACGTCGGCCTGGGCATCGTCCACTCGATGGCGCACGCCCTCGGCGCGGTGTACGACACGCCGCACGGCGTCGCAAACGCCATCCTGCTGCCCACCGTCATGCGCTATAACGCAGACGCCACCGGCGAAAAGTACCGCGACATCGCCAAGGCGATGGGCGTACAGGGCGTCGACGCCATGACCCTCGAAGAGGCCCGCGCCGCCGCCTGCGACGCAGTCGCGCAGCTCTCCAAAGACGTCGGCATTCCCGAAAACCTCAAGGGTATCGTCAAGGAGGAGGACATCGACTTCCTCGCGCAGTCCGCGATGGACGACGCCTGCCGCCCCGGCAACCCGAAGGATCCCACCAAAGAGGACATCATCGCCCTCTACAAAGAACTTCTCTAATTTGCTCATTCTCCGTTTCCTTAGCGGCGGTCGGCTTTGCCGGCTGCCGCTATTTTTTTGCCGCGAAAGCAGCGGTGCCGCGCGGCGGCAGGAGGAGGATGGGCGCAGGCGGGCGCAGGGTGCGGGGCGGCGGGCGCAACAAAAGTCGTCATTTCAGCATTGTTTGCCTCAGTATGCGGGGGAGGGGGTATGGGTATTTATAATTTTATTATGTGAAGGTACGAAATTGTTGACAAATCGCGAAATAGAGGGTATAATGTAGAAAATTGCCAAATTTTTCCATGCAAGTGGAAACAGCGCGGCGATTTTTCGGCGATTTTTCGCACACGGAGCGACGATCCAAGATATTACAAAACTAACTTAATTGAGCGTAAGCAAGACTGACGACTGAGCACGAAAGCGCGGCAGTCTTTTCTTGCGCCTTTGTATATTGCAAAACGCAATATTATATTTTTTTAAAACGCTATGGACTTAAAGGAAAATTTTTGTCTTTCGCGCACGATGTCGCGGGCAGAGGCTATCTGCGGAACGGGAGAGAAGCGCGCCGCGGCGCCGCGCAAAAAAATGCAGAAAGCTGTTAATTTCAGGTACAGCCCGCAGATAGGAGGAAAATATGGAGCACAAAAGAGGGAATGGAGACCCTTTCCCCAAAAAGATTCAGTTCACGCGGTATAACTACAGCTTTCACGCGCGCCTGATCCAGGCGTCGCCCGAGGTGCAGTCGTACTATACCGTGATCCTGACAGCCGTGCGCAGCTGCCCGCAGATGCGGGTGACGTTTGGCTGGCGGCAGGTGTATGTGCACATCCGCCGCCGTCAGGTCGCGCAGATGGTGTTCAAGGGGCAGACGCTGTGCATTGCGCTCGCGATCGACCCCGTCACGTGCGGGGAGAGCAAGCGCCGCGTCGAAGACGTATCCCGCTTCAAGCGCTTCGCCAAGACGCCGCTCATGGTGCGGCTGGTTTCGCGGCTGCGACTGCGCAGCGCGCTGACGCTGCTCGAAACTGCCGCGGGCGTCGGGGCGCTCCCCCGCCCGGACGTGGCGGAGGAGCCGCTGTACGACTACCGGACGACGGAAGAGCTGATTGGGCTCGGCCTCGTCAAAGTTCTTTCGCGCGCGGCTTCCGAAGATGCGGCGGCCTCGGCGCGCCGTGCGCAAGAGGGAGAGGAACATTGAGCTAAATTGTAAACGGAAGTGAACGCGGCTGCGCCCGCCGCACGGCGGGCGCAGCCGCTTTTATATCGCTCGGCATCGACGCGGCAAAATATTTTTGCAACAAAATGTGCGCGCGCCGGCGCGGGCGCTTGCCTTGCCGCCCGCAAAGTGGTACAATACCCGCAAAAAAACAGGAGGTGCAGTCATGGCCGGAAAGAGAAGGGAGCGCACCGAAGGGCAGGCGAAGGCAGACTTCGTGCGCATCTGCTGCTACATCGCGCTCGTGCTCGCCGCGGTGCTCATCTTCGTCAACAACCTGCTGCCGCTGCTCGGGATCGACGTGAGCGGTACCTTTTTTGACGTGCTCGCGCTCATCAAGGACGTCGCGCTGCTGCTGGGCATCGTGTTCGGCGCGTACGCGTTCGCGCGCGCCCACGGCAAGGTGTGGACCATCGTATTCTTCGTCGCGCTCGCGCTGTACATCGTCAGCGCCGTGCTCGGGCTGTTTTAAGGCTCGGGGAAAGAAGGGGGGGGCTCGCCGTGCGGGCCTCCTTCTTTTTGCGTGCCGGCGCGGTGTGCGCGCCGCGCCGCGGCGTATTGAGCGGGCAATGCGTGCGGCGGGGAGAGGGGAGCAAAGGCGGGCGCGGCGGCGTTTTTTCTTTACAAACCGCGCGCAATCTTGTATAATAGATGTGGATAAGGGCGGCGGCAAGTGCCGCCATAAGCGAAACGCGCAGGGCATGCCCCGCCGCGAGAGAAAAAGGGCGCGAGCGCGCCAAGGAGAGAAAAGCAATGGCCAATCCGCTGGTCGCCATCGTCGGCCGCCCCAACGTGGGCAAAAGCACCCTGTTCAACAAGATCGCGGGGCGCAAAATTTCCATTACAGAAAACAGGCCGGGCGTCACGCGCGACCGCCTCTACGCCGACGCCGTGTGGCGGGGCAAAAAATTCACCGTCGTCGACACGGGCGGCATCGAGCTCAAATCTGCCGACGTGCTCTGGAAGGAGATCTTGCGGCAGGCGGACGCCGCCATCGACATGGCGCAGGTCATCCTCTGGATGGTGGACGGCAAAGAGGAGCTGACCGCTGCCGACCGCGACGTCGCCGAAAAGCTGCGCCGCTGCAAAAAGCCGGTCGTGCTCGTCGTCAACAAGGTGGACAACTTTTCGCCGGACAAACTGTTCGACTACTACGCCCTCGGTTTGGGCGAGCCCTTCGCCATTTCGGCGGAGCACTCGCAGGGCATCGGCGACGTGCTCGACGAGGTGGTATCCTACTTCGAGAGCGGCGACGAGGAGGAGGACGACCGCCTCAAGATCGCCGTGGTCGGCAAGCCCAACGCGGGCAAGAGCAGCCTGGTCAACCGCCTGCTCGGCTTCGAGCGCACCATCGTCACCGACATCGCCGGCACCACGCGCGACGCCATCGACACCCCCTTCGAGATGGACGGGCAAAAGTACACCCTCATCGACACGGCGGGCATCCGCCGCAAAAAGAACGTCTCCGACGACGTCGAGTATTACAGCGTGCTGCGCGCCTTCGACGCGGTGCGCCGCGCCGACGTGTGCCTGCTCGTCGTCGACAGCACCGAGGGGCTGACCGAGCAAGACGTCAAGATCGTCGGCTACGTGCACGAGCAGGGCAAGCCCTCCGTCATCGTCATGAACAAGTGGGACCTCATCGAAAAGGATACCAACACCATCAACAAGTTCGAGGCAAAGCTCAAAACGGACTTGAGCTTTATGGACTACTTCCTCTCCGTGTACATCTCCGCCAAGACCGGCCAGCGCGCCGAGCGGGTGCTTTCGCTCGCCCGCCGCGCCTTTGAAAACGCCAACCGCCGCATCACGACGGGCACACTCAACGACCTCATCCTCGACGCCGTGCGCACCAACGAGCCCGCCTCCGTCAACGGGCGGCGGCTGAAGATCTACTACTGCTCGCAGCCCACCGTCTGCCCGCCCACCTTCGTGCTCTTCGTCAACGACGAAACGCTCATGCACTTTTCGTACAAGCGCTATCTCGAAAACGTGCTGCGCCGCTCCTTCGACTTCACGGGCACGCCCATCCGCATCGCCCTGCGCCCGCGCGGCGACAACGAGAGCGGCATGATGGGCTGAGGAGGGCGCCATGCAAACGCTGCAATTTTCCGATATCTGGTATTGGTTCATCGTGATGGCGGTCGTCTCTTACCTGATCGGCTGCTTCAACTTCGCCCTGCTCATCTCCAAGATCAAGCATAAAGACGTCCGCCACATGGGCAGCGGCAACCCCGGCACCATGAACATGAGCCGCCAATTCGGCCTCAAGATCGGCGCGCTCACCCTCTTTTTGGATATGATCAAGGGCGGGCTGCCCGTGCTCGTCGCCTACCTCATCTTTCGCGGCTATGTGTTCGCGGGCACAGACGTGCTCGTCTCCGACCTCGCCCGCTATGTGTGCGGCGTCTCCGTCATCGTCGGGCACATCTACCCCGTCACCATGAAGTTCAAGGGGGGCAAGGGCATCGCCTCCACGCTGGGCATGTTCGCCTTCGCCCTCTGCTGCGAGTATTGGTGGATGATCTTCGTCGTGCTCGGCATCCTCGTGCTCACCCTCTTTTATATCTGGGCGAGCGAGTGGGGCTCGATGGGCTCGCTGCTCGGCGTGTCGCTGCTCGCGGCGGTGCAGGGCATCCTCTTCTGCCTGCGCTACGCGGGGGAGGAGACCAACGCCTTCGTCGTCGCAGTCTTTTTGCTGCTGCTCTTCGACTGCTTCCTCACCTGGTTCGCGCACCGCAAAAACATCCTCGCGCTGCTCGCGGGGGAGGAGCACCACACCTCCGTCAAAAAGCTCTCGCACGGCAAAAAGGAGTCGCGCGGGTAGATCGCCGCTCGGCGGGTTTGAATTTGTTTCGCGCGGCCGTATTGAAACGGCATCCGGGGCGCCCCGCATGGGGCGCCCCGTTCTTGATACCCGTTCTTTTTATCGATGCGATCAGATCACGTCGGCGCGCAGCAGGCCGTCTCCCTGTTCGAGCAGGTTGGCGAGCTTTTCTTCGCTCTCGTCGATGAGCGGCAGCACCTGTTTGGTCTTGTTCGCGGCGATCTTCTGGCGGATGGGGTAGTTGACACAGCAGAGCGCGATGCCCACGACGCCCAGCGCGATGCCGCCGATGAGGGCGGGCAGGCTGCCTTCGACGAGCATCACCAGGCACATGCCGCCGCCGAGGATGAGCGCCGCGACGACGCCGAAGATGTACGCGAAGACGTCCGCGCCCAGCGTCTTCGAGCGCTGCAGCCGGTCGATGTTGGCGGCGACGCCCTCCGCCTGCCGCTCGAGGCGGTTGAGTTCGGCGCGGTGGGGCAGCTTGCGGTCGCGCTTGAGGGAGAGGGTGACGCCGCCCGCAACGGCGGGCTCGGACGCGGTGATCTCCCAGCCGAACGCCTCGTACAGGTCGGCGGCGCGGGACTGATCCTGCGCCTTTACGCTGACTGTCTTGTATTCATAGGTGACAAAATCTCTTTCCTGCATATTGTTGCTCCTTCGGGGCTTCGCCCCAATCTGAATTGCCCTGCGGCAGCCGCCCGTTCGCGCGTTTCGGTTGACTTTTCCGTAAGACAGGTGTATCATAATACAAACGGAAGGCAAAAGCAACCGCCTGCGCGGCGGTCGAGACAGAGCGCGCCGAACTGTCGGCGCGGATGAGACAGAAGGGGAGGTTGTGTTTCATGGAATACGCGCCCGAAGAGTACACCCGGCACTACATCGTGCAGGCGCTCTTCCGCCTGATGGACGAGTATGCGTACGAAAAGATCAGCGTCACCGATATCGCCCGCAAGGCGGGCGTCGGGCGGGCGACCTTCTACCGCTACTTCAAGAGCAAGGAGGAGGTCATTGCCTACTACCTCGAGCACACCAAGCGCGCATATATCTTTTCGCAGCACTACTTTCCGCGCTGCAAGGAGGACTACCGCGACGTCATCATCGGCGTCCTCGAGCTCTTCCGCGAAAACGAGCGGCCCATTCGCATGCTGCAGCGCGCCCGCCTCGAGTACCTCTATCTCGATTTTTTGAATAAAGAATTTGTGTCTACCTTCGAGCGCGACCACCCCGGCAGCAGCCGCTACACGCCCTACCTGTACGCGGGGATGCTGTACAACGTGTCGATGGCGTGGCTGAACAACGGATGCGCAGAGCAGCCCGCCGACGTCGCGCAGGCGCTGGTCGATGCCATCTTCGCAGATGAAAGGTAAAGACGGATGCGCCGGGGCGCCCCGCATGGGGCGCCCCGGCCTTTTGTATGGGCGGCGGCCTTTTGTTCGAGCGGCGCGGGCGGCGGCAAAAACGGCGTTGTAGGGCAGCGGCTGTCATTTTTCGGCATGGGGGCACATATACTGAACTGTGCCGCGGGCGGGGCGCAGCCCTTGCCGCAGACGCGGCGGGGGAGGCTGTGCGTATGGAAAAGCAGATCTATCGGGACATCGCTGCCCGCGCGGGCGGCGGCTGCAAGGTGGCGGTCGTCGGGCCGCCCGCGTGCGGCAGGCATACCGCCGCGCGCGCTTTGGCGGAGAGTTCGGGCGCGGAATATGGCGAGGACGGCTCGTTCAGTTTGCAGGAGGGGGTGTCCGTCGCCGTGGGGGATGCCGACGCGCTCGCCGGCTGCGGCGCGGCCATCCTCGTCACGTCAGACGGCTCCTTCGGCGGGCTTTCACGGGCGGAGATCGCCGCGGCAGAAGGGGAGATCGCCGCAAAAATCGCGGCGGCGGGGGTGCCGTTTATCGTGCTCGTCAACAGCGCCGACCCCGCGTCGGATGGCTGCCGCGCCGTTTTAGCGGCGTGGGGAGAGCGCGCCCTCGCCGCGAACGCGGCGGAAGGGCTGGACGCGGACGAGGTTTTCTCCTGCCTGCTGCTCTCTTTCCCGCCCGTGCGGCTGGACATCATCCTGCCCGATTGGATGGGCGCGCTGCCCGAGGACAGCAAGCTCGCCGCCGACATCCTCGCGCGGGTGCGCGCCGCCGCGCCGGACATCGATACCTTGCGCGGGTGCGCTTCCATCGGCGAGGCGTTTGCGGACGGCGACCTCGAATTTGTCTCGTGCGAGACGGACGCCGCGACGGGCCGCGCGCGCTGCCGCTTCGCCGCCAAGGAGGGCGCCTTCTACCGCGTCCTCTCCGAAGAGTGCGGCGAAGAGATCGGCGGCGATTTGCAGCTGATGGCGTATGTGCGCGCGCTGAAAGACGCCAAGCGCTTTCACGAGCGCTTCGCCAATGCGTTTGCCGCGGCGGAGGCGGGCGGCTACGCGGTGGTGCAGGCGGGCGGCGAAGCGCAGCTGCACCCGCCCGAGTTGGTGCGCCGGGGCGCAAAGTGCGGCATCCGCCTGCGCGCCGACGCCCCCTCCTACCACATCGTGCGCGTCGACGTGCACAGCGACGTCAGCCCCATCACAGGCGAGGGGGAGCAGGGCGAGCAGCTCGCCCGCAATATGCTCGAGTGCTGCGAGCGCGACGCCGACGTCTTTTGGAACACCGAGCTGTTCGGCCGCACCTTCCGCGACATGGTCTGCGACGGCCTGCGCGAAAAGACGGTGCCCCCCGACGCGCGCGAAAAGCTGCGCCGCGCCCTGACGCGCATCGTCAACGAGGGCAGGGGCGGCGTGCTGTGCATCCTCTTATAAGCGGCGCGGGGCGGCTCTCTGCCAAGCGGGATCATATGTAAAAATAAGGCGGCGCCGCGCACATTCGTGCGCGGCGCCGCCTTCCGCTCTCGGCCTCGCGTTCCGGCGCGCCCGCACGGGCGGCCGCGTCGGGGCGGACTACGCCTCGCCGCAGAACTTCGCTTCGCATTCGGCGTCGTCCTTGCAGGTGCGGCACAGGAGCAGCAGCGCGGCGACCGCCCGCTCCAGGCTCCCGTATCGCTCCTCCGCCTGCTGCGAGCAGGCGAGCGCCAGCAAACATTCGGCGCGCACGTCGTTGTATCCCTTCTCTTTGGCGGCCTGCCAATATTCTCCGATGAGTTCGTCCGTCTTGTCCATGCGTCGGCTCCTTTTTTCTTCGATTGTACCACAAAGCGGCCCGCCTGTCAACGCGGGAGCGGAAATTTTCACCCGCCCCGGACGCCCGCCCGAATGCCCGCCCCGGACGCCCGCCCTTTTCCGTTCGGATAGGATTTTTTTCGCAAATGTATTGACAAATTGTTGTTTTATGTTATAATAGAATTAGAAATAGGGGGGGTGATACCAATGCAGATATTATTGGGGAGGTTTAAGCAAATAAATGTAATTTAAAAAGGAGAGGGTGAAAATTAAAAAATATAAATATATTAAAAGAAGCAGCTTGTTTCTTTTACCGATAGCCTTTTTTTGCGTATTTATTTTATGTTTGTTTAATAGTGCCAAGGTAGATGCTGCCGGGAATATTCAGTTATCAATTTATGCATCTTATGGAGAAGGGAGCTCTTCGAGTAGTGCAAGTGACGAAGGTTTTGGGCATGCTTGGTTAGTAATAGAAAATAAGTCAAGCACTTCTTATGATTTTTGTAATACGACACTCATGTCTGGTGAAACTTTTAGTGTAGGCACATGGGGCAATTTAATGGATCCAGATACAGGTGAGCTACATGCTGGAACGTGGCTAAATGTAGAGGCTTATCGGGGCTTGGGTGATAACAATACTGCATCATTAACAATAACAATTACGACATCACAGTTGGAAATAGTTAGTGATAGATGTTTAGAATTAAATAATTGGGGCTTGTTTGAAAATTGCGCTTATTTTGCTTCGGAAATTTGGAATGAGATTGCTCCTGATTCTATGGAGGTAGACGCAAATACTCTTTTTGTGTATACGCCATCTAAGTTGAAGGATTCAATACAAGAAATTCCGGGGAGTGCAACAAATAGAAATTTTGCATATAATAATTATACTGGGCTGTGTGTAGATGGAAATACATTCAAGTATGTTCATCCGAGTCGTATAGTAGAAATGTATGGAACAAGGGAAGCGAACGAATATTTAGAATGTAAATGGCAAGAATTAGACTTATTGGCATAATTCTTATCAATCAAGTAAGGAGGTGAAAGGCATGAAGAAGTTTTTGGGAAGGAAGATCGCCTGCGGCGTCGGCATCGCCGTCGCGGCGGCCATGCTGGCGGTCGGGATCCACGTCACCGCGATCGCCGGGCAGGTATTGAGCGCCTTTCGGTCGGGCGCGCTGCTCATCACTTCCACCTGGACGACGGATCGTGCGCTCAACGTGCTGGGCATCGGGCTGGTCGTCGCCGTGTTCGGGCTGCTCGTCCTCGGGTTATGTCTCTTAGAACTGCTGTTTCTCTCCGTGCAGAAGAAACGGCTCGCCGCACGCGCGGCATCCGAATGACCGGCAGGCGCGCCGCAGCTTTCGCTGCGGCGCGCCGCCTTTGTAAGAGGCCTCCTTTTTATCCGGAAATTTTCACCCGCGCGCGCAAACGCTTGCTTTTGCGCGGCGGATTTTTTATAATGAAGAAAAAATCCCCGGTGAGAGAAAGCTGTGAAACGCTACTTGCAGTATCTGAAAAATTATAAGGTGCAGTGCATCCTCGGCCCGCTGTTCAAGTGGATCGAGGCGGCGCTCGAGCTGCTCGTCCCCCTCGTCATGGCAAACGTCATCGACGTCGGCGTCGAGGCGGGGGATATCGGCTATGTGCTGCGCGGGGGCGGGCTGATGCTCGCGATGGGCGCGGTCGGCTTCGGCTGCGCGCTCTTCTGCCAGCGCAGCGCCTCCATCGCCTCGCAGGGGTTCGGAACGAACGTGCGCAACGCCCTCTTCCGCCACATCAACACACTCTCTTATCGCGAGCTCGACCGCATCGGCTCGGCGTCGCTGGTCAACCGCGTCATCAACGACGTGAACCAGATGCAGAGCGCCGTCGCCATGATCATCCGCCTCGTCGTGCGCGCTCCCTTTATCGCCGTCGGCTCCGTCCTGCTCAGTTTGCTCATCGATTGGCAGCTCGGCCTCATCGTCGCGGCGGCGTCGGTGGGGGTGGGGCTCGTGCTTTGGATCATCATGCAAAAGACGGTGCCCTACTACGCGAAGAACCAGCAAAAGTTAGACCGCCTCGCGCAGATCACGGGGGAGAATCTCGAGGGCGCCCGCGTCGTGCGCGCCTTCTCCAACCGCGAAAACGAGCGCGCCCGCTTTGACGCGGCCGCGCAGGATATGTTGGATAACTCGGTGCGCATCGGCCGCATCTCGGCGTGGATCAACCCGCTCACCTACGCCGTCGTCAACTTCGGCGTTGCCGTCATCCTGCTGCTCAGCGGCGCAAAGGCGGACTTCGGCGCGTTGACGAGCGGCGAGATCATCGCGCTCATCAACTACATGACGCAGATCCTCAACGCGATGATCGTCATCTCCAATCTCGTCTCCCTGTTCACCAAGGCGCACGCCTCGATGAACCGCGTCAGCGACCTGCTCGACACCCCCTCGTCCATGGACGAGGGGGGCAGCGCCGCCTTCGACTTCTCCGCGCCCGCCTTCGAGATGGAGGACGTCAGCTTCTCGTACGCGGGCACCGAGCAGTATTCGCTTTCGGATATCTCTCTGCGCGTGCCCGCGGGCGCGACTGTCGGCGTCATCGGCGGCACGGGCAGCGGCAAGACGACGCTCGTCAGCCTGCTGCCCCGCCTGTACGACGCGAGCAAGGGGCGCGTGCGCGTGTTCGGGCAAGACGTCAAGGACCTCCCCGTGCGCGCGCTGCGCGCCGCCATCGGCGTGGTGCCGCAGAGCGCCGCCCTCTTTTCGGGCACGGTGCGCTCCAACCTCTGCTGGGGCAACGCGCGCGCGACGGACGAGGAGCTCGCGGAGGCGCTGCGCGCCGCCTGCGCCTACGACTTCGTGCAGCAAAAGGGCGGGCTGGACCAGCCCGTCGCCGAGGGGGGCAAAAACTTTTCGGGCGGGCAGCGGCAGCGGCTGACCATCGCCCGCGCGCTCGCCGCAAAGCCGCGCATCCTCGTGCTGGACGACAGCTGCTCGGCGCTCGACTTCCGCACGGACGCCGCCGTGCGCGCGAACATCGCCGCGCTCGAAGGGGTGACCACCGTGCTCATCTCCCAGCGCGCCTCCTCTTTGCAGGGCGCCGACGTCATCTACGTTTTGGAAGACGGCCGCATCGTCGGGCAGGGCACGCACGCGCAGCTGTACGCGGGCTGCCCGCTGTACCGCGAGATCTGCGATTCGCAGGCGAGGGCAGAAGAATGAGCAAGATCCATTCGCCCGTCCGCGGGCTCAAAAAGAACATCGTCCGCCGCCTGCTCCGCTACGTGCGCCCCTACCGCGCGCGCGTCGCCTTCATCCTGCTGACCAGCGTCTTATACGTCGCCTTCGTGCTGCTCGGCCCGGTGCTGTACGGCGAGGCGATCGACGCCATGCTCGGCGCGGGGCAGGTCGACTTTTCCACCGTCTACTTTATGACGGCGGGGTTTGCGCTGTGCGTGCTGCTCGCCTTCCTCTCGCAAAAGATCCAAGGCGACCTCGTCAACGTGCTCTGCTACCGCATCGTGCGCGACCTGCGCCGCGACGCCTTTTACAGCCTGACCGCCGCGCGCGTGCGCTACATCGACACCCACGCCCAGGGCGACGTCATCGCCCGCGTCGTCAACGACGTCGACATCGTCTCCGACGGCCTTTTGCAGGGCGTCTCGCAGCTGTTTACGGGCGTCATGACCATCCTCGCGACCCTCGTCGTCATGTTCGCGATCAACTACGTCATCGCGCTGGTCGTCGTCGTGCTCACGCCGCTGTCGCTGTTTGCGGCCGCCTTCATCACCAAGCGCACCTTCAAAAGCTTCTCGCGGCAGGTGCGCGTGCAGGGCAAGCTCGCCGCGCACGCCAAGGAGATGATCGGCGGGCAAAAGACGGTGCTGCTCTTCGGCCAGGAAGAAAATTCCTGCAAAAAATTCGAGGAGATCGACGCGCATCTCTACGAGATCGGCTGGCGCGCGCAGTACTTTTCCGCGCTCACCAACCCTTCGACCCGCTTCGTCAACGCCGTCATCTACGCCTTCGTCGGTGTGCTGGGCGCGCTCTTCTGCATCCTCAGCACGGGCGGCGAACTCACCCTCGGCGTCCTCACTTTGAGCGGCTTTACGCCCGGCATGCTCTCGGTATTTTTGAGCTACGCCAACCAATACACCAAGCCCTTCAACGAGGTGTCTAACGTCGTCACGCAGATGCAAAACGCCTTCGCCTCCGCCGAGCGCGTCTTCGCCGTCGTCGACGAGCCGGGGGAAGAGCTCGCGGGCAGCAAACACATCGGCAAGGTGCGCGGCGACATCTGTTTTGAAGACGTCACCTTCTCCTACTCCCCCGAGCAGAAGCTGATCGAGCACCTCAACGTGACGGTGCCCGCGGGCAGCAAGGTCGCCATCGTCGGGCCGACCGGCTGCGGCAAGACGACGCTCATCAACCTGCTCATGCGCTTTTATAAGCTGCGCGGCGGGCGCATCACGGTGGACGGCGTCGACGTGCGCGACATCCCCCTCGACGAGTACCGCCGTCTGTTCGGCATGGTGCTGCAAGAGAGCTTCCTCGCGCAGGAAACGGTCGCCTGGAACATCGCCTACGGCAACGAGAGCGCGACGCGCGCGCAGGTGGAGGCAGCCGCCAAGGCCGCCTACTGCGACTTTTTCATCCGCAATATGCCCGAGGGCTACGACACCGTGCTCACGGGCAGCGTCAGCGTCTCGCAGGGCGAGCGGCAGCTGTTGTGTATCGCGCGCGTCATGCTCGCCGACCCGCCCATGCTCATCCTCGACGAGGCGACCAGCAACATCGATACCATGACGGAGATGCGCATCCAAAAGGCCTTCCGCAAGATGATGCGCGGGCGCACCTCCTTCATCGTCGCCCACCGCCTCTCCACCATCCTCGACGCCGACCTCATTTTGGTGATGAACAAGGGCTCCGTCATCGAGCAGGGCACCCACGCCCAACTGATGCAAAAGCGCGGATTCTATTACGACCTCTACAACGCGCAGTTCTCCCATTGACGGCTGCAAGAACGGTATATCGGTCGGTTTTGCGCCGCCCGCAGCGCTTCAGCGCTGCGGGCGGCGCTTTCCTTCCTTGTCGATGAGCATGGTCGGGCGCTCGTCTTTGAGCGCCATCAGGTATTCGTTGTACTGCTGTTCGGTCAGCGAGCGCACCTTTTGCTTCTTCTTTTTGGGCATCCTGCGTTTCCTCCTGTTTTCGGTCAGTATGCGCAAATTTCGGGCAGTCAATCGCGTTTTTTGCGTTTTTGCAAAGTAATATGTGTGACATGGTTCGCGGTTTTTTGCGCCCTCCCGCCGCATTTCGCCGCGATGCGGCACATTTTTCGCTGCGGGCGCATACAATGGTAGAGGACGCGTCTTTTCTGCGTCCGCGCGCCTGCGGGCGCGGGGAGGTCATCGCTATGGAAACTTCTTACAGAGAGCTGAAGTGCAAGTTCGTCGTCAACGTGTCGGACGGGCGCAACCTCGGCAAGACGTCAGACATCGTCTTTACTTATCCCGAGGGGCGGGTGCTCGGCATCGCCGTCCCGGGCAAGAACGGGCTGCGCCTGTTCAAGCGGGAAGACGTGTTCATCTCGCTGCACAACGTCGTCAAGATCGGCGCAGACGTCGTGCTCGTCGACCTGAAGACCCGCCCCTGCGAGGGCAAGCGCGATGAGCGCGGCGGGCCGGGCGGCTGCGGCTTCGACGGCGCGCCGTGAGCGCGGAGTCACAGCTTTGACGGCGCGCCGTGAGCGGCGGGCCGAACAGCGGAAAAAAAGGGGAGCGGGGCGGCCAAAGGCCGCCCCGCTCCTGCACTTTTTCGCCGTTTGCATAGTACTATGTCAGACATAATAGCCCCTTTTCGGCGCACAGCCGCGCGTCAGGGGTTTGCGGCAAGGCCGGCGATGCGGGCGATGTGCGCGGCGATGGCTTCGTTGCCGCCCGTAAAGTCCGTCTTTTCCAGCCGCTGCCGCAGCGCCGCGTCGGCGGCGAGGGCGCGCAGGCTCTCGCACAGGCGGGCGGGGGTCAGGTCGCGCTCGCGCAGCACGCGGCACAGCCCGCGCTCTTCAAAATAGGCGGCGTTTTGCGCCTGGTCCCCGCGCGAGCGGCGGTTTTCGAGGGGCACGAAGAGGGCGGGCTTCTTTAAGGCGAGCGCCTCAAACACCGTATTCGAGCCCGCACGGGCGAGAACAAAGTCGGCGCAGGCGTAGGCGGTAGCCATATCCGGCTCGTAGGGCATGGGCACATACCCCGCCCGCGGCGCGCCTTCCCCTTCCCCCTCCCCGCGGATGTGCAGCACGTCGCAGTGGGGGAGCAGGGCGGGCAGCGCCCCCTTCAGCGCGCGGTTGAGGGTGCGGCTGCCGCTCCCGCCGCCGAAGGCGAGCAGCACCGGCTTTGCGCCCGTCAGCCCGTACTTGTGCAACGCCTGCGCGCGGCTGCCGGCAAACAGCTCCGCGCGCACGGGCGGGCCGGTGAACGCCCCGTTTTTGAAGCGTTTTGCCGTCTCGGGGAAGCTGGTCAACACCGCCGCGCAGCGGCGGGCGATCAGGCGGTTGGCGAGGCCGGGCGTCAGGTCCGATTCGTGCGTGAGCGCGGGGATGCCCAGCGACCGCGCCGCCAGCGCGACGGGCAGGGCGACGTACCCGCCCTTGGAAAAGACGACGTCCGCGCCAGCCTCCAGCAGCGCTTCCTTGGCGGCGCGCGCGCTCGCGCGCAGGCGGAAGGGCAGGGAGAGGTTGGCCGCGAGCGAGCCGCGCACCAGCTTGGCGGCGGGGATGGTATAAAAGGGGATGCCCGCCCGCTCCGCGAGCTTCTTTTCGATGCCGTTCGTGCCGACATAGGCGAGGCGGAAGTGCGCGCGCAGCGCGGGCACGAGCGCGAGGTTGGGCACGACGTGCCCCGCGCTCCCGCCGCCGGTGAGGATGAGTGTCTGCATGGCTTGCCTCCGCAAAAGTCTCCATTTAGTATATCGGCGCGGGGCGGAGGATATGCCCGCAGCGAAAAATTCTTCTCCCCCGCGCGCAAAAAAGGCGGCCGCGCGGGCGGGGGCGTAGGTGAAGGCGCGCCCGCAGCCAAAAATTCTTCTCCTCCGCGCGCAAAAATCTTGCCGCGCGGGCGGGGGCGGAAAGAAAGGCGGCCGCCGCGCAAAAATTTCTTCCGTTTGCTTTACACGCGCGGCGATATGGGGTACAATAGTGTTGCAAAGCGCCCCGCCGCACCGCGCGGGGCGAGGGGAGGGAGATATGATCTCGTTTGACGGAAAAGACATCGCCGTGCACGCGTGGGAGGAGGTCGGCCGGCCGCGCGGCGTCGTGCAGATCGCGCACGGCATGAACGAATACGCCGCCCGCTACGAGGGCTTCGCGCGGCGGCTGAACGCGCACGGCTACGTCGTGGTGGCGGAGGACCACCGCGGCCACGGCGATACCGACGCCGCCACCCTCGGCTACGCGCCCGGGGATATGTTCGCCGACACCGTCTGCGACATGGCGCTGCTCGCGCAGACCTACCGCGGCAAGTACCCCGGCCTGCCATACGCGCTGTTCGGCTTTTCGTACGGCTCCTTTCTGACGCAGGCATTCGTGCGGCGGTTCGGCTACCTCATCGACGGCGCCGTCGTCGCGGGCAGCTCGCGGCAGAACGCGCTCGCCGTCGCGGCGGGGCGGCTGGTCGCAAACGTCGGCGGCCTGCTGCGCGGCAAAGATGCGCCCGCCCGCCTCGTCAACAAGATCGTGTTCGGCGGTTTCGGCAAAAAGTTCGCCGACGGCGAGTGGCTTTCGGGCGACGCCGAAAACAACGCCCGCTACCACGCCGACCCCTACTGCAAGTTCGTGTGCAGCAACAACTTCTTCGCATCCTTCTTCCGCGGCCTCGCCGGGCTGTACAAAAAGGACGCCTGCCCGCCGCCCGACCTGCCCATCCTGC
The DNA here is from genome assembly GCA_944368775.1 of uncultured Clostridia bacterium. Classification (GTDB taxonomy): domain Bacteria; phylum Bacillota; class Clostridia; order Christensenellales; family Borkfalkiaceae; genus Borkfalkia. Next base: position 33,562 of record CALVXB010000011.1, on the reverse strand, counting down.
TGCTTTCGGGCAAGAGCGACCCCGTCGGCGACATGGGCGCGGGCGTGCTGCGGCTGGAAAAGTACTACCGCGGCGCGGGCGTGCAGGAGGTCACCGTGCATCTCATCGAGGGCTCGCGGCACGAGTTTTTGAACGAGCGCGCGCACGCCGAAGAGGGCGTCGCCGCCGTACTCGGATTTTTGGAAAGGCTGTCCGTCCGCACCCCCGCCGCCCAAAATTGAGCGCGCCGCCGCAAAAGAGCGTGCCCGCGCGCGGGGAACGCGCCTTTGTGAAACAAATTTCCCGTCTCTGCATTTTTTCGCGGGGGCGGGGCTTTTTTTGCCCATCCCCTTGAAAAAAAGCGCAATATATGGTATAATGTCAGGTAAAATAAGGGGCATTTTGCGCCGGACGCGGCGCAAGGGCAGATACAAGGAGGACGGCATGGCCGATCAAAAATACAGCGCAGAAGATATACGCATACTCGAGGGGCTGGACGCGGTGCGCCTGCGCCCGGGCATGTACATCGGTTCGACGGGCGTCAAGGGGCTGCACCACATCCTCTGGGAGATCGTCGACAACGCCGTCGACGAGGCCGCCAACGGTTACGCGACGCGCATACAGGTTAAACTGTATGCGGACGGCAGCGCCTCCGTCGAGGACGACGGCCGCGGCATCCCGACGGACATCCACCCGCAGACGGGCGTCTCGGGCGTCGAGGTCGTGTTCACCCAGCTGCACGCGGGCGGCAAGTTCGACGAGCACAACTATTCCTTTTCGGGCGGCCTGCACGGCGTGGGCGCTTCGGTCACCAACGCCCTCTCCGAGTGGCTGAAAGTAGAGGTGTACCGCGGCACCGTGTACAAGATGGCCTTCCATTCTTATTACGACAAAGAGGCGGACAAGGTGATGAGCGGCGTGCCCGAGGGGCACCTTGTCGACACCGGCGTCAAGACGGACAAGACGGGCACCTTCGTGCACTTCAAGCCGGACGCGGCCGTCTTCGATACGACGGAGTTCAACTTCGACGCCGTATCCAAGCGGCTCAAAGAGCTCGCCTTCCTCAACAAGGGGCTGGAGATCGACCTCGTCGACGAGCGCGTTGCCGAGGGGCAGAAGCCCCTCTCCGTCAACTATAAATTCGACGGCGGCCTGCACGACTTTTGCCTGTATCTCAACGAGGGCAAGAGCCCGCTCTACCGCGAGCCGGTCGGCTATAAGACGGAAAAGGACGGCATCCTCATCGAGTTCGCCATCCAGCACACGGGCGACTTTACCGAAAGTCTCTTCTCCTTCGTCAACAACATCCCCACCCCCGAGGGCGGCTTCCACGAGACGGGCTTCCGCGCGGGGCTGACCAAGAGCCTCAACGACATCGCCCGCAGCACGGGCGCGCTCAAGGAGAAGGACGCCAACCTTTTGGGCGAGGACTTCCGCGAGGGGCTGACGGCCATCCTCTCCGTCAAGATGAAGAACGTGCAGTTCGAGGGGCAGACCAAGACAAAACTCGGCAACGCGGAGGCGCGGCTGCCCGTCGAGACGGCGACGGTCGAGGGCATCAACGCGCTGTTCGCCGACCCGAAGAACAAGGCGGTATTCGACGAAGTCGTCAAAAAGGCGCAGAACGCGGCGCGCGTGCGCATCGCGGCGCGGCAGGCCAAGGAGGTCGCCCGCGCAAAAAATTCCATCGACAGCCTCACCCTCGTCGGCAAGCTGTCCGCCTGCACGGGCAAAAAGCCGGAGCTGAACGAGCTGTTCATCGTCGAGGGCGACTCTGCGGGCGGCACCGCCAAGCAGGCGCGCGTGCGGCAGACGCAGGCCATCCTGCCCCTGCGCGGCAAGCCGCTGAACGTGGAAAAGAAGCGCATCGACCAGGTGCTCGCCAACGAGGAGATCCGCACCATCATCTCGGCGCTGGGCGCGGGCTACGGCAGCGACTTCCGCATGGACGATTTGAAGTACCACAAGGTCATCATCCTCTCGGATGCCGACCAAGACGGCATGCACATCCGCTGCATCCTGCTCACCTTCTTCTTCCGCTACATGCGCGAGCTGATCAACAACGGCAACGTGTACATCGGCATGCCGCCGCTGTATAAGGTATATAAAAAGGATATCGTCGAGTACGCCTACGACGACGCCGAGCTGCAAAAAAAGATCGAGTTGGTCGGCAAGGGGTACCAGATCCAGCGGTACAAGGGGCTGGGCGAGATGAGCGCCGAGCAGCTATGGGAGACGACCATGGACCCCGCCCGCCGCAACCTCATCCGCGTGAACATCGAGGACGCCGCCGAGGCGGAGCAGATGGTCACCGCGCTCATGGGCGACCGCGTCGAGGCGCGCAAAGAGTTCCTCGCCCGCAACGCAAACTTCAACAAGGTCGACACCTTCATCGACCGCGTCAATCTGTAAGGGGAGGACACACCTTTGGCAAGACGGAAAAAAGAGAGCGCGGCGCTGCCCGCGCCCGAACAGAAGGGGGAGATCTTTCTCACCCCGCTCGAAGAGGTGCTGCCCGGCTCCATGCTGCCGTACGCCGAGTACGTCATTTTGGACCGCGCCCTGCCCCGCGTGGAGGACGGCCTCAAGCCCGTCCAGCGGCGCATCCTCTATACCATGTACGACATGGGCCTCACCCCCGACAAGCCGCACAAAAAGAGCGCGCGCATCGTCGGCGAGTGCATGGGCAAATACCATCCGCACGGCGACTCGTCCGTGTACGACGCGATGGTGCGCATGGCGCAGGACTTCAACATGCGCATGACCCTCGTCAACGGCCACGGCAACTTCGGCTCGGTCGACGGCGACCCCGCCGCCGCCATGCGCTACACCGAGGCCCGCCTCGAACCGCTCGCCCTCGAGCTGCTGCGCGACATCGAAAAGGACACCGTCCGCTTTACCCTCAACTTCGACGACAGTTTGAAGGAGCCGGAGACGCTGCCCGGGCGCTTCCCCAACCTGCTCGTCAACGGCGCGTCCGGCATCGCCGTCGGGCTGGCGACCAACATCCCGCCCCACAACCTCGGCGAGGTCATCGACGGCGTCGTCGCCTACATCGACAACCCGAAGATCAAGCTCTCGGATATGATGAAGCGCATCCCCGCGCCCGACTTCCCCACGGGAGGCTATATCGTCGAGGGCGAGCTCAAGCAGGCGTACGAGACCGGCCGCGGCAAGATCACCCTGCGCGCCAAGGTGAACATCGAGGAGGGGGAAAACGACAAAAAGCTCATCGTCATCACAGAGCTGCCCTATCAGGTCAACAAATCCAAGCTGCTCACCAAGATCGTCGAGCTGCGCGAGGAAAAGAAGGAGCTGCTCGGCGGCATCGCCGAGGTGGTGGACGAGTCCGACCGCAACGGCATGCGCGCCGTCGTCAAGGTCAAAAAGGACGCCAATGCCGAAAAGATCCTCGCCGCGCTGTATAAGTACACCGACCTCGAGACCACCTTCGGCATGAACATGGTCGCCATCGCGGACGGCAAGCCGCAGCAGATGGGCCTGCTCGACATCATCCGCCACTACGTCGCCTACCAGCGCGAGGTGGTGCTGCGCCGCACCAAGTTCGACCTCGCCCAGGCCAAGGAGCGCTGCCACATCCTCGAGGGGCTGATCGTCGCCGTGCGCAACATCGACGAGGTGGTGCAGATCATCAAGACGAGCGAGAGCGTCCCCGCGGCGCGCCAGCGGCTGCGCGAGCGGTTCAAGCTGTCCGAGCGGCAGGCGCAGGCCATCCTCGACCTCCGCCTCGCGCGGCTGACCAAGCTCGAAGTGTACAAGCTCGAACAGGAGCTCGAAGAGCTGAAAAAGCTGATCGCCCGCCTCACCGCCATCGTCGAGAGCAAAAAGTTGCAGATGCAGGTGGTGCAGGAGGAGCTGCGCGACATCAAGCGCCGCTTCAAGAGCGAGCGCCGCAGCGCCATCGTCGGCAAGGCGGAGGACATCAAGGTGGAAAAGTTCGACGACGTACGCCCCTCCGTGCCCTGCGTGCTCTGCTGCAGCGCGGCGGAAGAGCTGCGCATCGTGCAGGAAAAGAATTTCAACCAATCGGACAAGCGCCTCGGCGAGCGCGCGGCGTGGGCAGACGTCTGGCGGCTCATCCTGCACACGTCGACGGACAAGACCGTCTATTCCTTCACCGACCGCGGCAACTGCCACAAGCTGGACCTGCGCGGCGTCGACCCCGGCCGCCTGCGCGACAAGGGCCGCCGCTACCGCGACCTCTTCCCCGAAGCGGAGGAGGGGGAGCGCCCCGTCGCCTTCTTCGCCGTCGGCGAAGAGCTGCCCAAGGGCTGCCTGCTCTTCTACACCCGCCTCGGCTATATCAAAAAGAGCGAATGGAAGGAGTACGGCGTCGTCAAATCCTCCTTCCAAGCGGTCAAACTCAACGAGGGGGACGCGGTGCTCGGCGTCGAAGAGGAGCGCGCGGACGCCGCCGTCACCATCTTTTTCGTTACGGCGGGCGGCATGTGCCTGAACGCCTATAAGAACGACGTCCCCGCCCAGGGCCGCATCTCGGCGGGCGTGCGCGGCATCTCCCTGTCGGAGGGGGACGAGGTCGTCTTCGCCGGCCAGACGGACGGCGAGGGGGAGGTCATCGTCGCCACCGACGCGGGCACCGTCAAAAAGGTCATCCTCTCGCAGATCGACCCGATGGCGCGCTACCGCAAGGGGGTCAAGATCGTCGACCTCGGCGGCAAGCGCCGCGTCGTGTACGCCGACATCGTCACCGACCCGTATAAGGTCGCCGTCGAGCTGGACGACGGCACCCTCGTGCAGGCGGACACCGAGGAGGACGTCTCCATCGAGGACCGCACCACCAAAGGAAGGGCGCTGCGCCTGAAAAAGGGGTGCAAGCCCGTCGCCTTCCGCTCTATGAAGTATCTGCAATGACCGCTCCCCACCGCGCGGGGCGCCGGGGCCTCCGGGGAACAGCCTTTCCCCGAGGGGCTCCTTTTTTTGCCGCGCACGCGGCCGGGCGACCGCGCCTTTCTGTGATTGTACTGTGAAAGCAGGGTGAAAGGCGCGGAAAATAGAGAGCGTTACGACAATATTCGACGCATATCGCCAAATATTGGCGCGTTTCGATAATTTGTGGCGTGTATAATAAAACCCAACATTCGCGCGGGGCGCGAAGGGGGGAGCTACGCCATGGAACAAATGATGCGGAACGCGGTGCGCTTTCGGCATAATCCGATGTACGCGGAGGCGTATGCGGCGATGCAGCGCACATACGAATTCTGGAAATTGTACGACCACCTCGAGCACAGCAATATGCTCGGCATCTTCGAGCGGTTGTATTGGGAGGAGGCGCACTATGCAGACACGCAGGTCAAATTGAGCATCGACCTGGGCGTGGGCGAGCGCACGCTGCTGCGCTACCGCAAGCAGTTCGTCGAGGCCTTTTTGTACAACCTCGAGCAGGTCAGCCGCGAGATGCACGCGGGCAGCGCAGGCCGCTTTGCCTCCGGCGGGCGATGATCGTTTCGCCGCGGCGCGCCCTGCGGCATTGCCCTTCTTTCGCCGCGGCGCGCCCTGCCGCGCGGCGGCCGGCCTGCCGTGCGGGCGGCGTTTTGCGGGCGGAAAAAAGCAACAAAAAGGGGATATTTTATCACAAAAGGGGCGGCGGAGCGAGTTTTTTGTTTGAAATGTTTGACAAAGCCCCCGCGCCCGTGTTACAATAGCTCTCGCGACTGTGGGCGCAGTTCTATGCGCGCGCCCTTTTGCCGCGAGATCTTTTCTTTTTATGCGCCGCGCAGGCAAGCGCCGCGGGCGCAGCAAACGCAGCTTCTTAAATTGCGTAAGGGCAATTTGAGATAGATTCCATTCTTACAAGGAGGTAAAATCATGCCTACGATCAACCAGCTCATCAAGCACGGCAGAGAGCGTCGTACGGAAAAGAGCAAGACCCCGATCATGAATCAGTGCCCGCAGAAGCGCGGCGTGTGTCTGTCCGTTTCCACCACCTCTCCCAAAAAGCCGAACTCCGCTCTGCGCAAGATTGCGAGGGTGCGCCTGACCAACAAGCAGGAAGGTACCGTCTACATCCCGGGCGAAGGGCACAACCTGAACGAGCACAGCTCCGTCCTCATCCGCGGCGGCCGTGTGCGTGACCTGCCCGGCGTGCGCTACCACGTCATCCGCGGCGCGCTCGATACGGCGGGCGTCGCAAAGAGAAAGCAGGCCCGTTCCAAGTACGGCGCAAAGCGCCCTAAGTAATCGTTCGGCCCCGGCCGCGCGGCGCGCGGCAAAGTCAAAAACCTACTTGTCGGAATCTGTCTTATTTATAAATAAGGATACCCGATCGTAAAGTAGGGCAGTATGCCGCAAGGCAGAAGGTTCGCTACCTTCCGCAGGCGGAAGGCAAGCGATAGCTGTACTGAGGGTAGTACCGAATTTACCCTTACGTTCTGCCTGCACCCGCAGGGGTGCGGGCACCAAAATCAATTAAGGAGGACACAATCATGCCCAGGAGAGGCAACGTACCGAAGAGAGACGTCCTGCCCGATCCCATGTACGGCAGCAAGGTCGTGGCAAAGCTCATCAACCAGATCATGCTCGACGGCAACAAGGCGACGGCGCAGAAGATCGTTTACGACGCATTCGATATCATGAAAGAGAAGCTCGGCAAAGAGCCGCTCGAGATCTTCAACCAGGCGATGACCAACGTCATGCCCGTGCTCGAGGTCAAGGCGCGCCGCGTCGGCGGCGCCAACTACCAGGTCCCGCTGGAGATCCGCCCCGAGCGCCGTCAGACGCTCGCCATCCGCTGGATCGTCATCAACACCCGCAAGCGCAGCGAGCGCGAAATGAGCAAAAAGCTCGCCGCAGAGCTGATGGACGCCTACAACAACACGGGCGGCTCCGTCAAAAAGAAGGAAGATACCCACCGCATGGCGGAGGCGAACAAGGCGTTCGCGCATTTCAGATTTTAATCGGAGGAGAAGAGCATGCCCAGACAATTTGGTCTTGACGTAACGAGAAACATCGGCATCATGGCGCATATCGACGCCGGTAAAACGACGACCACCGAGCGTATCCTCTTCTACACGGGCAAGACGCACAAACTCGGCGAAGTGCACGAGGGCGCCGCGACGATGGACTGGATGGTCCAGGAACAGGAACGCGGCATCACCATCACCTCCGCCGCGACCACCTGCACCTGGAAAGGCCACCGCATCAACATCATCGACACCCCGGGCCACGTCGACTTCACCGTCGAAGTGGAGCGCTCGCTCCGCGTCCTCGACGGCGCAGTCGCCACCTTCTGCGCGAAGGGCGGCGTCGAGCCGCAGTCAGAGACGGTGTGGCGCCAGGCGGACAAGTATAAAGTTCCCCGCATCGCCTACGTCAACAAGATGGACATCAACGGCGCAAACTTCGACAACGCCGTCAAGATGATGCGCGAGCGCCTCGGCACCCGCGCCATCCGCATCCAGCTCCCCATCGGCAAGGAAGATACCTTTAAGGGCATCGTCGACCTCGTCAACATGAATGCGGAGATCTACAAAGACGACCTCGGCAAAGACTACGAGAAGACGGACATCCCCGCCGACATGATGGAGGAAGCGAAAAAGTATCGCTCCGAACTCGTGGAGGCCGTCGCCGAACAGGACGACGAGCTGATGGAAAAGTACTTCGAGGACGGCGACCTTTCCCTCGAGGACCTCAAAAAGGGCCTGCGCAAGGCGACCATCTCGATGGCGGTCACCCCCGTGCTGTGCGGTTCTTCTTACCGCAACAAGGGCGTGCAGTTCCTGCTCGACGCCATCATCGACTATCTGCCTTCCCCGCTCGACGTCGACCACGTCAAGGGCATCAACCCCGACACCGGCGAAGAGGAGGAGCGCAAGACCTCCGACGAAGAGCCGTTCGCAGGCCTCGCCTTCAAGATCGCGGCTGACCCGTTCGTCGGCAAGCTCGCATTCTTCCGCGCCTACTCGGGCGTGCTCGAGTCGGGCTCGTACGTCTATAACAGCACCAAGCAGAAGAAGGAGCGCGTCGGCCGCCTGCTCCAGATGCACGCGAACCACCGCGAAGAGATCCCGACCATCTATTCGGGCGACATTTGCGCGATCGTCGGCCTCAAAGAGACGACGACGGGCGACACGCTGTGCGACGAAAAGCACCCCATCGTCCTCGAGCAGATGGAGTTCCCCGAACCCGTCATCAAAGTCGCCATCGAGCCCAAGACCAAGGCCGGTCAGGAAAAGATGACGATGGCGCTCATCAAGCTGGCAGAAGAGGACCCGACCTTCAAGACGTACACCGACACCGAAACGGGCCAGACCATCATCGCCGGCATGGGCGAGCTGCACCTCGAGATCATCGTCGACCGCCTGCTGCGCGAATTCAAAGTGGAGGCGAACGTCGGCAAGCCGCAGGTCGCCTACCGCGAGACCTTCCGCAAGTCTGTCGAGGCCGAGGGCAAGTACGTCCGTCAGTCGGGCGGTAAAGGGCAGTACGGTCACTGCAAACTGCGCCTCGAGCCGCTGGAACCTGGCACCGGTTACGAGTTCGTCGACGAAACGGTCGGCGGCTCCATCCCCAAGGAGTATATCCCCGCCATCGACAAGGGCATCCAGGAAGCCGCCAAAAACGGCTACCTCGCCGGCTACGAAGTGGTCGACTTCCGCGCCGTCGTGTACGACGGTTCCTACCACGAGGTCGACTCGTCCGAAATGGCGTTCAAGATCGCGGGCTCGATGGGCTTCAAAGACGGCCTCAAGCGCGCCAACCCCGTCCTGCTCGAGCCGATCATGAAGGTCGAGATCGTCACCCCCGAAGATTACTTCGGCGACCTGATGGGCAACGTCTCCTCCCGCCGCGGCACGATCACCGGCACGGAGGACCGCAACGGCGTCAAGGTCATCGACGCGCAGATCCCGCTGTCCGAAATGTTCGGCTACGCGACCGACCTGCGTTCGCGCACCCAGGGCCGCGGTCAGTTCACGATGCAGTTCTCGCATTACAGCGAGGTGCCCCGCTCCATCTCTGAAAAGATCATCGGCGAGCGCGGCAAAAAGGCTGAATAATTTGCCCTTTTTGAAAAATTTTTTGAAAAAAAGTGGCAAAAAGATTGATTATGTCCGCGTTTTAGGCTATAATTATAGATGCTTGTACAGGGCAGATTTATCTTTGGTTAATGATAGATAGCTGCAAGAGCCGTTTTCGCGGCGCACAAGTTATCATTAAATATTTAAAATTTTTTTGGAGGAACGAAAATGGCTAAGGCTAAATTCGACAGAAGCAAACCCCACGTTAACGTCGGCACGATCGGCCACGTTGACCACGGCAAAACGACTCTGACCGCAGCTATCACGATGGTTATGGCTGCCAAGGGTCAGGCTGCCAAGATGAAATACGATGAGATCGACAAGGCCCCCGAAGAGAAGGCCCGCGGTATCACGATCAACACCGCGCACGTCGAGTATCAGACGGACAAGCGCCACTACGCGCACGTTGACTGCCCGGGCCACGCCGACTATGTCAAGAACATGATCACCGGCGCCGCGCAGATGGACGGCGCGATCCTCGTCGTCGCGGCGACGGACGGCCCGATGCCCCAGACCCGTGAGCACATCCTGCTCGCCCGTCAGGTCGGCGTGCCTTACATCGTCGTCTTCATGAACAAGACCGACCAGGTCGACGATCCCGAACTGCTCGAGCTCGTCGAAGAGGAGATCCGCGACCTGCTCACCAAGTACGGCTTCCCCGGCGACAAGACCCCCATCATCAAGGGTTCCGCGCTCAAGGCGCTCGAAAAGGCGACCAGCGGCGCTTCCGATGCAGACATCCTCGCCGCTCCCGAGTGCCAGTGCATCCTCGAGCTGATGGACGCGATCGACAGCTACATCCCCGACCCGCAGCGTGAGGACGACAAGCCCTTCCTGCTCCCCGTCGAGGACGTGTTCACCATCTCCGGCCGCGGCACCGTCGCTACCGGCCGTGTCGAGCGCGGCGTTGCGAAAGTCGGCGATCCCGCTGAGATCGTCGGCCTCATCGAGAAGCCCCGTTCGACCGTCATCACCGGTCTGGAAATGTTCCGCAAGATGCTCGACGAAGCGATGGCGGGCGACAACGTCGGCGCGCTGCTCCGCGGTATCGACCGTAAGGACATCGAAAAGGGCCAGGTCATCGCGAAGCCCGGTTCGATCCATCCCCACACCGAGTTCGAAGCGCAGGTGTACGTCCTGACCAAGGAAGAAGGCGGCCGTCACACCCCGTTCTTCAACAACTATCGTCCGCAGTTCTTCATCCGCACGACGGACGTTACCGGTTCCATCAAGCTGCCCGAGGGCGTCGAGATGGTCATGCCTGGCGACAACGTCAAGATCGACGTGTCCCTGATCAAGCCGGTCGCGGTGGAAGAAGGTCTCCGCTTCGCTATCCGTGAAGGCGGCAGAACGGTCGGTTCGGGCGTCGTCTCCAAGATCGTCAAGTAATTTTCTCTGAAAAGAGCGAAAAGAGCTTCGGCTATGCCGGGGCTCTTTTTTTGCGCCGCCGGACCGCGCTTTGCGCGCGGCCCGGCGGCGGTTTGTTTTTTGTGGCGGTTTACGTTGGTGGCGGTTTGCGTTGGCGGCGGCGGTTTGCGTCGGCGGCGGCGGTTTGCGTTGGCGGCGGCGGTTTGCGTTGGCGACGGCGGTTTGCGTTGGCGGCGGCGGTTTGCGTTGGCGGCGGCGGTTTGCGCTCCTTTCGGCGGTTTTTTGTCGATAGTTCCGTCGGAATTGCCCGCGCTTTGTGCTTCGACGGCGGTTTTTTGTCGATATGCCGCGCCGTCGGATCGCGCCGCGCGCGCGGCGCGGCTTCCACCTGACCAAAATATGTAATATATTTGTTAAATTCAGACAGGATTTGATTAAAACGGTTGACAACCAGGGGGGTGGGTGCTATAATTAAACTGTAAAATTAGGTGCGATCACTGCGAGTCAAAGCAAAAAACAGGAAAACGTTGTTTACTTTTCTGCTTTGCTGTGTACATTGTGCCAAATAGGAGGGAGTTTATGGAACACATCAAAAAAGTTGCGTTGTCCGTGCTGGCGGCTATGGCCGCCGTATGCATGGCGGTCGCGCTGCTGTTTTTGACGCTGCCGACGCAGAGGGTTTCCGCGGCGACGGTCACGGCCGGGGATGCGGATGCGCTCCAAGCGGCAATCAATGATGCAGGGGAGGGTGATGTAATTCAGCTTGCGGCAAATATCACGGGTAATATTACTGTGCCGGAAGGGAAGGATATCGCTCTCGATTTGAACGGCTTTACTCTGACGAATGAAAGTGATCATACGATCATGAACTACGGGGTGCTGACGATCGTCGACGACAGCATGGCAGGAACGGGCACGGTGGATAACGTGACGCATGCCCGCGGTGCGCTGTTCAATTTCGGCGAGGCGACCCTCTTGGGCGGAACGTATACGCGCAGCCTCGAAAACGGCTCAAGTGCGACGGAAAGCGGCGGGAACAGCTGGTATGTCATTAAAAACCTCGGACATTTAACGATCGGGGAAGAGAATGCGGAATGTGACGTCGCGGTGAAGCAGAGCGGGCACTTTTCAAGCATGATCACCAACGGTTACTATAATGCGGACGGCTCGGGCGATCATTTGCAGTATTCCGGTTCTGTTACGACGGAAGATAAGATCCCTACGCTTGTGATCAACGGCGGTACTTTTTCCGGCGGTATCAATACGGTCAAAAATGACAATCACTCCGTTGCTGTGATCAACGGAGGCGAGTTTACGAATGTTTCCCAGGCAGTGGTTTTGAACTGGAACGATCTTACGATCACGGGAGGCGAGTTTGTGGCAGGCAAAGGCGCGCAGGCTGCGATCATTACCTCTTATGATAATACCGGATTCAATGATGGAAAGACGACGATCACCGGCGGTACTTTTGAAGGCGCGGTAACGGCCGATTATAACCCGGGAAATGTTACATATTCCGTTTCCGGCGGGACATTCAGCGAAGGGCTTCCTGCGGATTATATTGCAGAAGATGCTGTGCTGTATCAGCAGGTGGACGGCAGCTACACTGTTGCAGACAGCGAGACGGCAGCCGAGGACGGCGTCGTTGTCGTAATGGACGGCGTCGGCTATGCTTCGCTCGAAGAGGCGGTCGCTGAGGGCTGCAAAGTGATCATTGAGCGCGAAGGAGAGGCTATCAGTGAAGGCTTTGCGAATATTAACAGTAGTAAATTTGTTGATACGGCTTTTACTGCTGCGCTTGAAGCTGCAGAAGAAGGCGATGTGCTTCGGTTGGTCGACGATTATAAGGGCGTTTTGAGTATTGATACGCTCGATCGTTCGATCACGGTGGATTTAAACGGCCATAATTGGAGCGCGAGCAGCGGTACGGCTGTTGTCTACGTGACTACTTCTGCTGATTTTACGCTTATCAATTCCGGCAAAGAAGGCGGGATCAATGCGAATATATCCGCGATCAATATCAAAGCCGCTTCCGGCGCAGATGTTGATGTCACGATTGTAAATGTCAATGTGAGCAGCTCGCGGATAGCTTCCACGTTGATTTCTTTGACCGGTACGGATGGGACGATGCGCATAAATCTCAACGGGCTCGACGTCGAGTATACTGTTACAAACGAAAATCAGGCAATGGCTCTATCTGTGACAGATGCCGATCTCACGATGACCGATTCGAACATATCCATCGCTTATGGAAGCGAGACGCCCGGTTCCGCTACGACCACAGCGATCGATCTCAATCATGCAAATGCAGAGTTGACGTGCGTCACGGCGACTTCGGAAGACGGCGCTGGCATTGTCTTTACGGGCAGCATGTCCTTTGACGAGGCTGTTGCAGCCAGCGTATCCGAGTATGCGCATTTGACGCTGAACGGCTGTACCGTTTCGGGGAGTACGATTGCTCTGTCCGGCAACGGCGGTAAAAACCTTTCCGGTACGTTGATCGATGTACAGAATTCGACTTTGACCAGTACAGGCAATGCCGGTTTGGCGATCTATCATCCGCAGTACGGTGTGCTTAACATTTTAGGTAAAGGAAATACACTGACGGGCGTTACAGGTATCGAGATCCGTGCCGGCGAACTTAACGTCGAGGGCGGAACAATCACGGCGACTGGTGCGTTTGCATCCAAACCGAGCGGCGGCGGTTCTACGACGGACGGTGTAGCGATTGCGGTGACACAGCATACGACGGCTCTTCCGATCGATGTCAAGATCAGCGACGGTACGTTGAATGCGACCGGCGCGGAGGGAAAATCCCTTTATCAGGCGAATGTGCAGGGAAATGATCCGACAGATGTCGCAAAAATCGAGATGCAGGTCACGGGCGGTACGTTCAATGCTGCCGTTGAGAGTGAAAACGTGACCGGATTTATCCACGGCGGACAGTACAAAGTGCTGCCGGCGGAAGAGCTCTTTGCCGAGGGCTACACCGGCGAGCTGTACAACGGTTATTACATAGTCGTCGGCGAGGGCACGGCTGCGGAGGACGTGGGCGCCCTGCTGACCGCCCGCCTCGAGGCGCAGACGGACGTCCGCCTGTACGCGGCGGCGCTCGGCTTCCGCTGGGCGGATGTGCAGGATGACGCGGAGATCGCGAGCGCGTATGCGGCGATCAACGCGGCGACGAGCACGAGCGCGGTGGCGCTCGCCAAGGCGCAGGCGATGGACGCGATCGACGCGTACTGCGCCGCGTATGAGGAAGAACTGACGGCGGCGCGCGAGGCTGCGCTGGAGAAGATCGAAGCGGCTGCCGGCGACGATATCGCCGTTCCCACGTCCGTGTACGCGGCGATCAACGGCGGGGCGAGCGTAGAAGAGATCGAGGCGTATGCCGAAGCCGCGGTCAAGGAGATCGAGGCGATCCGCAGCCTGCGCACGGAGATCACGGCGCAGGCGGGCGAGCTGGAAGGCATCGCCGCCGCGGTCGAAAAGCTGGAAGGCGCGTTTGCGGGTCAGGGCGGCGAGTTCGATTCGCTGCTTGGCGACATCCGTGCGGCGATCTCCGCCGCGCAGGAAGCGATCGAGAGCGGCACGAGCGAGGCGCTGCAGGATATGCAGGCCGCGCTGGAAGCGAAGATCGACGCGGGCACGCAGGCGGTGAAAGACGCCGTTGCAGGCGTGATGGAGGAGCTGACGGAGCTCGCCGAGAGCGTCGCCGCGGGCGACAAGGCGCTGCAGGAGGCGATCGCCGCGGGCGAGAAGGCGCTTGCCGAGCAGATCGAGGCGGTACAGGGCGACATCGGCGCCCTCGAAGGCGCGGTCGACGGGCAGGCTTCCGACTTGCAGGCGAGCATCGACGCGCTCGAAAGCGCGGTCGGCGAGCAGGCTTCCGCGGTGCAGGCAGACATCGACGCGCTGCGCGCTGCCATCGCGGCGGCACAGGCGGACATCGACGACATCCTCGCTTCGATCGCGGCGGGCGGCCCTTCGTTTGAAGAGCTCGCCGAGCAGATCGCGGCGATCAAGTCGACGGCGGACGGGTTGCAGACGTCGGTCGACGACGTGCAGACGGCCGTCAAGGCGGCGCAGGATGCCGTCGCGGCGGCGCAGGGCGCGCTCTCCGGCCAGATCGAGGAGGCGGACGACGCGGCCGCGTTCACGACGCTGTATGTGCTGGTCGGCATCGCGCTCGCGCTGTCGGCAGCGGCGGTCGCGCTGCTCGTCGTGCTGCTTCTCAAGCGCTCGAAGGCCGAATGATCTCCCGATACAAAAAGCACAGCCCTTTGCGGCTGCGGTAAAATGCCGCCCCCGGATCCTCCGGGGGCGGTCCTTTTGTCGGCGGGTCGGAAAATGCGCGCTCTCACCCGCAGGCGAAAACCGTGCGATCCGCTTGTCTTTTGCGCGCGGATGTGGTATGATCGTGGTGCGGATATCCGCGCAAGAAAGGCGAACGGGAGGAAGATCCATGACAATCCATCACGATAAAATGGCATACGGCAAGTTGGATCCGCTGCGGGAGGAGTTCTCGCTCGAGCGGCTGAACGATATGGCGGACGCGCTGAACGGGGAGGGCGAGGGGCGCAGCGAGCGCGAAAAGATGCTCGCGGGCGAGCTGTACGACCCTTCCGACCCCGAGCTTTCCGCGCTGCGGGCGCGGGCGCGGCGCGCATCGTCCGTGCCCCGCTTCATGCCCTGCAGCTCGAGCGCGAGCGCGACGTTCTCTTCCACCGTAAACTCGTCGAGCAGGTTGTATTCTTGAAAGATAAACCCGACGCAGGTGTTGCGGTAGCTGTCGAAGTCCTCCTCTGTAAAATGTGCACTGCTGCGCCCGTAGGCGATCAGCTCGCCCGCGTCGGGGCGGTCCAGCCCGCCCAAAATGTTGAGCAGCGTCGATTTGCCGCTGCCGCTCTTGCCCAGCAAAAACACCAGCCCGCGCGCGGGAAAGGCCAGCGTCACGCCGCGCAGCGCATGCGTCTCGCCCCCTTTTTTTGGTGCGGTATGTTTTAGTAACGCCTCTGATCTCGAGCATAACTTCCTCCCTTGCTATGGTTTGCGGCGCGCTTTGTTCCGCACCTTTATTATAACAGACGTGGCCGCCCTGTCAATGGCCGGGCCGTCCCGCATTTGCGGAAACGCTCTCAAATCTGTAGAATGGGGCCGATTTTGTGTCTGCACAGGGAGGAAGAAGGAGGTTTTTCGGCGTAGTATGCCACGCATAGTACTTTTACGCGCGCCGGCCGAGCGGCACTTGTCCCGCAGCTGCGTTCTTTTTTGCCTGTCGGCAAGAACTATGTCACGCATAGTACTGCCGCGGCGCGCGGGTACGCAAGGGCGCGCGGCGCGCCGATTCGACGGGAAGCGGCAAGCCTTCTCAAAAAAGGGATGCGGCCGTGCGCTATAATGGGTGCAACTTTCGGGGGGGGGGCGTGCGCGGCGCGGCGGGGTCGACGGCTGGCTGCGCGGAGGGGCGTATGGTCGTTTATGTAGACATACTCTTTCTCGACAACTTCTGCGCGGACGCGGCGCTGCTGTACTGCGCGGTGCGCACGGTGCGCGGCGAGGTGTCGTGGCTGCGCATCGCGCTCGCCGCCGCGCTGGGCGCGGCGCTCGGCACGGGGTACGCCGTCTTTTGCCTCTACTTTACAGTGCCCGCCGCCGTCGACTTTTTGGTGCGCTGGGGGGTGCTGTTTTTACTGCCGCTGCCCGCCGCGCGCTACAAGCGCGCGGCAACTTGGCTGGCGTGCAGCCTCGCCTTCGTCGGGTACATGGCGGCGTTTGCGGGCATCCTCACCGCCCTGTTCGCGCGGGGGCAGCCCTCCGCCGCGGGCGGCGAGCTCGCCTTTTCGGCGCCCGGCATACCCTCCGGCGTGCTCGTCGCCGCGTGCGTCGCCTTCGCCTTCCTCGCCGAAAAACTCGTGCGCCGCCTGCTCGCGCGGGCGGAGGTCGTCGCCTGCACCTGCCGCTGCGTGCTGCGGCTGGGCGGGCAGAGGGCGGAGGCGGAGGGCTTCGTCGACACGGGCAACCGCCTGCGCGACGCCCGCGGCAGGCCGGTCGCCGTCGCCGAGCGCAGCGCGGTCGCCGCCCTGCTCGCGCAGGCCGTGCTCTGCGGCAGGCCGTTCGAGCGCGTCGCCGTGCGCACCGTCAACGGGCGCGGCAGCCTGCCCGCCGTGCGCGTCGATATGTTGGAGATATATTGCGGCGGGCGCGCGCATATACTTGAAGATGTGACGGTCGCCCTCAGCCCGCAGCCGCTCGCGGGCGAGTACAGGCTGATCTTGCCCGCGTCGCTCGCCAAAGAGAAAGATTTTCGTGTCGTTCGGGAGGGGGAAGATGCTCCATAGTCTCATCGAGTCGCTGCGGCGGCTGGCGCAGCGCTGGCAGCTGCGCGAAAACGTGCTCAACTACATCTGCGGGAGCGAGGCGCTGCCGCTGCCCTTTTCTGCGGAGGAAGAGTCTGCGCTCTTGGGCAAGCTGTCGGCGGGGGACGCGGCGGTGCGTTCTTCACTCGTCGAGCACAACCTGCGCCTCGTCGTGTACATCGCGCGCAAGTTCGACAACACGGGCGCGGACGCCGACGACCTCGTCTCCGTCGGCACCATCGGGCTGATCAAGGCGGTCAACTCCTTCGACCCGACCAAAAACATCAAGCTCGCCACCTACGCCTCCCGCTGCATCGAAAACGAGATCCTCATGTACCTGCGCCGCCTCGCGCGCGTGCGCAACGAGGTCTCCTTTGACGAGCCGCTCAACACCGATTGGGAGGGGAACGAACTGCTGCTCTCCGACATCCTCGGCACCGACAGCGACGTCGTATATAAAGACGTCGAAACGGGCGTCGAAAAGGAGCTGCTGCGCGGTGCGCTGCAAAAACTGCCCGAGCGCGACCGCCGCATCATGACCATGCGCTTCGGGCTGGACGGCAAGGAAGAGATGACGCAAAAAGACGTCGCCGACGTGCTCGGCATCTCTCAATCTTACATATCCCGCCTCGAAAAAAAGATCATCGCCAAGCTCAAAAGCGAGATCGGCAAGTTGGTGTAGGGGGAAAAATTCCCCAAACGCCGCAGTTTTATGTCACACATAGTACTTCGCAAAAGGCCGCAGCTGCGGCAGCGCATACTTTTTTCTCCTTCGTACATACTTGCTCGGGAGGGAACAGAGTATGCTGCAAAAAGTGGAGATCTGCGGGGTGGATACGGCGGGACTGCCCGTGTTGACGGCGGAGGAGAGCGGCGAGCTGATGCGCCGCCTAAAGGCGGGGGATAGCGCCGCGCGCGAGCGGTTCGTGGTCGGCAATATGCGCCTCGTGCTCTCGCTGGTCAAGCGCTTCTGGGCGAAAAACGCCAACGCCGACGACGTCTTTCAGGCGGGGTGCATCGGGCTTTTGAAGGCGATCGACAACTTCGACCTCTCCGTCGGCGTCCGCTTTTCGACGTACGCCGTGCCGATGATCTTGGGGGAGATCAAGCGGTACCTGCGCGACGGCAACTCGCTGCGCGTCTCACGTTCCATCCGCGACACCGCCTACCGCGTGCTCAAGACGCGCGAGCAGCTGGAGGCGGAGGACAAGGAGGCGACCATCGAAAAGATCGCCGAGGCGATGCAGGTGCGCGAAAAGGAGGTCGTCTACGCGCTGGACGCCATCTCCGACCCCGTCTCCCTCTTCGAGCCCGTCTACAACAAGTCGGGCGACGCGCTCATGCTGATGGACCAGATCTGCGACGAAAAGAACAACGACGAGGTGTGGACGGAGCACGCGGCGCTCGCGGAGGCGATGTCGCATCTGGGCGAGCGCGAGCGCAAGATCTTGTTTTTGCGCTACTACGAGGGCAAGACGCAGACGGAGATCTCGGGCGAGGTGGGCATCTCGCAGGCGCAGGTCTCGCGGCTTGAAAAGAGCGCCATCAACGCCATCCGCAGCGACATCGCCTTCGACGGCGAGTAAATTTGTGTGCGTGAAGGGGAAAGCGGCTGTCAAAAGCGCGCGTTTATGTCACGCATAGTAATTTTCCGCGCGCCTTTGCGGCGCAGAATGAATGTGAAAAGCGCGGTGCTATGTCACGCATAATACTTGAAAAGGGCGGCGGCAGCCGCCCTTTTTGGATGGAAGATCCATGCGTTGTCTGCAACAGCCCGAAAATTACCGTTCTTATAATATGGTTTGGTCCGGACAGAAGGCCGCCGCGCGATGCGCGGCGGCCTTGCGCGTGCGCCGAAGGGCGCGTTCTTGCCGCGCAGCCGGGGGAGGGTGGTGTGGTTCGTGCCGAAAAATCTGCCGTTCGTCGCGCAAAAAACTGTATGGCGCGGAAAAAGGGCGGGTGGAACGACTTTCCTTGCAACCGACCCCTCGCGGTGGTATGCTTTTGCCGCAGGACGAAAAAAGCGGCCTGCAGCAAATATATTATCATAGGAGGATAAGATGCAAAAGGTTTGCAAGGCAAAGAAGGCGGCAGCCTCCTTTGCGGCAGTGGCTGTAGCTCTCGTGATGGGCGTCGGCGTGCTTTCGGGCACATCCCTCGTCTCCGCAAGCGAAGGCACGGGTCTGACGAAGTACTACACAGACTTCAACAGCATGGAAGAGGCCAAGGCGGCCGCCGAGGAACTCAACCGCGAGATCGTCGGCGAGGGCGCATCGCTGCTCAAAAACAGCAACGAGGCGCTGCCCCTGTCCGGCGGCGAGTGGGTGAGCGTGTTCGGCGTGCGTTCGGACAACCTCATCGGCGCGTCCGACAGTTCGGGCGCATGGAGCTCCGCAACTTCGGGCAGCGACGAGACGGTCGCGGCGGCGCTCGAGCACGCGGGCTTCCACGTCAATCCGACGCTGGTCGACTTTTACGCGCTCGACCAGTCTGAGATCGGCGCGGAAGTGACCGACTTTACCGGTCAGGTGGACAGCTCGACCAAGATCTACAACGACGTCGCGTTCATCGTGCTTTCCCGCGAGGGCGGCGAGGGCTCTGACGCGTCCCGCGTGACCGACCAGACGGTGGGCGCGGAGGACGACCACAAGGCGCTGTACACCGACGACGAGGGCAACACGTACAAGCATTATCTGATGCTGACCGACGAAGAGGAGGCTCTCATCGAGTACGTCACCGCGCGCTTCGATAAAGTCGTCGTGATCACGAACACGTCCAACCCTATGGAGCTGGAAGACCTCGAAAATAACGACAAGATCAGCGCCATCCTGCACATCGGCCGCCCCGGCGTGGGCGGGCTCGCGGGCATGACGGACATCCTCCTCGGCCTCAGCCCCTCCGGCGGCCTCGTGGACGAGTGGATGAGCGATTTCACCGCCGATCCGATCTGGTATAACTTCGGCAGCAACAACCAGACGGGCGGTAAGACGGTCGGCAACGGCGCGGGCTCCAACTCGTATATGCGCGAGGGCGGCATCGTCGTCGGCAGCGCGCAAGACGTGGATACATACACCTCGTACGACACCGAGGGCTACCACGGCGTCGACTACGAGGAGGGCATCTACCTCGGCTATAAGTATTACGAGACCGTCTACACCGAGATCGCGCTCGGCAACCTGAACTACGACGCGGAGACGGATACGCTCACCGAAAACGAGACCTCCGCCGGCCAGACGGCAGACTCTCTCGCCGACGCGCAGGCGTGGTGGGAAAAGTACGTGCTCTATCCCTTCGGCTACAGCCTCAACTACACGACCTTCTCCTTCAACGCGGGCGGCATCTATACCGATGAAGGGTGCAAAAACGCCCTGCAGGGCGACCTCGCCTCTCTGTTCGCTTCCGAAGTCGGCAGCGAAGCAGACGTAGAGACCATTTACATCCCCGTCACCGTCAAGAACACGGGCAGCGTCGCCGGCAAAAAGACGGTGCAGGCGTACGTGAGCGCCCCGTACTATGCGGGCGGCGTCGAAAAGGCGGCCGTCGCGCTGGTCGGCTTTGCCAAGACGGACATCCTGCAGCCGGGCGAATCGCAGACGATCGTCGTCTCCGTCAACGTGCAGGATATGGCTTCGTGGGACTATGACGACGCGAACGAGAACGGCTCGCGCGGCTGCTACGAGCTGGATGCGGGCGACTACACCATCCGCCTGATGGAAGATTCGCACTTCGACTACGCGACGGACGTCGACAACACGACCGACGCTTACGACGAAGTCACCTTTGCGCTGGACGAGACGGCCATCCTCAGGCTGGACGACTACTCGGGCAACGAGCTCGAAAACCTCTTCTCCGCGGAGAACGGTTCCGCCGACGGCACGACCGAGATCGGCGACCACGACTACAACAACATCCGCACCGCGGACATGATGGCGGACGGCGAGAGCGGCATGACCATCATCTCCCGCGCGAACATGGTCTCCACCTTCCCCGAAGCGCCCACGAAGGCCGACCTCACCTTCCAGAACGAGGTGCTGGACAACATCGGCTATTGGGACAACTTCCGCGTGACCGAAACGCCCGAGATCGACAGCTCGACCGGCCTCGAAGTGCCCGGCACGAGCACCTACGAGTACGGCCCGAGCTACGACAAGGAGAGCGACCCTTGGTATAAAGAGGAGAGCGACATCCCTTCGACCTGGGCGCAGGCGACGGGCGTGTACGACGAGGACCACATGGTCCAGAACAACCGCACGGAGACCTCCAACCCGATGTACGTCTCCCTCGCGGAAGAGACCCCCATCAAATTTGCAGACATGGCGGGCGTCGCGTACGACGACCCCCTGTGGGATACCTTCCTCAACCAGCTCACCTATGACGAGCTCTGCTCGCTCATCGAATTCGGCGGCTATTCGACGGCTGACGTCGCTTCCATCGGCAAACTCAAGACGGAAGACTCCGACGGCCCCAACAACTGGGACAGCTCGCACTGCTGGGCTTCCGAAGACATGATCGGCGCTACCTTCAACACCGAGCTTGCCAACAAACAGGGCACGATCATGGGCAACTTCGGCCTGCTGCTGGGCAGAAACGGCTGGTACGGCCCCGGCGCGGACATCCATCGCTCGCCCTTCTCCGGCCGCAATAACGAATACTACTCGCAGGACGGCCTGCACAGCGGCACGATGGCTGCTGCGGCCATCCAGGGCGTGCAGTCCAAGGGCATCATCTGCTATGTCAAGCACTGCTTCATGAACGATCAGGAGACCAACCGCGGCAACCTGTTCACCTGGGCAGACGAGCAGGCGATTCGCGAAAATTACTGCAAATCGTTCCAGATGGCGCTGCAGGAGGGCGGCAGCACGGGCGCGATGACCGGTTACGGCCGACTGGGCGGCTGGTCGAACACCAACAACTACAACCTCAACACCGAGCTGTATCAGCATCAGTGGGGCACGCAGGCGTACTTCGTGACGGACGGCTACATCGGTTGGAGAGCAAGGACGGATCTCGACATGATGGTCCGCGCCGGCAACCAGATGGAACTGTACACCACGCCTTTCGTCGAGTACCTCTCCGGCGAATGGGATCCCGACTATGAATGGACGGACGCCAATGGTGAGACGCATACCGGCATGGTCATGATCGACACCAAAGATCAGCAGACGGGCGCAGACGTGACGATCGCCAGCCCGACGCAGTGGTACTGCGTGCGCCAGTCGGCGAAGGCCATCCTCTATCAGCTTTCGAACACTTCCGCGCAGTTCAACGGCTACAGCGAGATGAGCATCGAGGGCTCCGCGCTCGCCGCGGGCACCCGCGAAGTCAGCTACGAGGCGAGCGTCTCGGTGGAGAGCTACCTGACCGCAGGCTCGAGCGCGACCTATTCCGTCACGGCGGGCAGCCTCCCCGAGGGCGTGACGCTGGATGCGAACACGGGCGCCATCACGGGCACCCCCGAAGAAGCGGGCGACTTCACCTTCACCGTGCAGTTCATGATCGACGGCTGGATCGACAATAGATATAGAAAACCTATTCAAAGCGAATAACGTTCCCGAAGAGATTGTTTGCAAAAAATAATACGAACCTCGACTTGCCGTCTTGGTTCGTATTATTCTCGTCTGGTGCGAGTAATCGGATTTGAACCGATACGCCCTTGCGGGCGAGAGATTTTAAGGCTTATGTAACCCCCTTAATCCACAATATATAGTAAAGTTAAAGGCTATATACTACTATATATAGTGGTATATAGCCTTTGTCCCCAAATGTCCACAACGAAAAATATACATTTTTGTGGCATATATAACAACTGCATATCTATTCAAACGGGTAAATTTACCCGCCGCACAGCTAAAATTGGCGCAAACTCCTTGACAAACTACTTCCGTAGAAGTATAATATAGAAAAGATAACTCTACAGAAGTATATGAGGATAGCGCAATGGGAAAGATAATTTTGTATCACGGCTCTCCGGATATCATCGGAAAACCCGAATACGGCAAGGGAAAATCATATAATGATTACGGGCTCGGTTTTTATTGCACCGAGCATTCAGAGCTTGCAAAGGAATGGGCTTGTACCGAAAACGTGGACGGATACGCTAACCGTTACGAATTCGATACGGTTGGGTTAACCGTTCTGAACCTTTCCTCCAACGAGTACACCATTTTGAATTGGCTTGCCATTCTGTTGCAGAACAGACAATTACGATTATCTACTCCCGTTTCCAGACAGGGAAAAGAATATCTGCTGCAAAATTTTCTGCCCGATTATCAGAAGTATGACGTCATTATAGGATACCGCGCGGATGACTCCTACTTTTCGTTTGCGCGCGCATTTGTAACGAACGGAATATCGCTCAGACAGTTAGGGTATGCCATGAAGCTCGGCAAACTCGGCGAACAATACGTCCTGAAATCGCCAAAGGCTTTTGATGCAATCAGATTTATTGACTACACGGTAGCTGACAATTCCGTCTATTACGCTAAGCGTAAAGCAAGGGACGACGCCGCAAGAGCCGACTTCCAAAGAGAGCTTGAAAAAGAGGATATCGACGGCATTTTTATGCGGGATATTCTTCGCGAGGAGATGAAACAAGATGATCCACGCTTACGCTGAAACATATCTGAACGACGCCATGAGCAATCTCGGCGAGGCTTTCGATTACGCTGTAAATGCTTGCAACTTGTCGCCCGACGGGTTTATGGAGCTGTTTATCGCCAGCGGATTTGCCGATAAATTCGGCAAGGGCAATCCCAAAATCGTATCCGGAATGTCAGGCACGGAACTTGTTATGGAAGTACTCGGAAGCAGCGGCCTTACCGTACAATTTCCGGAGGCTCAGATCGATTATGACTGCTCCGCAGAATATTGGTGCGGCTGGATACTTGCATACTATCAGTGGTTTACGGCAATGTCATTCAAAGATATTCATGCAGGCATCACTATGAAAGAGGTCTTAAAGTTATATCCCGTAATGCACGAAGCGGCGGAAGAAAAGTTTGTAGATACTGTCAATACTATCTTACAGCGCGAAAACACACAGACAAAACTGCAACAGCTACGCAAACAATGCGGATATTCTCAAAGCGAACTTGCAGAGAAATCCGGGGTAAACTTACGCACTTTACAGCAATATGAATCGGGCGCAAAGGACATCAATAAAGCATCTGTTCAGACAGTAGTGGCGCTTGCAAATGTTCTCGGATGCAGGGCAGAAGATCTTCTGCAACCCGCATTCCCTCCCGCCGATTGAATTTATACTGCAATTCATACAACGTAATGCTCTGTTTCAAAATAATCTTTCATGGCTGGAATAATTTTACGGACATACGGCGTTAGACGGGCTTTCTTTTCAAAACCTGCAATATCAGAAACAGCGGTCGATAAATTCATACCGGTTAATTGCATAAAAGTATCCACCGTTCCGTTTGTATAGTGGTGAATATAAGGTAAATATTTCTTTTCGCCCAAATAGATTTGCACATGGTCAAGAAATTCAAGTGCGAGGTCTTCATGATTTCCACGAATTAAAATTATCTCTTGGCTTTCCATCATTTGCATAATCAATGTTTGGACTTTTAGTGCTTCACGGCCTCTATCCAATATATCACCGCAAATAATTAACTTTCGCGGAGATTTGTCCGTGAAAAATCCTTTATTATAAAGGGCTTCAACCATCTCAGTATAAAACCCGTGAGGATCAGATAAAACATAATATCTCATATTAAATTATTTTAGGTGCTGCAGCTTCAAAGGGAACCAATCTGTAGACCTAATTACAGCATGCTCGTTCTTTTTAGGCACATCTTCTAAATTAAAGGACAAAAAAGAGATCACGCCTTCCTTTGGGAAACTACCATAGCTATATCGCCATGCAGCATCCGTACAGGGGACGATACCGACATAATCATCGCCGATTATTTTTTTGGCAATTATTTCGCGTTCATAAAAATTTACCGGTATATTATTGCGCTTCAAAGCGCAATACATTCTTACTAAATCATCTGTACACGCTTCTTCGGCACCGCTTAAACTAACATAATAACCGTCCTTGTCTTTGCTTAAATACAAATGTATCCTTGTATAACTGCTCCCGGCACGAAGTTCCCATAAATGACTAGGATTTTCTATTTTCCATTTTTCATCAGTACTCAGAGCATACCATTTATCGAACTCCTCCGGTGAATTACGGTCAAACGTCCGCAAGCCGCCGTCACGATCGTCTGCAAACCTCAAATACATTTGCTCTGAAGTCATTTTATCGACATCTTCGTACTTCGCGCCACGGTAACAAATTGCGCAAATGTCGAAGTATCTTTGCGCCGTCATATTTTTTATACGTTCAGTTGTCTTGCCTATTAAAGCGTCCTGATTGCTATAGGCTATATAGTCTGCTATTTCTTGTTCAGTCAAGTCACGCAAAGACCACTTCTTATATCTCCTATCAATTTTCCAGAGAACTTTACGAAGTATTACCCCGGTTCTATAACGGTAGGGCAAAACAGAATCGAGCCATTGATTATATGTTCCGTCTTGCACTCCGGCAATTATTTTTTCCACATGTTCAATTAAAAATTCTATAAGTTGCACACAATCCCATTCGAACCAAGTATTGACTTTTTCAGGAGATAAATTTATAACAAGGGAATCATTGATGCAAAGCGAAAAAAACTCTTTATAGCGAGAAACGGATACCTCATACCAATACATATCATTGTTATAAATTCTTTTCCACGTCCTTACAAAATCATCGTAAGTGTCGTATTCACCGCTCTCATGCAATTCCTCATAATTACCGAATGCCTCGATAGGGCCGCGAAACGCATAAACCCAAAAACGCCAACACTCATCATCCCTATAAGCCTGTAAACGCATTAGCCGTTCCATAAGCAAAGAAATCATCTCTTTTGTCTGCTTCGTTACAGAGCAATATTCACCAAATCGTAAACTTTGGCTGCGTTCGATTTGAGCTATTGTGGGAGCATAAATTTTCTTTTCCATGGGATAGTTCCTTTTATACAGTCAATAATTCACGTCCTTGGATAGGGACGATAACAGTGTTGTAATGCGGTGAATAATACCCGTTAAACGTATATGTTTGATCCGGGTCGAGATTATTTGCAAGTAATAACTGCTGTACAAACATTTTACTATGAATCTTAAAAGTACATCGGTGATCCGATAACAATTTTTCAGGTACCTTAAAAGACATAGGGTCATGCTCTTCGCATGGCTTAAAAAGGACAGAATTAAATGCAGAGTTTATACGAATACAAATATATGACGGCCTTCCAAGCGAACGAATAATATCCTTACCAACGCTAATACAAACCTGTTTACCAAAGACAACTATACCCAAATGCTCATATAATTTAGGGATTGCGAAAGATTCCACGTTTACACCTCTACTTCGCCACAGCCGCTTCATCGCCGACATATCCTTCCAAGTCCTCAAACATATTCATCTGTTGAGAAAGGACATAATCATGGTAAGATTTTCCGATTCTGCCCTTATATTCATCCGGATAATAAACAATTCGGCGCTTTTTCATTTGCCCTGTTCTCTTATCAAAATATTCGTCGGGAAGAGGAGAAAACATAATCGCTTCAGCCAATTCAAAGACAAAAATAAGCCCGCGATTAGAGGTTACTATTCTGCCCAGCACTTTATAACGGCAGTTTCTGTCCCAGCCCATCATCGCATAAATATTTTCAATGCTGTCGCCGACCTCGTGCGCGTTGCCGACCTTTGAAAAATCGCTCCGACCGAACCGCTCGTTGAAATAGCTGTTCTGAATGCTCTTTTCACGCCTGTGCCGTTTGGTGCTGTAATCTTCATGCTCTTCCAGCGCTCCGGGAATTTCGCCTTCCGGAATGTAGGTGAGCGCGTGAAAGTGCAGCCGCTGTCCCAATTCTCCGCGTTCCCAAGCGCCCATATACCGCCAGCCTCTCCTGGAAGAGAGGTGATAGAGCGTGTTCATGAGCGATTTGCGGAAAGTTTCTTCCGTGTGCTTTTCGGAATCATAGGTATAGGTACAAAAGTAGTTCCAAGTGTTGGTGTAGCCGCGCCGAATCATGCGCTTATACCGTTCCCAGCGGTTGCGGCTCAACCTGTTGAAGTGTTCTTCCACGAACTGCTCCGCCTCATTCTCGTCCTTAAACATGGGCGTAAATTCCGAAAGCAGCTTCGCCTTGCGGCTCTTTCTCCCGCCCTTGACCTTTTCAAAACGCTCCTCGAACTGTTGCAATTCTTCGCTCTTTTCGAGCTTTTTCCGTCGTCGCTTCTGGCGATAGGGGCGCTCCGTATGCGGAATGGCGATCCAGTTGCTGCCGTCAAAATAGATCTTTGCCGCGAGAAGGTTCATTCGCCACCTCCTCTCGGAAATACCGGCCGTGAAGCCGTAAGTGTCTTGTTTCCCTGCAAATTCTTGTCCTCCGAAGAAAAAAATTTGCACGAAAAAAAGGACATAACACAAAAGAGAGAATCACAGTTAGTTAGTTTCTTTCTTTTATGTTATGCCCTTTGAAGATAACGACCCCGCCCCGACTCTTCCGCTCGGGGTAACGGCGCGGCTTTTTTTCTGCCCGCTAAAATCTCAATGGTATCGCTTCACGGCTTCTTTATTCTTATTCTTTCAAATCAAATCATAAATCAGCTCTCTTATTCAGTTGTGTATGCCCGTTTTCAGGTGCATACAGACATTATATACCAAGCAGAGGGAAAAAGTCAAACATATGTTCGTATATTTTCGAAAAAAAACGCAAAAATTTTTTGGAGTTATCCACAACGCAAAGGGAAATTATGGGCAAGGAATAGAAGCCAGCGCGCAGCGCTTCAATGAAAGCCCGCCCGCCGCGAGATGAAAAGGCGATCCGCAAGCGGTTCAGCGCGGACGCCTTTTCCGCGGCGGGGCATTTTGTCGTTGCGCAGGTTTCGTTGCCGTCTGCTCGGAAACGGCGGTTTTATTGCGTTGTTTGCGGCGGTCGTTTTGCATTGAAAAGAGGCGTGAGCTTGTCTGCGGCGGCGCGAAGCGCCGCCGCACTCGTCTATGACAAGCTCACGCCTAACTGCCAGCTTGGTAAAAATCAATATGCGCCGTAAAGATTACAATACCTTTGGCGGACGCTTACTTTGCGATGGTAGATCGTACCTCGGCCTATTCCGAGTTCAGTGCAGACTTCGGATTGCACCATGCCGCTCATGTAGCAGTTCAGGATGGCAAACTCTAATTCGGACAGTTTCAGCGCGCCTACAAGCTCATCGTATTTCGTGTAATCGGTCTGCTCCTGTTCAAAGCAGTTTACAGGATCCATGGGCAGCGCCTTGTAATCTGTAAAGTCAATATAATCGGTCTTTTCGGCTTTCCGACGCAAATGCATGAGTTCGCCGTCTATTTCGCGATAACACGCGAGTTTGATGGTGATTTCTTTTCCTTTGCTGTCTTTGCCGTAGATTTCATGGACGGCTCTGCCGATAAATTGATAGAGAAAGCAGATAGCAGTCTGGGCAACATCGTAGCCGTCTGACACGATATAGTCTATTTCTCCCATGTGGTGCAAATCCTTTATCAGACCGATATAGAGTTTATCCGCGATTTTTAGATCATACTTTTTCACGGTACGCAATGCCTGCAAAGCAATCATCTCACCCATGAGCTTTACGTTCCCGGCAGAGATAGGCTCGGAGAACAACTCTCCCTCGTTACGATACTTTCCTTTCGAGAACTTTGTTACCAACATTTCCATTTTCAGATACACCTCCGAATTTGATTTTGCCTTTTTCGGGCAAAAGGCGAAGGTGCATAGGACGGTAGAAGGAAAGTATCTTTTTTATCAGTATGCGGATGTCAACGGGACAAAGCCAAAATCGTTGCGTTTTAAGCCCGTATTTGGGTCTGTAAAGCCCCAAATACGGCAGGCTTATTCCCTTTTCCTTTCTCGTCCCGTTCCTATCCCGCTTTGTAGGTGTTTTAAGCAACGATTTTGCGGACGTTGACGTCCGCGAGGAACTATGCTACCATAGCCGACCGAAAAAGCAAAATTCGGAGATTCTTTACAACGAACGAATTGTGTCCACGGTTTTTTTCTTGCCGCAATGAAGACAGGGAAGAATGTGCCGAGGAATGCAATAATGATGGCTACCGTTATCATCAATAAGACAGGTAGCGATCGAATGGAAGAAGGAGCTTGTCGCTGAATATCTTCGCATGACAAGCGGAGCAGGTGACGCTGTATGAACCATCAGGGAGCGGTCTGACCGTCATGTAATTGGAGCAATTCGGACAACGCATTCGGATCGCTTTTGGCTGCGTAGGACTGTTGGTTTGCATTATGATACCTCCTGTTTCCCATAAACGATGGACCCGGATACAGATATGCTGCCGCGCGGGGCGGGATATTCCCGCTGAGGAGCATATCGGTCCATACGCTTCCCGGCCTTTCGGACTGCAACGGGGCTGTGCAGTATCCGTTCAGGCAAACTTGAGCTCTTTATCCGGTCTGTGGATCACGTTGTCGACGACGCCCATGATCTCCCATCCGTGCTGTGGATGGATGTCTTTATAAATGCGGTTCCCGCTTTCATCCATCGCATCGTTAGCAGGTCTTAAGTAAAAACCGCTTTCCGACATCGCCAGAATTTTTGCCGTTGCTTCTTCTCCGTCGATCCGGGCGATAACTACCTCTCCGATTTCTGCATTGTTTTGTTTGCGCACGACCATCAGATCGCCGTCAAAAATGCCGCGGTTTATCATGCTATCGCCCTTGGCGTAGAGAATGAAGTGCTCTCCGCGGCCAAAGATCTCTACAGGCAGAGACACGGTAGAAAGAATGTTTTCAACGGCGAGCATAGGTTCTCCGCATGGGCATGAGCCTACAATGGGTGCCGTGAGACTGCCGCACGGACTCAGATTGTCAGGTACGGAAATATAGGTCTTTTTCCCGTTTTGCCTGCAATCGATGAGCTCGCGTTCTTTCAAAGAATTTACCATGCGTGTGACAGTCGCTGTCGAGGGGATCGAACAATGCTGCCCGATTTTGCGCATGGAAGGAGAATGCCCGTATTTCTGCTGATACGCCGAAATATACCTGTATACGGCCTGCAATCTCTCTTCATTGATATTTCGCATCGACATCTCCCTCCGCAAAAATAACAAAACACAATGTTCTGTTATGTGATAGCACAGAAAAACAACATTGTCAATAGGAGAGAGCAATTTTGTGCAAAAATAATGGAGGGGATATTTTCAGTGACCGCGCGGTCGTTCCCGGGCTTTGCGGCGAAGATATTGCTCGAAGTGTTCGCTCAACACGGGTTCCAGCGCTGCGATGGCGATGTCAAGCGCTTCCTGCGGGGCTTGACTTAGGTCGGGCTTTCCGTTGACGAAGATCTTCAGAGCGGTCATATCATGCCTGAGTTCGATTTCCTGCATCTATCCGCGTATCGTGCCTGAGGAAGTATATCGGATCGTACGCGGGCTCGCCGCCGAGAATAAGAACGGAACACATTTGCCGGAAGTTTGCTATTTGCTCAAAGACAAGCTCGTATGCGGATACTGTGGCAGGCCGATCGCTTCCGAATCGGGCACGGCGCGGAACGGAGAGACCATCCGTTATTACAAATGCTCCGGACGGAAAAAGCTGCAAGATTGCAATAAGGCGACCATCGGGAAGGAAGTGCTTGAATCGCTCGTCGTCGATACGACTTTGCAAGTACTCAACGATCCGGATACTGTAGAGTTGCTTGCCGAAAGACTGATGGCCGCGCACAAAAAGCGCATCGCCGATCAAACCGTCGCTAACCTTCTTGCCGAGGAAAAGCAGGAGCTGCAAAAGTCGATCGACAACGTGCTGTCTGCCATCGACAAGGGCATCTTTACAGCTTCGACCAAGAAACACCTCGAAGACCTCGAGAGCCGTATGGAAGTTTTGGAAGCGCGGTTGTTAGAGGAGAACGCCAAAAGCAGGACGCAGATGCAAAAGGAGGATATCAAACGGTTCATCTTCAAAGCGATCAAAAAGGAGCCGAAACAGATGATAAAGTTGCTCGTCCACCACATCGTCCTATACGACGACAAGATCGAGATCTATTACAACTTCACGGATACGAAAAAGCCTGATGACTTCGAGCATCAGGCTTTTCTCATATATACGGGAGAATGGGAATATGCGACCAATGACCCTGCATATCGGGAGACGGGATGCGTCGACGAACGCAACGATCTGAAACGCCTGCGCAATCTCCTCAATAAAGTTGAATTTTATAATAATTATTCTTATGCCTATGCCGTGTCGATCTCGTACAAATTGCGGATCATGGGGCTTGCGTTCGTCGATGACGGGAAAGGCGATCTGAGCGCGCTGGAAGAGGCGCTGCCTGAATGGGAAGATGTGCTTGTCGCGCAGGAAAACGAACGCTGGTGTTGCTACATGCGCACCCAAGGTTGGAGAGAACTGCCCGTTGCCGAGGTGAGAGACGGCGTGTATCAGGACAAAGTCAGAAAATTGCATGCGCGCCTGGCGCCTGAAAACGTCGATCGGTTATCGGAGGCGGTCGGGAGAGATTTCAGAAAAGAGGACAGAGACAACGTCTATCGTTTGACCTCCGTGATACGGCTGGCGAACAGCATGACCGACAGACCGTATTCGGTGGCAAAGGCGGTCAAAACAAATCGGCAATGACCGCGCTTCATGGCGGGAATGCGCAATCCGAATCGCGGCGGATCGCGCGGCGTTCAGATGATCCTGCGTTTTCGTTCTGACCGACGGCTTTGACGTCCGCCGCGCGCCGTTTCGGGCGTGCGCGCGGTCGCCCGAAACGGCGCTTCCTGTGGTGTTGCGGGGTTTTGGGATTTTTCGGATGACCTTTCCTTGTTCCGCGGATGAACGGGGCTTTGGCGGACAGATCGCCGAAAAAGGCGGGCGGCCTTTCCCGAGAGGGGAAAGGCCGCCCGCCTTTTTTGAAATCGTCTTTCGGCGAATTGTTACATCGCTGCGTCACCATATCGTCGGAGTGCCGTTGACGTAGTGCCAATACTGCCCTTCTCCCGTCGGCGCCGTTTCGCTGTAGAAATACAGTTTGATGGTCCCATGGATCCCGGGCATATATTCCGATTCGTTCCTGTAGATGTCGACGTTCTCCCAATCGGCTTGCGTGCCGCAGTAGTAATAATTGGGATACTGCGTGATGAACCCCGAAGAATCTTCGAAGTATACATCGTATCCAAAGGCGCTGATGTCAAAAGATTTGATGCTCTTCGGCACGATGACTTCATCGATCTCGCAACTCCGGAATGCCCACGTCTCCAGGCGCTCCAGATTTTCGGGCAGGACCAGCAACCCTTCAAACGCGGAGCCGGCAAAGGAGGAATCTTCGATCACCGTCAGCTTATCCGGCAGGCGCGAGGAGTAAAAGCCCTCCTTGTTGAAATTTCCGGTGCCGATATACTCGAGAGTCTGCGGAAGTTCAAAGGGCTTCAGTTTCTCCCCTCTGAACGCGTTCACCCCGATATAAGTGACGTTCTGCGACAAGGTGATGTCTTCGAGCGCATAGCAGCCGCTGAACGCATACTGTCCGATGATTCCCACGCTGTCGGGAAAGGTCAGCTTTTTCATGGGGAAAACGTCCGTAGTAGGAGCGAAAAAGGCATATTCCGCGATGCTGTATGTACCGGGAAGGACGGTGTATTCTTCGCCTTTGAATTGATAGCCGCTGACGAGATGCCCGTCGATATACAACACGCCGTCAACCAAGAAGTCCCCGTTTTCGAAAAAGCCGGTGTTTGCGAATGCGTCCTGTTCGATCAGGATGGGATGGTTCGGCATATCCACGGCCGTCAGGTTGGAGCAAAAACGGAACGCATCCTTCCCGATCCGCTCTACTTTTTCGGGAATGGAGATGGAACGCAGATTGAAGCAATTATAAAAGGTTTCGTCGTGGATCTCGGTGATGTTTTCGCTCAGCTTGATCGACACGAGGGAATAGCAATCTCGAAAAGCTCTTTCTCCGATATAAGTGACGGAGTCGCTGACCGTCACGGATTGCACGGAGGTCAGACCGACGGCGCCGCCGGCAACGACATTGCCGACGATCGAAACACTTGACGGCCGCTTGTCTTTTTCAATATAGCGATCGGTCATCTTGAACAAATAGCCGTTCACCGAAAATGTGAAGAGCGTCTTGTTTTTTGCCGCGCGATCGGCAGCATTGGTATAGACCGGTGTCTCGTTCAAAGGGTTCCCTCCGATCTCCAAAATGCCGTCGGGCAGTTCGATCTGCTGCATTTCCGTAAGAAGTTTGCAGCCACCAAATGCACCCCCTCCGAGGTATTTCAGACCGGGCGCTATTTTGACATAGGTCAGGTTTTCGCAGTAGGAGAACGCGCCGGCTCCGAGCGTGACGACGTTGCCGGGGATGACTGCGCTTGTCAACCCGCTGTTGGCGAAGGCGGTGCCTCCGATCTCCGTGACTGTCGTGGGAATGGAAATGGAGGAAAGCGAGCGACAGACCCAGAAGGCTTGGCTACCAATGGCCTCCAAACCTTCGTGCAACGTCACGCTTGAAAGCGCCCGACAATCATTGAATGCGAAGGACGGGATTTGCTTGAGGGAAGCGGGGATATCGACGGATACGAGATTTTCGCAGTCGGCGAAGGCATTTTTCCCCATTTCTGTCAAATTGTTTGACAGAGTGATCTTGCTCAGGGAACAGTATTGAAAAGCATTTATCCCGATCGTCGTGATGGTGTCGGGAAGAATGACTTCCGTGCAATCGTACATGCGGAAAGCGGCGGTGGCAACGGA
>CALVXB010000010.1 GCA_944368775.1 uncultured Clostridia bacterium | reverse complement strand
ATCGGGCGAAGGGGCAATGTATAAAAATAAAAAATATGCACGATTTTGTGCTGTTTATTCACAAAATCGTGCATAAAATGGCTGGGGTAGCTGGATTCGAACCAACGAATGACGGAGTCAGAGTCCGTTGCCTTACCGCTTGGCGACACCCCAATATTGATTTACCAAAATATCATAACAGATTTTTTTCTATAACGCAAGCGTTTTTTGCGCGTTTTTTCAAAAAAATTTTGAATTTGGGGCAAGCGGCGGCGGTGCGAGAGGTGGCAGCCCGCGCGCGGGCGGCTCTTCACACCCCCATCACGAAAGAGAGGCGATTTTTTACAAAATATTGCTTTTGCGCACAAAGTTTGGTATAATAAAAACAAGACTGACGCTTAAAAAGGAGGCAAGGCATATGCTGCAGGCAGGGATGCGGGCGCCGGCGTTTACGCTGGCCGATAAAGACGGGAGGATGGTTTCGCTGTCCGATTTTTTGGGCAAAAAAGTCGTTTTATATTTTTACCCGAAGGACAACACGCCCGGCTGCACGCGGCAGGCGCGCGCCTTTGCGGAGGCATACGGCGAAATTGAGAGCAAAAACGCCGTCGTGATCGGCGTCAGCAAGGACAGCGCAGCCTCGCACGCGAAATTTGCGGAAAAGCATCAACTGCCCTTTATTTTACTGTCCGACCCCGCGCTGCAGGCCATCCAAGCATACGGCGTATGGCAGGAGAAAAAGCTGTACGGCAAGGCGAGCATGGGCGTCGTGCGCACGACGTTTATCATCGACGAACAGGGCGACATCGCGCAGGTGATGCCCAAGGTGAAGCCGGACACCAACGCAGCGGACGTGCTGGCGGCGCTGTGACGGGTGCAGCGATGAGCGAACGCGAAGAAAAATTTGAAAGGATGCTCGCGTTTGTGCGGGCGTCGTACGAAGCCGCCGTGCGGCAGATGCAGCAGCTGAAGGCGGAGGGCAAGACCAAGACGGTGCGCTACCGCGAACTGATGGGCGAAAAGCTCACCTACCAAAATATGCTCTCCATCTATCGGTCGTACGGCCTGCTTTGATCGCGGCGCAGGCGCAGCGGCAGCGCCGCCGAGGCGAAAATCACCGTTTACAGAACAGAGAAGGCGTTTGCCTTCTCTTTTTTTGTGCCGCTCCTACGACCCGATCGGAGGCGGCAGCCCGCGCGCGGGCGAGTGAGCGCAGGCGCATCGGTTGGATGCGCTGTCTTTTTGTATCCTAAAACCCGCGGATCGTCCGCGGGTAGCAAAGAGCTTAAGCGATGAGGCTTGCAATAAAAACTCCTTTTGATAGAATAGAGCTGCGACCTGGCAGTTGCAGTCTAAAAATCAAAAGGAGGACATCCAAATGGATAACATAAAAAGTTTAACACATACAAAGTGGAATTGCAAGTATCCTATCGTGTTTGCGCCAAAGTACAGGCGAAAAGTTTTCTATGAAGAGAAGCGGCTTGAGATCGGGGCAATACTTCGGGAATTATGCCGCCGGAAAGGAGTAGAGATCATAGAGGCCGAAGTATGCCCCGATCATATCCATATGTTGGTGAGCATACCGCCCAAGATAAGCGTGTCAGGATCCATGGGATTTTTGAAAGGGAAGAGCAGCCTGATGATCTATCAATGCAGAGGGTACTATGTTGACACAGTCCCATATCTTTATTGACAGTTTTGAATGTTATTCTTTCAGGTTCAAATCGGGAGATTTCAGACAAAACTATGAATCGCTGCTTGATATGAATTGAAGCACATAGTGCTAAATCGGCATGACTTCAGACAGCCAATCGATCAATTCCTCCGGGCTTTCCCGAAAATCTCTGCCCGCCCACCAGCAGACCGTTTCGATAAAGCTGCCTGTGATATGATTTTTCAAAAATTCATCGGGAACGCCGGGAAGGTGTATCTTTTCGCGCTCCACCATGACGGTAAGGTAGGAGCGAAAATACTGCAAAAAGATCTGTCTGCCCTCGCTTGCAAGAATTCCCTTGATCACCTTTTTATCGTCGAGCAAGTGATAGAGAATGTGCATTGTTTTCTCTTTGAATGTAGAA
Source organism: uncultured Clostridia bacterium (assembly GCA_944368775.1). GTDB lineage: Bacteria > Bacillota > Clostridia > Christensenellales > Borkfalkiaceae > Borkfalkia. The sequence continues at coordinate 81,249 of CALVXB010000010.1, read as the reverse complement.
TTTCGCGAGAAGGCGTGCGTTGCCTCCGTTCCGCTCGGAACAAAGATGTGTTCAAACAAGTCTTTGCACTTGGCGCGGAGCAACTCGTCCTTGGTTTCAAAATGCTCGTAAAAGGTACTGCGCCCGATGTCGGCCTCGTCGATGATATTCTGCACGGAAATTTTTGCGTAATCGGCCTTTACGATCAGCGCGTCAAAGGCACTAAAAATAGCCTTCCTCGTTTTTGCGATCCGCCTGTCCATAGGCCCCTCCCTATTTTCGTACAATTTTGCGCTTTTGTCCGCTAACGGACGAACGGACAAAACCGATCATCGTATGCGCTGTACAATCCGGTAATTTTTGATTATACTATTATCGAACAAGACGTTCGGAAACAAATATAGTATAAGTTATCCGAATCAATAAGTCAAGGAGGTTTTTGGTTTTATGCTGCAAAAAATAGACGGCTGCCTGTCGAGAGTTGCAGATTTTCTTGCGGGCCTCAAAATGACCATCGTCGCGGGCGTCTTTTTGGCGCTCAGCCTCGCGCTGCTCATCACAAAAAACTTCGTCGAACTTAACATCAGCCCGTGGCTCGACCCCGCCCTCATCACCGTCGTCATTTCGGGCTATCCGCTCCTGTATCTCGCCCTCTCGCGGCTCTTCAAACAGCGCTGGGTGTCGAGCGCGCTGCTCATCACCGTGGCAATGATCGCCTCGCTCTGCCTTGCGGAAGTTTTTGCCGCGGGAGAGGTAGCATTCATCATGGCGATCGGCGCGATCCTCGAGGATAAGACCGCCGAGCGCGCCAAAAAGGGGCTCAACAACCTCATCAAGCTCACGCCGCAGACGGGGCGCGTTCTTTTGGAGAACGGCGAAAAGATCGTCCCCGCCTCCGAAATACAGTCGGGCATGAAGCTGCGAGTGCTGGCGGGCGAGACGATCCCCGTCGACGGCAAAATAATCAGCGGCACAACTTCCGTCGATCAGTCTATCATGACGGGCGAAAGCCTGCCCGTAGACAAGACGGAGGGCGACGAGGTGTTCTGCGGCACGATGAATTGCTACGGCTCGGTCGATATGGTGGCGACAAACGTGGGCGAAGACTCTTCCCTGCAAAAGATGATCCGCCTCCTGAAGGAAGCGGAAAACAAAAAGGCGCCCATGCAGCGCATTGCAGACAAATGGGCGACCTGGCTCGTTCCCGTCGCCATTGCGATCGCCGTCATTGCGGGCGTCGTTACATATTTTGTCATAGGCAACGAAAATAACGCCGCCCTGATCCGCGCCGTTACCGTGCTCGTCGTATTCTGCCCGTGCGCACTCGTGCTTGCAACGCCCACGGCCGTGATGGCGGGCATCGGTCAGGCGACAAAGTACGGCGTCCTCATCAAATCGGGCGAGGCCATGGAGAGCATGGGCAAGACAAACTGCATCGCCTTCGACAAGACGGGCACTTTGACCTTCGGGAAACCGTCCGTGAGCAATGTCATTGCGTTCGGCGGCATTTCCGAGGGTGAATTGCTTACCAAAACCGCCGCCGTGGAGAGCAGAAGCGAACATCCGCTCGGCAAAGCCATCGTGGCTTATGCAAAGGAGCATGGCATTGCCCTGCCCGAAGTTGAAAACTTCTCTATGCTTGCGGGCAAAGGCGTGAGCGGGATCATCGACGGCGAGACCTATGTTTGCGGCAGCCGCAGATATTTGGAGGAGTGCGGCGTTGCGTTCGACGATGAAAGCGATGAGGCCCTCGACGAAATGCGGCGCGAGGGCAAGGCGGTCATCCTCGTGGCGGGAAGAAGGAGGCTTTTGGGGGCGATCGGGCTGTCGGATACGATGCGCCCCGAGGCGCGCGAGACGGTGCGCAAGCTGAAAACGCTCGGCTACGAGGTCGTGCTTTTGACGGGCGACCACAGCGAGACGGCGCAATATTTTGCCGAACAGGTCGGCATCACAAACATCAAGGCCGAGCTTTTGCCGCAGGATAAAGTGACGGCCGTGGAAGAATTGCAAAAACAAGGCCATCGCGTCTGCATGATCGGCGACGGCGTAAACGACGCACCCGCTTTGAAGACGGCGAACATCGGCATCTCTATGAGTGCCGCGGGCAGCGACATTGCGACCGAGGCGGCAGGCGTAGCGCTCATCGGCGACGACATCGAAAAGCTGCCCTACCTCTGCATCCTTGCCCGCGCGACGCTGAAAACCATAAAATTCAGCATCGCCCTTTCGATGACGATCAACTTTGTTGCAATCATATTGTCCTCTCTCGGCCTGCTCACCCCCATCACGGGCGCGATCGTGCATAACGCCGGCTCCATCTTCGTCGTGCTGATCGCCGCACTCCTCTACGACCGCAAGTTTATCAAAAAGGCAGAAAAGCTGTAAATACTCTATTGAGCAGCGCGAGACCGCTGACAGGCGTCGCAAAGTTTGCAGTAAAGGATATAGTCGTCTGTCAGAGCGCTGCGCGGCCGCCATGATGCTCTCCCGTATCGGCGACGAAGGGCTGTTCTTCGCGCGGGAGCTCGGTGAGCAGCTCGTACGAGCCGCCCGCAATGCGGTTTGATTTTAGCCCCGCCCTTGACAGCGCGGGGCGGGGATGGTATAATGGAGATACATCTTTGCCAAGAGAGGGGAAAACCATGTTCCGTATCGCGATCGTAGACGACGACCCGGGCGACGCGGCGGCGCTGCAGCAATACATCGCGGCGTACGCGCAGGACAAGGCCGCCATGCGGCGCGCGCCGCTCGCGGCGCATACGCTGCGCGTCTTTGCCTCCGGCGACGAATTCCTCGCATCCTTCCCCGCAGAGTACGACGCGGTGTTTTTAGACATCGACATGCCGGGCACGAGCGGGATGCGGGCGGCGCAGCTGCTGCGCAAGGACAACAACGACGCAGCCATCATCTTCGTCACCAACATGGCGAAGTACGCCCTCGCCGGATACTCCGTGCGCGCGCTCGACTTTATCGTAAAGCCGGTGAGCTACCGCGATTTTGCCTTAAAGTTTGCCAAGGTCATCGAATACTGCCGCCGCAACGCCTCGCGCACCATCGCGCTGCGCCCGGGCGAGAGCGAGCAGGTCAACGTCGAGAGCGCAGACATCCTGTACATCGAGGTCATCCAGCACTACCTGCTCTACCACATGGCAAACGGCGACTGCCACCGCGTGCGCGGCACCATCGGCGAGGCGGAGGCGCGCCTCGCGCCCTACGCCTTTGCGCGCGCATCCAAAAGCTTTCTCGTCAACCTGCGGCATGTGCGCTCCATCACGGGGCAGGCGGTGGACGTGGGCGGCGAGACGGTGTACATCGGCCGCACCAAGCGCGACGCCTTTTTGTCCGCATTCGGGCGGTACGTCGGGGGGTTCCGCTGATGCAAGGGCTGCTCGACTATCTGTATGAAGGCTTTTACAGCGGGCGCATCCTCGCGGGGAGCTTTATCTTCGCGCACTTTTTGCTGCAAAAGCGCCCCAAAGTGAACGCGCTGCTCTCGTGGATCGTCTGCATCGCGGTGACGGCGGTGACGGCGGGGTTCAACCCGCTCATCGCCTCGCTCGTCGGCACCGTCGCCATGCAGCACATGATGCTCATCCACCTGTTTTGGTACAGCGGGCTGCTGTTCGTGCTGTTCGGCGTGCTCGTCGCCAACTATAAGGGCAGCTTTTTTTCGTATGCGTTTACCTTTACCTGCGGGCTGCTGGTCGAGTGCTCGGCGTTCGGGCTGTTCCGCCTCTTTTACGACGCGGGCGTATTCGAGCTGCGCGTCAACACGCCCCTCTCGCTGCTGAGCGAACTGCTCTTTTCCGCCGCGCTGTACGCGGTCTATTATTTTATCTTCCGCCGCGTGTACCGCGACGCGGGCATCGCCGACCTGCACGGCAGGCGGGGGCTGACCTTTGCCCTGCTGCTCATCATCGCGCTGACCATGTTCATGCGCTTCAACCTGCAGGACGTGTACGAGACGCTGCACGCCTCGGCATCTTCGGGCTGGATCGTCTCCCTCACCCTCGGGATCATCCCCATCGCCTTTCTCACGCTGGTCACCTTTGTCGTGCAGATGGACCGCCTGCGCGGCGAAAAGCAGGTGCTCGCCGGTATGCTGAGCGAGCGCGAGCGGCAGTACAGCCTGTCGGCGCGCAACATCGAGATCATCAACCGCAAGTGCCACGACATCAAGCGCCACCTGCGCGCGCTGCGCTTTACAAACGAGGCCGACCGCGAAAACACCCTGCGCGAGATCGAGCAGTCGGTCAACATCTACGATGCCTCCATCGCCACAGGCAACCCCGCGCTGGACACCATCCTCTCCGAAAAGCGGCTCGAATGCGGCGCGCGCGGCATCCGCCTGACCTGCTCTGCCGGGCAGGACGCCCTCGCCTTTATGACCCCCTCCGACGTGTATGTAATGGTGGGCAACATCCTCGACAACGCTATCGAGGCGGTATCGCAGATCGAAGACGAGGAGAAGCGGGTCATCACGCTGACCTGCACCGCCTTCGGCGGGGTGCAGACCATCCGCGAGGACAACTACTTTGCGGGGGAGGTGACCTTTCAGGACGGCATGCCCGTCACGACCAAGCGCGAGGACCCCGGCTTCCACGGCTACGGCGTGCGCAGCATCCGCCACATCGCCGAAAAGTACGGCGGCATCTTGCAGTTGCGCGCGGAAGAGGGCGTCTTTTCGCTGCTGGTCACCCTGCCCTGCGCGGGCACGCAAAAAACCGAATAGACGCGCCCCGCGCGGCGAAGGGAACGGAATTTGTCTCCGTTCCTTTTTTTGCGCCCTTTTCCCGGCCTGCGCGCCCCTGCGCCGCCGCAATCGCCGCCCGCGCCGCCCGTTCTTGCCGCAAAAGCGGGCGGAACGCGCGCACTTTTCCCCGTTTTTCGTCGTACGCGCCCGCCACGGCGACGTTCGCGCCAGAGGTATTGCAATTTGCAGGTGCTTCTGCGATAATGTCTGCGACAGGCGGCCAAGGCCGCAAATTCAGGAGGAAAAGGAGAAACTCTGATGAAAAAGTTGCGTATGTTTTGGATGACGGCAGTCGCGCTGGCGGCGCTGGTGTGTGCGATGTTCGTGATGACGGCTTGCTCTTCGGCAGCAAGCATCACCGCGACGTATGTGAACGGTTCGGTCGGGGATAACGGCTACGGCGGGCACGACAGCACCGTCGCGCAGCTCAACCTGTACGACGACGGCACCTACGACATGGTCACCACCACCCTGCAGTACGGCTACGGCATGAATTTGGGCACCACGTCCATCACCGTGTACGGCACCTACACCGAGGGCGCCACGACGGACGGCTACACCGAGTACACCCTCTCGGACGCGACGCGCGTCGTGCTCAACTCGTACTCGACGGCGGGCGGCTTCAATATCTACATCGATACCGAGCTGACCACCGAATACCCGGCCGAGCTGCCCGCCGAGACGGAGGGCGAAAAGACGTTTGCGCAGAGCGCGCAGGACGTTTTGGACAAGTACGGCAAGGGCACCAAGGTTTACGTCGGCGAAAAGAACGTGTTTGAACTGACCAACCCCGCGGCGTAACGCCCGCAGGCAGGGCGGCGGCGATGCCGCCGCCCTGTTTATAAACGGCTTATCGAAAAGCAAGGAGACAGACCATGGCAAACAATAAGGTAAAAAAGAAGGTTTCGCTGCGGCAGGCGATCATCTTCGGCGTCGTCGGCGTCGTGCTCGCCGTCGCCCTGATCGTCGGCAACATCTTTGCCATCCGCTACGAAAACCTGCTGACCGTTTTCTTCAGCGACAGCGACTATACGACCACGGATCAGGAGAAGGAGCTGTGCGAGGCCATCGAGGCGGAGGGCATCGTCCTCCTCAAAAACGAGGACAACGCCCTGCCGTTGGGCGAGTCTGAAAAGAACCTCGCCCTGCTCGGGCAGAACTCCGTCGACTTCGTGTACGGCGGCGGCGGCTCCGGCTCGGTCGACACATCCCTCGCGCCCGACCTGCGCGAGGCGCTCGAAAGCTCCGGCTTTACCGTCAACGAAACGCTTTGGAACTTTTACGAGACGGGCGCGGGTAAAGACTACCGCAAGTCCTTCCCCAACGCGGCGGGCGACGGCGAATTTGCCGTCAACGAAGTGCCGCGCAGCGCCTATACGGACGCGGCGCTCTCCTCGATGAGCGACAGCGACGTCGCCGTCGTCTCCATCGGCAGGAGCGGCAGCGAGAGCTCCGATCTGCCCATGCAGCCGCTGCCTACCGGCTACCGCTACCTGCAGGTCGACCAAAACGAGCTGGACACCCTCGCCCTCGCCTGCGAGCAGTTCGACAAGGTCATCCTGCTCATCAACTCGGCAAACCCGCTCGAGCTCGGCTTCCTCGAAGATGCGGCGTACGCCAACGTCAAGGCGGCGCTGTGGGTGGGCGCCGTCGGGCAGGAAGGCATGTACGCCATCGGTGAAATTTTGAACGGGAACGTCAACCCTTCGGGCAGGCTGGTCGACACCTACGCCTACGACAGTTTGAGCGCGCCCTCGGCGCAAAACCTCGGCGACTACAACATCGTCAACAGCACCGTACAGAACGGCAATAAGTACATCGTCTATCAAGAGGGCATCTACGTCGGCTACCGCTACTACGAGACCCGCTACGAGGACTATGTGCTGCAGGCGGGCAACGCGGGAGAATACGACTACGCCGCGCAGGTACAGTATCCCTTCGGCTACGGCATGAGCTACACGACGTTTACATGGAGCGACTTTTCCATGACCGAGGCGGAGGACGCATTCGACATCTCCGTCACCGTCACCAACGACGGCGACGTCGCCGGCAAGGAGGTCGTACAGATCTATATGCAGTCTCCCTACACCGACTACGACCGCGAACACGGCATCGAAAAGTCCGCCGTCGAGCTGGTCGGCTTCGCAAAGACGCAGCCCATCGCGCCGCAGGCGTCCGAAACGGTCACCATCCGCGTCGACAAAGAGCTGATGAAGGCGTACGATGCGGACGGCGCGGGCACCTACATCGTCGACGCGGGCGACTACTACTTCACCGCCGCGAAGGACGCGCACGCCGCCGTCAACAACGTTCTCGCCGCCAAGCAGCCGGAAGCTGCCGAAAGCGGCCGCATGAGCGGCGCGGGCGACGCCGAATTTGTCGCCTCGTACACGCAGGATGCCTTGGATACGGAGAGCTATTCCGTCTCCTCCGCGACGGGCGCGGCCATCGTCAACCGCTTCGACGACGTCGACGCCGCCGCCTACGACGAGTGCGTCTACCTCACCCGCACCGATTGGACGGGCACCATGCCGAGCGGCCCCTACATGGGCGGCGCGTGGACGGCGAGCGCCGAACTGCTCGCAGACCTCGAATGGTACCGCGCCGACGAGGTGATCGATGCCGAGGGCGCCGAAATGCCCGCCATGAGCTCGACCGCGACGGCGTACACCGTGCAGCAGCTCGCCGACGCCGACTACGGCGACGAGCGCTGGGAGCAGCTCGTCAGCCAGCTCTCCGTCACGCAGGTGACCCGCCTCGTGCGCCTGGGCGGCTACTCGACCATCCAGATCGACAGCATCGGCCTGCCCGCCAAGCAGGACAAAGACGGCCCTTCGGGCTTCTCAAACACCCTCGTCGGCGGTGTGAGCACCATGTCGTGGCCGGCAGAAGTCGTGCTCGCTTCCACTTGGAACACCGATCTCATCGAGGACATGGGCGAGGCGCTGGGCGACCAGAGCATCGCCGCGGACGTGACCGGCTGGTACGCGCCCGGCGTCAACATCCACCGCTCGCCGTACAGCGGCCGCAACTTTGAATATTATTCTGAGGACGGCTTCCTCTCCGGCAAGATCGGCGCGGCCGAAATGCGCGGCGTGCGCTCGAAGGGCGTCGTCGCCTACATGAAGCACTTCGCGCTCAACGACCAAGAGACCAACCGCTACGGCGGCGCCGTGTTCGCCAACGAGCAATCTATCCGCGAGATCTGGCTCAAGGGCTTCGAGCTGACCGTCACCGAAGGGAACGCCAACGCCGCCATGGCGAGCATGAACCGCCTCGGCGCGCGCTGGGCCGGCGCGCACAGGGGCCTGATGACGGACGTGCTGCGCGGCGAATGGGGCTTCAAAGGGGTGGTCGTCACCGACCAGGCATCCGTGCCGAGCATGTTCTATCAGGATATGATCTCCGGGCTTTGGGCGGGCACAGACCTCTGGCTCAATACCAACAGCTCGTATTGGTCGCTGGAAGAATATTTTGAAAACCCGACCGTGATGACCAACGTGCACCGCGCGGCGAAAAACGTCATCTACTCCGTCGCCAATTCAAACGCCGTCAAAGACTACGAGGGCGGCGGAACGCTGGAGGTCGATACCGGCATGCCCGCATGGAAGATCTGGCTGATCGTGCTCGACGTCGTCGTGTTCGCAGGCTGCCTCGTCGCCATCGCCCTGCCGACGACGCTGTACCTCACCGGCAGAAAACAGACCACAGATACCGCAGAGTAAGACTCCTTGCCTCCTCTGCATCCGATGCCGCCCGACCCTCGGGCGGCATCTTATTTTTGTATCCTAAGACCCGCAGATCGTCCGCGGGCAACAAAGCGCTGTGGCCCTTGCGGCCACTTTTCGTCTTTGCCCCCTTGACAGATGTTCCATAAGATATTTATATAAGGGAAATGCTATGAAAGAGGCCGAAACAACAAAGATCGACGGCGGCACCTATCGCTTTACCGAATTTGCATTAAAGATACCCGTTTATGCGTATCTTCTCATAGGAAAAGGCAGGGCGCTTCTCACCGACGCGGGATTATTCGACAAAAAGGCGAAAAAAGTAGAATCATAAACAGAGGCAATACTTTCCATTCAAATTCATGATAACTCGAATTTGAGCCGTACGATTGACTTTTCGGCAAAGGCAAGTTTATAATAGCGACATCAAACAGGCAGGCAACAACGGCGTTGCGCGGCTCCCCGGCAAAGGGGAAAGACCCGCGCGCGCCGATTTTTGTTTGCCGCCGCGATTCGGAAAATTTTTAAAGGAGTTTTGTTTTATGAGAGTCCCTGAAATTTTTGCCTCAAACGTATTCAACCTGCAAGTCATGCAGGAGAAGCTGCCCAAGCAGACGTACAAGTCTTTGAAAAAGACCATCGACGAGGGCTGCCCCCTCGACGCGAGCGTCGCGAACGTCGTCGCAAACGCGATGAAGGACTGGGCGGTGGAGAAGGGCGCGACCCACTACACCCATTGGTTCCAGCCGATGACCGGCATCACCGCAGAAAAGCACGACAGCTTTATCACCCCCGTCGACGGCGGCAAGGTGATCATGGACTTTTCGGGCAAGGAATTGGTGATGGGCGAGCCGGACGCCTCCTCCTTCCCCAGCGGCGGCGTGCGCGCGACCTTTGAAGCGCGCGGCTACACGGCGTGGGACCCGACCTCCTTTGCGTTCGTCAAGGACGGCACGCTGTACATCCCCTGCGCGTTCTTCTCTTACAGCGGCGAAGTTTTGGACAAAAAGACGCCGCTCCTCAAGAGTATGCGCGCCCTCAACGACCAGGCTTTGCGCATTTTGCGGCTGTTCGGCAACACGACGGCAAAGCGCGTGTACTCGACGGTGGGCGCAGAGCAGGAGTACTTCCTCATCGACGAAAAGATGTATCAACGCCGCAAGGACCTCAAGTACACCGGCCGCACCCTGTTCGGCGCGAAGCCGCCCAAGGGGCAGGAGATGGAGGACCACTACTTCGGCGCCATCAAGACGCGCGTTTCGGCATATATGAAGGACCTCGACGAAGAGCTGTGGAAGCTGGGCATCCTCGCCAAGACCAAGCACAACGAGGTCGCCCCCGCCCAGCACGAGCTTGCGCCCATCTTTACCAACACGAACATCGCCGCCGACCAGAACCAGCTGGTGATGGAGACGATGAAGCGCGTCGCCCAGAAGCACGGCCTGCGCTGCCTGCTGCACGAAAAGCCGTTTGACGGCATCAACGGCTCGGGCAAGCACAACAACTGGTCGATGAGCACGGACACCGGGCTCAACCTGCTCGACCCCGGCACCACCCCCGCCCAGAACGGGCAGTTCATGCTCTTCTTTGCGGCGGTCATCGCGGCGGTGGACGAATACCAGGATCTGCTGCGCCTGTCCGTCGCGAGCGTGGGCAACGACCACCGCCTGGGCGCGAACGAGGCGCCGCCCGCCATCGTGTCCATGTTCGTCGGCGAAGAGCTCGAGCAGGTCATCGAGGCGCTCGAGCGGGGCGAAAAGTACGAGGGCAAGGGCAAAGCGGTCATGCAGCTGGGCGTCGACACCCTGCCCGAGCTGCCCAAGGACACGACAGACCGCAACCGCACCTCTCCCTTCGCCTTTACGGGCAACAAGTTCGAGTTCCGCATGGTCGGCTCCAGCTTCTCTCTGTCCGGGCCGAACATCGTGATCAACGCGGCGGTCGCCGACGTGCTGCGCGAGTTCGCCGACAAGCTGGAAAAAGCGCCCGACTTCAACGCCGCGCTGCACGACCTGGTCGTGGACACCATCGCCAAGCACCGCCGCATCATCTTCAACGGCAACAACTATTCGGACGAGTGGAAAGAAGAGGCCGCGCGCCGCGGGCTCTCTAACCTCAAAGACTCGGCGGAGGCCCTGCCTCACTTTGCGGATGAAAAGAACATCGCCATGCTCGAGCGCATGAACGTGTTCTCCCGCCGCGAGGTGGTCACCAGAACCGAGATCATGCTGGAAAATTACAGCAAGGCGGCCGTCATCGAGGCGATGACCATGTCGGAGATGGCAAAGCGCGACATCTACCCCGCCGTGTGCAGCTATGTGCGCGAGCTGTGCGCCTCCCTCGAGGCGGAAAAGGCGGCGGGCGTGGACGCGGGCGAGAGTGCAGAGAAGGAGTTGATCTCCTCGCTCGCGGCGGACAACGCGGCCATGTACTACAAGGTCAAGGAGCTGGACGCGCTGCTCGACGAGGAGAAGCTCGTTTCCGACGCCGCCGCGCAGGCGAAGCTGGTCGCCGACAAGATCATCCCGACCATGCAGGTCATCCGCGCCTTTGCAGACGAGATGGAGAGCAAGACGGCGGCGAGCTGCTGGCCCTTCCCCACCTACGGCGAGATCCTCTTCAGCGTGTAACGATTTTAGAAGGGCTCCCCTTCGGCAGGCAATGCCCTCACGCGCCGCGGAAGGCCGCGGCGCGCCGGCGGGCGGCAAAGACAATGCGGGCGCAGCGCAGTTTGCAGGCAGCGGCCGCTCGATATAGAGATATTTTATACATGAAAAAAGTTTTTTCGGAGGTATAGCATGGATATTTACGGATCGACAGGCGTATGGTTCCTGATCGGCGCGATCCTCGTCTGGTTCATGCAAGCCGGCTTCGCTATGGTCGAAACGGGCTTCACGCGGGCGAAGAACGCGGGCAACATCATCATGAAGAACCTGCTCGACTTCTGCCTGGGCACCATCGTGTTCATCCTTTTGGGCGCGGGGCTGATCATGGGCGAAGACGCGCTGTTCGGGCTGGTCGGCATCCCCAACCTCGACATCTTCACAGACTTTGCAGGCTACGACTGGTCTACCTTCTTCTTCAACCTCGTGTTCTGCGCGACGACGGCGACCATCGTTTCGGGCGCCATGGCAGAGCGCACCAAGTTCCTCTCCTACTGCATCTATTCCCTCGTCATCAGCGCGGTGGTCTACCCCATCGAGGCGCACTGGGCGTGGGGCGGCGGCTGGCTGAGCACGGCAGAGCCGCTGTTCGGCACCACCGGCTATTTTGCGAACGTCGCCTACATCGACTTTGCAGGCTCCTCGCTCATCCACTTCGTCGGCGGTATCTCCTCCTTTATCGGCGCGCTCATCCTCGGGCCGCGCTGGGGCAAATACCTCGATAAGGACGGCAAGCCCACCCTCGTCCGCAAGGAAGTCAAGTATGTGCGCGCCATCCCCGGCCACAACCTGACCGTCGGCGCGCTGGGCGTGTTCATCCTCTGGTTCTGCTGGTACGGCTTCAACGGCGCTGCGACGACGGACGTCACGCAGCTGGCGCAGGTGCTGACGACGACGACCGTCGCGGCGGCTTCCGGCACCATCTCGACCATGATCTTTACCTGGGTCAAAAATAAGAAGCCTGATGTTTCCATGACGCTCAACGGCTCGCTCGCGGGCCTGGTCGCCGTGACGGCGGGCTGCGCCGTGGTCGACGTGGTCGGCGCGTTCTTTATCGGCGTCGTCGCGGGCATCCTCGTGGACGTCGCGGTCGAAGTCATCGATAAAAAACTGCACATCGACGACCCTGTCGGCGCGATCGCCGTGCACGGCGTCAACGGCCTGTGGGGCACGCTGGCTTGCGGCCTGTTCTCCACCTCGACCGGCCTGTTCTACACGGGCAGCTTTGCGCAGCTCATCGTGCAGCTGATCGGCGTCGCCGCCATCGCCGCATGGACCATCGTGTGCATGGTCATCCTCTTCCAGATCCTCAAACACACCGTCGGCCTGCGCGCCTCGCGCATCGAGGAGATCGAAGGCCTCGACAAGCACGAACACGGCCTGCCCAGCGCCTATGCAGACTTTACGCCCGTTCCGCTCGCCGCGGAGATCATCGAGGCGGAGGGTCTGCCCGCCAACCTCGCCGCGAGCGAGCCCGCAGGCGTGACCGTCACCGACACGACCGCGCCCGAAATGCCTTCCGTCAGCGCATCCGACGGCATCGCCAAGCTCTCCAAGGTGGTCATCCTGACCAAGCAGTCTAAGTTTGAAGACCTCAAACAGGCGCTCAACGCCATCGGCGTCACGGGCATCACGGTGACGCAGGTGCTCGGCTGCGGCGTCCAGAAGGGCGCGAGCGAGTACTACCGCGGCGTCAAGCTGGATATGGATCTGCTGCCGAAGGTGAAGGTGGAGGTCGTCGTCAGCAAGGTGCCCGTCGCAGAAGTTGTGTCCGCCGCCCGCAAGGCGCTGTACACCGGCCATATCGGCGACGGCAAGATCTTCGTCTACGACGTAGAAGACGTCGTGCGCGTGCGCACCGGCGAGTCCGGCTACAACGCGCTGCAGGACGAAGAAGACTAATGCTCACTCTTACAGCTTTCTCATAAGACGGGGCCGCCCGCATCCTCCCTTTGGATGCGGGCGGCTTCTCTTTATATAAGCGGGGCTTATGGATGTTATCAGCGGGGCAAAATACTAATTTTTCTTATACTCTCCATAAAAAATGGCGAAAAAACGAATAACGCGGCACAGCTTGACGAATGGGGGCGGCGCGCCTATAATAAAAGGGTCATCAAAAAAAATTGGCTTATGGGAGAGACGATATGCTGCAACGCGAAGGAGAAATCAGAAATCCGTCCGGCTGCGCCGTTACGGGCGTCATCGACCGCAGCGGGAAAAAGATGACGGGCGAGAGCATGATCGAGGCGATCGCCGTCATGCACGACCGCTCGAACGGGCTGGGCGGCGGGTTCGCCGGATACGGCATCTACCCGCACTACAAAGACTTTTACGCCTTCCACCTCTTTTACGAGACGCAGAAGGCGCAGGAAGAGACGGAGGCGTTTATCCGCAGGCACTTCGAGATCGTGTATTCATCCGAAATACAGACGCGTAAACTGCCGACGGTGAAGAACGAGCCGGTCATCTTCCGCTACTTTTTGGCGCCGCTGCCGCGCAAGCTGGCAAACTCGCATTTAGACGAGCGGGAGTACGTGGCGCGCTGCGTCATCCGCATCAACGCGGAGACGACGGGCGCGTACGTGTTTTCGAGCGGCAAAAACATGGGCATCTTCAAGGGCGTGGGCTACCCCGAGGACATCGGGCGCTTTTACCGCCTCGAGGAATACGAGGGGTACGCCTGGACCTGCCACGGCCGCTACCCGACCAACACCCCCGGCTGGTGGGGCGGCGCGCACCCCTTCGGGCTGCTCGACCTCTCCGTCGTGCACAACGGCGAGATCTCCTCGTACGACGCCAACCGCCGCTACATGGAGATGTTCGGCTACCGCTGCACGCTGCAGACGGATACCGAGGTCATCACCTACATCGTCGACTACCTGCACCGCCGCAAGGGGCTGACCTTGCAGGAAGTGAGCCGCGTCATCGCAGCCTCCTTCTGGTCGACCATCGCGCGCAAAGAGGAGCCCGCGCGCAGCCAGGAGACGCTGCTGCGGCGGATGTTCCCCTCCCTGCTGGTGACCGGGCCCTTTTCCATCATCGTGGGGTTTGAAGGGGGGCTGCTCGCCCTCGGCGACAGGCTCAAACTGCGCTCGATGGTGTGCGCGGAGAAGGGCGACAAGGCGTACATTTCCAGCGAGGAGAGCGCCATCCGCAAGATCGAGCCCTCGCTGGACAAGATCTATGCCCCGGCGGGCGGCGAGCCCGTCATCTACGAACTGTACGGGAGGCGAAGCTGATGGACCTGTATATCAGACCGGACTACGAAGTGGTCCGCAATACCGACCGGTGCATCGCCTGCCGCGTATGCGAACGACAGTGCGCCAACGAAGTGCATACCTTTGACCCCGAAACGGGCAAGATGCGCGCGGACGAGAGCAAGTGCGTCAACTGCCACCGCTGCGTCAGCCTGTGCCCGACGCACGCGCTGAAGATCGTCAAGACGGACAACACCTACCGCGAAAACGCCAACTGGAGCGCGCAGACGATCAACGAAGTGTACCGCCAGGCCAACACGGGCGGCGTGCTGCTCTCTTCGATGGGCAACCCCAAGCCCTTCCCCGTGTTTTGGGACAAGATGCTGCTCAACGCCTCGCAGGTGACCAACCCGCCCATCGACCCGCTGCGCGAGCCGATGGAGACGCAGCTTTGGTTGGGCAAGCGCACCGCGAAGATCGAGCGGGACGAGAAAGGGCTCTTGAAGGACACCCTCGCCCCCCAGCTCAAGCTGTCCGTGCCCATCCTCTTTTCGGCGATGAGCTACGGCTCGATCAGCTACAACGCGCACGAGAGCCTCGCACGGGCGGCGGAAGAGCTGGGCACCTACTACAACACCGGCGAGGGCGGGCTGCACCGCGACTTTTACCGCTACGGCAAAAACACCATCGTGCAGGTCGCCTCTGGGCGGTTCGGCGTGCATAAGGAGTACCTCGAAACGGCGGCCGCCATCGAGATAAAGATGGGCCAGGGCGCGAAGCCGGGCATCGGCGGGCACCTGCCCGGCGCGAAGATCTCTGCCGACGTATCCGAGACGCGCATGATCCCGCAGGGGGTGGACGCCATCTCCCCCGCGCCGCACCACGACATCTACTCCATCGAAGACCTCAAACAGCTTGTCGACTCGCTCAAAGAGGCGACCGAGCACAAAAAGCCGATCATCGTCAAGATCGCGGCGGTGCACAACGCGGCGGCCATCGCCAGCGGCATCGCGCGCAGCGGCGCGGACATCATCGCCATCGACGGATTCCGCGGCGGCACGGGCGCGGCCCCTACCCGCATCCGCGACAACGTCGGCATCCCCATCGAGATGGCGCTCGCGCAGATCGACGCGCGCCTGCGCGACGAGGGCATCCGCGACGAGGTCTCCATCCTCGTGGGCGGCTCCATCCGCTCGAGCGCGGACGTCGTCAAGGCGATCGCGCTGGGCGCGGACGCCTGCTACATCGGCACGGCGGCGCTGCTGGCGCTGGGCTGCCACCTCTGCCGCAGCTGCCACACCGGCAAGTGCAATTGGGGCATCGCGACGCAGCGGCCCGACCTCGTCAAGCGGCTCAACCCCGACCTCGCCTACAAGCGCCTCGTCAACCTCGTATCCGCGTGGAAGCACGAGATCGAGGAGATCATGGGCGGCATGGGCATCAACTCGCTCGAGGCGCTGCGCGGCAACAGGCTGATGCTGCGCGGCATCGGGCTGACGGACACCGAGCTGCGGCTGCTGGGCATCCGCTACGCGGGCGAGTCGCTGTAAGGAGAGAGCTATGAAACGCATCTACGTCAAAGAAGAGTGGTGCCTCGGGTGCCATCTCTGCGAATACGAATGTGCCTTCGCCAATTCGGGCATCGCCGATATGGTGAAGGCGCTCAAGGGCAAGACCATCCACCCCAACGTGCACGTGGAGGACTGCGGCGACATCCACTTCGCCGTCAACTGCCGCCACTGCAAGGACCCCATCTGCGTGCACAGCTGCATTTCGGGCGCGCTGACCAAGGGGGAGGACGGCGTCGTGCGCATCGACCGCGACAAGTGCGTCGGCTGCCTGACCTGCGTGCTCGTCTGCCCCTACGGCGCGGTATTGCCCGCGCCCGACGGCCACGCCGCCATGAAGTGCGCGCTGTGCACCGACAACGGCCGCGGGGAGCCCAACTGCGTCAAGTACTGCCCCAACGGGGCAATCGTGTTTGAAGAACGGGAGGCAGCCGAATGAAAAAATATGACTATATCCTCATCGGCAACTCGACGGCGTCCGTCGCGGCGATCGAGGGCATCCGCTCGGTCGATCCCCGCGGGAGCATCCTCGTCGTCGGCGACGAAGAGCGCTTCGTGTACGGGCGGCCGCTCATCTCCTACTACCTGTTGGGCGCGACGGACGAACGGCGCATGGACTACCGCCCCCGCTCCTTTTACGAGGACAACGGCGCAGAGCTGCGCCTCGGCGTGCGGGCGGAGCGCATCGACCCCGCCGCCAAGACGGTGACCTTTGCAGACGGAAGCGCCGCCAAGTACGGCAGGCTGCTCGTCGCGACCGGTTCGCGCCCCTTCGACCCGCCCATGGAGGGCATCGAGAGCGTGCCGCACCGCTTCCACTTTATGAAGATGGCAGACGCCCTCGCCCTCGAAAAATACCTCTCCCCTGCGGCGCGCGTGCTCATCGTCGGCGCGGGGCTGATCGGCCTCAAATGCTTTGAAGGGATCGCAGACCGCGTCGGCAGCGTCGCCGTCGTCGACCTCGCAGGCCGCGTGCTGCCCAGCATCCTCGACGAGACGGGCGCAGCCATGGTGCAGCGCAAGCTGGAAGAGCACGGCGCGACATTCTACCTGAGCGACAGCGTCGCCCGCTTCGACAAAGACACGGCCACCCTGCGCAGCGGAAAGCGCATCGAGTTCGACATCCTCGTGACGGCGGTCGGCGTGCAGCCGAACACCGAGCTCGTCAAGGATGTGGGCGGCGAAGTGGCGCGCGGCATCGTGACGGACGCGTGCGGGCGCACCTCCATCCCCGACGTGTACGCGGCGGGCGACTGCGCCGAGAGCTTTGACATCGCGAGCGGCACGCGGCGCATCCTCGCGCTGCTGCCCAACGCCTACTTCCAGGGGCACTGCGCGGGCGTCAACATGGCGGGCGGCAGCGAGCGCTTTGACAACGCCGCGCCCTTCAACGCCATCGGCTTCTTCGGCATGCACGTGCTCACCGCGGGCGTGTACGAGGGGGAGGCGTACGTCGAAAAGGGCGAAAAGACGTACAAGGCGCTCTTTTGCAAGGACGACCTGCTCAAAGGGTTTATCCTCATCGACCTGCCCGAACGGGCGGGCGTATATACGGCGATGCTGCGCGAGCGCATCCCCCTCTCGCAGGTGGATGCGGAGTCGCTCAAACGCTCGCCGGGGTGGAACGCCTTCCCCGCAGAGATGCGGAAGGCGCGCTTCACGAAGGAGGTGTGATATGCGCATCGACGCGACAAATCTGCAATATTCCGCACTCAACGACGCGGTGCGCCAAAGCGGCGAGCGCGCCGTCGAGATCGACGGCTGCATCGGCCAGCGCTACCTCGGCGCGGGGATGGCGGGCAAGGACATCACCGTGCACGGCACGCCCGGCAACGCGCTGGGCGCGTACCTCTCGGGCGGGAGCATCGTCGTGGAGGGCAACGCGCAGGAGGCGACGGGCGACACCATGAACGGCGGCACCATCGAGGTGCACGGCCGCGCGGGCGACGCCACCGGCTACGCCATGCGCGGGGGCAGGATCTTTATCGAGGGAGACGTCGGCTACCGCTGCGGCATCCACATGAAGGCGTACCGCGACCACCGCCCCGCCATCGTCATCGGCGGGCGGGCGGGGAGCTTCCTCGGCGAGTACCAGGCGGGCGGCACCATCGTCGTTTTGGGAGAGGGCGAAGGGCCGATCGTCGGCAATTTTTGCGGCACGGGCATGCACGGCGGGGAGATCTTACTGCGCTGCGACAAATTGGACGCCGCCCTGCCCGCGCAGGTCAAGGCGGAGCGCATCGACGGCCCCGGCAGCGCGGATGCGGAGGCGCTCGTGCGCGCGTGGTGCGAAAAATTCGGCCGCGAGCCCGCCCCCTACCTGCGCGCCGTCTACTACCGCCTGACGCCGAATACGGAAAACCCGTACCGGCAGATGTACACGGCGAACTGACATGACCCGCGTATTTGTGCGCTGCGACTACGACGCCGCGCGCGAACGGCTGATCGATAAACTGACGCGCGCCGGCTTTACCTGCACCATACTCGAAAGTGGTGCGGAAGAAGTGCCCGCGGGCGGGCATCCCCCTCTCCCCGACGCGCGGGAGGCGGACTCGCCGCCCCTTAGCGGGGCAAGCTGCGCGCGCGGGCAGGCAGCGGAAGTGAGCCCCGCCGCGCGGGAAAGTTCTTCCCCCGCAAACGAAGGGGCGGAGGCCGCCCTGCTGTGCGTGCCCAAGACGGGGCGGGGCGGCTGGGCGGAGGAGGCGATCTCCCTCGCCGAAAGCCTGTGCGCCGGGCTCGTCGTCGTGGTGCGGCGGGAGGACGTGCCCGCCGCCGAACAAAAGCTGCGCGGCCGCGGCGCGAGCGTGTTTGCCGCCGACGTATCCCCCGCCATGCTCGCGGGCGCGCTGCTCTCTGCCGCCAAAGCGGGCGAGCGGCTTGCCGCCGCCGCGCGCGAGGTGTGCCGCCTGCGCGAGCGGTTAGACTGCGAGCGGCTCGTCGCGCGCGCGAAGGTCGCGCTCGTCGAACGGCGGGGCATGACCGAGGGCGAGGCGCACCGCTACATCGAAAAGACGGCGATGGACGAGCGGCTCCCCCGCCGCGCCGTCGCCCTGCGCATCCTCGGCGAACTGTGAGCCCCCCCTGCGCATCCTCGGCGAACTGTGAGCCCCCCTGCGCATCCTCGGCGAGCTGTGAGCCCGCCCTGCGCATCCTCGGCGAGCTGTGAGCCCGCCCTGCGCATCCTCGGCGAGCTGTGAGCCCGCCCTGCGCATCCTCGGCGAGCTGTGAGGCCGTGCAGCCGCACGGAAGCGCCGCTTGGACCCCCTGATCTGCACTTCACCTCCCCTTACGCCCCCTTTGCAGCGCCCATATGCGCGCCCATAACTTCTGCATGACCCTCCTCCTCGGATAAGATCCCCTTTCCTTATTATATAATAAGGAAAGGGGAATTTTTACGGCAAAAGCCCCGCGGCATACCGCGGGGCTTGTTTTCTGTTCCCGCACGCTGCGGGGGATCCGGATGCCGATACTGCCGCAGGCGAGCTGCGAGGCCTCCCCAGCGGCGATGCGGCCACAGGCTGCGGGGCTCCCATACGGAGCCGCAGGCGAGCTGCGGGCATCTTTTTTGTATGCGGCGCGCGGCGGGCTGCTTTGCGGCAGGGCGGGCTTCCCCATTTTGCGCGGGGCGCGGCGCGCGGCATAAAAATACCGCCGCAGAAAAATTCTGCGGCGGTATGCCTGCCATGCCCGAACGGTCATTCTGCGAACGGCCGGTCGGCACGGCTTAAACGGAGAACCAGTTACTCGTTTTTCTTATCCGTCTGTGCAGCGACAGCCTCTTCTCGCTTGACTTGTTTGACGACGCTCCAGATCACGAAGAAGCCCCAAGCCGCCAGGACGACGATCAGACCGATGCCGCCGAAGAAGAGTGCGACTTCCCACCAAGCGTAGTAGGTGAGGTAGTACGCGCCCTCGCCGTGGCCGTTCATCGCGTTGGAACGGGTCAGCGCGTAGAGGATGTTCTTGACGCTGGTGCGCAGGACGGTGTAATCGGCCGCGGTCTCCGGCTCCCAATCGTGCGGCGTGGTGGCGAGGTTGAGGTCGCCGCCGGCGTACGCCATCTGCTTGGTATCCATGAAGGGCTCGGTGTTGAAGTCGGTGATGACTATGCCCTGGAAGCCCCACTCGTTGCGGAGGATCTCGGTGAGCAGCCTGTAATCGCCGCCCGTCCAGGTCGTACCGATACGGTTGAAGGAGCTCATCATGCCCATCGTGCCGCCCTCTTTGACCGCCATTTCGAACGGCTTGAGATAGATCTCACGCAGGGACTGCTCGGTCAGCCAGGTGCAGACGCCCGAGCGGTTGGTCTCCTGTTCGTTGACCGCGAAGTGCTTGACGAAGCAGATGACGCCCTTGCTGCGCGCGCCCTGGATGACTTCCGCCGCGAGCTTGCCGGACATGAGCGGGTCTTCGCTGTAATACTCGAAGTTACGGCCGCCGAACGGGCTGCGGTGGATGTTGACTGCCGGAGCATACCAGCCGGAGTAAGGACGGCCGAGGCCGCGCTGGTCGCCGAGGATGCCTTCGTTGCCGATGGAGAGGCCCATCTGATAGGCGAGCTCGGTGTTCCACGTCGCCGCGATCACGCATTCGCTCGCGTACGAGCAGGTCTGGTAGACGGGGTTCTCGCTCTCGATCTGCGCCATGAAGTAGACGAAGCCGACAGGGCCGTCCGATTCGAGCGAGGACATCAGGCCGATGCTGTTGAGCGCCTGCGTCTGGAATGCGCCGTTCATCGTGAAGGACATCATTTCATTCGCCGTCAACAGGTCGAGGTAAGCATCCCAGCGCTCGTCGTCGTAATCGACGATGGTCGTGCCGAGCTCGTCGCGCAGGTAGTCTTCCGCGCTGATCTCTTCCGCATCCGGATCCACGCCTTCCTTCATCTGGACGAGGTCATAGATCTGCATGGTGCCCGTCGGCGCGCTGACTTCCGCGACGGTCGGCATCTGCACGGTGGGGTCGTTGACGATCGGGTTGTTCGTCGCCGTGCTCTTGATCACGTTGTTCATGACGTCGCTCGTGATCGTGCGCTCGGTATCCGAGCCCGCGAGCACTTCGTTCTTCGGCCAGGTGCCTTCCCAATCGCTGCGCGAAAGGACGCTTTCCATGCCGTATTCGGATTCACTGACGTCGTCATAGCGGTTCACGACTTCGTAGTCGGTGACGGGGTCTTTTGCATACTGCACGCCTTCGGAAAGTTCGAAGGTGCGGGAGTCTTCCATCTCGTGCGCGTTGCGCATGACCTTCACTTCATACTCGCCCGCATCCAGCTCGTAGCCCTTGAAGCCGTTGGCGTTGGCGTCGCTGTAATCGTAAGAGGCGAAATCGTAGCCGTTGAAGGTGACGGTGACTTCCTTGGTGTCGCCCGGCTCGATGAGCTCGGTCTTGGCAAAGCCGACGAGCGCGACGTGCGCCTTCTCGATGCCGCCCGCGGTGTACGGAGCGGTCATGTAGACCTGCACGACATCCTTGCCGGCGACGTCGCCGGTGTTGGTGACGCTGACGGTGACGGAGAACTGCATGTCCTCGTCCGCATCCCACGAAAGGTCCGCGCCGTCCTCAAAGGACATTTCGGTCACTTCCCAATCGAAGGTGGTGTAGGAGAGGCCGTAGCCGTACGGGAACACGACCTGGTCGTTATACCACTCTTCGCCGTCGGTGAAGCCGCGGGTCTCGTAGTAGCGATAGCCGACATAGATGCCTTCCTCGTAGTCGACATAGTGCTCGGCAACGGAGGGCTGATTGCCGTCCGAAACGCGATACAGGTTGCCGCGGGAAACGAGGTAGTCGGAGAAGTTGAGATACGTCGGATCCTGGGTGAAGTCACGGCGATAGGTGTCGACCGTCTTGCCCGAAGGATTGACCGAACCGTTGAGCACTCTGCCGAGCGCGTTGATGCCCGAGTACCCGGGGCCGCCGATCCACACGCAGGCATCGATCTTGTCGGCGATGCCGTTCATGCCGTCGACGAGGGTCTCGTCGTGGTCGTCCGCCCCGTCGAGGAAGCCGAGCTCCATCGAGGTGGAGGAGTTGATGATGATGATGACTTTATCGAAGTTGTTGCACGCCTCGACCAGCATATCCTGCTCGTTCTTGTCGAGCTCGAGGTAATGGTCGTTCGCGTCCAGCGCGCCGTCGATCGGGCTGCCGTCCGAATTCTGCATCGTACGGGGGAGGTCGAAGGACTCGCCGCCGATACGGGTGAACACGACGAGCGCCGCGTCGTTATAGTCCGCGTAGCTGTCCTTGACGTCCTGGGTATAGCGATCCAGAGGGGTCTCGCCCGTCTTGAAGCCGGGGATGGTGTCGCGGGCGTTGTCCATCGTCGGGGACGCGGGCCTGCCGTCGCCGGACTGGCCGTTGTTCTTGTAGAAGTCATACATGACGGTGTTGTACTCGAACCCGGCGTCTCTCAGGCTCTGGTACAGGGTCGGGGTGTCCTCCGTGACGGTGAACGCGCCCGAACCCGAGCCGCCGTAGGCGAGGTTGACCGAGTTCTTGCCGAACACGGACACCTTGGCGCCCTCCGCGAGCGGCAGGGCGTTGCCCTCGTTCTTCAGGAGGGTGATGCCCTCCTCGTTGATGCGCTCGTTCAGGGCGTTAGCCTTTTCCAGCGCATCTTCCTTATCCTCATAATCGGACACGTAGAACTGACCGCCGCCGAAGGTTTCGGTCTTACGGCTGCCGAGCGCCATTCGGAACACTTCGAACAGAACGGTCTCGGACAACACAGCAGCCGTAATAAGGATCGCAATCAGCACAACGCTCACGATGAACCACACGAGGGTCCGCGCGTGTGTAAAAATCGCTTTAATATACTTCATATCTGTCTCCTGTTTGTATTGACTTTCGGATCACGCAGCCGCCCGCGCGGACGGCTGCGCGTCCGCGTACCGTCGATTACTGGCCTTTCTCGTTGCTGACGATCGGGTTCCAGGTCAGGTCGGCCGAGGTCGTGACCTTGATGCAGTCAAGGACCGGCGCGGTCGCCTGCATGGTGCCGCCCATGCCGTGATCGTTCGCGACTATCATCTTGATGACGTTGGTGCCTTCCTTCAGCGTGGCGTTCACGGTCAGCGTGAAGTCCTCGAACTGCGGGCGGCCGCCCTCCATCTCGATGGTCGGGTATTCGATCGGCGAATCATTGAGCGTGATCATGAACATCGAATACAGCGTGCCGTTCTCCGTCGTGCCGTCGTTCCTGTTCGGGCTGAGCGCGTAACCCACGGTCTCGGCGCTGACGCGGATGACGATGGTCGCGTCGGACACGGCGCGGTCGGACTCGATGACGAATTCGATCTCGAGCATCGTCTTATAGAGATAGGTCAGGTAATAGCCGTTGCTGGCGATCAGGTAGTCATAATCGGGAGGTACCGAGTCGACCATGTTCGGGCCGACCGAACCGCCGGAAGCGCCCATGCCCTGCAGGCCGTTGCCGTCGGGGCCGCTCAGGTCGATGTGCTCAGCTTCGAAGACATATTCGCCCGTCCACTTCGCATACAGCGTCATGGCCTCGGTCACAGCCGCCGAGAAGTCATACGCCGTCGTGCAGGCGGGATCGGTGTACCAGCCGCCGAAGGTGAAGCCGGAAGCCTGATGGCCCTTTTCGGTGACGTTCGCGCGCTCGGGCGTTGCGGGTGCGTTGACGGGGCTGCCGCTCGGCACCTGCTGCGTCGTCGCTTCGGCGCCCTCGTAGTTCGGGTCGAAGGTGACGGTGATCATCTCCGTCGAAGAGGAGACCCAGCCCGCGTACAGGGTGATGTCGCCGGTCAGGATGGTGTTCGGGTCAAACGCCTGCGTGCATTCGGGATCGGAATACCAGCCGGTGAAGTGCCAGCCGTCGCGGTCGTCCGGGCGGATGCTCGTGTCGGCGCGGCCGTTGACGGATTCTGCCGTCTTGTCGGCGCCGCCGTCGTAATTGGCGTCATAGGTGACCATATAGATCTGCGCCCAGCCCGCATACAGGGTCATGTCTGCGGTGACGGGGGTCAATGCAAAGTCGAAGCGCTGCGTGCAAGCCTCGTCGGTGAACCAGCCGAGGAAGCTGTAGCCTTCGCGTTCGGGCGCGGCGGGCTCTTCCATCAGGGTGTTCTGCGTGACGAACTGCGATTCCATCTCGCCGCCTTCATACCCGAGGTCGAAGGAGACGGTGTAGCGTGCGGAGCCGACTTCGATGACGAAGGTGGCGCTGTAGCCGCCGTATTTGACCTGCACGCTCTTTTTGCCGTCGACACCCATGCCGGGCGCGACGATGGTGACGCCCTCGGCCGTCATGTCGATCTCTTCATCCGGCTTGCCGTCGTTATAGGTGACGGTGATCTTGCCGCCGGTCACATCCAAAGTTTCATTGCGGCCGTAGTACGTCTTGGTCGGAAGCGTGGTGACCTCGATCTTTTCGATGTCTTCCCGCGGGACTTCCATCGCGATGCCGCAGTTGTCGCATTCGCCGTTGCGATCGCGGTCGATGTGGCTGATGCACGTCAGGCTCATGACGCAGCCGGACAGCAGGATCGACAGGATCAGCATCAATACGATCGGCAAATGCAGCTTTTTGAACAGCTTTTTCATGTTTTCCGATTTCCTCCGTTTACTATGATTGTGTACCGGGGCCCCTGCCGCGGCAGCCGCCGCGCGCCGGGCGCGCCCGGACCTTCCGCCCCCTGTTCATAAACGGGAAGCGTCTTACCCATAGTTTGTCTGCCCGCGAATGCGGGCGGTACGCATCGCTCCGTTCTGCGGCGATCGCCGCGGAATGCGAAATCCATATGTGGGGGAAGCAGAGCCTCCCCCACACCTACGGAGTTTCGTCGTCCGGTTTCAGCCGGCCCGAAGCGAAAAGTGTTTCAGTTTCATCCGGATGCTCTTATCTTCTCTTGGCAGCAGCCTTCACGACGAAGATGCTGATGCAAGCGAGGCCGAGCAATGCGCTGACCATCACGGCCGTGCCGGCGCCGATCGTGGAGCCGCAGCCTTCGGGTTCCGGAGCGTCCTTACCGGGTTCGCCCTGCGGACCCTTTTCGCCCTGTTCGCCCTGCGGGCCCTGCGGGCCGGTCAGGTCTTCGACGGCGATCACGTCGACCCATTCGCCGCCGTTGATGCTCGCCTGGATCATGCCGTTTTCGACGCGGAACTGGATGTCATCGGGGATCAGCTCGAACTTCGCGGTCAGCTCGATGGACTCGTTGATCGGGGTGGAGAAGTCGAACTTCTCGTCGCCGACGTACCAGCCTGCGAACTGCTGGCCGAGCGGAGCTTCGGGCGCTGCGGGTTCAGCCATCGGCTTACCCTTTTCGACCTGCTGCTCGACGCCGTTCACGGTGATGGTGACGAGTTCGCCGACATTCAGCGTGACGTTGCTGGTGTACGTATCCGTGCGCGTCGTGACCCACCACCAGTTTACAACCTGGGAGGTGACATCGACGGACAGCTTCACGTCATAGACGCCGGCTGCCGTAGGCGTACCGGAGATCTTGCCGGTCGCGGCGTCGAAGGTCAGACCTGCGGGCAGGCCTTCCGCCTTCAGCGCGACGGACTTGATACCGGCCTCCTGCGAACCGAGGTTCGGGTTCGCTTCCCAGAAGTCCTGAGAAACGGTCGCTTCATACGCGGTGCCGGGGGTGAGCTGCGTTGCGCCGTCGAACGCGACGGGGGCAACGACGTTCACGGTGAAGTCAACTTCCTTGTTGGCCCAGCCGTTGTAGTACGCCTTGATGCCGATCGTGCCGCGGGTGCCGACTTCCGCATTGTCGACGTCGACCGCCATGTTGTTTGCATTGAAGGTGACGCCTGCGGGCAGGTTGTTGGAGCCGACCTGGTACGTCACGTCTGCATCCTCGGCGAAGCCGACAGGGATCGGAACGCTGAAGTTACGGACGCCTGCGGGGACTTCGATCGTGCTGCCGACGAAGTTCTTCTGGAAGTCTGCGCCGTTGTCATTCGCGTTGGAACGGACGTGCGTGTACAGCAGTTCCATCGCGCGGGTGCGGACATAGTAGTACATACGGTCGGTGTAGCCGTCGCCGAAGTCGGTGCCGCCCTCGGGAACAACGACGCCGCCCTTGCCGCCGCGCAGCTCGGGATCCCACGTACCGGAACCACGGGATTCCGCGTTGATGTCGCCGAGACGGATGTTCGTGCCTGCATAGTGCATGACTTCGAGGTTGTCTTTTGCATCGCCGACGGTGCCGACCTGGTAGTCGGTGACGACGTTGCCGTCAAAGCCCCACTCCTCGCGGAGGACCTGGGTCATGCCGGGATAGTTTTCGATGTTGTTCACGACGCCGAGGCAGTTGAAGCCGGTCATGACGCCGCAGGAGCCGCCCGAGACCACTGCGTACTCGAAAGGCTTCATGTAGATCTCACGCATCGTCTGCTCGTCTGCCCAGGTCGTAACGTTGTTACGGTTCTGCTCCTGGTCATTGAGGAAGTAATGCTTGATGTAGGAGTAAACGCCCCTGGAGCCGGTCGCGGAGAGGACCTCTGCGGTGATGCGGCCCGCGAGCACGCCGTCCTGGCTGTAATACTCGAAGTTACGGCCGGAGAACGGGCTGCGGTGGGTGTTCATCGAAGGTGCGTACCAGCCGTTGTAGCCGTTCCACATACCCTCTTCACCGATCAGGATGCCCTGCTCGTGTGCGAGTTCCTTGTTCCAGGTCGCCGTGACCATCTGTGCGGAGCACCAGTAACGGGTACCCGAAGAACCACGGGCGGAGATGTAACCGTCCTTCGTCTGGCCGCCGATCGTGCAAGGGCCGTCGGCGTCGACCGCCTCTTCCTTACCGATACGATCGTTGCCGACCGTCTTGAAGAAGCCGATGGAGATGATCTCCTTCATCTCTTCATAGGTGAGCTGGTTCATGAACTTCGTCCATGCCGCGGCTGCGGTCAGGCCGTCGATCGCGTCGTTGTCGCTCTTGACGATCGTCTCTTCGTCATACGGGTCATAGTTCATCATCTCGGGCAGACGGATCTCGACGGCTGCCGAATCATCTTTGGCCTGCGTCCAGTCTGCGGGGAGAGCCCAATCTTCGCCGAGCTCGGTCGCCCACAGCTCGTGCGAGTCGTCATCCGTACCGAAGACATAGCCCCATTTGAGCTTGTCGTCGATCTCTTTCTTGGTGATCTTGAAGTCGTCGCCGTTCTCGATGCCATTCAGCATCGGGTTGGTCGCTTCGGCGTTCTTCGTCAGGTCGCGCTCGTCCGCCGTCGGGGATTCGGGATAGGTGCCGATGAAGTTCGCACGGGACATGATGGTCATCGTCGGGCTGATCGTGGAGTAGTTGTAGATAGCCTCGTCGTCGTCGGGGTCGGTGAACACGTTGTCCATCGCGACGCCGGTGTGCGGCGAATTCTTGATCTGCAGAGCGGACAGGGTGATCGTGTCGCTCAGAGCGTCCTTCGCCCAGTCGTGCGAGTTCTTCGCAGCGTAGAAGACGTAGTCGCCCGCATCCAGCTCATAGCCGGTGTTGTCGTTGCCGTTCGCATCCTTCCAGTCCCAAGACGCCATGTCGTACGCGTCCCAGGTGGTCTTGATGGTGACCTTTTCGCCCGGCTGGAGGAGTTTGGTCTTTTCAAAGTTCAGCAGGCTGACCTTGGACTTTTCGATGCCGCCCTTGGTGTAAGGAGCCTCGACGTAGAATTCCACGACGTCCTTACCGGCGACGTCGCCCGTGTTCTTGACGGTGACGGTAGCCGTGAACTGCGTGTCCGCAGCGAGCGTGCCTTCCATCTCGACGGAGAAGGCGCTCCACTCGAAGGTGGTGTAGGACAGGCCGTAGCCGAACGGATAGACGACGTTTCTGTCATACCAGTCGTCCGCGCCGGTGTACGGGGAGTAGCCGTCTTTCCCTTCCTCGCCGTTGAGGTCGGCGGTCTCGAGGACTGCCTTCGCCTCTTTGCTCGACAGATCGACGTTGCCCGCCGCGATCTCGGCGTACATGGTCTCATAGTACTTGTAGCCGAGGTAGATGCCCTCTTCATACTCGATGGTCGCACGGCCTGCGCTGTCTTTGCCGCGCATGAGCATCGTGTTCTGGGTGTTGTTGTAGTTGTCATCGTACTGTGCGCCGTTGCCGAAGTTCTGCATCACGGGGTCGACCATGAAGTCGCTCGTGTAGATGTCCACCGTTCTGCCGGAGGGGTTGACATCGCCCTTGAGGACCTGCAGGCAGCCGCGGAAGCCGTAGTCGCCCGTCTGGCCGATGTGAACGATCGCATCGACTTCGGGGTTCTCTTCCAGCTCGCCGAACTCGATGATGTTACCGGAGTTGAGGAGGACGACGACCTTCTCAAAATTATCGGCAACGTAATCGATGAGCTGTTCTTCTCTGTAGGTCAGCTCGAGGTAATGATCCTGCGGAGCTTTTTCCAGCGCGCCGTTTTCACCCGTCGGGCGGACGTGATTTTGGATGTTCTCGACCGCAAGGTCAGCGCCTTCGCCGCCGAGACGGCCGATGACGACGAACGCCGCGTCGCTGTAGCGGTCATAGGTCGCTTCGATCGCGGGGGTGTAATAGTCGAGGGAAAGCTCCTTGTCTTCGTATGTAGGGGTCGTCCACTTCGCTTCCGCGCTGAGGGAGCCGCCCGAATATCTCTGATAGAGAGCTTTCAGCTTCGGGTTGATGTTCAGGCCTTCCGCTTCGAAAGAGGTGTAGATATCTGCGCCTTTTTCGAGCTGACCGGAACCGGAACCCGTGCCGCCGTAGCCGAACGCGTCGGAGTTGATACCGAAGATACTGATATTCTTCATATCGGTATACGGGAGCTTGTCCTCCGTGCCGTCTACGCCGCCGCCATTCTTGAGCAGGATCGTGCCCTCGCTGGCGATCTCAATATTTTTTTCTTTGGTCGCTTCCTTCAGTTCTTCATTGCTGGAGAACGCCGAATAGTAATGGCCCATGCCGTCATCGCCATAGCCCATCTTTTCTTCCTTTGCGATCTTCGGCATCGCAAAGGCCGATACCGACGAAACGAGCATCGCAACGCAAAGCACGATCATAAGTAACTTTGCGCCGATCTTTTTGCCGATACGCTTGAAACTGGTTGCCTTCATCTTTTTACCTCCGTTTTATTTTTGATGCGCCGGGTTGGCAAGTCCGGCCATCGGGTAAAAGAAAAGGTCGCCGGGATCAAGCGTTCGCCTGCGGATCCATGGATACTTGCGGCCGGACAAAATGTTTCAAAAATCACAAAATTTTGTCCGCTTCATCACGATGCGATCCTTCTCTCCGTGTCATTATAACAATGCCGTCACAAGATTTCAATACCCTTGGCACGGTGCGCACATAAAACGCCCCCCTTGGTAATTTGCCCGCCCGCCGCGCGCACGGCAATTTTTTGCAAAAAAATAACCCGAAAGCGTCTGAAACGGACGCTTTCGGGCGTAAAATGTGTCATTTTTTATCATTTTTTCTGCGGGCCGTTCGGGATGGCGACGACGAGCGTGAATTGGTGATCTTCCGTGCCGATGCGGATCATGCCGCCGTATTCCTCGGCGATGCTCTTGATGCTCTTGAGCCCGAAGCCGTGGTTCTCCTTGTCCGGCTTGGTCGTCACCGGCATGCCGTCTACCTTTTTCGGCTCGCTCGCGAGGTAGTTTTCGACGCGGATGACAGACATATTCCCCCTGCCGAAAATATCCAGGCGGATGACCTTTTTATCGGCGTCGTCGACGGCGCGCAGAGATTCGACGGCGTTGTCGACCGCGTTGCCGAGCAGCGAGTAGATCTGGTAGGGCTTGATCATGTTCAGGCGGCTGCCGTCGACCGAGCAGATGAATTGGATGCCCTCCTCCGCGCACAGCGCGGCCTTTTCGGAGAGGGTGATATCCACCACCTCGTTGCCGGTGTAGTACAATCGCTGGATTTTTTTCAGCTCTTCGTCCAGCCGCCGCGCTTCTTCGGGGTCCATCGCCAACACGCGGCGCTTTTTGATGTCGTGATAATGGATGTTGATGCGCTCCATGTTCTGCCGCGCCGTCTCGTACTGCTGCTTGTCCTTTTTGAGAAGCTGCTCCAACGTGCGCTTTTCTTCGGTGAGGAACTCGCCGCGGCTGTTCGTGAAGTTCATCATCAAGACCATCCACGCGAACAGCGCGCACAGCGCGTTCAGACAGATGTACCCCGCCGCGAAGAAGGGCGAGCCCGCGTCCAGCGCGCACTCGGCCAAAAAGCAGAGGAACACGGCGCAGAGGATAAAGACGGCGGTGTAGATGATCGTTTTGAAGTTGTCGAACTTGAGCGCGCCGCTGCGGATGACGCGCCGCGTCCAGATGCAGTAGATGGGGATGCACACGAGCGCGTTTGCCAGCAGCAGCAGCGCGAGGCTGAGCAGCTCGATATTGCAGGTGACGTACCCGTATTGGAACTGTGCCCAGAACATGAGCAGCAGGTAGACGATCTTGCTGGTCATATGCTGCACGCAGTAGGCGCAGGTGGTGGAAAAGAGCACCTGCTTCCAGCCGCCCTTAAAGCACAAAGCGACGACGAGGGCGATCGCCGCGAAGTAGGCGAGGAAGTTGAAGGGCATGGGGATGGGCACCAGCGCCGAAAAGGCGACGGCAGCCGCGGCCGAACAGGGCATAAGCAGCCAAAACAGCTTTCTGCGCTGCCGCAGCGATACGAACAGGAAGAGCGCCCCCAACATCCCGATCATGATCTGATTGCGCAAAATAAACTCGACCGCGATCATTTTACGGCTACCCCATCCTCCGAGACCGACCGCATAAATGCTTCGATGAAAGGCTTTTTATAGTTGCGGCTCATAAATAAGACCATCTCCGGCAGATACACCTCGTTGCCGCGGATCTCCGTTATGTAGGCGAGGTTGACGAGGTAGCTGATGCTGCTTCTGACGAAGCCGAAGGGCGCGAGCTGCGCCTCCGTCTCCTGCATCGAGCCGCGCGCCTGGATCACCTCGGCGGGCGCGCCGTTTTTGTAGACGTGGTAGAACAGCTTGTGCCGGCCGACCTCCACATAGCAGATGTCGCGCACGCACACCTTTCTGCGCCCGTCCACCGCCTTGACGTAGATCTTCGCCTCGCCGTCTGCGTCCGTCTTCCGCTTGCGCCAAAGCCATTTGAGCGACTTGTCCATGTAAAAATCGAAGGAATACTTGCGGACGGGCTTGATGATATAGCCGCACGCCTCCACCTCGTACCCGTTCAGGGCGAACTGCTCGAGATTGGTGCAGAAGATCAGGATCACGTTCGGCCTCGTCTTGCGGATCTCCCGCGCGAGGTCCATGCCGTTGATCCCGGGCATATCGATGTCTAAAAATATGATGTCGCTGTCCTCGTCGTGCGCCGCCATGTAGGCCTCCGCCCCGAGGTAACGCTCGGCCGAAAACTCGACGTCGTGCTCGCTGCCGTATTCGAGCAGCTGCTTTTCGATCGCGTCGCACGCCGCGCTTTCGTCATCTACGATGCTTACTTTATACATCTTTCCTCCCTTCCCGGTGCCTGTATCTGCCGGCCGCACGGCGCGGCGGCCTCACCACAAAGAAACGCGGCGGCCTCACCACAAAAAGCGCGGCGGCCTCACCACAAAGAAACGCGGCGGCCTCACCACAAAAAGCGGGGCGGCCTCAATTCATCGCCGTGCCGATCACGCGCGAGAGCGGCACGTCGCCGAACGCGCGCGAATCGACGGACCCGCCGCGATTGTCGCCCATCACGAAGATGCAGCCCTCGCCGACGACGTACGGATCCAGGCGGGTCGTAGCATAGAGCACCCCGGCGGTGTCCGGCGAGAGGGTGATCGGCGCCAGCGTCACCGGCGCGCCTTCGGCATCGAAGTATTCCTCCCCGATGACCTCGCCGGTGTCTGCACAGCCGATCCGCAGCGCATATTCGCCGCCGCCCAGCTCTTCAAGCCAGATCTCGTCCCCCTCTTTTGCGACGACGCGCTTGATAAGCAGCTTGGCGTCCCCCGCAAACAGGCCGAAGGCAGAGGACAGCCGCGGCACGGATACGTCTGCGTCATAAAAGACGACCACCTCTCCGCGCGCAACGCCGCCGTTTCTGTTGACGAACACCCTTTCGCCGTCCTCGTAGGTGGGGTACATGGAGGATTGGTCCACCGTGACCCATGTAATGAAAAATAATTTCAGGAGGACAAAGCACAGCAGCAGCGCGAGGATCGCCGTCAGCGCGATATTTACGGCGCGCAGCAAAACGTTCTTTGTATCCCTTTTCTGTTCATCCGATGTACGCATACGACCTTCTCTGTGCGGCGCGTGCGCGGCGATCGGCTCGCCCGCCCGCACCCCGCAAACCTGCAAAATGCGCGGTCCGCGGCCAAAAATTTACAAAATGGGGCATGATATCTTATCACATTGTAACACATCGATTTTTTTCTGTCAATCACTCGGTCTTAAAATTTATCTGCCAAAATACCCAACTTTTGCCGATATATGCGGCCGCCGCCCCCGCTTTTCTGCCCCGCGGGCAAAGTTGCGCGGCCTTTTTTCAACATTGTTTGCGGAAGGGTTGACAGCGGGCGCGCTTTTCTTTATAATAAATGTGTCACAAAAAACCATGACATACTATTACAAAACGGGGGCGCTATGGACGACATCATCGCGCGGCGGCAGTTCGACCCGCTGTACATCTGGCTGGACATCGCCTTTTTGCTGGTGCTGGCAGGGCTGCTGCTTTGGAAAAGGAAGTACATGACCGTGCTCGTCGGGCTGTTTTTCGGGCTGGTATATTTTGCCGTCGACTACGGGCTGTTCCACCTCGTGTTCCATGCGCGCACCATCTCGGAGGGATACAGCCTGTTTTGGGTGCTGCTTTGGATGTCGATGAGCTACGGCTTCACCAACTTCGCGTGGATCTGGCTGTGGATCTCGAAGGACAAGCGGCTGTTCGAGTGGTCGGCGCTCATCCTCTTTTGGTGGCTGTGCGCGCCCATGATCGCGGCGACCTTCGGCAGCTGCGAGCCCATCGTCATCCAGCGCACGACGGGCGGCTACCACGGGTATATGGCGATCATGCTGTTCGTCGGCTATCTCGGGCTGATCGTCTGGAATTTGTCGCAAAAGCAAAAGAGCCGCCGCATCGATATCCCGTGGCTGCTCGCCATCGGCGTGCTGGTGCAGTTCGGTTGGGAAGCCGGCCTGCTTTTGGGCGGCATCCGCAGCGCGGGGTTTACAGACTTTTCTGACAAGATCCTGACGCTGGTCACCAACTCGCTGCTCGAAACCAACCTCGGCATGCCGTACATCTACCTCATCTTCCTCGCCTTTTCTGCCCGCTTTACCGAGCGGCTGCGCCGGCGGCGGGAGCCGCTGCCCCTGCTGCGGCGGCTGGAAGAGAACAACGCCGAGCGGGTGCGCGGCGACGCCCTCGGCGAATACCTGGGCGGCGCGCCCGCGGGCAAGGCCGCGGGCGAAGCGGCGGGCGTGCCCGCCTGCGGCGCGGCCGGATCGAAATAAAGTACATTCCTCCCAATACGAAAGGCGCCCCGCGTGCAAAGCACGCGGGGCGCCCCATTTTGCGCGCCCTCCCCTTTTGCGCGCCCTCCCCTCTTTGCGCGCCCTCCCCTTTTTGCGCGCCCTCCCCTCTTTGCGCGCCCTCCCCTTTTTGCGCGCCCTCCCCTCTTTGCGCGCCCTCCCCATTTTGCGCGGGCGCGCGGGGAGGCGAGGTATAAGCGTGCGCCATCGGCCGCAAACTAAGGCGGGCGGGGGCATCCCGCCCGCAAAAGCGGCGCGCGAGGCGGCGCGGCGGCACTTTCCGACCCCAAAATGCGCGGATACGGGCGTTTTGATTGCAACGGGCGCACATCTGTGCTATAATGCAGGAAAACGAGTGCGCCGCGCGCGCGGCGAGGCGGAGGGCCATGCACCGGGGATACCTGTATCTGAAATATACGATGGATTTTTGCGCCGCGCTGCTGGCCGTCATCCTGCTCTCTCCCCTGCTGCTGCTCGTGGCGGCGGCCATCAAGCTGGAGGACGGGGGCGAGGTCATCTTCCGCCAGAAGCGGACGGGGCGGGGCGGCAAAAAGTTTTACTGTTATAAATTCCGCTCGATGACCAGCGCAAAGGTGCGCTACAACAAGCACAAGCGGGTCATCGCGGACGAAAACCCCAACGTGACCAAGGTGGGGCGGGTGATCCGCAAGCTGAAGATCGACGAGCTGCCCCAGCTGTTCAACATCCTCAAGGGGGATATGAGCATCATCGGCCCGCGGCCGCTGCTGCCGGCGTTCGACCGCGACTACGAGGATTGGGAGATGGTCAAGTTTGAGCTGCGCCCGGGGCTGACCGGCCTGGGGCAGGTGCGCGGCAACGGGTACCTGAACACATACGACAGAAAATATTACGACGCCTACTACGCGATGCACCTCTCCTTCGGACTGGACGTGAAGATCTTTTTTAAGACGATCGGCGTCGTGCTGTTCGGCGAAAAGAAGTTTTTACTGCCCGTGACGCAGGCGCAGCACCGCGCCCTGCGGCGGGAGGTCAAGCGCGGCTACACCGTGCCGCCCGAGACGCGCGCGGCGCTGCGCGCGGAATGAACGGGCGGGAGAGAGCGAAGTAAACGATGAAGCACCTGCTTTTGCAGCGCACGGAGGACGGGCGGCGCAAGGCCGCGCAAATTATCGGCAACGCCCGCATCGGCGGCGTCGTCTCCTGCGTGCTCAACTACTACAAATTCATGGACAGGTCGCGCTGGCGGTTTGACTTTTTCGTCTACGAGCACTGCGATTTCGACGAGGCGGTGCGCGCCGTAGACCCCGCCGCGCGGGTGCTGACCATCCCCCGCCTCGACCGCGACCCACTCGGCGCGATGCGCGCCTTAAAAAGGCAGCTGGCCGAGGGCGGGTACGCCGTCGCACATGCGCACATGACCACCCTCTCCGCCTTTGCGCTGCGGGCGGCGAAAAAGGCGGGCGTGCCCGTGCGGGTGTGCCACGCGCACAGCACCTTCGACCGCGACAGCGACCACTACCTCATCAAGGCGGCGCTGCGGCCGTTCGCCGCGCGGGACGCGACCGTGCTCGCCGCCTGCGGCAAGCTCGCCGCGCAAAATTTGTACGGGAAAAGGGCGGAAGAGGCGGCTATTTTGCCGAACGCCATCGACCTTACGCGCTTTGCGCCGGGCGCGGGCAGCCGAAGCGGAGGGCGGCGGCTGCTGTTCGTGGGCAGGTTTTGCCCGCAGAAGAACCTGCACTTTTTGCTGGACGCCTTCGCCCTGGCGCGCGCCAAACGCCCGATGACGCTGCTTTTGATGGGCGCGGGCGAGGAGGAGGGCGCATTGCGGGCGCGGGCTGCCATGCCCGACCTCGCGGGGAGCGTGCAGTTTTTGCCGCAGGGAGACCCCGCCCCGCACTACGCGGCGGCGGACGCATTCGTGCTGCCCTCCCGCTACGAGGGGTTCCCCGTGGTGGCGGTGGAGGCGCAGGCGGCGGGGCTGCCCTGCCTGTTTTCAGACAAGGTGACGCGGGAGGCGGACATCTGCGGCGGCGCAGCCTTTTTGCCGCTGCAAAGGGAGGCGTGGGCGGATGCGATGGCGGGCGAACTGCCTGAAAAGGCGAGCAACGCCGATACGCTGCGGCGGGCGGGCTTTGACATCCGCGCCGCGGCGGCGCGGCTGCCCGCACTGTACGAAAGCGCCCTGCGCGAGGGCGAGGAGAGAGTATGATCAAAGAAAAACTGCGGCGGCCGCTGCAGCAGGCGTACCTGCTGCGCCTGCTCGTGCGCCGCAACATCAAAAACCAATACTACCGCTCCTTTATCGGCGTGCTGTGGACGGTGCTCAACCCGCTACTCAATATGCTGGTGATGACGCTCGTGTTCTCCAAACTATTCGGCGACGATCCAACGCTGATGCTCGACTATCCTATTTATATCCTCTCGGGCAACATCATCTTCAACATCATGCGCACCTCGACGAGCGGCTCCCTCCCCTGCCTGGTGCGGCAGCGGGACATGCTGCAGAAGACGCGCGTCTCCATCGCCCTCTTCCCGACGGCGAACGTGCTCTCCTCGCTGGTGACCTTCCTCTTCTCCTTCGTCGCGCTGCTCATCGTGGCGCTGGTGCGCTACTTTATGGTCGGCTACACGCTCTCCTGGCACATCGTGCTCATCGTCGTGCTGCTGCCCGCCATCGCACTCTTTTCTCTGGGAATTTCTTACTTTTTGAGCGCGCTGTACGTCTTTTTCCGCGACATCGAGCACCTGTACTCGGTGATATTGACGCTGTGGACCTACCTGACCCCCCTCTTCTACACCGTCGAACGCTTAGGCAGCGCCCTGATCAAAAAGATCATGAACCTCAACCCCATGTACCACTACGTCGAATACTTCCGCACCCTTCTTGCGGGCGACATCCCCTCGGGGATGGAACACCTGTTCTGCTACGGATTTGCGATCGCGTCGTTTGCGGTCGGGTACCTGTTCATGCGCGCGGTGCGCAACCACATCGCCGCCAACCTGTAAGGAGGGAGCTATGCGACAAAAGATCCAACCCGACCCCGACTGCCTGCTCGAAGCGCACGAGGTGACCATGAAGTTCACCCGCTACGACGTGGGCGTCAACTCCCTCAAAGAGTTGGTGGTGCGCGCCTTCCGCCGCGACCTAAAGCGGGAAAAGTTCGTCTGCTTAGAGAACGTCAGCTTCAAGATCCATAAGGGAGAGGCGGTGGCCGTCATCGGCCGCAACGGCGTGGGCAAGAGCACGCTGCTCAAGATCGTATCCGGCATCCTCAAGCCGACTTCCGGCTGGGCGCACTGCAACGGGCGCATCTCTCCCCTGCTGCAGCTTGGCGCGGGCTTTGACGGCAACGCGACGGGCATCGAAAACATCTACCTCAACGCCGCCATCATGGGCTACACCAAAAAGGAGATCGACGCAAAGCTGCCCGATATCCTCGCCTTTGCCGAGCTGGGCGACTTTATCCACACCCCCGTCAAGGCGTACTCCTCCGGTATGCTGGCGCGGCTGGGCTTTTCCATCGCCATCACGATGGACGCGGAGATCATGCTCATCGACGAGATCCTCGCCGTGGGGGACATCGCCTTCCAAAAAAAGTGCTACGACCGCCTCGCCGAACTGCGCAAAAAGGGGCTGACCTTCCTCATCGTGTCGCACGGGGACGCGGTGCGCAGCCTGTGCGACCGCGCCATCTGGATCGAGCGCGGGCACGTGATCGCCGACGGGCCGGCGGGCGAGATCTTCGACCGCTACGCGAACGCCATGATGCACCCCGAACAGGGCGCGTAAACGAACGAAATACCATTGTCAAGGAGAAGACCATGCATTACGACTATCTGCTGGTAGGAGCCGGGCTGTACAACGCCGTGTTCTGCGAGCACGCCGTGCGCGCGGGCAAAAGCTGCCTCGTCGTCGAGCGCAGAGATCACATCGCGGGCAACATCTACACCGAAAAGCGGGAGGGCATCGACGTGCACGTGTACGGCGCGCACATCTTTCACACCTCCGACGAAGAAGTTTGGGAATATGTCAACAAATTCGCCAAGTTCAACGGCTTTGTCAACCGCGTGCGCGCCAATTATAAAGGGAAGCTGTACAGCATGCCCTTCAATATGTACACCTTCGAGCAGCTTTGGGGGGTGAAGACGGCGGAGGAGGCCAAGGCGATCATCGACGGCCAGCGCGCCTCCCTCGGCGGAAAGACGCCGCAAAACCTCGAAGAGCAGGCGATCGGCCTCGTGGGCACCGACGTGTACAAGACGCTCGTCAAGGGCTATACCGAAAAGCAGTGGGGAAGGCCGTGCAAGGAGCTGCCCGCCTTCATCATCCGCCGCCTGCCCCTGCGCTTCACCTACGACGACAACTACTTCAACGACCCGCACCAGGGCATCCCCGAGGAGGGGTACACCGCCCTCGCCGAAAAGCTGTTTGCAGGCGCAAAGGTGCTGACAAATACCGACTACTTCGACTTTATCAAACAGACGGGCGATACCTTCGGCAAGACGGTATTCACCGGCATGCCCGACGAGTTTTTCGGCTACCGCTTCGGCCGCCTCGAGTACCGCACCGTGCGCTTCGAAACGGAGGTTTTAGACATCCCCGACTACCAGGGGGGCGCCGTCGTCAACTACACCGAGTACGAGGTGCCCTACACGCGCATCATCGAGCACAAGCACTTCAACTTCGGCAAGCAGCCCAAGACCATCATCTCGCGCGAGTACCCCGCCGAGTACGCGGAGGGCATGGAGGCGTACTACCCCGTCAACGACGAAAAGAACGGCGCGCTCATGCAAAAGTACGAAGCGCTCAAGGCGGAGCGGCCGGACGTCGTGTTCGGCGGGCGCTTGGGCGAGTACAAGTACTACGACATGGACAAGGTCATCGCCAGCGCCTTTGAACTGTGTAAAAAAGAAGGGCTGCGATAAGGCGCAGTTTCCGCTTTCGCGCGCGGCATACAGCCGCGCGCGATTTTTTTGACTTCAGATCCCTCTCTCTGCGCCGCCGCGCGTACGCGGCGGCGCATACTTTTGCCCGCCCCCGCCCATACTGCTCTTGGCCGCGCCGCGTGCGGCGCGGCGGGAGGAAGAGAATGGAAGCAAAGAAATCGGGCGAGGAACTGCTCGCCGAAGTGTACCGCAACACCCACTACGCGCTCGCGTCCATCGCAGACATTTTGCCCGCGACGGAGGAAGGGGCGCTGAAAGAGGAACTCGTGCGCATGCACGGCGAATACGAGCGCATCGCAGGCAAGGCGGCGGCGTGCGCGCACGAGCGCGGCATCGAGCTGAAGGAGCCCAACCCCCTCAAGCGGGCGATGCTGTGGGGCTCGGTGAAGATGAACGCTCTCAAAGACGGCTCGCGCGCGCACATCGCGGAGATGATGACGCAGGGCACGGTGATGGGCATCACCGCGCTGATCCGCTCTATCCGCGAGAGCGAGGACGCGGACGCGCCCGTGCGCGCGGTGGCGGGCGAGCTGCTCGCCTTTGAACAGAGCTGCGAACAGACGCTCAAAGAGTACCTGTAAACGCCGCACAAAAAGCCGCGCGGGCGCAAAAACGCGCCGCAAAAACGAGAGAGCGCCCGCGGCGGGCGCTGAAAAACCGCGCGAACCGCGCAAAAAAAACGGGCGCCGCCCCTTTTCCCGTTGCGGAAAAGGGGCGGCGCTGCATTGCGCGCAAAAAGGGGGAAAGCCTTCCCCTTCTAAACCCAAAAAAATCAGCGGCCGATGTAGAAGATGCGGCGCAGGGAGGTGGCGATGCGCTCCCAGCAGGCGGCGAGGCGGGCGTTGGTGAAGCCGCCGACGTATTCGAGCTCCTCGCGCAGGGTGAGGGGCGCGGAGAGGTCTGCCCAGGTGTCGACGTAGTGCCCGCACAGCCGCTCGGGGCTGTCGTAGAGGAAGGGGGCGTTGTCGTAGAGGTAGGGCTTGACCAGGCCCATGAAGTCTGTACGGGCGGCCTCCTCCTCGAAGGCGTCGATGAGCGGCTCGAACTTCTTTTTTTCCTTTTTGGTGATGTGCGCGAGGTAGGAGAAGACGAGCTCGTCGCCGCGGATGTTGTAGATGCCGTCCACCGAATAAAATTGGAAGCCGTGGTCGCCGAAAAAGCGGAAAAAGGCGGCGTCGAGGCCGTCGAACAGGCCGCTGCGCAGCCAATGGGCGGCGAGCTTGAGCTCGAGGTCGGCGCGCTCGACGTGGTAGGTGACCAGCGCCTGCATCTCGTAGCCGCGGCCGACGCGGTTGATCTCGCGCGTGACCTTTTCCTCGGCGGGCGGGGCGGTGCGCTCGCGGCGGCGCAGGGGGATGGTGCCGAAGGTGTCGAGCACGCGGCGCTCGTGTTCGGGCGTGAACGCGCCCGCGAGGAAGAGGCACATGCCGCGGTTGAACAGCGAGGCGCGCGCCGCGGCGATCTCCTGCGGGTCCAGCCGCGAGAGGACGTCTGCATTGCCGAGCACGGGCGCGATGTAGCGCGAATCGAACCACAGATCGCGCAGGATATCCGACGAGCGGGCGTCGTAGAAGGCGGCTTCAAAAATTTCGTTGCGGATGACGGGCAGCACCTTTTCAAAGTCCTCCCGCTCGTACTCGCGCTGCGAGAGCATGGAAAAGAGCAGCTCGAGCTGGGGCACAAAGACCTCCGGCCGGCAGGTGAAGCTGAAGCACATATAGTTGATGGCGGTGTAGCCCATGATCTCGCTGCCGCGGGCGGTCATTTCGGCGTTGATGGCGTCGGCGCGGCGCTCGCCCGCCCGCTCGAAAAACATATGCTCGACGAGGTGGTACACGCCGGGCGTGCACTCGGGCGTGAAGGGCAGCACGACGGAAAAGGCGACGGAATGCAGGTGCGGCGCGCAGAAGGCGACGAGTTCGGCGCCGTTTTCGAGGCGGCCGCGCCGCTCGGCAGACTTGTCCATAGCGACCTCCGTAAAGTGGTTTTCGGGTATTTTCACCTTATTATAGCAGAAGTGCGGCAAAAAGGCAAACCAAACGGCGCGCCCCCTGCCCTGTTGCGGCGGGGCTTGCTGCGGCGGGGCGGGGCGCTCCCTCTCCCCCGCCGCCGCTTAGAAGCGGGCGCAAGGGCGACGTTTGGCGCGGCGGCGCGGGCGCTTTTGGCGGCGGGGCGCTCCCCTGCCCTACATTTGGCCGGTTTCCTGCAAGTACAAGGCGACGAGGCTGTGCGCCGTCTGCCCGTAGCTGCGCACGCCGCCGGGCACGCCGTTTGCCTTCAAAAACAAATCGTTGATCCACGAAGAGAGGGCATTCAGCCAGCCGTCGTAGCGGGCGTACAGCGCGCTCGCGTTGCGCCACTCGGCGATGACGGCGGGGCTGACGGAAGCGTATAATGTTTCAAAAGACGCATCGTCGAGGGAGTTGAGCATGGCGCTCGCCGCGCGCATCAGGCCGCTGTAGCGCAGGTAAGGATCTTCCGAACGCAGGCAGAGGGCGTAGGCGGCGACGTTGGCCTCCCCCTCCTGCGCGACGCCGTGCGCGTGCGCGAGCTCGTGCGCGAGGGTGCAGCCGACGTCGTACGGGGCGACGAGGGTGCTGACGTTGGCCTCGGCATAGAAGGGGAAGTAGATGCCCGTGATGCCCAGCGCCGCCATGCCGACGGACAGCGCGACCTGCTTGGGCCGCACCGAGTAGAAGGCGAAGTACCCGCCCCCGACCTGCGCATAGGCGGCGTTGAGCTTATCTGCCATCTCATCGAAGGAGTACGGGATGAGGACGTCGCCCTCTTCATCCCGCGGCATGACCTCCGCCAGCGCGTTGAGCTCCCCCACATAGTAGGCGGCCGCCTCGCAGGCGAGCGCGTCGGTGACGGTGACTGCGGGCAGGCCGAGCGCGCCGGTGACGGAGCTGCGCGCGTACAGCGGGGCGTACAGCGCGCCGAAGGCGATGAGCACCGACAGCGCCGCGACGGCGAGGCGGTACAGCCATGTGCGGACGCGCGCGAAGGCGCGGCGGCAGAGCAGCGCGATGAGCCCGACGGCGACGAAGATCGCGAGCAAAATGAGCGCGACGGCGGTGACCTCGTACAGCGAGAAGGGAAGGAGGCTCGTGACGCAGGCGATGAACCACGACAGAAAGCGGGTGACGCCGCGCGCGAATACATATTCGGCGAGGACGGGGATATCGGCGAGTAAAAAGAGGAGCGCGGCGGCGAGCGCGAGGGCGCACAGCGTGCGCAGGCGGGCGGGGCGGCGGGCGGGATACAGCGGCTTCATGCACCCATTATACCACGGCTTTATGAAAATATGGCCGCGCGCGCGCGAAAAATTCGCGCGCGCGCGTATTTTTATGCTTTTTGCACGGCTTTTGGCATGCCTTTTGCATGGCTTCGGGCGCCCGCCGCCGGGCGCCCGCAAATAGAAGGCGGGAGCGCGGCGGGCCCTTCTTCCCCTCCCCTTATTCACTCGGTCAGTCGACGTCGGCGCGGACGGCGAGGCCGTTGGCGCGCAGAAAGGACAAAAAGGCATCGAAACGGGCGGGGTAGGCGGCGTTGAAGGGGCGGTAGTCGGCGCGCTCGTAATATGCTTCGATGGGGAGATCCTCGTCGAAGCGCTCGCTCTCCATGGAGGGGAGGCGGAAGAAGTCGATCATCTCCGCCGTGCGCGCGTCGTGCCGCAAAAAGAGGGCGGGCACCCCCGCGCGCACCGCCATCACGTTGCCGTGGAAGCGCATGCCGATGGAAAAATGATAGGCGGCCATGGCGGCGCGCCACTCCTTTTCGCCCGCAAACAGCGCGCGGCGGACATCGAGATAGGCGCGCACGCGGGCGAAATCTTCCCCCTCCCCGCCCCAGAAGTCGGCGGTGAGGGGAAGCTGCGTCTGTTCGACGAAGCGC
Organism: uncultured Clostridia bacterium; assembly: GCA_944368775.1. Lineage (GTDB taxonomy): Bacteria > Bacillota > Clostridia > Christensenellales > Borkfalkiaceae > Borkfalkia. The sequence continues at coordinate 39,075 of CALVXB010000010.1, read as the reverse complement.
AAACCGTAACGGGCGCACCAGCGCAGAAAGGCGCGCTCGGCGGACGTCGCGCTGCCGTAAAAGGTGCGGAAGTTGGCCGCCGCGCAAAGCGCTTCCCCTCCCGCGCCAACTTCCCCTCCCGCGCCAACTTCCCCTCCCGCGCCAACTTCCCCTCCCGAACGCGGCTTATTTGCGCCGCACTCGGCGCGGAAGGAGCGGCGCATCGGCCAATACAGCGAGGGGCAGCCGACCGGCTGCACGTTGCGGATGCCGTGCGCGGCGAGCACCTCCGCCGTGTACTCTCCCCGCGCGCCGAGCAGCGCGCGCTCTTGCAGGCGAGAGAGCAGCCGCACCGTGCGCGGGTGCAGCGGAAAGGGGAAATCGTAACTCGGCGACTGCAGGCCGACCGAAATGGGGATGACGGGCGCGGCGGTGTCGTCGAGCAGCTGCTCGAGGGCGGGAAAGCACTCGTTCGGGTTGATCCAGATGAGATCGGAGGTGACGATATAGCGGAAGGCGGAGACGTCGATGCCGCGCGCGCGGTAGTCGTGCGGGAACACGGCGGCGGGGAAGATGCGGCGCAGCGCGCTCATGAACAGCAGGTTGCCCGTGTTTTGCCCCAGCGACCAGACGGGGTCGCGCGCGTCGAAGGGGTCTTGCAGCAGGCCGCCGCCCCCGCTGAGCACGAGGGGGCGCTCCCCCTCCCCGCGCGGCATATCTGCACGGCCGCGCGCCCTTTGCGCGCGCGTCACTTTTTATCCTCCCCGCGCAGCTTGCGGCGAAAGGTATCTCTGTCGAACAGCCAATAGTAGACCGCCTTTTTCCAGCGCGGCTGGCCGTGCAGCGCGGCGGGCGGACCTGCCTGCGCGGGCGGGGCGGGCGGTGCGAAGGGTGCCTGCGCGGGCGCGTTGTGCAGGAAGAAGCCGACGTCCCGCCGCCAGAGGTCGACGAGCAGGGAGGGCTCTTTGCCGGTGTACATCCTGTCTTCAAAGGCGACGGGGGAAAAGAGCGCCCTGTCCTCCTCCGCGGCGTAGAGCAGGCAGTACTCGAGCGGGGCGGAGGCCTCGAGCGGGCGCAGCGAGAGAAATTCAAGATCCTCCCCGAAGGTGCGGCGCATATCGGCGACGAAGCCGAGGGCGGCCTCCTGCACGCAGCGCAGGGTAAACGCCGCCGCGTAGTGCAGGTAGGCGGGCTCGAACACCGGCTGCGCGCCGCCCTCCCCCACCGCGTAGCCGATGCAGGAGGGGGCGACGCCGGATAAGAGCAGCTCGCGGATGTGCCCCGCCACCGAGGGGGCGAACTCGTAGAATGTCTTGACGGAAACGCCGCGCGCGGCGAGCAGCGGGTGGGGCGCGTCGCCGTACTCGTGCACGAACAGCCCGCGCAGGGGCAGGCCGGTCAGCTTGGCGAGGATATACAGCGTGCGGCCGCTGTAGCCGACGTCGAAGCAGGCGATGCCCTCCTCCAGCCGCGCGGAAAAGTACGTTTTGAGTGCGGCGCGGTAGCGGGCGCAGCCGCCGCGCGAGAGGTTTGGAAGCACCGCCGCGGACACGAAGGCGCGCAGCTCTCCCTCCCCCGCGAAGGGGCGGTCCGCCTCGAAGCGGACGCCCGCCGCCAAGCGCCCCTCCGCAAAGCGACCCTCCGCCGCGCGGCGGGCGAAGGCGGGCTTGAGCAGCGGGCGCAGCAGCGCGCAGAGGGAGCGGGGCGTTTCGCCCGGGGCGACGTTCGCCTCGAACAGCGCGGTGCCCCCGCCCAGCAGCAGCGTCAGCGGCAGCAGGGCGCGGCGGGAGAGGTGCAGGTAGTCCGTTCCCTCCTCGCCGTACAGCAGGCGATAGGCGCGCAGGGGCAGGTAGCCGTCGCGCGCGAAGAAGCGCACCTTTTCTCCCCCTTCGCGGCGGATCCACTGCGTCAGCGCGAGCAGGTGCATGCCCAGCGCGGCGCAGCCGAAAAACTGCGCGTCGTGCCCGAATACGGAGCCGGCGGGGTAGCTGCGGAAGGGGTCGTCGAACAGGCGGTTGGCGATGACGGCGAGACTGCAGCGCACACCCAGCCGCTCGAGCGCGACCGAGCCGTTGACGGTGCCAGACGGGTGCAGAAAGTCGCGGTACATGGGGGTGGAGGGGATGTCGGAGATGCGCTGCAGCAGGCAGTCGACGGTGCGCGCGAAAAAGAAGGTGCGCACGCCCGCCTCTTCGGCGCGCAGGACGTCGCTCTCCCAATTATCGCCGATGTGCAGGATGCGCCCCGGCTCGACGCCGCAGGCGAGGGCGGCGGCGCGGAACAGGCTGCCCGTGCGCTTGGTCGCCCCGCTCTCGCAGGAGAGGAAGAGCTTTTCGTAGCCCGTATAGCCATTGCGCGCGAGCAATTTTTCCATGAACGGGCGGGGCAGGTAGATGTCGGAGATGAGCAGGATGTGCGCGCCGCGGCGGCGGAGCAAACGGAAGAGGTTGCGCGCGCTGCGGCGGGGCGCGCAAAAGCGCAGCTCGGCGGCGAGCTCCTTTTCCTGCATCTTTTGCAGGGCGGCGCGGTCGAGGCGGAAGCTGTCTGCCATCGCGTCGTAGATGGCGTCGATGTCCACCTCCTCCCCCAGCGCAGCCTGCCGCGCGATCTCCTCGCTTTTGACGCGCAGCACATGGAAGGGCACGTCGCAGTCAAAATCGGCGGCGAAGGGGGCGTCGAGCAGGCGGAAGAGGTCCTTCGGCTCGTAAAAGGGGCGCACGAGCAGGGTGTCGAAGATGTCGAAGCTGACGTAGTCGCCCTCGCCGAGGGTGCAGAGGTAATCGGATAGCTGCACGTAGCGGGCGTCGAAGGGGCTCGTTTTGCCGTAAAAGAAGGACTCGTGCGGGGCGGGCAGCGTCGGCTGTTCGCCGAAGGCGGCGCGCAGGCGGGGCTGCAGGGCGCGCAGCTCGTTCCCGCTTAAATTTCCGTTTTTGACGTTTTCTGCCCAGAACCTGCCGTAGAGGCCCCGCCACGCGACAAAATCTTCAAAAATTTTTTCGGAAGCGCGCACCTTGTGCAAAAAATCTTCGGTAAAGGCGAAGGCGCGGCGCAAGTCGTCGATGTTTTTGACGTATTTATGAAAGCCGCCCGCGAGCGAAGTGCTCGCGCCCGCGTGCTGGTAGTAAAAGTACCAGCTGTACTCGGAAAAGGAAATGGTGCGGGCGAAGTAGAAGAGCACGGCGGAAAAGCACAGGTCCTCCGCCATGATCAGGTGCCCCTCGAGCGCCTCCAGGTAGGGCAGCGCGCGCTCGAACAGGGCGCGGCGGTACACTTTGTTCCAGACGGTGTGCCATGTAAAGCACAGCCCCCGCTGCTCGAAGAAGCGAGAAAACAGGTCGCCGGCGCAGTCGTCGAAGCGGTAAAAGGCGTAGCGCGGGTGGATGTAGCGGCTGCCGGCCGCGTCCTCGTGCACGGTGTGCAGCACCGTCATGTCCGCGCCCGCGGCGGCGTCGAGGGCGGCGCGGTAGCAGTCGAGATTGACGTAGTCGTCGCTGTCGACAAAGGCGACGTATTCGCCGCGGGCGGCGCGGATGCCGCTGATGCGGGCGCGGAACAGCCCCTCGTTCTTTTGGTGGGTGACGACGCGCACGCGCGCATCGCGCGCGGCGTAACCTGCGAGGATGGCGGCGCAGCCGTCGGGGCTGGCGTCGTCCACGCAGATGACTTCGATCTCTTGCAGGCTCTGTCCGAGCAGGCTGTCTAAACAGCGGGGCAGCAGCGCCTGCGTCTTGAACACGGGCACGACGACGGACACAAGCGGCCGCGCCGCGGATGTATTTTGCATTTGCGGTACCTCTCTATCGTAAAATGAGGGCATCCCCTCCTGCCGCAGTATCCGCAAAGGGCGCAAAAATATGCGCTTTTTGGGGGAAGAAGGCGCGCCGCCGCCCCGCTCCCCTTTCTGCGGGCGGCGACTGCGCGCCGCCCGCGGGCAAAACGGCGGGCAAACAAAAGGCGCGCGGCGCTCAAAAGAGCGCCGCGCGCACGCGGACGTATTTTTTTTAAGCGCTACACCCTTCCGCTCACCGTTCGCGGCGGAGCAGGGCGCGCACGCCGATGACGAGCAGCGGGGCGACGACCGCCTGCAATACGAGCCCGACGAGGCCGGTCTCGATCTGCGACCACACGAGCGCGGCAGACAGCGAGGATACGCTTTGGAATACGGCGGCGACGGCGAGGAATACCAGCCTGCCCGCGACCTGCGCGAGCAGCACGGCAGGGAAGGCGGCCCATGCGTTTTCGGCGATCTTTTTGGAGAATGCGCCGGACACCGCCGCAAACACGGCGAGCTCGACGACCATGTACGGCAGGCGGGCGGCGGCGGGCATCGCCGCCCCCCAAAGGGAGGTCAGCGCGAAGCTGCACAGCGAGGAGAGCACCCCCACGCCCAGCCCCCACGCGGGGCCGAGCAGGCAGCCGGCGAGCAGCACGGGCAGGTACATGGGCAGCCAGCGCACGCCGCCCGGCGCGCCCAGCGCGACGTGGACGAGCTGGGGCAGCAGCACCGCCAGCGCGACCAGCCCCGCCGCGAGCACCGTTTTGACGGTGATGCGGGTGCGGGCGCGGACGCTTCTCTGTTGCAAGATATTTTCGATCATGTTTTCTTTGTTCTCCTTCACGGTTTTTATGGCGCGAGGCAAGGGCGCGGAACAAGGGCGCCCGGCGCGGCCGCGCGCGGCCCTTCTTCTCTTTTATTGCAAAAAGAGGGGCAACCTGTCTGCGGGGCCGCTTACGCCTGCTGCAGGCGGGCGGCGAAATCCTTCATCATTTCAGAAATTTTGATCTGCTGCGGGCACACCTTTTCGCAGCTGCGGCAGCCGATGCAGGCGCTCGGGCGCTTGTCCTCGGGCAGGGTGCCGATATACATGGGCGCGAGGAAGCCGCCGCCCGTAAAGCTGTGCTCGTTGTACTGCTCGATCAGCTTGGGGATATCCAGCCCCTTGGGGCAGTGGCTGGTGCAGTAGCGGCAGCCGGTGCAGGGCAGCGTGCCCTTGCCCGTCATCGCGCGGGCGATGCCCTGCAGAGCGTTCCACTCCTCCTTGCTCAGCGGGCGGTCGACGGAGAAGATGTCGATGTTCTCTTTGACCTGCGCGAAATTCGACATGCCCGAGAGGGTGACGCACACCTCGGGCAGCGTCTGCAAAAAGCGGAATGCCCAGGCGGGGATGCTCTCGCCCGGGCGGAGCGCCCTGAGCGTTTTTTCCGCCTCGGCGGGAAGGCTGGCGAGCTTGCCGCCGCGCAGCGGCTCCATCACCCACACGGGCAGGCCGTAGCTGCGCACCAACTCGACCTTGCGCTTGGCGTCCTGGAAGGTCCAGTCGAGGTAGTTGAGCTGCAGCTGACAGAACTCCATATCCTTGCCGTACGCCTGCAAAAAGCGCTCGTTGACGCCGTACGCGCCGTGCGCCGAAAAGCCGAGGTGGCGGATGCGGCCATTCTCCTTCTGCTTTTTGAGGTATGTATAGATGCCGTAGCGGGCGTCGTCGAGGTAGGCGTCGATGTTCATCTCGCACACGTTGTGGAAGAGATAGAAGTCGAAGTACTCGACGCCGCACTTTTTGAGCTGCTCCTCGAAGATGGCCTCGACCTTGCCCATGTTGCTAAGGTCGTAGCCGGGGAATTTGGAGGCGAGGTTGTAGCTCGTGCGCGGGTAGGCGGAGAGGATCTTTCCCATCACCCGCTCGGAGGCGCCGTCGTGGTAGCCCCAGGCGGTGTCGAAGTAGTTGACGCCGTGCGCCATCGCGTAGTCGACCATCTCCGCCGTCGCGCGCTCGTCGATATCCGCGTACACGCCCCCCTTGACGGGCAGGCGCATCGATCCGAAGCCGAGCGCGGACAGCTTTTCGTTTTGGAAGGCTTTATAGATCATCGCGCCCTCCCTCACCTTGCAAAGTTGGTCTTGACCTTTTCGTTGTGCGGGGCATTGACGCCGTTTTCTTTGCCGAGCGCAATGCAGCGCAGCAGCCACGCCATGTTTTTGCCGAGATTGTACATGGTCATCAGCCCCTCTTTGTCCTGCGCGACCTCTGCGGGCGTGTTGCCGAACACGTGGTTCCAATAGGTGGAAGAAACGATGGGCATCGAGCAGATGGAAAAGTGCTTGTTGATCACGTCCATCGAGGCGGGCTGGCCGGCGCGGCGGGCGCTGAGCACGGCGGCGGCGGGCTTGAACATAAAGTTTTTGCCGCCCGAATAGAAGGCGCGGTCCATCACCGCGAGCAGGCGGGCGCTGGGGTGGGCGTAGTAGACGGGCGAGCCGAAGATGAAGCCGTCGCAGGAAGCGGCCTCTTCGCAAAGCCGGTTGACGACGTCGTCAAAGACGCAGCGGCCTGTCTCGCGACATTTGCCGCAGCCGATGCAGTCTGCGACCGGCTTGTTGCCGATGAAGAAGCGCTCCGTCTGGATATTTTCCTCGTGCAGCGCGCGCTCGACTTCGGCGAGCGCCGCCGCCGTGCAGCCCGCCTCGTGCGGGCTCCCGTTGACAAGCAGTACTTTCATGATTTTTGACCTCCCGATCTGTCTGTGCGGCGGCACGCCGCACCATATCTGTTATCATTATAAACCCGCCGAATACGTTTTGTCAAATATCTCTTTTGCATTATTTTGCATAGCCGCGGCGCATATGAGCGCGCCTGTAATTGGATAAAAGAATTGCCCGCGCGAGGCCGCGCGCGCGGCGCGGTGCGGGCGGGCGAGGGGCGCGCTCTGCGGCGGCGGGGGCGGAAAAAATTGCGCGGCAGGCGCCTGTGAGAGCGGAAAATTTTTGCGCGGCGGGCGGGCTTTTCGGCGGGAAGGAGGCCAAAACGGCTGACATTTGCGCGCGTTTATGCTATACTATTGCCATTCCGCTATGCCCCTTGCGGCGGGCGGGAACCAAAGAAAAACATATCGGGAGGCAAACATACTTTGAGCGGTTTCTTCGGCGTGGCTTCCAAACAAGACTGCGTGTTCGACCTGTTTTTCGGCACCGACTACCACTCGCACCTCGGCACCCGCCGCGGCGGCATGGCGGTGTACGGCGAAAAGGGATTCGACCGCGCCATCCACAACATCGAAAACTCCCCCTTCCGCACCAAGTTCGAGCGGGACTTTTTGGAGATGCACGGAAGCGTCGGCATCGGCTGCATCTCTGACAGCGAGCCGCAGCCCCTTTTGGTGCGCTCGCACCTGGGCAACTTCGCCATCGTGACGGTCGGGCGCATCAACAACATGGACGCGCTCGTCAAAGACGAGTTTGAGGCGGGCACGACGCACTTCCTCGAGATGAGCGGCGGCAGCATCAACGCGACGGAGCTGGTGGCGGCGCTCATCAACCGCAGAGACAGCATCCCCGAGGGCATCCGCTACGCCCAGAGCGTGATCGACGGATCCATGTCTATCCTCATCCTCGTGCCGGGCGGCATCTACGCCGCGCGCGACCGCATGGGCCGCACGCCCGTCGTGCTCGGGCGCAAGGCGGACGCGCGGTGCGTCACCTTCGAGTCCTTCGCCTACCTCAACCTCGGCTACGAGCCCGACCGCGAGCTCGGCCCCGGCGAGATCGTGTTCATCACCCCCGAGGGGGTCGAGCAGATCAGCCCGCCGGGCAGCGAGACCAAGATCTGCACCTTTTTGTGGATCTACTACGGCTATACCGCCTCCTGCTACGAGGGGCTGAACGTCGAGGAGATGCGCTACCGCTGCGGCGACGCGCTCGCCCGCCGCGACGACGTCTCCGCAGACAGCGTTGCGGGCCTGCCCGACTCGGGCACGGCGCACGCCGTCGGCTACGCCAACAGCTCGGGCATTCCCCTCTCCCGCCCCTTCGTCAAATACACGCCGACGTGGCCGCGCTCCTTTATGCCGCCCACGCAGAGCAAGCGCGACCTCATCGCGCACATGAAGCTGGTGCCCATCGCCTCGCTCATCAAAGGCAAGCGCCTCGTACTCATCGACGACTCGCTCGTGCGCGGCACGCAGCTTCGCGGCACGGCGCAGTTTTTGTACGGAACGGGCGCAAAGGAGCTGCACATCCGCCTCGCCTGCCCGCCCCTGCTGTACGGCTGCCCCTACCTCAACTTTTCACGCTCGACGACGGAGATGGAGCTGATCGCGCGGCGCAAGATCGCCGAGCTGGAGGGGGAAATGACCGCCGAGCGGCTGGCCGCCTATACCGACCCCGACTCTGCCGAGTACGCCGCGATGATCGAAAAGATCCGCGCCGACCTGCGCTTCACCTCGCTGCGCTACCACCGCCTCGACGACATGCTCGAAGCGACCGGCCTGCCCGCCTGCAAGTGCTGCACCTACTGCTGGAACGGCAAAAAGTGAGCCGCCCCCGCAGCCGCAGCGGGAGAAAAGAAGAATACGCTACGGGCGCGCCGCACGGCGCGCCCGTCCTTTTATAACACGGCGCGCCCGTCCTTTTATAAAAAATCAGCTTACAAAAAGAGCGGCGGGGCGGCTGCCCTGCTGATCGCCGCCTGCATCCTCGTCCCCGCCCACCCGACCGTGAGCACTCCCCTCGTTTCGGGAAGCGCGCAGGAAGTCCTCACACATATGCACACCCTCGTATGGGAGGAAGAGTACAATCTCCATCTCGATACCGATATCCCCGCGGGCGAATATGTGCTCGATCTGAGCGGCATCCGCGAAGAGGAGCCGACGCCCGTCGGCAGCGGGTTCTGGGCGCAGAGGCTGGAAAACGAAGCCTGGATCTTCGCTTCCGACAGTGAGGCCTCCCTCCCCGAAGGGGGAGAAAGCACGATTTCCTCCGACGTGCAGATCCGGCAGATCATCCTTTCCGCCCCCTTCCTCGGCTACACGGCGGACGGCCGCGCGGTGTACAACGTGCGCTACGGGGATATGGGCCTGGGCGGCATGGTATCCATCCCCGTCGACGTGCAGTACCGCTTTACAGAAAGTGAAGGCGTATACACGGTCGTTGAAGTGCGCACCTATACCGTCGAAGACCTGGTCGGCGGCATCTACCTCGCGGCAAGCTGCGTCGGCTCCGCCGCCATGCTCATCCTGTGGAACGCGCTGCGCTCCCGCCAAAAATTTACGGTGTGACTACTCCAAAAAATATCGGGCCTTCTGCCGAACGGCGGAAGGCCCTTTTGCTGTTGCTTTGCCTATTCACGAACCCAATCATACCAAACATATTCATCCGTCAGGCACTGTGCCGCCTTCGCGGGGTCGGACAAATCTTCCGCTGCGATCGGCGGCCATATACCGATACAGCTCCAACCGTTCGGACTTTCAAACACGGCGCTTTGCAGGCTTTGGCAACCTTCAAACGCCGCAAGGCCGATCTGCGTCACGCTGTCCGGAATAACGATATGCTGCAAACTTGTACAGGAACGAAACATCCCGTTTCCGATCCGCGTCACGCCGTCCGGAATAATAACGTCCGTCAAGCTGCTGCAATACGAAAACGCTCCATCACCAATCGCCGTTACGCAGTCTGGAATAACAACCTCCGTCAAACTGCTGCAATACGAAAACGCTCCGTCACCAATCTGCGTCACGCTGCCGTCGTCCGGGATCACGCTTGTATTACAGCCCAAACACAGCGTCTTGCTCTGCGTCTCGATGATACAATTATTCATACTATGATATACAGTGTTCTCCTCTGCGACCGTCAGCTCCGTAAGTTCGCACTCGGAAAACGCAGTAAACACGATCTCTGTTATATTCTTTCCGATGAAAACTCTCTTCAGACTGCTGCAACGAAAGAAGGTTAGAGCCTCGATTCGCGTCATACGATCCGGTATGACGATGCTCTCGAGCGAAGCGCAATCCTGGAACGCCCGCTCCCCGATCTGCGTCACGCCCTCCGGAATGACGATGCTCTCTAAGCCGGAGCAGTTTTCAAACGCCTGCTGCTCGATCTGCGCAAGGTTTGCGGGAAGTTCGATCTCCCGCAGCGCGGTACAGCCGTAAAAGGCGCCCCAGCCGATGGACGTGATGCTCTCCGGCAGGGAGACCCTCTCCAACGCGCTGCAAAAGGCGAACAGCCCCGCCTCGACCGTCTCCAGCCCCGCCGGCAGGGAGATCTCTTGCAGGGAGGTGCAGCCGTGGAACGCCGTCCACCCGATGGCGGACAGCCCGGCGGGGAGAGAGACGCTCTCCAGCCCGCTGCAATAGCAGAAGGCCGCTATACCGATCTGCGTCACGCTCTCCGGAATGACGAGCTCGGTCAATCCCCTGCACTGATTGAAGGCGCTGTCCCCGATGGAAGTGAGCCCCTGCGGGAACTCGATATGCTGCAGCCCCGTGGCGAAATAAAACGCATACTCTGCGATCTGCGTCACGCTGCCGTCGGCGGGGATGACGCTCTCCTTGCAGCCGACGCGCAGCACCTTGCCCTGCGTCTCGATGATGCAGTTGCCCGCGCCGTGAAAGACGGGATTGCTCTGCGCGACCGCCAGCGACGCGAGCGCGGGGCTGCCGCGGAAAGCGGACTTCCCGAACTCCGCCACATCCCGCCCGAGCGTGACGCTCTCGAGTTCTTTACACATCGCGAACACGGCATCCCCGACCGACACGATCCCCGCGGGGATGAGGAGCGTCCGCGCGGAGGCGTCTTCATAGCCGACCATATCGTCGATCGCCGTGACCGGCTTCCCGTTGTATTCCCACGGGATGACGACGTCGGCTGGGAGCGAAGCGCCCGGCGCGACGTCGGAGATCGCATAGCTGCCGTCCTCCAATTCGCGGAAGGAAAAACAGTCGGCATCCGTCGCCTCAAATGTCTCCCCGCAGAGCGCGCAGATCCCCTCCGCGACATCGTGCCCGAGCGGGGCGACGGCGGCCGTCTCCTTTGCGCCGCATTCCGTGCAGACGCGCTCCTCCTCGCCCGCCTCGGTGCAGGTCGCGGCGGACAGGATCCTGCCCTCAAAGCGATGCCCGCGCGGGGCGACAGCACGCGTCTCCTTCGCGCCGCATTCCGTGCAGACGCGCTCCTCCTCGCCCGCCTCCGTGCAGGTCGCGGCGGTGACCGTCTCCCACGCGCCGAAGGCATGCTCGTGCGGCGTATCCGGGCCGTCCGGATCCTCCGTACAGGCAGCAAATCCGACCATGCAGGCGAGAGCGAACGCCGCCAAGAACGTGGCGATCAAAAATTTTTTCATCACATCTCCTCCTATTTGACAAATTTTACGCTTTCAGTATAACACTCATCTGCCCGTTTTGCAAGAGAAGATACTCCTTTGGGCCGATACGCGGCATAAAAGGCCCGGCGGCGAAAAGCGCCGCATGAAAAATACGAGCGGGGAGGCAGAGTTTTCTCTGCCGCCCCGCTCGTAAAAATCCGCATCGGCCTTCCGCTTATAAGCGGGAGGCGACGGCGCGCAGAAATTCGCGCGAGTTGAGCTTTTTGGGCGCAACGCCCTCGGCGTGGAAGAGGGGGATGAGGTCGCCCGTCATCTCGCCCGCCTCGATGGTGGAGACGGTCGCCTGCTCGAGCTTTTTGGCGAAGGCGACGAGCTCGGGGGTGCCGTCCAGCTCGCCGCGCTTGGCGAGCGCGCCCGTCCACGCGAAGATGGTCGCGACCGAGTTGGTGGAGGTCTCCTCGCCTTTGCGGTGCTTGTAGTAGTGGCGGGTGACGGTGCCGTGCGCCGCCTCGAACTCGTAGTTGCCGTCCGGCGAGACGAGCACCGAGCTCATCAAACCGAGCGAGCCGTAGGCGGTGGCGACCATGTCGCTCATCACGTCGCCGTCGTAGTTTTTGCACGCCCACACGATGCCGCCCGACGAGCGCACCACGCGCGCGACGGCGTCGTCGATGAGGGTGTACATATATTCGATGCCGGCGGCGGCGAACTTATCCTTGTACTCCGCCTCGAAGATCTCGGCGAAGATGTCCTTGAAGCGGTGGTCGTACTTTTTGGAGATGGTGTCCTTGGTGGCGAACCACAGGGGCATCTTGACGTCGAGCGCGTAGTTGAAGCAGGAGCGCGCGAAGGATGCGATGGAGGCGTCCATGTTGTGCACCGCCTGCACGATGCCGTCTCCCTTAGAAAAGTCCTGCACGAGCAGCTTTTCTTTGACGGAGCCGTCTGCCCCCTCGACGACGAGGTAGGCCCTGTCGCCCTGCGCGGCGCGCGTTTCGACGCCCGCGTACACGTCGCCGTAGGCGTGACGGGCGAGCACGATGGGCTTGGTCCAGCCGGGGATATACGGGGTGATGCCCTTGGCGAGGATGGGCGCGCGGAACACCGTGCCGTCGAGGATGCGGCGGATGGTGCCGTTGGGGCTCTTCCACATCTGCTTGAGGTTGTACTCCTCCACGCGCTGGGCGTTGGGGGTGATGGTCGCGCACTTGACGCCCACCTTGTACTTTTTATTGGCCTCCGCCGCCTGCACGGTCACTTGGTCGTCCGTCTTGTCGCGGTTGACGAGGCCGAGGTCGTAGTACTCCGTCTTCAAATCGACGTACGGGCAGATCAGGTCCTCTTTGATCCACTGCCACAGAACGCGGGTCATCTCATCCCCGTCCATCTCGACGACGGGGTTTTTCATCGCAATTTTTGCCATGGGGATCTCCTCGGTTGCTGTTTTTTCTTTTTATTATAGCAAAAAAACGAAGAAATGACAAGCGTTTGCCCCCGCCGCCGCGCAAAACGCCCGCAAGCGCGGGGGCAGGCTGCCCCGCGCGGGGCGGGCATTGCGGTGCGGGCGAGCCGCCTTTTAAGAACGGGCGGGCGGGGCGGAGCGCGCCTTTTGCCCCTTGCCGCGCGCGGCGCGCAGCACGCCGCAGCCGGAGAGCAGCTTTTTTTCGGCGCGGGCGCGTTCAGAACAGATGCCCTGCTCGACGAGGGCGGTCAGCACCCCGCCGAAGTCTGCGAGCTTTTCCGAAAAGAGGTACCACGCGAGCGCCCCGGGCACGGTGTTGAGTTCATTGAAGTACACCTCGCCCCCGCCGAGCAGGAAGTCTGCCCGCACGACGCCCACCATGCCGAGGCGGCGGTACAGCAGCTTTGTGTACCCCTGCACCCGCGCTGCCGTCTCCTTTGCCAGCTTTGCGGGGAACTCGCTGCGCGCGCCCTTGGCGTTTTCGGCATACTTGTCGGCGAAGGTGAGGAATTTGTGCGCCGTTTTGGGCTCCTCGCAGGGGGAGAGCACGATCTCTTCCCCGCGGCGGTAGGCGGCGCAGTTGATCTCGCGGCGGTCGGCGAGGTACTTTTCGGCGAGGAGGACGGTGTCGTAAGCGAAGCCCGCGCGGATGGCGAGCTGCAGGCGGGCGCGGTCCTCGGCGACGGCGACGCCGATGCTGCTGCCCTGCCGCGCCGGCTTGACGATGACGGGGTAGCCGAGGCGCTCTTCGATGCAGCGGACGGCGAAGGCGCCCCGTTTGCGGAAGTCATCCTCCGCGATGCGCAGCCAGGGGAGCGTGGGGATGTTGAGGGCGCGGGCGACGAGCTTTGTCAGGCACTTATCCATGCACACGGCGGAGGGGGCGATGCCGGGGGAGGCGCAGGGGATGCGGTTGAGGTCGAGGATCCCCGCGACCGCGCCGTCCTCTCCCCGCGCGCCGTGGCAGCAGTTGAGCGCGCAGTCGAGCTTGCACAGCGGGCGCAGCTTTTTGCCCCGCCGCTCGTACAGTACGCCGCCCGCAAGCAGGGCGCGCGGCCACTTGGCGCGGCTGCCCGCGTACGCAGCCGTGTCTAAAAGCTGCCTGCCCGTGTACCACTCGCCGTCCTGCGCGATATACACGGGGTACACGGCGTAGCGCGACGCATCGAGCAGGTTTGCCGCCATCACCCCCGTGATGACGGAGATCTCGTTTTCGCAGGAGATGCCGCCGAACAGCACCGCCACGTTTTTTTGCATAAAAAAACACCTCCGCAACAGATTCTTTGCTTTGGTGCCTTTTTTCTTCTTCTTTTGATAAGGCCCGCCGCGCAGAAGGGCGGGGGCTATGCGCCCGCTCGCACATGCGCACTTGTTCACATATCGATGTCGGGCAGGTCGTTGAGGAAGAGGACGGCGTCGCCGGGCATCAGCTCGGCCGCGAGCGCCTCTTTGGCGGCGTCGAGCGTCGGATAGACGGCGACGCGCCCCTCGATGCCGCCCGCCGCGAGGTAGCCGCGGCGCACGGCGGTGACGAGGGTGGAGCCGACCAACAGGATGCCGTCCAACCCGACCATCTTTTCGCCGAGGGCGGCGTTTTCGCCCTCCTCGAGCACGCCCAGCTCGACGAGGCCGGGGGTGACGACGAACTTGCGCCCGCCGTACAGGCGCAGCACGTCGAGCGCGGCAGCCGCCCCGCGCACGTTGGCGTTGTAGGCGTCGTCGAGGATGACCACCCCGCCCGCGTAGATGGGCTGCAGGCGGTGGGGCACGAAGTCGAGCTTGGCGATGCCCGCGGCGATCTCCTCCTTTTCCATGCCCAGCTTTGCGGCGAGCGCCGCCGCGAGCGCGATGTTTTGCGCGTTGTGCGCGCCCAGCAGGCGGGCGTGTACGGGCATCTGCAAAATGCCGAGCGCGAGGTCGAAGTCGATGCCCTCTGGCGAGCAGAACACGCCCAGCGCGCCGAACTCGCCGTGCTCGCCGACGGCGACCTTTTTCAGCCCCGCCGCGGCGGGGTCGAGGCGGTCGGTGTATTCGTCCTGCCCGATGACGGCAAAGCCGCCCCGCTTGGTACCGCGCAAAATTTCACCCTTGGCCGCGACGATGCCCTCGACGGTGCCGAACGTTTCGAGGTGCTGCGGACAGATGCCGGTGACGATGCAGTGGTCGGGGCGGACCAGCTCGCACAGCTCGGCGATGTCTCCCTTATGCCGCGCGCCCATCTCGGCGATGAAACAGTCATACTGCGAGAGGTCGACGCCCTCGATCGCCTTGGCGATGCCGAGCGGCGTGTTGTAGGAGGCGGGCGTCGCAAAGACGCGCCAGCGCTCGCCGAGGATGCCGGCGAGGAAGTTTTTGACGCTCGTTTTGCCGCAGCTGCCCGTGACGGCGATCTTAACGCAGGGGGCGGTGAGCAGCTGCTTTTTCGCCGCCGCGAGGTAGCGGCGGTTTTTGGCGGCGGAGAAGGGTCTTTCGAGCAGGTTGGCGAGGCGCAGCAGCTCGGGGAAGAGCAGCGGCAGCACGGCGAGGGGCAGGTAGCGCAGGTGCTCGACCAGCTCGACCTGCGGCCAGACTTCGATCCAGAGGGCGTTTGCGCCGACGGCGAGGGCGGCCGCGCAGACGAAGAGGACGAATGCGTCCAGCACTTGGATGCGCGCGGCGCGCGCGGTCCGCACGAGGGGCACCTTGAGGGCGCGGCGGTCGGCGATGCAGAAGATGACCGTAAAGAGGAGGATGGGCGCGAGCGCGATGTACGCCGCCCACCTGCCCGCGAAGGAGAAGCAGACGCCCAGCACGAGCATAGAGAGGGCGATGAGAAAGGCGAGCAGGGTGTTGCGCGAGCGCACCATGTTGCCCTTGCGCCGCACCCACGCGGCGTACTTTTTGCCGTTATAGCCCGCCTGCTGCAGCGCGCCCAAAGACCTGCCCGCGCACAGCGCGTACAGCAGCGCGGCGCCCAGCGCGACGCCCGCGTATTCGACGATGCGATACCATTCAAACATTGCTTTCTTCCTCTCGCGATGGTGCTCGCCGCAGCGGAAAGAACTCCCGCGCGACGGCGTTGAAGCGCGCGGGCTGCTCGCAGAAGCAAAAGTGCGTGCAGCCGCGCAGAAAGAGGAGCTGCGAGCCCGCCGTGCCCGCGTGCAGAACGCGCGCCATGTAGGGCGGCGTGGCGGCATCGCGCGCGCCGAACACGTACAGCACGCGCGCGCGGATGTGCGCGAGGCAGGGGGTCAGGTCCTCGTTGACGATCTTTTTGTAGCTCTCCTTCATGAGCGGGGAGAGTGTGCGGTACTCCGCCGAGCCGAAGTGCCGCTCGGCAAAGCGGGGTGCGACGCGGCGCACCGCGCGGTACGCCCCCACCCGCGCCTTATAAGCGACGCCCCGCCGCGGCGGCACGCCCGCGCAGCCGGTGAGCAGCGCGTGCGAAAAGGTATCCCCTTCTGCCAGCAGCTTGAGCGCAACCCGCCCGCCGAAGGAATGGGCGAGCAGCAGCGCGCGGCGGATGCCCAGCTCTCCGAGCAGCGCCCGGGTATGGGCGGCGTAGTCGGAGACAGACCACGCGGCGGGCAGGGGCGCGCTCCGGCCCATCCCCCAAAAATCGAAAGCGGTCACCCGATAAAAGGCGGAGAGATGCTCAATCTGGTAGTAGAAGCTCTCCTTGCAGGAGAGGTAGCCGTGCAGCAGCACGAGGTCTTGCCCCGCGCCCGCCTGCACGAGAGAGACGGCTTCCCGTTCAGACAAATGCGCCTCCTCGCGGCGGCGTTACGAATTTGCTCCCGCCAGCCGCTTTTGCATGATGAGGGCGTCTTCGCCGTCCGCATAGTAGCGGGGGCGCACGCCGCAGCCGACGTACCCGCGCTTCAAGTACAGCCGCATGGCGGGCGCGTTGGACACGCGCACCTCGAGCAGCACCCGCTCGGCGCCCGCGGCAAGCGCCTCCCCTTCCAGCCGCGCGAGCATCTCGTCGGCGAGGCCGCGGCGGCGGAATTTGGGGGAAACGGCGATGTCGGCCAGCTCTGCGTCCTCGAAGAGGACGGAGAGGATGGCGTAGCCGGCGAGCTCGCCCCCCTCCTCGGCGGCGAGGGTGCGCGTGTTTTCGGAAAAGAAAGAGTCTGCCAGCATACGGAAGGTCCACGGGTCGGAAAAGCACTGCTTTTCGAGCGCGGCGACGGCGTAGACGTCCTCATATGTCCACGGGCGGAAGGTCATGCCTGCCCTCCGCGGGCGAGCCGCTCCTCCTCCGCCTGGCTGCGGCGCAGATACAGCGCCGAGAGGGGGCCGAAGTCTGCCTCCCCCGCCGCGCGCACCGCCGCCAGCAGCCCCGCGGCGGGGTCTGCCTTGGTGTACGGCACGGGCAGCGGGGCGTACCCGTACACGGGGTACTCCGCCGCGAGGCGGCGCAGGGTGTCCTCCCCCACGCAGGCGGGAGGGAGCGCCTCCTGCCCGTCGTCGCCGCGCGCGTACACATAAAAGTTGCCCCGCCCCGCGGGGATGGCCGCCAGCGCCCTGCTCCGTGCATTATATGCCAAAACTTGCAGCGAGGTGCGCCCGAGCGACGGCTTGCCCGCCGCCGCGCACAGCCCTTTGACCGCCGCGATGCCGATGCGGATGCCCGTGAACGAGCCGGGGCCGGTGACGGCGCAGAAAAAATCGCAGTCCGCGGGGGTCATGCCTGCCCCGCGCAGCGCCTGCTCGACGGCGGGCATCAGCCGCACCGAGTGCTGCATGGCGCAGTCCTCTTCAAACAGCACGTTCACCCTGTCGCCGTCGGCGGCGATGACGGTCAGGTAATTGCCCGTCGTATCCAGCGCCAAAAATTTACCCATCGCAGACGATCTCCCGTTCTTCTTCGCCCAGCTTGCGGATCTCGACCCGCTTGCAGCCGGCGGGCAGCACATCGGCGATGTTCTGCGGCCACTCGAGCACACAGATGCCGCCGGCGTCAAAATAGTCGGTCAGCCCCAGCGCCTCCGCCTGCGCCCCGCCCGCAAGGCGGTAGCAATCGAAGTGGTACAGCTTGCCGCCGTAGTCGTTCATGTAGGCGTAGGTGGGCGAGGTGATCTCTTCCTCGATGCCCAGCCCCTTGGCGAGGCCCTTGACGAACTCCGTTTTGCCCGCGCCCATCTCCCCGTACAGCAGCACGACGTCGCCGGGGCGCAGCGAAGCGGCGTAATTTTGCGCGAACGCCTGCGTTTCGCGCGCGCTTTTTGCGATCATACTCTTCTCCGCCATAAAAATACAAAAGAGGCGCATTGCACGCCTCTCTTATTATAATATAATCGCCCTTCTTTTGCAATTAAAACTTGTTGAAAAGCCAAGAAATTCTCTTGTACAGCAGCACGGTGACAAGGCTGACCGCCACCCCCTTGATGAGGTTGAACAGCAGCACATACCACCACGTCGCCTCGAACAGCTGCTCGTACGAGTCGGGCGCGAACAGCGGGAAGTTGATGAAGCGGTTGACGGGCAGCGCCACCGCCGCCGCGAGCAGCGTGCCGATGGCCAGCGTCAGTATCACGACGCCCAGCCCCTTTTTGAAGCGGTACACGGTGACGGGAACGAGCACAAAGGCGAGCGTCATGATGAAGTTTGCGATCTCCCCCACGCCGACGGTGCCCGAATCGAGCAGCGAGAGCACCTCTTTGATGCCGCTGATGAGCACGGACGCGAGCGGGCCGTACATAAAGCCGCCCAGCAGCACGAATACGTTAGAAAAGTCAAGCTGCAAGAAGGGCGCGCCCGGGAAGATGGGGAACTCTAAAAAGGTGACGGCGTAGGCGAGGGCGGTGAGCAGCGCGATCTTGGCGATGCGCGATGCGGTAAAGTACGCCTTGCCCCGCCTGCGCGCGGGTTTATTTTGCGCCTGCGTTCCGCTCGGCGCGCCCTGCGCGCCGTTTGGCGCGTTCTGCGCGTTCTGCACGCCCTGCGGCGCACTCTTTGCAACATCCTGCGCGGCGGGCCCCGCCGCGGCTGCGGCAAGGGCGGGCTGCCCCTGCGTGCGTCTTTCTTCCATACAAACACCTCGAAAAATATATTTTCCAAGGGGGAAAGAAAAGCCCCGCAAAAAATGCGGGGCGGTTTTTTGAAATGCTCGCGCGCGGGCAACGCCCGCCGCTCATTCCGAAAAACATTCTTTTCCTGTCCGGACTATACCGTCGGTGCGGGAATTGCACCCGCTCGGGGGCCGAAGCGGCCCTTCGCAGACTATACTGCCGGTGGGGAATTACACCCCGCCCCAAAGAATCGATTTCGGCGCTATTATACCGCTTTTGTGAAAGAATGTCAACTGTTTGCGGGCGGTACTTCCGCTTCCTCCCCCGCGGAGACGGGCTTGCTCCAGAGATAGTCGCACCGGGTGTCGGTGAGCATCTGCGCAGCGATGACCCCGCTGGCGAGGTCTGTGCCCGAGACGGGCAGCGGCTGCCCGCCGCCCGCGGCCGCCTCCCAGCCCTCCGGCTGCGCGAACGCGGCGCGCGCGAGGCTGTCGCACCCCGCGAAGGCGGACGCGCCGATGCCCTGCAATGCGGCGGGCAGGGCGACCTCTGCGAGGGCGGCGCAGTTTTCAAAGGCGGCGCCGCCGATCTCTTCGAGGGTGGCGGGCAGGACGACCTCGACCAGGTTTTCGCACCCGGCGAAGGCGGACGCGCCGACGCAGGTGAGCCCCTCGGGCAGAGCGATGCGCTCGAGCGAGGGCGCGCCCGCAAAGCCGCCCTCCCCCACCGCCGTGACCGGCTTGCCGTTGAAGGAGGCGGGCACCTCGATCTCGCGCAGGTAGCGGGCGCTGCCGATGGCGACGGCGTAGCTGCCGTCTGCCAGCGGGCAGAACTCAAGCCCCTGCGGGTCGTACGCGCTGCCGCCCGCGGAGATGCCGGTGTCCTCGCCGTCGATATACCAATGGCCGTTGCCGCCGACGGTGACGACGGAGCCGTCCTCCCCCGCCGCCGAGACGCCGGTGTCCTCGCCGTTTACGAACCAATTTCCGTTATCGCCGATCTCGACGGGCGCGCCCGATGGGGCGGTCGCCGAGACGCCGGTGTCCTCGCCGTCGATGTACCAGTGCCCGTCCGGGCCGATGGCGACGGACGCGCCGGATGCGGATACGCCGGTATCCTTGCCGTCTATGTACCAGTTTCCGTTTTCACCGATCTGCACGCCGCTGCCGCACGCCGAAAAGGCGAACAGGCAGGCGAGGCAGAGCGCCGTCATCAGTAAGATGCGAAGTTTGCTCTTCATGCCATTCTCCTCCCAAAAAAACTTGCCGCGGCCGACAAACGGACCCTTCGCCCGCGGCACAGCGAGTATAGCACACCCGCCGCCCGCGCGCAAGAGGAAAGTTCGCCGAAAAAGGGCGAAGGCGGGCGCAGGGCGTCGTTTCGGCAAAAGCCGCCGCAAAAACAAAAGATGCGCCGCGCGGGCGCATCCCATTTCTTTTTGGTTTTGTGAAGAAGGCAGCCCGCGGGCGGGCAAAGGCGGCAATGCGGGGCGGCGCGGGGGCGATCCTTCTAAAACAGAAGCACGGTCAAATACCCCACGCCGAGCAGAACGGCGAGAAAGGAGAAGTTGAGCAGCGAAAACAGCCCGATGTAGCGGGCGGTGCGCCCCGGCTGCACGCGGCGGTAGGTGTTGAGGGTGATGAGGCTGGCGAG
Organism: uncultured Clostridia bacterium; assembly: GCA_944368775.1. Lineage (GTDB taxonomy): Bacteria > Bacillota > Clostridia > Christensenellales > Borkfalkiaceae > Borkfalkia. The sequence continues at coordinate 18,892 of CALVXB010000010.1, read as the reverse complement.
CGAGGCGATGGGCGTGCCGAGGCCGCCGATGTTGACGGCGATGAGCAGGGAGGCGTAGTCGGTCGTGAACTTGGAGAGCAGCACCGAGGAAGGGACGTTGGAGATGACCTGGCAGGAGAGCACGCCGAATGCGAGCGGGTCGAGGGCGATGAGGCCGCTCAAAAAGCTCTGCACGGCGGGGATGCGCGCGAGGTTGCCCGAAAAGACGAAGAAGGCGCAGAAGGTGAGCAGCAGGCCGTAGTCGACGCGCAGCAGCGAGCGGAAGTCGAGCACGAGCAGACAGACGACGACCGCGAGCAGCCCCCAATAGTACGGGAAGACGCGGAATACGATGAGCACGGACAGCGCGAACAAAAGCGAGTAGGCTGCGATGCGCCATGCGGGCGGCGCGTTTTTAGGGCGGGAGGTGAGCGACGCGGGCTGCGGCTTTACGAACAGGCAGACGGCGAGGATGAGCACGAACGCCGCCGCGAAGGGCAGCGCCATGATCGCGAAGAACTCCCCCGTCGGGATGGAAAAGTAGGAGTACAGGTAGAGGTTTTGCGGGTTGCCGAAAGGGGTGAGCATGCCGCCGAGGTTGGCGGCGATGTTCTGCATGATGAAGGTGAAGGCGGTCAGCTTTTTGTTGCCGCAAGACTCGAGCACGAAGTAGCCGAGGGGCAGAAAGGTGACCAGCGCCATGTCGTTGGCCATGATCATCGACCCGAAGTAGGTAACGAACACGAGCGCGAGCACGATGTTGCGCATGTTTTTGAACCGCCGCACGATGATGTCTGCCAGCCAGACGAAGAACTTGATGTCCTTAAAGGCGGCGACGACGGCGAGGGTGCAGAACAGGCAGGCGAGCGTCTGCCAATCGAAATAGCCGAGGTATTCTTCGTCAAAGGGCACGAAAAAGCAGGTGATGCCCGCCGCAACGAGCGCCACGATGAGCACGACGCTGCTCTTTAAAACGTGCGCGAGCGCGGCGGCAAATTTTTTGAAGCCGTGCAGGGATGCGCCCGACTCTTCCATCTCTCTCACTCCTCCGCCCCGCCGTCTGCGGGGCGCTCCATTTTGCACCCGCCAAGCGCGGGGCGTCCTTACGATCCCCGCGGCGCGGGGCGCGTTCTGTTCCGGCGGCGCGGGCGCGCCGCCCGTTTTGCCCTCCCCTCGCGGAGGGGGGTACCCAGCCGAAAGGGCCCCCTCGCGCGGAGAGGGCCCCCTGTTTTTGTTTCAAAAAATCCGAAGCGGCGGCTTACAGGATGTCTGCCGCGTACAGCGGGTACTTGTCGCACAGCGCCTTGACCTCGGCGCGGACGGCGTCGTAGCAGGCCTCCTTTTCGTTGATGACGCGCACGATGAGGCGGGCGATATGGCGGGCGTCCTCCTCGCCGAACCCGCGGGAGGTGATGCTGGGCGTGCCGAGGCGGATGCCGCTGGTGACGAAGGGGCTGGTCGTTTCAAACGGGATGGTGTTCTTGTTGACGGTGATGTTGACCTCGTCGAGCATCTTTTCCAGCTCTTTGCCCGTCATGCCCTTGTCGCGCAGGTCGACGAGCATGAGGTGGTTGTCGGTGCCGCCGGAGACGAGGCGCACGCCGTTTTTGGTGAATTCGTCTGCCATCGCCGCAGCGTTTTTGACGACCTGCGCCTGATACGCTTTGAATGCGGGCGAGAGCGCCTCTTTGAAGGCGACCGCCTTGCCCGCGATGACGTGCATGAGCGGGCCGCCCTGGATGCCGGGGAAGACGGCCTTGTCGATGGCCTTGGCGTACTGCTCTTTGCACATGATGACGCCGCCGCGGGGGCCGCGCAGCGTCTTATGCGTGGTGGTGGTGACCACGTCTGCATACGGCACGGGCGAGGGGTGCAGCCCCGCCGCAACGAGGCCCGCGATGTGCGCGATGTCTACCATCAGGTAGGCGCCGACCTTGTCTGCGATGGCGCGCAGGCGGGGGAAGTCGATGATGCGCGGGTAGGCGGAAGCGCCCGCGACGATCATTTTGGGCTTGTTTTCAAGGGCGATCTGCTCGAGGGCGTCGTAGTCGATGCGCTCGTCCTTTTCGGACACGCCGTAAGGGACGATCTTGAAGTATTTGCCCGAAATGTTGACGGGCGAGCCGTGGGTGAGGTGGCCGCCGTGCGAGAGGTTCATGCCCAGAATGGTGTCGCCCGGCTGCAAAAGCGCGAAGTAGACGGCGGTGTTGGCCTGCGCGCCGCTGTGCGGCTGCACGTTGGCGTGGTCGCACCCGAACAGCTGCTTGCAGCGGTCGATGGCGAGGTTTTCGACGACGTCGACGTATTGGCAGCCGCCGTAGTAGCGCTTGCCGGGCAGCCCTTCGGCGTATTTATTGGTCAGGTGCGAGCCGACGGCCGCCATGACGGCGGGCGATACGAAGTTTTCGCTCGCGATCAGCTCGATGTTGCCGCGCTGGCGGGCAAGCTCTGCATTCATCGCCTCGAACACTTCGGGGTCGGCGTTTTTCACAGTCGTAAGATCGATCATTGGATTTTCTCCCTGCGATTTATTCTTTTCCGCTCTATTATAGCGCAATTTTGTCTTTTTTACAAGAAAATGAGCCCCGCCCGCGAGAAAATCTTGCGGACGGGGCGGGAGGATCGCTTTATTCTTCCTCTCCACCCTGCGGCGCGGAGTAGTACGCGAGGGGCAGGCAGACGGCGGCGGGCGAAAGGAAGCAGCCGAGCGCCGTGCAAAAGAGCGGCCATGCGTTGCCGCACACGAACCCCGCAAGCAGCAGCAGCGCGATGCCCGCGGCGATGCAGATGCCCGCGCGCACGGCGGCTGACTGCAGAGACGGGGTGCGCGGCACCGCGAGCGGGCCGCCGAAGTCGAGCGCGAACCGCGCGAGCGCGTACAGGAGAGCGGCGGGCGGGTCGGCGCGGTCGGCGGCGAGCGCCTCCGCCGCGGCCGCGGCGTACAGCAGCAGGCCGGTCAGCAGCACGAGCAGCACCCCCTGCCAGACGAAGTAGTTTGCCGAGGCGAGGGCGGCGGCGCATAGCGACGCGAGCAGCGTCAGCGGCCATACGGCGCGGTCGAGGGCGGTAAAAAAGGCGTCTGCCCGCTGCGCCCCGCCGCGGGGGAAGCGCGTTTCGGTGCGCGCGCAGGTGCGGGCGTACTCGCGCGCGGAGGCGGCGAGGCGGGCGTTTTCTGCCCGCCGCGCGGGCAGGGTGCGCGGGGCGCGCAGCACGGCGATATCGGGTGCGAAGCGGATGGCAAAGCCGGCGCCGCACACGTCGGCGGCGAAGGACGGGAGGGGCGCAGGAACGTACGGGAAGCCGCCAGAACCTTCGATGCAGGCGCGCGAGAACATGACCCCGCCCGCGGCGCACAGCGTGTCCTCGCCGTAGCGCTCGCATACCGCCCGCTCGGCGGCGGCGACGGCGGAGGCGGAGGCGCTGACGCGGGCGATGAGCCCCGTGCCGACCTCGGCGATGCGCCCCTGCACGCCGCCGCACGCCCCTTCTGCAAAGTAATCGAGGGCGCGGCGGACGAAGTCGGCGGGGAGTAGCAAGTCCTCGCCGCCGAAGACGCAGAAGTCGTAGTCGCTGCGCCCCAGCAAGAGCGTATTCAGCCCCGCGCCGCCGGGCATGGCGGCAAAGACCTCGACGTTGTTGTGGCGGATGGCGAAGCTCTGCACGGCGCGGCGGCGGGCGGCGTCTGTGCCGTCGTCGACGATGACCGTGCGCAGCAGCGGGTAGTTTTGCCGCCGCGAAAGGGCGAGGGCGGTCGCGTCGAACCCGCCCGCCGTATCCCACACGAGCAGCACGCGCGCGCCCTCGGCGGGGGCGGGCTGCGGGAGGGAGGCGCCCGGGCGCAGCATGGCCGCGGCAAAGGCGAGGCGGCGGGCTACGACCAGCCACGCGCCCGACAGCGCCACCGCGCCCGCGCACAGCGCGATGCAGGCGAGCACCCCCGCCGCCCCGCCGAGGGCGGCCGCGCCGGGGAGCAAAAAGCCCGCGCCTATCAAAAACAGCGCCGCAAAGGGCGCCCATGCGGCGATCGCCGCGACCCAAAAGATGACTCGTTTACGCATTGTTCTTCCTCAAACCGCCGCGGCGGCCCGCGATGCTGCCCGCAGCAAGAGCGGGCGGCGGGGCGCGCGGAATATACCCTTTTTACCATTATAACACCACCACCCGCCCCTTTGTCCACCGCAACGCGCGTATATTTGCGAAAAATTTTTTCACAAACTTTCCATTTTCCGCCGTTTGTGCTATACTGAAAGCGTGGAAGAAAGATTTGACTGCGGCGGGGCGTGGAGGGCGCATATCTCCACCTCGCTGCCCCCCGAAGCGCGCGCCATCCGCGAAGAGGTGTTTGTGCGCGAGCAGGGCTTTGTGAACGAATTTGACGACATCGACGGGCGCGCCGTGCACGTCGTGCTGTACCGCGGCGGCGAACCCGCGGGCACCTGCCGCGTGTTTGCCGAGGGCGGCAGGGCGCACATCGGGCGGGTGGCGGTGCGCCGCGCCCTGCGCGGGCAGGGCGCGGGCGGGATGCTGCTCGCGGCGGCGGAGGAGGCGGCGCGGGAGATGGGCTTTGCTGCCGCCGCGCTCGCCGCGCAGGTCCGCGCGCGCGGATTTTACGAAAAGGTCGGCTATACCGCCTGCGGCGCGCCCTTCGACGAGGAGGGTTGCCCGCACATCCTGCTGCAAAAGCGGCTGGTATAGGCGGGCGGTGAGCGCGCGTGCACAAGTGCGCAAGCGCGCGGAAGCGAACCTTCTTCCCCCTCCCCCGCGCGGCGGGGGAAGCGGCGGGCGCGGGCAAGGGGCGCAAGCGCGCACGGAGGCGAACCTTCTTCCCCTCCCCTGCATGGCGGGCGGGCGAAAGGAATGTGAAAGGGCGGGGAAATTTTTTGCCGCACGCGGGCGGGCTGCGCGCGGCGGCTTTACTTTTGCGCGCGATTGTGGTATAGTACTGCAAATCGGCAGAGGGAACGGGTATGAACGAAGGACAACAACGGACGGAAGAGGCGCTGCGGCGCATCGCCGCGGGCGACGCGGCGGGCGTAGACGCGCTGTACGAGTGCCTCGGCGCGGCCATGCTGGCTGCGGCGACGGCGGTGCTGCACGACCGCTTTGCCGCCGAGGACGCCGTGCAGGAGGCGTTTTTGCGCGTCGTGCGGGGCATACGCGGCTACCGACCGGGCACCAACGGGCGGGCGTGGGTGCTGCGCATCGTGCGCAACGCCGCCGTCGACCGGCTGCCCGACAAGCGCGTCGCGCTGACGGACGACTTTTCTGCCCTCGCCCCCGCCGAGGACGGCGAGGAGCGCGCCGCCGACCGGCTGCTGGCAGAAAGCCTGCTCGCATCCCTCTCCCCCGAGCGGCGGCACCTCGTCTACTGCAAGTACTTTTTGGACATGACGGTGCGCGCCATCGCGGCGGAGGCGGGCAAGTCGAAGTCGTACATACACAAGGAGATCGCCCGCGCGGAAGAACAGATGCGGAATTTTTTGCGCGAGCGCGGACAAACGGACGGGCGCGGCAGTTATTAAAGCGAGAGGACGAACCATGAAAGAACGAAAAGATCGCGAACTCGAGCGGGCGCTGCGCCCCTATACGGAGGGCGGCGAGCAGCCCTCGCCCGCGGTGACGCTGCCTGCCAAAGAGCAGCTGCGCGCAAAGCAGGCCGAGGCCGCGCCCGCCGCGGCGGGCGCGGGCGGTACCGTGCAAGGCGGGGCGGACGCGCAAAAAAAAGCGGAGCGGCGCACCGCGATCGTTTTGACGACGGCCGCCTGCCTGCTCGTGCTAATCGTCGGGCTGTTTTTGTGGCGGCTGCAGGAGAGTCCGCTGCCCGGCATGCTGCTGCTCGCCGACGGGACGACGTACGTTTCGGAGAGCGCGCTGCAGCAGAGCACGCATGAAGACGGCGGCGCCGAGTGCCCCGCCTGCCTGCCCTGGGTGGAGGACGAGGAGATCGTCTGCTGCCGCACTTATACCTTGCAGAAGGGCGCGGCGGGCGGCGAGCCCGTGCTCTACCGCGTGGAATACCGCGCGGACGAGGTGAGCGCGACGGTGTATGTGGAAAAGTCGAACGTGTGCCTGCTCTCCTTGGGAGAGTTCAAAAAGCTGCCCGAGCGGCACAGCGCGGGGGGCGTCGAATTCAGCCTGCGCACGGAGGAGACGTGCGCGTACGTCTACTTTGAGGCGGGCGATTACAAGTACAACCTGCAGCTGGAGACGGGCGAAGAAGAAGTGCTGCACGCCGCCCTCGCCGACATCGGCGAGAGCTTATAACAAAAAAACGACATGCGCGGGCCTTTACTGCTGAAAGGGCGCGCGCGTGACGACATAAGAAGGCCCCGCGGCATTACGCCGCAGGGCCGCTGTATTTATTTCGGGTTTTTCCGCCGCGCGGCGGGCGCGGGCGCGGGTGCGTTCAATAGAGAAGCCGGGCGTTGTCCGACAAGGCGCGGATGCGGCCCGTTCAATAGAGAAGCTGGGCGTTATCCGGCAAGGTGAGGACGGGGTCGTTGTCGCCGCGCACGGTGAAGCGCTCCTCGTGATAGGTCTTGTGCGGGATGAGGTAGATGCGCTTCCCCTTCCATTCGCCGCGCACGAGGTGCGTGAAGCGGCGGGTGGTGAGGATGTACGAAAAGACGCCCGCGTTCAGCTCGACGATGGCGCTTTCGTACCCCTCGGCAAAGCAGCGCTTGACGGCGATCTGGATGCGGAAGGCGATGTACGAATCGGAGAGCACCGTGCCCGAGCCGTTGCAGTGCGGGCACTTTTTGGTGAGCATGGCGACGTTGTCGCTCTTGAACTTTTTGCGGGTAAACTGGATGAGCCCCAGCTCGGACATGGGCCCGACGTTGCACTTGGCGCGGTCCTCGTGCAGGCAGCGGTCGAGCTCGGCGGCGACGGCGGCGCGGTGGAGGGGGTCGACCATGTCGATGAAGTCGACGACGACGATGCCGCCGATGTTGCGCATGCGCACCTGGCGGGCGATCTCGCGCGCGGCGAGCAGGTTGGTCTCGAACACCGTCTCTTCGAGCTCGGTCGCGCCGATGTAGCGGCCGGTGTTGACGTCGATGGCGGTGAGCGCCTCCGTCCTGTCGAAGATGAGGTAGGCGCCGTTTTCGAGGTCGACGCGGTGGCCGATCAGGCGGTAGACCTGCTCTTCGATGCGGTAGAAGTCGAACATCTCGCGCTCGCCCGCGTAGCGGACGAGGTTGCCCTTGCGCCCCGCGCGGCGGAACACCTCCTCGACGCGGCGGTAGGCCTCCTCGTCGCCGATGTAGATGTTGGCGACGTCGGAGAGGTCGAAGTCGCGCAGCAGGCGGGCGTGCACGTCGGCGTCGCGGTAGACGATGTCGCCGACCGACGCTGCGGCGTACGCCTCGCACGCGGACAGGTACAGCCCGCGCAGGTAGGCGGCCTCCTCCTCGAGCGCGGCGAGGTCGGCGTGGCGCGCCTTGGTGCGCATCACGAAGCCGCCGTCTCCGCGCAGCAGTTTTTGCCCGAGCGCGGTGAGGCGGGCGCGGTCTTCCTCCCGCTCGATCTTGCGCGACACGGCGCAAAAGTCTGCGGAGGGGAGATAGATGAGGTTTTTGCCGACGAAGGACAGGCACATGCTCAGCCGCGCGCCCTTGGTGCCGATGGGCGATTTGGACACCTGCACCATGACCTCCTCCCCCACGCGCACGTTGAGGCGCGGGGGCGGCTCGCAGCCGGCGGCGACAGACTCGACGGGGATATCCCCCGCGTAGAGGTAGCCGTTTTTTTCCTGCCCGAAGGATACGAACGCCGCCTGCATGCCCTCCAAAACGTTGACGACGCGCCCCTTGTAGATGTTTCCGGAGATCTCGGTGCCGCTGTCCGCGTCCAAATGGAACTCGACCAGCTTGCCGTTTTCGGTGACGGCCGCAAAGCAGTCCTCGCCGAAAAAGTCAAAAAACATATCTTTATGCATTGTATATATAGACCCGTACGCCTTCCCCGCGGGGAAAACGACAAAAAATTGATCGGTGAACACGCAATTTTTGCATTGCTTTTTTTATTTTAGCATAAAATATCGGCTTTTGCAAGGGGCAAATGCAATTTTTTTACGAAAAATTTTCTGAAATTTGCATAAAAATGAAAAAAACCATGCCTTTTGCGCTAAATGTAGTCGGAGAGGGGGCGGTAGATGTCCGCCCGCTCGGCGATCTCATACAGCTGCGCCTGCGAGAGGGCGCACAAAAAGCGCCCCTGCCCGTCGAAGAGCAGCAGTTCGAGCCAGCGGCCGCGCTCGAAATAGGCGAGCGCCTTTTTGACGGGGCAGGCCGCCGAGAGGGCGACGCGGCGCACCTCCATGCCGCGCGCGAGGCGGGGGGCGAGGTCGTAGCGGATGCGCTCGTAGCGGCAGTCTTTGCCGCCGAAGGTGCCGCCGAGGATGAAGGAAGCGTAAAAGAGCAGCGAAAAATTCCACTCCCCCCAAACGCAGCCGAGGGCGAAGAGGGCTGCGCAGGCTAAGGCGAGCAGGACGCCGACGACGCGCATCGCCCTTTGCGCGAAGGGCTCGCCGCGCAGCCGCGCGAGGGCGCAATAGAGCACGCGACCGCCGTCGAGCGGGTATGCGGGCAGCAGGTTGACGGCAAACAGAGAAAAGGAGGTGAGTGCGGCGGCTTCGGTATAGGGGTACGTTTCGGGCGCGAGCCACCAAAGCGCGGCAAAGAGCGCGGCAGATACCGCGTTGACGGCGGGGCCGGCGAGGGCGAGGCGGACTTCGTCTGCGAGGGAGATGCCCTCGATATCCCCCTGCACGAGCGCGCCGCCGGGGAGCAGGCAGAGGCGGCGCAGGCGGCAGCCGATGCGCGCGGCGTACCAAGCGTGGCCGCACTCGTGCATGACGGCGCAGACGGTGGCGGCGAGGAAGGCAAACAGCTGCCCGCGCAGGCAGCAGTACGCCCCGTACAGCACAAAGAGCGGATGCACGGAGACCGTGAACCGCTCTCTGCCGGGGGCCTTTTCCCCCTTTCGCCTGCGCCGCAGGCGGGCGCGGAAGGAGCGCGCCCGCCCTGCCGCCGCCCGCCCCGCGGCCGCGGGGCGGGCGGCGGGCAAACGGGGCGCGTCAGACATTCCAGACGATGTCGTTGTTTTCGTCGAGGGAGTAGGCGCGGATGAGCGCGTCGCCGTCGTAGAGGGAGACGGTGACGGCGGAAGCGCCGTCTGTAAAGCCGACGGGGATGGTCGCGTATACGGGTTCCCCCGCCGCCGCGTAGGCGTAGGTCAGCCCGGCGATGACGGTAGAAAAGCTGGAGGTGTGGCGGATCTCGACGGCGTAGCCGCCCTCGCCCTCTGCGACGCTTTCCACCACCCCGCCGCAGGGCGGGTAGACGCTGCACTCGCCCGTAAAGGAGAGCACGCCCGTTTCGGAGACAGCGCAGGCGATGTCTGCATCGGCGACGACGCTGCCCGCCGTCAGCTCGGCATAGCTGCGCTCGTCGGGCGCGGCGGCGGGCGTATCCTCGGTGATGAGGGAGCGGAAAAAGGTGTTGATGGCGCTCTCCTGCCAGAACAGGTTGGTCAAAAGGATGGTCGCGCACAGCGCGCAGACGGCGATGAACTCGCCGAGCAGCAGCTTGTTTTCAAGGAAGCGCTTTTGCGGCGCGGGCTGCGGCGGCTCTTCGGGCGGGGCGCCGTAGTCGACGACGTTTTCTTCCTGCGCCCCCTCCTGCGGCTGCGCGTCCATCTTTTCGTTGACGGAATCGAGCACGCGCTCTTTGAGGTCCTCCTCCTCGCGCCGCTTTTTGCTGCGCTTTTTGGTGACGTTGAGGGTGTTGACGGGTATCTCGAGCATTTCGGCGTAGTCGATGGTATCGTTCATGGGCGTGCCTCCCTTTGCGTTTGAACTGTACTCTATCCTATGCGCGGAGGGGGGCTTTCAGAACGGAAATTCAAAAAACTTGCCAAAATGTTTGCACCTTTGCCCGATTTGTTGTAATATAATGATAGGCTTCTTCCCCCGCCGCGGCGGGAGGGCTGCCCAATTTTATGAGGACGGTGCGCCTATGTTTATTTCAGACCTCTTCCGCCAAAAAAAGGCGGTGTACTCCTTTGAGATCTTTCCCCCCAAGCCGACGGCGGACGTAGCGGCGGTGCGCGGCACCATCGAGGCGCTGTCTGCGCTGGGGCCCGACTACATCTCTGTGACGTGCAGCGCGGGCGGCTCGGGCAACGCGCGCACGCCGGAGATCTCGCAGCTGGTCAAGCGCTGCGGCGTCGAGCCGCTGGCGCACCTGACCTGCATCCACGCGAGCCGCGCCGCCATCGACGGCACGCTGGACACGTTGCAAAACATGGGCATCGAAAACGTGCTCGCCCTGCGCGGCGACCGCATCGCGGGGGCGCAGGAGTGCGCAGACTTCCCCCACGCCTCCGACCTCGCCGCGTACATCCGCGCGCGCGGCGGCTTTGACGTGGCGGGGGCGTGCTACCCCGAGGGGCACCCCGAAAGCGCTTCTCTCGCCGAGGACGTGCGCAATTTGAAAAAGAAGGTGGACGCGGGCGTGACGCACCTGAACACCCAGCTGTTTTTTGACAACGACGACTTTTACCGCTTCCGCGACCTGCTGGCGGCGGCGGGCATCGACGTGCCCGTGCAGGCGGGCATCATGCCGCTGGTGAGAAAGAGCCACGTCGACCGCACCATCGCCCTTTCGGGCGCGAAGATCCCCTCTAAAATTTCGCGCGCCATCGCGCGCTTTTACGACAAGCCGGAGGCGCTGATGGAGGCGGGCATCGCCTACGCCGTCGACCAGATCGTCGACCTGCTCGCTTCGGGCGTGCAGGGCATCCACCTGTACGTGATGAACAACCCGACCGTCGCGCGGCGCATCACCGAGAGCATCGGCGGGGTGCTGGCGGAGATCAACCATGCAGGTTGACCGCGCCGAGTTTTTGCGCTACCTCGGCTGGCGGGGGCAGGAGACGGACGACGTTCTTTTAGAAAAGCTGGACGAGGCGGCCAAGCGCTGCCTCGATATCGCAGCCCCGCGTTCGACGGTGCGGCGCTTCCCCCTCAATGAGCGGTGGGAGCTGGGCGCGAGCGGCTTCTGCCTCGAGGGGGAGGACATCCGCGCCCACCTCGCCGGCTGCCGCGAAGTGTACCTGTTTGCGGCGACGCTGGGCGCCGCCGCCGAGCGCGAGCTGGCAAAGCTGAACGCGCGCAGCGCCTACGAGGCGCTGCTGTTCGACACCGCCTGCTCGTGCGCGATCGAGAGCTACTGCGACGACGTGTGCGACGACTTGCAAAAGGGCTGCGACAAGCGGCTGCTGCCCCGTTTTTCGTGCGGGTACGGCGACTTTCCGCTCGAAGCCCAGCCGGACATCTGCCGCCTGCTGCGCACGGACACCGCCATCGGGCTGTGCTGCGACGAGAGCTGCCTGCTGACGCCGCGCAAGTCGGTGACGGCGGTCATCGGCATCGCCGACGAGCCGCCCGCGCGCACAGAAAAAAAGGGATGCGGAAACTGCGCCGCCTGCGGGCATACCGGCTGCGCCTTCCGCAAAAGGAGCTGACCCATGCGCTTTACAGACTTTATCCGCGAACATATCGCCGTGTTTGACGGCGCGTTCGGCACCATGCTGCAGCAGCGGGCGGGCGGCCCGGTGGGCACGGTGCCCGAGCGGTGGAATATCGAGCGCCCCGACGTCATCGAGGGCATCCACCGCGACTACGCGCTTGCGGGGGCGGACGTGATCACGGCAAACACCTTCGGCGCGAACGAATTTAAGACGAACGGGCGGGAAGAGGCGGAGACGCTCATCCGCGCGGGCGTGGCGCTCGCAAAAAAAGCTGCGCCGGGCAAGTACGTCGCGCTGGACATCGGCCCGACGGGCAGGCTGCTCGCGCCGATGGGGAGCCTCTCCTTCGACGAGGCGTACGACGCCTTTGCGCGGCAGGCGATAGCGGGCGCGCAGGCGGGGGCGGACCTCATCCTCATCGAGACGATGGCAGACTTGCAGGAGCTGCGCGCGGCGGTGCTGGCGGCGCGCGAACACACCTCGCTGCCCGTGCTGTGCTCGATGACCTTTGAAGAAAACGGCCGCACCTTTGCCGGATGCGACCCCGTATGCTACGCGCTGACCGCCTCTCCCCTCGCCGACGCCGTCGGCGTGAACTGCTCGCTGGGGCCGGACAAGCTGCTGCCCGTCGTGCGCGCGCTGCTGCGCTACAGCGACAAGCCCGTGCTCGTGCAGGCGAACGCGGGGCTGCCCGACGAACAGATGCACTACGGCGTGGGGCCGGAAGAGTTTGCCGCCGCTTACCGCACCTTCGTGCGCGAGGGGGTGCGCATCATCGGCGGGTGCTGCGGCACGACGCCCGCACACATCCGCAAACTGCGCGCCCTCGCGGACGGAACGAAGGTGCACGCGCGCAAACATCATCCTATATCCGCCGTTTGCTCGGGCACCAAGGCGGTGTTTTTGGACGGGGTGCGCGTCATCGGCGAGCGCATCAACCCGACGGGCAAAAAGGCGATGAAGCAGGCGCTGCGCGAGGGGGACTACGCCTTCGTGCAGGGGCAGGCGATCGAGCAAGCGGAGGCGGGCGCGGACATCCTCGACGTCAACGCGGGCCTGCCCGACATCGACGAACGGCAGGCGCTCGTGCGGCTGGTATCCGAAGTGCAGGCGGTGTGCGACCTGCCGCTGCAGATCGACTGCGGCAAGCCGGAGGCCATCGAGGCGGCGCTGCGCCGCTGCTGCGGCAAGGCGATCGTAAACTCGGTGAACGGCGAGGAACAGACGCTGCGCGCCATTTTGCCCATCGTCAAAAAGTACGGCGCGGCCGTCGTCGGGCTGACGACGGACGAGCGGGGCATCCCGCGCACCGCCGCCGAGCGTGTGCGCATCGCAGAAAAGATCATATCCGCCTGCGCAGAATACGGCATCCCGCAGGAGGACATCCTCATCGACTGCCTGACGCTGACGGTCAGCGCCGAGCAGGGGCAGGCGCGGGAAACTTTGAACGCCATGCGCGCGCTCAAGCGCAGGTACCGCGTCAAGACGGTGCTGGGGGTGAGCAACATCTCCTTCGGCCTGCCCGAGCGGCGCATCGTGAACACCGCCTTTTTGACGGCGGCGCTGGCGGCGGGGCTGGACGCGCCCATCATAAACCCCAACGTACCCGAAATGATGCAGGCGGTGCGGGCGTGGAAGACGCTGAGCGGCGAGGACAAAAACTGCGCCGACTACACCGCGCGCTACGGCAACATCCCCGCCGCCGCCCCGCAGCCGACGCAGGAAAAGGCGGGCGACGCGCGCGCCGAGCTGTTCCGCTGCATCCGCCGCGGGCTGCCGCAGGCGGCCGCCGCCTGCGCGCAGCTGCTCGAAACGAATGCCCCCCTCGACGTCGTCAACGACAGCCTGATCCCCGCGCTCAACGAGGTGGGCGACGACTACGAAAAGGGCGTGCTCTTCCTGCCCCAGCTGATCGCGGCGGCGGAGAGCGCCAAGCTGTGCTTTGACGAGGTGAAAAAGCGGCTGCCCGGCGGCGGCGCGGCGCGCGGCAAGATCGTGCTGGCGACCGTCAAGGGCGACATCCACGACATCGGCAAAAACATCGCGCGCACCGTGCTCGAAAACTACGGCTACAAGGTGATCGACCTCGGCAAAAACGTGCCGCCCGAGGCGGTCGCCGAGGCGTGCGCGCGCGAGGGCGCGAAGCTGTGCGGCCTCTCCGCGCTGATGACGACCACCGTGCCCGCGATGGAGCAGACCATCCGCCTGCTGCGCGAGCGCTGCCCCGGCTGCCGCGTGATGGTGGGCGGCGCGGTGCTGACCGCCGGCTTTGCCAAAAAGATCGGCGCCGACTGGTACTGCAAGGACGCCAACGCCGACGTCAAGATCGCCCGCTATCTCTTTGAGGGGGGCGAAGAAGTGCCGACGCTGTAAAGCGCCCGCGCCTTGTATCGTTTGGGGAAGAAGGTTTTCCGCCGGGCGCGCCGCCCGCGGCATACGCCCTTCCCCCCGCCCCGTCCGAACAAAGAAAAGGGGCCTTCCGCCATTCGGCGGAAGGCCCACTCTTTTTTACTTATTTGCGGGTCCAGTCATAAATATCATAAGTATCGCGCAAATATCTCGCCGCCGTCGCAGGATTGGAGAGGTCTGTTGCCGAAAGCGACCAATTGCCATAATAATTGCTCGCGCTCCACCCGTTCGGGTTTTCAAATGTCACGCTCGTAAGGCTGGTGCAATTATAGAACGCAGAACTCTCGATGGAAGTGACGCTGTCGGGGATCGTGATGCTCGTAAGGCCGGAGCAATTCCAGAACGCATGATTCCCGATGAGCTTGACGCTGTCCGGAATCGTAATGCTCGTAAGACTGGAGCAACCGGAGAACGCTAGATTCCCGATGGAAGTGACGCCGTCACCGATCGTCACGCTCGTAAGGCTGTAGCAATCAGAGAACGCCTGCCACCCGATGGAAGTGACGCTGTCGGGGATGGTGATGCTCGTAAGGTCGCAAATATAGAACGCATAATCCCCGATGGAAGTGACGCTGTCGGGGATGGTGATGCTCGTAAGACTCTCGCAACCCCTGAACGCATCCTCCCCGATGGAAGTGACGGGCAGCCCTTGATGGACGGAAGGGATGGACACCTCTTTAGCGGAGCCGGTATAATCGGTCACGCTGTAATAGGTACCGTCATCCGAAAGGGTAAAGACAAGTCCTTTCGTCGCATAGTTTTCATCTCGCTTGCCGCACATCGTGCAGACGCCGTTTACATAATTGTGAGGAATGGTCTGGAGCACTTCCTGTGCGACGAATACTTCGCCGCAGGAGGAGCAATGCTTGCCTTCCGTCAGTCCCGTCTCCGTGCAGGTCGGCGCGACGGCGGCGTCGATCGCTACGGTGTGGCCTGTCGCATCGATCGTCTCCGTCCTGGTATCGTCGCAGCGCGTGCAGGTGTAGGTCATCACACCGGTCTGCGTGCAGGTCGCGGGCGTCGTGACTTCGCCATCGTCCCAATCATGGTCGAGCGCGGGGACGACTTCCTGCTCGACAAGTACTTTTTCGCAGACGGAGCAATGGCTGCCTTCCGTTAAACCTGTCTCCGTACACGTCGGTGCGACGGCGGCGTCGATCACTTCGGTGTGACCTTTCGCCGCGATCGGCTCCGTCTTGGTATCGCCGCAGCGCGTGCAGGTGTAGGTCATCACGCCTTCCTGCGTGCAGGTCGCGGGCGTCGTGACTTCGCCATCGTCCCAATCATGGTCGAGCGCGGGGAGTACTTCCTGCTCGACAAGTACTTTTCCGCAGACGGAGCAATGTTTGCCTTCCGTCAAACCCGTCTCCGTGCAGGTCGGCGCGACGGCGGCGTCGATCGCTACGGTGTGTTCCTTCATCGCGATCGGCTCCGTCTCGGTATCGCCGCAGCGCTCGCAGGTGTAGGTCATCACGCCTTCCTGCGTGCAGGTCGCGGGCGTCGTGACCTTGCCCTCATCCCAATCATGGTCGAGCGGATCGATCGTCTCCGTCCTGGTGTCGCCGCAGCGCGTGCAGGTGTAGGTCATCACGCCTTTTTGCGTACAGGTCGCGGGCGTCGTGACTTCGCCCTCGTCCCAATCGTGGCCGAGCGCGGGGACGACTTCCTGCTCGACAAGAACTTCGCCGCAGGAGGAGCAATGCTTGCCTTCCGTCAGTCCCGTCTCCGTGCAGGTCGGCGCGACGGCGGCGTCGATCGCTACGGTATGTTCCTTCATCGCGATCGGCTCCGTCCTGGTATCGCCGCAGCGCGTGCAGGTGTAGGTCATCACGCCTTCCTGCGTGCAGGTCGCGGGCGCCGTGACTTCGCCCTCGTCCCAATCGTGGCCCAATGCCGGTACCAAATCGCCGTGATACTCTCTGCCGCACACCATACAAGTATATACGGTGTAGCCGTCTTCCATGCATGTCGGCGCAACCGTCTCGCCTTCTTCATATTGATGTTCGCAGGGGTCGGCAAGCGTCATCGCATAGACGAACAGGTCGTCGTAGATCTCCTTTGCGAAAGATGTACCGTCCACAAACGTGCGCTCATAGGTATATTCCCAGGTGAGTCCGCTTGCAATCACATATCCATCGCCCAGCGCATATTCCACCAACGTGGGATCGCCCTTCGCGTCCTGCAAAATAATATCGTGGTCTTCGGGCAGGCCATGGAAGGTCGTATGGCTGCTGTATGTACTGTACAAAATGTCGTTCGTCAGCTTGACGCCGCCCGTCAACACGCCCGTGATTAGGTCGTGCGTGTCATCCACAATATAATTGTAGTTGGAGTAGTAGTTGTCGATACGCACGCCGCCCGGGAGGTCATACGAAATATCGCCCGCGCCCCAGCCGTGATCACACGCGCCGTATATGAGTACGCCGCCGGCTTGCACAAACTGCGTCAGTTCATCGTCAAGTGCCTTTAACCGGTTATACGTTGCCGTCGTTTGATCGTTGGCAATATAGACGACGTCATAGTCGGCAAAGTCCACCGATGCTGCTTCTGCCGTAGTCACGAGTTCCCACCCGTCGATCTGCCGCGTATCCGTAAGATAGTTAAGGATGACGGCGTTGTTGTCGGTGGTCCAAGGGAGTCTGTCTTGAATCAACAGGACATAACCATCCCCGCTGTTCAATTTTGCCAAAGGCACGGTGTAAGAATCTCCGCAGACCGTACAGGTATAAGTCATAATACCTTCACGCTCTGTCGTAGGAGCAACTGTAACGACGCCCACATAATTGTGCCCGGCTTCTGCAGGGATATCGATTTTATACTCATCCCCGCAGACAGAACAACGAAAAAGTTGATACCCGGGCTGCGTGCAAGTGGCCGCAACCGTCTCTATAAGCCGATAATCGTGATTGGCATACGTCGTTACTCGATAGCTGTTACCACAGCGCGTGCAGGTATATAGAATCGACCCCGTCTGCGTACAAGTAGCGCCGTGTTCCACTTTGCTTACATAATCGTGCCCAAACGCCGCAATAAATGCGGTATATTGATCGCCACAGTGCGTGCAAGTATAGGTACACACGCCCGTTTCTGTACACGTCGGCTGCTTAGTGACTGTACCTGAATAGGCATGTTCCGTTGCGGGGACGACTTCCTGTTCGACAAGAACTTCGTTGCAGACGGAGCAATGCTTGCCTTCGGTCAAGCCCGTTTCCGTGCAGGTCGGTGCGACGGCGGCGTCGATCGCTACGGTATGTTCCTTCATCGCGATCGGCTCCGTCTTCGTATCGCCGCAGCGCTCGCAGGTGTAGGTCATTACGCCTTCCTGCGTGCAGGTCGCGGGCGTCGTGACCTTGCCATCGTCCCAAGCGTGGCCCAATGCCGGTACCAAATCGCCGTGATATTCTCTGCCGCACACCATGCAAGTATATACGGTGTAGCCGTCTTCCATGCATATCGGCGCGACCGTCTCGCCTTTTTCATATTGATGTTCGCAGGGGTCGGCAAGCATCATCGCATAGACGAACAGGTCGTCGTAGATCTCCTTTGCGAAAGATGTACCATTCACAAATGTGCGCTCGTAAGTATATTCCCATGTGAGTCCGCTCGCGATCACATATCCATTGCCCAGTGCATATTCCACCAATGTGGGATCGCCTTTCGCGTCCTGCAAAATAACATTGTGGTCTTCGGGCAGGTCATGGAAGGTCGTATGGCTACTGTATGTACTGTACAAAATGTCGTTCGTCAGCTTGACGCCGCCCGTCAACACTCCCGTGATTACGTCGTGCGCGTCATCTACGATATAATTATAGTTTGAGTAGTAGTTGTCAATACTCACGCCGCCCGGGAGATCGTACGAAATATCGCCCGCGCCCCAGCCGTGATCACACGCGCCGTATATGAGTACGCCGCCGGCTTGCACAAACTGCGTCAGTTCATCGTCAAGTGCCTTTAACCGGTTATACGTTGCCGTCGTTTGATCGTTGGCAATATAGACGACGTCATAGTCGGCAAAGTCCACCGATGCTGCTTCTGCCGTAGTCACGAGTTCCCACCCGTCGATCTGCCGCGTATCCGTAAGATAGTTAAGGATGACGGCGTTGTTGTCGGTGGTCCAAGGGAGTCTGTCTTGAATCAACAGGACATAACCATCCCCGCTGTTCAATTTTGCCAAAGGCACGGTGTAAGAATCTCCGCAGACCGTACAGGTATAAGTCATAATACCTTCACGCTCTGTCGTAGGAGCAACTGTAACGACGCCCACATAATTGTGCCCGGCTTCTGCAGGGATATCGATTTTATACTCATCCCCGCAGACAGAACAACGAAAAAGTTGATACCCGGGCTGCGTGCAAGTGGCCGCAACCGTCTCTATAAGCCGATAATCGTGATTGGCATACGTCGTTACTCGATAGCTGTTACCACAGCGCGTGCAGGTATATAGAATCGACCCCGTCTGCGTACAAGTAGCGCCGTGTTCCACTTTGCTTACATAATCGTGCCCAAACGCCGCAATAAATGCGGTATATTGATCGCCACAGTGCGTGCAAGTATAGGTACACACGCCCGTTTCTGTACACGTCGGCTGCTTAGTGACTGTACCTGAATAGGCATGTTCCGTTGCGGGGACAACTTCCTGCTCAACGAGCACTTCGCCGCAGGTGGAGCAGTGGCTGCCCTCGGTCAGCCCTGTCTCTGTACATGTCGGGTCGACGGCGGCGTCGATCACTACGGTATGACCTGTCGCATTGATCGGGCGCGTCTCCGTCTCGCCGCATGCGCAGGTGCGCTGCTCCTCGCCTTCTTCCGTGCAAGTCGCGGGGATAGTTACCACCCATTCGCCGAAGTCATGCTCGTGCGGTTCGGGCTCGGGGTCGGGCTCCGGCTCGGGCTCCGGCTCGGGTTCGGGCTCGGGCTCCGGTTCGGGTTCGGGCTCCGGTTCGGGCTCCGGCTCGGGTTCCGGTTCGGG
>CALVXB010000009.1 GCA_944368775.1 uncultured Clostridia bacterium | reverse complement strand
TTTGCAACTCTATTTTACCACAGATTTGTATGAACTTCTTTTTTCTTCAACTGTTGCACTTAATAGTATAATTCACCGATTGCACTGTCATATCTGTCGCGTGAAAATCTGTCTAATTTCCATACCAAAACACCCTGAAAGCGTTTTTTCTTGCTATCCTCAATCATGCGGCGGAATTCGGGGCGATTGTCCGTCCTTCCGCTTATGGCTCTGTCAACGTATTCGCCGACCACGGTATAGCTATGCTTTTGGGCATAGGCATAGCAATCTTTGAGCTGTCCCTCAACGCTTTGCTCCGTCTGTTTGTGGGAACTGTATCTTGCGTATATGACTATGTTCATTGTTTTTTACCTCTCTTTCTGCCGCGAGCGCACTTCATAAATTTTTCAATCCATTCTTGTTCTTTTGTCTCTACTTCGTCATTCTTGACAGCGATTTGATATTCAGCATCAAGACGTTTATATTCTTCTTTTACGCCTTCGAGCTGATTTGAGCGATTTCGAGCGCGTTCACGCTCTTGCGCAAGGGGCGTTTTTTTATTGCGTAAATAATTTCTAATATCAGCCTCAGCCTCTGGGCAAGTTCTTCCTTTTCTATATGGGCTTTCGCGTTTGCAATACTTTTCATCAGTTCTATTATTTGTAACAAACCACCGCCCGCAATGCGCACATTGCTTTACAAATTTATTATGTTTTACAAGTTCTAACATTACAGCATAATAATATTCAACATAGTTAGAAGATGAGCAATTACAGTCATATTCCCATGCGAAAATACATCCCGTATCTTCTTTATCTTTATATGGAATTCCGCGAATTTTCCTTTGAACATCACTTTGACTAAATAGGTTTGAAGGCAATATCCCTATCGAGATTACTTGTCTTTTCGTTTCCGCATCGAACGGAATAATAGTTTTACGAGGGGATTGAAAACCGTATATCGCCATTATCTTCAAAAAGTTATTCTCCGTATAAAATCTTATATCCTCATTGCACAGAGAGATATATTCACACAATGCAATTCCGAAAGTGATTTCACGCGCATCAACAGCACGGCTATTTTTATTTTTTGCAATACTTTTTTTTACGCTTTCTATTATTTCGGCAGCCGTTTCGTTTGTTCTTTCCGTAATAGAATTGAATTCGATATGAACTTCATCCTTATGTTCGCCGTCTTTAATTTTTTCATGAATCTGAGGAAGGAATTCAATCAGTTTATAGCCAAGAGGGTATGCGTGCCTATCAATAATTTCATAAGGCTCATTTTCAGGTATAAAAACTTTCATAAACGTCTCCTTTTTATATATTGTACCATAATTGTTGCAGTAAATCAATAATATAACACGTATTATAAAAATTTTTCTTTGCGTGTTATGTTATATGAAACTATTTTTGTAGGTGCTATAATCGTCATGTAAAAGAAGTTGCGCAACCCTTTTATAATTCAAAAAGGAGATTTCTTTACAATGACAAATCAGGAAATAAAAGAGATTATGAGAAAAAGCCGCTTTTTTGATTATGAAATTGCGGCGGCTATCGGCATAAGCGAATACACGTTTTGCAAATGGTTTCGGCGTGATTTGACCGAGGAACAGCAAGGGCGCATCCTGACAGCCATTTCCACATTGAAAGCGGGCGAAAAGCATGAAAATTGATAGGAAGAAAGCGCGGGAAATTGCAGAGGCTTTCTACTATCCCATTTTGGAGTATCTCAATGCCCATAAAGAAGAATTTGCACTTTTCTTAGCGACTGAACAAAAAGCAGGTGATGCAGATGAACCCGAATAACATTCCGAAAGCATTGAAAGACAATGGGCAATGGTGTGTTTGGCGATACGAAGAACGGGACGGAAAGCCTACAAAAGTGCCATATAACCCGCATACAGGCAAGCGTGCGAAACCCAATGAACAACAGCATTTTTCGGGCTTTGAGACGGCTCTGAAAGCCTTTGAGCGAGGCGGCTATGACGGCTTAGGCATCGGAATTTTCCCGCCGCTTGCCGCTGTGGATATAGACCATTGTGCGGAGAGCGGAAAACTGAATGATATGGCGGCGGAAATTATTGATAGAATGGGAAGTTATACCGAGTACAGCCCAAGCGGAAAGGGCGTGCATATCGTCTTTACTGTCCCGAACGGCTTTTATTATGACAAGGAAACTTTCTATATCAATAACCGCGCTTTGGGGCTTGAAGTGTATGTCGCGGGCTGTACATATAAGTTTATCACAATAACAGGCGATAGAATCGGCGGAGATCTGACAAACGGCGGCAACGTGCTTGATGAAATTTGCCGCAAGTATATGATGCGAAAGCAATCCATGCAGACGGCGCGGGGACAAGCAAGCCCCTATCCGCCGCCCGCCGATGATTGGTTTGGGCGTGCAATGAAAGACAGAAAGTTTTCCGACTTTTGGAACGGTATCTTTTCAAAAAGTGATGAGAGCGCAAACGATGCCGCTCTATTGGAAAAACTACTCTACTATTGCAACGGCAATGTTAATACGGCAATCGACTATTTCAAACTTTCTCCATACGCACAGAAGAAAGACGAGGCGCACCAAAAAAAGATGCTCCGAGATGATTATTTATTGAGAACGGCTCTAAACGTCATGCCCGACAAAATCGCTCACGATGATGCTCAAAATTATTTGCGGCGCATGATAGCGATTTGCCCACATCCCGAATTGGTTGAAAGTTTGGACAAAATACAGCCTGATCTAACGTATAGTTGGGATGATAAAGGGTTTGGGGATCTGTTCGCCGATATATTCCGAGATAAATGCCGTTTTAATGTTACGGCAAATCAATGGATGAACTATGACGGCAGAATGTGGGTATTGGATGCGCGGGCAATGGAAGCAAGCAGACGCGCGAAAGAACTTGTCGATGCTTTGTCCATATATTGTACACATATCAAAGACGATCAGAAACGCACGGAATATTCAAAAATCGTCTTAAAATATGGACAAAACAAATACAGAGAAACAATGTTAAAGGATGCAAAGGACAAATACTTTATCAGCAATAGCGACCTTGATGCAAACGTTGCCTTGTTGAATTGTCAAAACGGTACTTTCAATTTGAATGATTATTCTTTCAAGCCGCACAGTCCGCGAGACTTGCTCTCAAAGATTTCAAATGTAATTTATGAGACGGATGCGCCCGCCGCACAATGGGAAAAGTTTATCGCCGAAGTGATGCAAAACGATGCCGAAAAAATAGACTACTTGCAGAAAATTTTGGGCTATTCTTTGACGGCAGAGACCACTCTTGAAACGTGCTGGATATTGTACGGAGCATCGACACGCAACGGGAAAAGCACGCTTGTGGAAACTATATCTTATATGTTGGGCGGGGCGCACGGATATTCTATGACCACGCAACCGCAAACGCTTGCAATGAAGCAAAACAAAGACACAAGGCAGGCAAGCGGAGATATAGCAAGGCTTGCAGGATGCCGCTTTTTGAACGCATCCGAACCACCGAAAAA
Organism: uncultured Clostridia bacterium; assembly: GCA_944368775.1. Classification (GTDB taxonomy): domain Bacteria; phylum Bacillota; class Clostridia; order Christensenellales; family Borkfalkiaceae; genus Borkfalkia. The sequence continues at coordinate 82,053 of CALVXB010000009.1, read as the reverse complement.
AATGCTTTTCGATTGTGCTTTGCTTAAAACTTTGTTGGGGCGGGATGCCATTACCTGCCGCCGCTTGTATGAGAGCGAATTTGAATATATCCCTATGTTCAAATTGTTTATCAATACAAACTATCTGCCGCTTATACAGGATGACAGCATCTTTTCAAGCGGGCGTGTAAATGTGATAACCTTTGACAAGCATTTTTCGCGCGAGGAGCAGGACACCGGCTTAAAAGAACGGCTGAAAAATCCCCAAATTATCAGCGGCATTTTCCTTTGGTGCATCGAGGGCTTGAAAAAGTATCGGGAACACGGGGCAACCGCGCCGCAAAGTGTGCGCAACGCAACCGAGGAATATCGGCAAAGTTCGGATAAAATCGGCTTGTTTATTTCCGAGTGCTTGCAGAAAACAGGCAAAAACTCTCTTGCGGGAAAGGTGTATCAATGCTTTTCTGATTGGTGCGAAGTAAACGGCTATGGCACGGAAAGCAAGACAAATTTCTTTGATGAGTTAAAAATCAAAGGCATCTTTGCGCTAAGCGGGACAGTAGACGGCAAAGGCGTGAGAAATATTGTAAGAGGCTATGAAATTATCGGCAATATCCCGCCATAAATCAAAGCCTTTGCAAACTTTGCAAATTTTATGTGAACCCCTATATATTTTGAAAATATAGAACGGTTACATTTTTTTTGCAAAGAATGCAAAGAACCGCAAATTTACTGAAATTTACTACAATTCAGGGAGGTTTTCATGAAGCGAAACAGAGACGAGGCAATCCTTGCCGCGCTTGTAACGTGCGGCAGTATCAGGCAAGCGGCAAAGCGTGCGTTTTGTTCGGAATCGACCGTCCGCAACAAGTTGAAAGATGCGGAATTTTTGGAACGGTACAAGGCAACAAAACAATGCTTTCTTGCCGAAGCGTGTGATGCTATTTCCGCCCGCTTAACGCTTGCAATCGACACATTGAGCGATATTGTGGAAGATGAAAAAACGCCGACCACGATCAAAGTATCGGCGGCAGACGCGCTATTGCGGCATGGTTTGCGATATATCGAGGCTAACAATATTTTGGTACGCCTTGAAAAACTTGAACAGGCACAACAGGCAACAGGGGGCGAATGTGGACAGGAATAGCATTCTCAGCCGCATCCGCAAATTGGAAGCGGCGCAAAGACCCATAAGCGATCTGATTGAAACGGCAACGCTTTATTACAAAGACGGGACGAAAAAGACACTATTTTATTATGAGGCAATCGAACTATTGACCGATGAGGAAATAGCAAGAATCGACCATATAGAACCGAAAGACGGTTTAGTGTGGGCATTACTGACAAACACAGAAAACTTATTAAAAGGAGATAACTAAGCATGAATATCAAAAAAGAACTCAGAGAAAAGATGCGATCTTTAATGGACGATTATCAGAAAAGCATGGCTGTATTGCAGAGAATGAAAAGACTTCCTGATTATTATTCCAAAAACGACATTGAAAAGCAGGAAGCCGCAACAAAAGAAGCCCTTGACGGAGTAAACAAGGAAGGGAAAAAACTTGTTGAGGCATACAGGGCAAGCATTCGAGGGAGTGACGCGCTCAAAGGTGACGAGATGACGGCAGACATAAAATTACTGAATCCGGCAGTCAAGCCCACCGCAAACGATCTTGCCGCGGCTTTCGACCGAAACGAAAGCAGAACCATGCGCAGACTGATTGTTGAGTATTGCTCTGAAAATCGTATTGATATACATAGAACTTTTTACACAGAAGCGGACAAAATGAAAGCCGCAAATATTCTTGATAATTTTGTGGACAGTGTAACGCAACGTCCTGAGTATAGCGATACTTTTCTGTCGGATGACTATTTCAGCGGCAATTTGCCCGAAGTTGACGAATAATTTTTGACCGTATCAACATAGAAAAAGACGGCTATTCCTTGCGAGAATAACCGTCTTTTTTCGTGCATCCGAAGATGCTGATTTTCCAAACGAACACGAATTTGCGCAAAAATCAGTCGTTTAGGCGTATTATTTGCACAAAACCGCCCTCAAAATACAAGAGAGTTCGTTTGTTTTTATCTGGTACTCCCGGCGGGAATCGAACCCACAACGGCCCCTTAGGAGGGGGCTGTTATATCCATTTAACTACGGAAGCGTATTGCGTTGCAAATTCCCGCCGCCCGGCGGGTATCAGCCGAAACCCCTGAAGGGGTCCCCTCGGCTGAGCGTCGCTTCGCTCGCGCGAACCACGGCGGCCTTTCAGAGGGGGCTGTTATATCCATTTAACTACGGAAGCGTATTGCGTTGCAAATTCCCGCCGCCCGGCGGGTATCAGCCGAAACCCCTGAAGGGGTCCCCTCGGCTGAGCGTCGCTTCGCTCGCGCGAACCACGGCGGCCTTTCAGAGGGGGCTGTTATATCCATTTAACTACGGAAGCGTATGATGCCTGAAATAAGGTGCTGCCGGTTATTTTAATTTAGTTGCTTTTATTTTGAAGATTCCTTTAAAATGCTTTGAATAACCTTTTACTATATTACTATACTTTGGCAAAAAAAGCAATTATTTTGCCCGTGCACCCACCGTTTTTTCTGAAAAAGGCCGGGCGCGGCGTTATCGCCGCGCGAAAGATTTGTGAGCGCGCCGTGTAAATTTTTATCATCAAACGGATGGAAAAACGGGGCAAAGCATTGCTTTTTTGACAGAAATACGGTATAATGCTAATTGGTTAGATTTGGATTTTGACACAGGGAGGTCATATGGACAAGATCAAATTGTTGCAGGCGCGGCGAGAAAAAGTCCTTGCGGCCGGAACGGACATCCGCAAGGCGATCTCTTCGCTGATCGACGCCGACAGTTTTGTCGAGCTGTCCGGCTTCAGCTTTTCTAAGAACGATCTTTTCGACGCGGAGGCGGAAGGGGATGGCGTCGTCACCGGTTTTGCGACCGTCGACGGGTACCCCGTGTACATTGCGGCGCAGAATTTTGCCGTCTTGCACGGCGGCGCCTGCAAGGCCGGCTGCGAGAAGATCGGCCGGATGCTCGCGCTCGCGGAAAAAAATTCCACGCCGATCGTCTATGTGCTGCACAGCCGCGGCATGCAGATCGGCGAGGGCATCACCGCGCTCGAGGGCATGGCACAGCTGCTCGCCAAAGCGGCCAAGCTGCACGGCGTCGTGCCGCAGTTTGCCGTCGTCGACGGCGAGGTGTACGGGCAGAGCGCCCTGCTCGCGGCCTGCGCCGACTTCACCTTCTTTATGAAGGACAGCGTTTTGGCGGCGGACAGCCCGCTCGTTATCGCCGCAAAGAGCGGCAAAAACCTGCCCGAAGCGCAGGTAGGCGGGGCGGAGGCTCTGCCGCACACCGGGCTCGTCTCCTTCACGGCGGAGAATTATAAGGAAGTGCGCGAGACTGTCCGAAAGATTTTGGATATTTTGCCCGATTTCAGCGGCGCGGTCGTCGAAAACGGCGCCGACCTGAACGCCGTGTTCCCGGCGCTGGACGAAGGCTGCACGGCGAGCGAGCTCATCGAAGCCGTATTCGATGCAGACAGCGCGGTAGAGGTGGGCAAGGGCTGCTCGCCCGAGGTGCGCTGCGTGCTCGGCCGCGTCGGCGGCATCGCCGCCGCAGCCGTCGTATTTGACGGGGCGGACGGTGTGCTTTTGGACGCTGAAAACGTCGCCAAGATCACCGACTTTGCGGAGTTTGCTTCCTATTACAGCCTCCCGCTGATCACGTTTGCAGATGTGCGCGGCATCCGCCCCAACCTGCAGACGAACGACAGCCGGGTACTGAAGAACTGCTTCAAACTCTTAGAGACATATGACCTGATTGAGAGCGCGAAGATCTCCGTCGTTTGGAAGCGCGCCATCGGCCTCGGCTATACGCTGTTTGCCGCCAAGTCGGCAGGTTTTGATTACAGCTACGCCTTCGCGACGGCGCAGATCGCGCTGTTTGAAGACGCAAAGGGCGCCGAGATCGAGTTTGCGGGCGAGAAGGCGGATACGGCTAAACTTGCGGCGCGCTACGCCGACGAAAATGCCGACCCGATCAACGCCGCCAAGAACGGCTATGTGGACAACATCATCCGCCCGCAGTTCGTTAAGCAGTATCTCGTCGCATCGCTGCAGATGCTGCTGAAGTGAGGTGGGTATGATACTATCGTTATTGGCAGTGGTTGACAAGCCGGAATACGACAGCGTCACGGGGAATCTCGTTCCGGAGATCTCCATCCCGGAATCGCTGCTGTATGCCTTGGTCGGGTTTCTCGTCACTTTTTTCGGCATCGTGCTGCTCATCTTCATCGTCTGGCTGTGCGGCAAGATCGTCGGCAAGCTGCCCTCCTTGGGCGGTAAAAAGAAGGCTGCGCCCGCCGCTGCCGTTGCGCCGGTCGCTGCGGCCGAAGAAGAGGTCAGCGCGGAGGTGCGCGTCGCGATCGTGGCGGCGATCGCCGCCTATTACGCGAGCGAAAACGCCGCGTGCGAATTTCAAGTAAAACGGATCAAAAGACTCTGATAGGGAAAAGGAGAAACAATCATGCGTAAATTTATCGTTACTATCGACGGAAAAAACTACGAAGTGGGCGTTGAAGAGGTCACGGCGGGCGCCGTTTCCGCGCAGCCCGTCGCTGCTGCGCCCGCACCTGCGGCAAAGGCGGCCGCGCCCGCTGCGGACGCGCCTGCCGGCGGAGAGAAGCTGCTCTCTCCTTTCCCGGGGATGATCAAGCAGTTGCTCGTCGAAGAGGGCGCGACCGTCAAAAAGGATCAGCCCGTGCTCGTGCTCGAGGCGATGAAGATGGACAACGACATCACTTCGCCCTGCGACGGCAAGATCAGCTTTAAGACGGCTGTCGGCAACAACGTCGAGACGAATACTTTGCTTGCCGTGATCGGCTGACAGGTGGCGCACAATGCAGTATCTTGCAGCTGAATCACCTGGCTTTTTCGACAGGTTGGCTGAGATGTTCCAGAACCTGTGGGGCTCGACCGGCTTCATGCAGGGTGATTGGCAGAACTATGTGATGATCGTCATCGCATTGGTCCTGATGTATCTCGCCATCGTAAAAAAATTCGAGCCTCTGCTGCTCCTGCCCATCGCCTTCGGTATGTTCCTCATCAACATCCCCGGCGCGCAGGACATCGTATGGGGCGAATACGGGCCCGACCTTTCTCTGTCACTCGGCATTGCGGAGGACAGCAGTACAGAGTATGCGGGTGTCTACCTGTCCGAATTGACGAATGATATCGTCTATATCCGAGCGGGCTATCTGAACGGCGATACGCTGACCTACTACGCGAGCTTTGAAGCGCTGCAGGCGGGTACGGCGTCTACCCTCATATTGAACGGAGATTTTTCCGAATTGTACACGCTGCAGGGCTTCGTCGAGGGCGTGGTCGAAAACGGCAGCACGACCTTTGCAAGTTCCGACCTCATCATCAGTCACGACTATATGGACGTGACCAACCGCGGCCTGCTGTGGTACCTGTACTTCGGCGTCGAAAACGTCATTTACCCGCCGCTCATCTTTATGGGCATCGGCGCGATGACCGACTTCGGCCCGCTGATCGCCAACCCGAAGAGCATGCTCATCGGCGCGGGCGCGCAGCTGGGCGTCTTTCTGACGCTCGTCGGGGCCGTCATCATCGGCTTTGACGCGGCTGCGGCGGCATCCATCGCCATCATCGGCGGTGCAGACGGCCCGACGGCCATCTATCTGACGCAGCAGCTTTCGGCGTTTACCAATGAAGACCTGCTCGCGACCATCGCGATCGCTGCCTACTCCTATATGGCGCTCATCCCGATCATTCAAAAGCCGATCATGAAGCTGATGACGACGAAGAAAGAGCGCGCCATCAAGATGAAGCAGCTGCGCGAGGTCACAAAGATCGAAAAGATCATCTTCCCGATCCTCTGTACGCTGATCGTCGGCATCCTCTTGCCGGACGCGATCCCGCTGCTCGGCATGCTCATGCTCGGCAACCTGATGCGCGAGTGCGGCGTCGTCGAACGCCTCTCGTCGCAGGCGCAGAACGGCTTGATGAATACCATCACCATCTTCCTCGGCGTATCCGTCGGGTGCAAAGCCGTCGGTACGACCTTCCTCACCGTCAACACACTCTCGATCATCCTGCTCGGTTTGGTTGCCTTCTGCTTCGGCACGGTGGGCGGCCTGCTGACGGCGAAGGTGATGAACAAGCTCTCGGGCGGCAAGATCAACCCGCTCATCGGTTCGGCGGGCGTATCGGCGGTGCCGATGGCGGCGCGTATATCCGAAGACGTCGGCAGAGAAGAGGACCCGAGCAACCACCTCTTGATGCACGCGATGGGTCCGAACGTGGCGGGCGTCATCGGTTCTGCGATCGCTGCGGGCTTCTTGCTCGCCTGCTTTGGCGGCTGACGCATTCTTTCGGGCGCCGCCCGCGCGGCGCCCGGCTCATATTGAATTAGGAGAACGGCTATGGCTGAAAAAAATACCAAAAAAGTCATGATCACCGACACCATCCTGCGCGACGCGCACCAATCGCAGGCGGCGACGCGCATGCGCACGGACGAAATGATCCCCGTGCTCGAACAGTTGGATGAGATCGGATATTATTCTCTGGAAGCGTGGGGCGGCGCGACCTTCGACAGTTGCCTGCGCTTCCTCAACGAGGACCCGTGGGAGCGGCTGCGCACGCTGAAAAAGTACCTCAAAAAGACGCCCATCCAGATGCTGCTGCGCGGGCAGAACCTGCTCGGCTACCGCCATTATTCGGACGACGTCGTCGAAAAGTTCGTCGCTAAGTCCATCGAGAACGGCGTCGGCATCGTGCGCGTCTTTGACGCGCTCAACGACCCGCGCAACCTCGAGACCTCAATGAAGGCGATCAAAAAATACGGCGGCGTATGCGAGGCGGCCATCAGCTATACGACCAGCCCCGTGCATACGACGGAGTATTTCGTCAAGCTCGCCAAGCAGCTCGAGAGCATGGGTGCGGACAACATCTGCATCAAGGACATGGCCAACTTGTTGCTCCCTTACACGGCGTACGACCTCGTGTCTCGCCTCAAAAAGGAGCTCAAGCCGGAAACGAAAGTGCACCTGCACACGCACAATACGGCAGGCACGGGAGACATGGTCAACCTCAAGGCGATCGAGGCGGGCGCAGACATCGTCGACTGCGCGCTTTCGCCGCTCGGCAACGGCACCAGCCAGCCCGCGACCGAACCGCTGGTCGCGACGTTGCAGGGGACGCCGTACGATACCGGCATCGATATCCGCAAGCTGCTGCCCATCGTCGAGCATTTCAAGGGGGTCGCAGACCGCCTGAAGAAGGACGGATTCCTCTCGCCCAAGGTGCTCTCCATCGACATCAACGCGCTCATCTACCAAGTTCCGGGCGGGATGCTCTCCAATCTCATCTCTCAGCTCAAACAGCAGAACAAGTCGGATAAGCTGGCCGAGGTGCTCGCGGAAGTGCCAAACGTCCGCAGAGACTGCGGCTACCCGCCGCTCGTGACGCCTTCCAGCCAGATCGTCGGCACGCAGGCTGTGCTCAACGTGCTTGCGGGCGAGCGCTACAAGATGGTGACCAAGGAGTTCAAGGGGCTGTTGCGCGGCGAATACGGCAAACTGCCCGCCGAGCCGGATGCAGCCGTCGTACAAAAGTGCATCGGCGGCGAAAAGCGCATCGATTATCGCCCGGCGGACGACTTAAAGCCCGAATACGAACAATTCAAGGCTGAGATCGCCGATTATATGGAACAGGAAGAAGACGTCTTGTCCTATGCTGTGTTCGGTCAGGTCGCGCTTAACTTCTTCAAGTGGCGCAAGGCCGCCGAGAGCGGCGTCGACAAAAATCTCGCCGACGGCAGCGGGGTCTACCCGGTTTAATAAACGAGGCAGGGCGGGAGGGCCGCGCAGCTCTCCCGCTCTGTCTGCTTTTACGGATATGCGATGAAAAAGGTGATCGTCATCGGGGCGGGCGCGTCCGGGCTGATGGCCGCCTATGCGGCGGCCGCGCGCGGCAACGACGTCCTCGTCCTCGAACGCAACGAAAAGGCGGGGAAGAAGATCTACATCACGGGCAAGGGCCGCTGCAACGTCACCAACGACCTCCCTGCGGAAGATTTTTTCCAAAACGTCGTGCACAACGCCAAGTTTTTGCGAAGCTGCATCTACGCCTTCCCGCCCGAGCGCACGATGCGCTTTTTGGAGGAGGGCGGGCTTCCGCTCAAAGTGGAGCGAGGGGGGCGCGTCTTTCCCGCATCCGACAAGGCGAGCGACGTCACGAAGTGCCTCGAAAGGTATTGCAGAAATGCCGGCGTCACGTTCGCTTTTTCCGAGCAAGTCAAAAAAATCGAGCTTTTGCAGAGTACTATGTTTGGCATAATCACCGATAAGCGCAGGGTCGAGGCGGATGCGGTCATCGTCTGTACGGGCGGCATCTCCTATCCGGCGACGGGCAGCACGGGCGACGGCTACGTCTTTGCGCGCGGCTTCGGCCTGCGCGTCGGCAAACTGCGCCCCGCCCTCTGCGGGATCGTCTGCGACGGCTGCGAGCCGCTGCAGGGGCTGTCTTTGAAGAACGTGCGCCTGAGCGCGCAGTGCGGCGGCCGCAAGGTCGGCTCTCTGTTCGGGGAGATGCTCTTTACGCACTTCGGCGTATCGGGGCCCATCGTGCTCTCCCTTTCGAGCCTGCTCAACGACTGTGACCTCTCTTCTGTGCTGCTCTCGCTCGACTTAAAGCCCGCGCTGGACGAGGAGACGCTGGATCGCCGCCTGCTGCGCGAGTTCGACGCCGCCAAAAATAAGCAGGTGGGGCATGTGCTCGAAACATTGCTCCCCAAGCGCATGATCCGCCCCGTTCTGGCGCAGGTTGCCGTCGCAGAGACGCTGCCCGTCCATTCCGTTTCCAAAGTACAGCGCGCCGCGCTGCTGCGCGCCTTAAAAGATTTTCGCCTTACGCCGCGCGCGCTGCGCCCGGTCGAAGAGGCGATCGTGACGGCAGGGGGGATCGACGTCAAGGAGATCGACCCCAAGACGATGCAATGCAAAAAAGTGCCCGGGCTGTACTTCTGCGGCGAGCTTCTCGACGTAGATGCCTTCACGGGCGGCTTCAACCTGCAGATCGCATTTGCGACGGGTTTTGCCGCCGGAAACGCGGTTTAAGCGGTTTTGCATAGTACTATGTCACACATAGATCATGTATAATAAGGAGAAATGCCTATGATAGCGATCCGCGGAGCGACCTCCGTCGAGGCCGATACGCCGGAAGAGATCCGGCAGGCTGTCGGCGAACTGATGCGCGCGATCTGTGAACAAAATTCGATCGCAGAGGAGGATATCGTCTGTATCCTTCTGTCGAATACGGCGGACATCCGCTCGCTGTATCCGGCCAAGGCCGCGCGTGAGGCGGGCTTTGCGCGGGCAGCACTCTTTTCGGCGGCGGAGCCGGATATCTGCGGCGCGCTGCCGCTGTGCATCCGCGTCATGATCCTCGCGGAAAAGGATATCCGCCCGCGGCACGTCTATCTGCGCCGTGCCGCCGCGCTGCGCAGAGACCGCGCCCGCTTCTCCGTCGCGCTGGACGGCCCTTCGGGCAGCGGCAAGAGCACGGCTGCCAAACAGCTCGCCAAAGAACTCGACATATTGTACCTCGACACGGGCGCGATGTACCGCGCCTGCGCCGTCAAGGCGCAGCGCGCGGGCGTGACGGAATTTACCGAAGAAAGCGTGGCGCCGCTGATGGCGTCGCTCGACCTGCGCGTCGACTACGTCGGCGGGGCGCAGCGCACCATCCTCGACGGCGAGGACGTTTCGGAAGCCATCCGCCGCCCCGAAGTATCCCTCGCCGCCTCGCGCATCTCTGCGCTGCGCTGCGTGCGCAAAAAGATGGTCGAAATGCAGCGCAAGATCGCTTCCGAACGCTCCTGCGTGCTGGACGGCCGCGACATCGGCACCGTCGTGCTGCCCGCCGCCGATTTCAAGTTCTTCATCACCGCCTCCGTCGACGTGCGCGCGAAGCGCCGCTATGACGAGCTGAAGGGCAAGGGCTTTGACGTCCAATTTGACGCCGTGCGCCGCGAGATCGAGGAGCGCGACCGCGGAGACGAGACGCGCGCCTTCTCGCCGCTGCGCCGTGCCGACGACGCCCTGCTCGTCGATACGTCCGGCATGACCGCCGAAGAGGTGGTCGCCTTCCTCAAAAAGAAGATACAAGAAAGGGTGTAGGGGGCCGCGATGCTGACTTACGGTTTTTTGAAAAAGTTTATGGTCGTCGTCACGCAGATCATTTTTCCGTTTAAGTTGTACGGCAAGGAAAAGGTCAAAGACGGCGCCTGCGTGCTTGTGGGCAACCATTACCGCATCTGGGACATCGTGCACATGGCGTGCACGACCAAAGAAAAGGTGCACTTCATCACAAAAAAAGAGCTGTACAAGAGCAAGTTCCTCGCGCACCTGTGCGACATCGTCGAGGCCATCCCCGTCTCGCGCGACGGGCAGGACGCAAAGGCGATCATGACGGCGCTGCGCTACCTGAAAAAGGGAGAGAAGATCTCGATGTTCCCCGAGGGCACGCGCAACCGCACGGACGCGGAGCTGTTGCCTCTCAAAGGGGGCGCGGCGCTGTTCGCCATCAAGGCGAAGGTGCCCGTCTATCCCGTCATGTGCCTGCGCAAGACCCGCCTGTTCCTGCGCACAAAGATCGCCATCGGCGACCCCATCGACTTGTCCGCATTTTACGACCGCAAGCTGACGGCGGAAGATTACGCCGCCGCCGAAGAGATCATCCGCGAAAAGATGCTCGAGACCAAGCACGCCGCCATCGAGCACTTTGCCGCCAAAAAGAAGAAGCGCAAATGAACGTGTACGTCGCCAAGAGCAGCGGGTTCTGCAGCGGCGTGCGCCACGCCGTCGATACCGCGATGCACATCCAGCCCGACAACGTCTACCTGCTCGGCGAGCTCATCCACAACCCGTCCGTGACGGAGGCGGTGCGCGCGCGGGGGATCGTCACCGTCGAGTCGGTAGAAGAAGTGCCCGCGGGGGCGACGCTCATCCTGCGCTCGCACGGCGTCGGGCGGGCGGTGTACGTCGCGTGTGAGGAGAAGGGCATCCGCGTCATCGACTGCACCTGTCCCTTCGTGCGGCGCACGCAGGGCATCGTGCGGGAGAGCTCGGCCGCCGGTAAGACGGTCGTCGTCGTAGGGCAAAAGACGCATCCGGAGGTCGTCGGCCTGTGCGGCTGGAGCAGCGGCGAGGTGTTCGTCGTGGAGGACGAGGGGGCCGATCTTTCGCCGCTCGCCGGCCAAAATCTCGCCGTCGTGGCGCAAACGACCTGCCCGGAAGAAAATTTTCAAAAAATAATTCAAAATATTGAAAAAGTTTGCAGAAAAACAGTTGAGATTTTCAAAACAATTTGTTATACTACTAAGGAGCGTCAGAAGGATGCAGCGGCCTTGGCCGAAAAATGCGACGCGATGATCGTGATCGGAGGACTCAACAGCAGCAACACGAACAAGCTGTACGAGATCTGCCGTGCGCGGTGCGCGAACGTCTTTCGGCTTGCGGAAGCGAGCGACTTTGAGTTTCAAAAAATCAAAAAATTTAAAAATGTAGGCATTGTGTCCGGAGCTTCCACTCCGCACACGCAAACGCAGGAGGTTCTTTTTCAGATGGAAAACAATACAGAAGTGAAAGCAACGAACGAAATGGAAGAAGTCGTTGCGCAGATGGATAACGGCCAGTCCAAATTAAAGAGAGGTCAGCTTGTGACAGCGATCATTTCTTCGGCATCAGACGAAGGCGTGGCTGTGTTGTTACCGTTCTTCAAAAAAGAAATCTTGCTGGAAAAAGATGAGATCGAGTGCGAAGAATATAAAGCGGAAGATTACGCCAAAAAGATCGGCGAAGAGATCGAGGTGATGGTCGTTTCCGCTTCCAACCCCGTTAAGCTCTCGCAGAAGGCGATCAAGCAGCTCAAAGAAGAGGAAGAAAAGATCGAGGCGATCAGCAACGGCGAAGAGTTCGACGTGACCTGCACCGGCTTCAATAAGGGCGGCCTGACCGCTTCTATGGGCACCTATTCGGTGTTCGTGCCCGCCAAAGAGATCCGCATGGGCTACGTCAAAGAGCTCGACAAGTACGTCGGCAAAAAGCTGCGCCTGAAGGCTCTCGAGATCAAAAAGTCTGAACGCAAAAAAGAGATCATCGCTTCGCAGCGCGTCATCCTCGAAGAGGAGAAGGCCGCGCGCGATCAGGCGAAGGCAGAACAGGAAGCCGAGTTCTTTGCCAATATCCACGTCGGCGACGTCGTGGAAGGCAAGGTCGAGCGCGCGACCAACTTCGGCGCGTTCGTCTCCGTGAACGGCTTTGACTGCCTCGCTCATATTTCCGATCTGTCTTGGACGGGCACCAAAAACGTGACCGACGTCCTCGAGATCGGCAAGCGCTATCAGTTCAAAGTGCTGAAAGTGGACGCGGAAAATAAGAAGGTATCGATCGGTTATAAGCAGCTGCAGCCGCAGCCGTGGGATCTTGTCGCCGAAAAGTATAAGGTCGGGGATGTCGTTCACGGCAAAGTCGTGCGCATCGTCGATTTCGGCGCCTTCGTCGAAGTAGAAAACGGCGTCGACGGCCTCGTGCACGTCTCGCAGATCTCGCACGAATGGTTGGAGAACCCGACGTCTGTCCTCGCCATCGGCGAAGAGATCGACGCGAAGATCCTCGTTCTGGATCCCGCGAACAAGAAGATGAACCTCTCGATCAAGGCGCTCCTGCCCGAACCGGAGGTCACCAAAGTCCGTACCCGTCGCGACGACGAAAACAAGGGCGAGCGCAGGGCGCGCAAACCCCGTCAGCCGAGAGAGAACAGGGAAGAGGACGAATTCAGAGAATGGACGGAAGGCGGTGTCAGCGGCGCTTCCATTGCGGAAATGTTGCAGAACAAAAACAACGACTAATGCATTGAAAACGAAGCCCCGCACCGGTTGCGGGGCTTTTTGATATACGGAGGTGTTAACATGGCTAAACAAGGAAACATTCACATTTCCAGCGAAAACATGATGCCCATCATCAAAAAGTGGCTGTACTCGGATAAGGACATCTTTTTGCGCGAGATCGTGGCGAACGCAGTCGACGCGATCACCAAATTCAAAAAGCTCGCCGATCTCGGCGAGGCGAAGGCAGACGAAGGGGAGTACTGCGTCAAAGTCTCCGTCGATAAGGACTCCGGCACGCTGACCGTCGAAGACAACGGCATCGGCATGACCGAAGACGAGGTAGAAAAATACATCACGCAGATCGCCTTTTCCGGCGCGGCCGACTTTTTGGAAAAGTATGAAAAGGCGGGCGGCGAAGGGATCATCGGCCACTTCGGCCTCGGCTTTTATTCTGCCTACATGGTCTCCGAAAACATCGAGATCTTCACCAAATCGTATCGCGAAGACGCGGCGGGCGTGCATTGGGAATCGGACGGCGAAAGCACCTACACCATCGAAGAGTGCGACAAGGCGGACCGCGGCACGCGCATCGTCATGCACATCGCCAAAGAGGAGAAGGAGTTTCTTGAAGAGGGTACCATCCGCGGCCTGCTCGAAAAGTATTGCGCCTTCATGCCGTACCCGATCTATCTCAACTTTGCGGGGAAGGACGACAAGCCCGTCAACGATACGCAGCCGCTGTACCTGAAGGCGCCCAAAGACTGCACGGAAGAGGAGTATAAAGACTTTTACCGCAAGACATTCCACGACTATCACGACCCGCTCTTCTGGATCCACCTGAATATGGACTACCCCTTCCGCCTCAGGGGCATCCTGTATTTTCCGAAGGTCAAGAGCAAGGTCGAGCTGGAGCGCGGCAAGGTCAAGCTGTACTGCAACCAGGTCTTTATCGCCGACAACATCAAGGAGGTCATCCCCGAATATCTGCTGCTTCTGAACGGCGTGATCGACTGCCCGGACATCCCGCTGAACGTCTCGCGCAGCTTTTTGCAAAACGACCGGCAGGTGCAGAAGATCTCCAAGCACATCACAAAAAAAGTCTCCGACAAGCTGACCGGGCTGTATAAAACCGACCGCGAAAAGTTTGAGAGCTGCTGGAACGACATCTCCGTCTTTATCAAGCTGGGCTGCATCAAAGACGAGGACTTTTACAGCCGCGTCAAGGACTGCATCCTCTTCAAGGACATTGACGGCAAATACAGCACGCTCGCCGAGTTTATCGGCGGAGAAAAGGCGGAAGATAAGGCCGAAACAGCAGAGGGCGAGCAGGCCGGACAGAAGGAGGAAAAGTCTGAAGAGACGCCGAAGGAGCCGACGACCGTCTACTACGTTTCCGACGAAGTCGGTCAGGCGCAGTATATCTCCATGTTCCGCGCGGCCGGCCTGAACGCCATTGTCTGCGATACGCTGGTCGACCCGCACTTCTTGAGCTATCTCGAATATAAAGAGACGGGCAAATACCGCTTCCTGCGCATCGATGCAGACGTCGACGCGGCGCTGAAGGCGGGGGAGAGCAACGCGGATGAGGACAAGGCGCTCGTCGATGCGTTCAAGGCGGCGCTCAACAACACGACGATCGCCGTCAAGGCAGAAAAGTTCAAGAGCGCCGAGATCCCCGCGATCGTCAACGTGTCCGAAATGTCCCGTCGCTTCGGCGAAATGAACGCCTTTTACGGCCTTGCCGGCGCAGATGCCGACCGCGATATGACGCTCGTCATCAACACGGCGAATCCCGTCTTGCAGGCGTTTACGGGGCTGGACGACGAAAAGAAGAAGTTCGTCGCAAACCAGGTCTATTACCTCGCGATGCTCTCTTATAAAAAGTTGTCTCCCGAGGAGATGAAGGCGTTTACCGCAAACAGCGTATCCATGCTGGAAGGGTATATCCGCTAAACGCTCGAAAGGGCACAAGCAAAGGCCTCCGCTCAAATACAGAGCAGAGGCCTCATTTTTGCAGCGTCGGCCGATTTAAGGGAGGCGCGACAGATTTTTTGCCAAAAGATCGCCGCAAAATTCATCCTCACGATATAAAGTGCATAGACGGGTCAAAGAAGGAGATATAGAACTATGCGGATCTCACGCAAAGTGCGGGATCCATATTTTTTTGAGAAAAAAAAATGATAGTATTGCAAAAGCTGCTTTGGTGTGATATACTGGATTCGCACATAAACTTTATACTCGCTGTATCGGGGGTACGAATCGGCATTTCGTATCTCTATTTCCCGATAGAGCGGAAGTTTGTGTGGAAGCAATCGGAGATACAATGCAGGGCGTGTCTTCGGTCGAAGGCACGCTTTTTGTGTGCCATTTTGCCCTGTAAAAAACATGGAGGAAACGGTATGTCTTTTTACGAGATGAAGAAGGCGCTCGTCGCCCTGCTCGCAGCGGTGTTCGTGCTGTGCGCGGCGCAGTCATTCGCGCTGTGGATGCCCGCGGGCATGGCAAGCGCGGAGACGGTCGACCATGCAGGGCACGCCCATTGGACGCAGATCGCCGCAGATGGCGGCACCCTTTCGGGCGGCGACTATTATTTGAGCGGCGATGTCACACTTACCGACAACCTGACGATCGGCGGCGCGGTGACGCTGTGTTTAAACGGCCATATGCTGACGGGCAACGGCGAGGGCAGCGTCATCACCGTCAATGGCGGCGCGAGCTTTACGCTGTGCGATTGTGCCGGCGGCGGCATAGTAACGGGCGGCAGCGCGGCCAACGGCGGCGGCGTGTATGTGGGCGGCGGCATCTTTACCGTGACGGGCGGCGGGATCATTGGCAACACCGCAACGGCGAGCGGCGGCGGCGTGTACGTGGGCGGCGGCATCTTTACCGTGACGGGCGGCGAGATCGCAGGCAACACCGCAACGACGAGCGGCGGCGGCGTGTATGCCGGCGGCGCTGCCATGCACGTGAGCGGCGCGCCCGTCATTCAAGACAACGCCGTAGGCGGCGCGGCCAACAACGTTTGCCTTCCGAACAACAGGGTGATGACCGTGACGGGCGCATTGAAGGACGGCGCGCGCATCGGCGTGGATGCCGCAGGCAATTTTGCGTACGGCTTCCTGACCCATAACCCAGGCGCGGACCCCGCCGACTTCTTCATCCCCGACAGAGGAGAGGATTATATTGCAGAGGCCGTCGAAAACGGCGCGGTCTCTCTGGTACATAAGTATTATACCGTTATCTACGTCGATTTGAAGGGCGGCGAGACGAGCGTTCGGTATGACCTCGGCGTGCCGATCCGATTTCCCGCGGTCCATTCCATCGAAATGAGCATGCGCGGCGGCTGGACGACGGAGAAGGGCGGCAAGGCCATCGTCTATGGCGGCGAGCAGACGGTCGAGACCGGCATCGGCGACGCGCACGGGCAGGTCATCTATCTCTATGCCGTCACCGAGCGCGATTTGGAGAGCGACGTTGCGAGTATCCAAAGTCAGCTTACGGACATCGGCAGCGAAATTATGGCATTACAGGCGCAGCTTGGTGAGGCGGACACGAACATCGCCGGGCTCGTGCAGTCGTTGAACGGATTGAACAATTCTCTGACGACGGTGCGGGGGCAGCTCGGGATCCTCGGGACGACGGACGCCAGCCTGCAAAATCAGCTGACCGCGCTGCAGGAGAAGCTGAGCGAGCTGACCGATCAGACGATCGTCTCGCTGCAGGAGGACGTCAAGCAGTTGACGAACGACCTCGCCGAGGCGTCGGAAAGCGTCTCCGCCAATGCAGGCAATATCGAAAAGCTGCAGGCGGCGCTGGATACGGTGAACGCCGCGCTCGGGGCGTTGGACGAAACGTACGCGACGGACGGGCAACTGCAGGCGGCGATCGACGGGATGAGCGTGTCGCTGACGGAGGCCGTTGCGAAAGCCAAAGGGCTGCTGCAGGCGTCCATCGACGGCGTGCAGGCAGACCTCGAAGGGGCGGTCGCCGATTTAGAAAAGGCGATCGCAGAGGCGAGCGGCGGCAATACGGCCGCGCTGGAGGAGGCGGTGCGCAGCCTCACGGCGGCGTACGGGGCGGCGGACGCGCTCATCCGCACCGACTTTACGGCGGCGGACGGCGAGCTCTCCGCGCGCATCGATGCCTTGCAAGGCGCGTTGGATGCGGCGGATGCCGGTCTGCAGGCATCCATCGACGGCGTGCAGGATAAACTCGACCAAGCTGTCTCCGATTTGGGAGAGGCGATCGCAGAGGCGAGCGGCGGCAATGCGGCCGCGCTGGAAGAAGCGGTGCGCAGCCTCACGGCGGCGTACGGGGCGGCGGATGCGCTCATCTGCACAGACTTTGCGTCGGCGGACGAAGCGCTCTCCGCACAGATCGGTGCGCTCGACGCCGCTTACAAGGCGGCGGACGGCGTGCTGCAGGCGGCGATCGACGGCGTGCAGGCCGATCTCGACAAGGCGGTCGCCGACCTGAACGCGTCCATTGCGGCGGGTTCTGCAGACGTCGCAGACAAGCTCGCGGCCATGGAGGAGGCATATCGGGCGGCGGATGCGCTCATGGAGGGCAGCATCGCACAGTTGACCGCCGAAAGCGGCGAACTTGCTGAAAGCGTCGCCGCGCTCGATGCCGCTTACAAGGCGGCCGACGATGCCGTCTGGGCGGCGGTCGAGGCGTTGCAGGCGGACGTCGGCGACCTTAACGGCCGGATCGATGCGCTGCAGGGCGCGGACGGCACGATCGTATGGGTGTTTTCCGTGCTGGCGGCGGCTTCCATCGTCATCGGCGCGGTCGGCCTTATTTTGGCGATCCGCGCAGGCAAGAAGCGCTGAACATAGTTCGATCGCGACAGCGCACGGCGCCGCCCTCATCGAGGGCGGCGCTGTTATATTTTTGGGGCGGGGCGGGCAGCCTTCACAAAAAATCGTCGGGCAAAAGGCGCGGCAGTATTTTTCGGGTCCGCCATTGACAAACGGCGGCCTATACCTTATAATAAAAGCGTATTTATGAGAAAGCTGTGCGCACGACGCGCCGCGGCGGCTGCCGCGGGCACAACTGCGGGCGGCATCAACTACATTATAAAGGAGCAGACCATGAAAAAGTACGATGCAGTGGTGATCGGCGCCGGCAACGGCGGGCTGGTCGCGGCGATACGGCTTTTGCAGGGCGGCGCAAAGACGCTGCTCGTCGAAAAGCACAATCTGCCGGGCGGCTTCGCCACCAGCTTCCGCCGCGGCCGCTTCGAGTTCGAGGCGTCCTTGCACGAGCTCAACGACTTCGGCACGGCGGACAATGCGGGCGACGTGCGCGTCCTGTTCGACGAGCTGGGCGTGACGGACAAGATCGAGTGGATGCAGATCCCGGAGGCGTACCGCGTGCTCTCGCGCGCAGAAAAGCTGGACGCGACCATGCCCTTCGGCGTCGACGCGTTCATCGCCAAGATGGAGCAGTACGTTCCGGGCAGCCGCCCCTCGATGCAAAAGTTTTTCGACCTCGCAGAAGAAGTGCGCCTCGCGCAGGCGTACAGCTCTTCCGTCAACGGCAATACGGACTCCAAAGTGATGGTCGGCAAGTACGGCAACTTCGTGCGCGCGGGCTCGTACTCGGTGAACGAAGTGCTCGCCGCCCTCAAGATGCCCAAAAAGGCGCAGAATATCCTCAACGCCTATTGGTGCTACCTCGGCGCGCACTGCGACGACCTCAGCTTCGTGCATTATGCGAGCATGGTCAACCGCTACATCCGCCGCGGCGCAACTTCCCCCAAGATGCGCTCGCACGAAATTTCGCTCGCGCTCGTCGAGCGCATCCGCGAGCTGGGCGGCGACGTGCTGCTGAACACCGAGGCGGTGCGCATCCTGACGGACGCGCAGGACGGCGGCGTCGCGGGCGTGCTGCTGGACGACGGCACGCGCATCGACACCCGCCACGTCGTGGCAAACTGCGCGCCGCACGTCGTGTTCGGCCGCATGCTGGACAGGGTGAAGGAGCAGGACGTGCGCGCCACCAACGCGCGCAAGTTCGCGGGCAGGGGGCTGACCATGTTCTTAGGGTTAGACGCCGATGCGGACGAGCTGGGCATAGAAAACCACAACTACTTTTTGTACGACACGATGGACACGGCCGCGCAGTACGACGCGATGCGCACCATCGAGAGCAACGACGTGCAGGCGACCGTCTGCCTCAACCGCGCCCAGCCCGACGCTTCGCCGAAGGGCACCTGCATGATGTACTTTACGACGCTGTATATGTCGGACGACTGGGCAAAGGTGACGCCCGAAAACTACTATAAGACCAAAGACTTTGTCGCCAACAGGATGATCGACCGCTTCGAGCGGGATACGGGCGCAAAGCTGCGCGGGCACATCGAGGAGATCTCGGTGGCGACGCCGATGACGTACGCCCGTTACTGCGGCCACCCGCAGGGGGTCATCTACGGCTACGAGTCGCAGTATTGGGATGGGCTGATGCCCCGCCTGCAGATGATGGCGGAGGACCACACCGTGCGCGGCCTGCGCTTTGCGGGCGGCTACGCGATGCGCCTCTCCGGCTATTCGAGCGCCTATTTTTCGGGCGACATTTCCGGCCGTCAGACGGTCGGCGACATCAAGAGGGAGGGCTGAGCATGGCATTCACCTTCAAAAAACAGATCTTCGGATTTATGGATCTCCTTCGCTTCAAAAAGCTGGTGCCCAACCGCCGCAAGATGCTCGCGGAGGGCTCGGCGCAGCCGCTGCCCAAGAGCTACGCCGTCAACGAGACGGCGCGCATCCTGCACCCGGGCTACCAAAAGGCGACGCTCGCGCACATCGAGCAGAACACGGCGGACACCAAGACGTACACCTTCGAGGCGGAGCGGCCCTTCTATTTCCGCGCCGGGCAGTACGTGACGCTCGGCTGCGAGGTTGACGGCAGCGTCGTCTCCCGCCCGTACGCCATCTCCTCCGCGCCCAAGGCGGCATTAGAGCGGCGCGTCTCGCTGACGGTGAAGAAGTGCGGCTTTTTCAGCGGCTACCTCTTCGACCGCGCCAAAGCGGGGGACGTATTCACGCTGGGCGACCCGAGCGGCGAGTTCTGCTACGAGCCCGTCAAGGACGCGAAGCACATCGTCGCCATCGCGGGCGGCAGCGGCATCACGCCCTTCTACAGCATGGCGCAGGCGATCGCAGACGGCACGATCGACTGTAAGCTGACCATCTTTTACGGCGCGGACCGCGAGGAGGAGGTCATTTTCCATCAAGAGCTGGACGCGCTCGCCGCGGGCTCGGACAAGATCGAGGTCGTCTACGTCTTGAGCGAGGAACAAGAGGCGGGCTACGAGCACGGCTTTATCGGCGAGCAGCTGCTGCGCAAGTATGTTTCGGGCGACTTTACCGCCATGCTGTGCGGCTCGGACCCCATGTACGCCTACCTCGACAAGCAGCTCGCGCCCTTCGCTCTGCCGCCCCGCCGCATCAAAAAGGAGGCCAACTGCGTCGGCACGCGCGACGTGCCGCCCGCAAGCTATACGCTGACCGTGCACGTCGGCTTCGATACGTTTGCCGTACCCGCCGACGCGCGCGAGACCATCCTCGTCGCGATGGAGCGCGCGGGGCTGCGCGTGCCCGCCAAGTGCCGCGCGGGCGGCTGCGGCTTCTGCCACAGCAAGCTGGTTTCGGGCAAGTTCTCCCTCGCGGGGGCGGACAAGCGCCGCCTCGCCGACGCCAAGTTCGGCTACCTGCATCCCTGCTGCTCCTATCCCGACTCGGACATGGAGCTCATCGTTCCCAAAGCCTGACATCCATCAAAAAAGGCGGACCCCGCTTCGGCGAGGTCCGTCTTTTGGTTTTTTGAATTTGTCACCGCTTGCGCCTATGCGCGGGCGGCGGGCGCGGACGCGCCGCGCCCCTTTGACAGCAGCAGCAAAATGAGGGCGATGCCCGCGGTCAAAATTTGCGCGAGCACGGCGCTCCACCAAACGCCCGCCTGCCCCCAAAAGAGGGGGAGGACAAAGAGCAGCGCGAGCATGAGCGCGGGCTCGGAGTAGACGCACAGGTACGAAAAGCCCGTCTTTTCCGTCGCGTAAAACCCCGCCGTCGCGATGCGCGAAAAGGCGTAAAAGAGCAGCCCGATCAAGAAGATCGGAAGCACCTCCGCGACGTCCGTGCTGACGTTCTCCGACGAGCCGAACAGGGGGCCGATATAGCCGCGCAAAAAGAAGAGCAGCGCGCAGCAGAGCAGGGCGAGCGCGAAGGCGCAGCCGTACGCGAACGCGCGCACGCGGTCGCCCTCCCGCCGCTTTCCCTCGCCGTAAAATCGGCTGATCAGCGGCTGGCTGCCGTCGCCGACGCCCTGCAGCAGCATCTGCACGATGCTGACTGCGTAGGCGATGCAGGCATAGCAGGCGACGGCGGGCTGCCCGTCGTAGAACATACAGAAGCGGTTGATGAGCATGAGCGAGAGCATGGGGGAGAGGGTCAGCCCGAAGGGCGCGATGCCCACCCGCGCAATGGAGGCGGCGCAGCGGCCGAAGCCGCGCAGCGAGCCGAAAAAGGGGAGCTTTTTATACAGCAGGTAGCCGACCGCCTCCGCTGCCGTGACCGCCTGGCCGATGACCGTCGCGATCGCAGCCCCCGTCGTGCCCGCGTTCAGCACCCAGACGAACACATAGTCGAGCAGGATGTTGGTCAAAAATCCCGATACCATCGTCAAAAAAGCAAAGACCGTTCCGCCCGCGTTGCGGATGAGGGGCACGGCGCCCGTCGCAAAGATTTGAAAGACGGCGCCCAAGACGATGACATTCAGATAATCGACCCCGTAGGTATAGACGGCGCCCTCCGCGCCGAACAGCCGCATGACGGGCGCTGCCAACAAAAAGCAGGGCGTCATCGCCGCGCTCGCAAACAGCAGCAGCCACAGCGTCGCGCGCACATAGCGGGCGGCGGCGCTTTCGTCCGCGCTGCGGCGCACCGACCAGAGCACCGCGCCGCCCATGCCGATGCCCGTGCCCAGCGACTGCATGAGGGATACGACGGGGAAGGCGACGTTGATGGCGGACAGCCCCGCGTCGCCGACGCTCTGCCCGACGAAAAAGCCGTCTACGATCGCGTAGACGCCGGACAGCGCAAAGGCGAGCACGGAAGGAAGGACGTATTTAGCAAACGTTTTGCCGACAGACATAATGCCCTCTCAAAAAGATCAGACAGCCAAAAAGTAGATGAGTTCAAAGAGGAACACCGTCGCAATGGCGGCTACGGATACGACCAGCAGCCCGCGGCGGAAGTAGGCGAGCACGAGCGCTACGGCGGTGCCGGCGATGCCCGACCAGATCCAGCCCGTCGAAAAGAGCACCCCGGGGAAGACCATCACCGCGAGCACGCTGTAGGGCAGGTAGTAGAGGAAGGAGCGGATGAAGCGGCTGCGGATGGGCTTTTTGACGAGCAGCAGGCCGACCGCCTTGGTCACATACGTCACGCCGAACATGATGGCGCAGCCGATGAGCATAGAAGTGAGGTTCATCGCGCGCCTCCCTCGCCGCCGTTGCCGTCGGCATCCGTTTCGCTTGCTGTTGTGCCGCCCGCGGCGCCTTCGGCGTCCTCTTCATCCTTGCGGGGGAAGAGCAGGGATATAACGACGGTGCAGAGGACGGAGCAGACGATGATGTTGACGCCGCTCGGCAGCGCTTTGAGTGCGGGAACGAAGTAGAATACGCAGCTGAGCGCGACGGTTGCGGCGAGCAGCAGCAGTACGCGGCGGTCGTCGCGCGCGGGCGGGATGATGATGGCGACGAACATTGCGTACAGCGAGATGGAAAAGGCGTCCATGATCATCGCATAAAACTGCGCGCCCGTCTCGCCCGAAAGCAGGTTTTCGAGCAGAGCGCTGAGCGCCGCGCCGAGCGCCGTTCCGCCCAGCCAGCCGACGTACGAGCAGCTCATCAGCCCCATCAGGTAAGAAAAAGTCAGTTTGTGCGGCTGCCGCACGGCGACGGCGTAGTTTTCGTCCGTTACGCCGAAGGATACGATCGCGCGCTTCCAGAGCGGAAAATCCGGCTCGAGCTTCTGCGCGATGGATACCGACATGAGCGAATAGCGGATGTTGATAATGAGCATGGTCGCCAGCAGCAGCCCGATGTTCGCGCCCGCGGCGATCAGATCCGTCCCCGCGACCTGCCCCGTGCCCGTAAAATTCGTCGCCGAGATCAGGATGGGGAACCATGCGGGAAAGCCCTGCCCGATGGCGCGGATGGCGTAGGCGAAGGCGACGGGCATATAGCCGAGCGCGATGGGCAGCCCGTCTTTGAGTCCTCGTGTAAAATTCATAAGACAGTCCTTTGTTTGGGTGAAAACGCAACCATTATACCATAAAAAGCGCGCGTTGTATAATGTTTTTTCCTTAAAAAATGTACATTGCGCCCCGCACGGTTTGATTTCGTCGCGGCAATATGCTATAATATCCAAAATAAGTAAAACAGGTTGGTGACTGAATGTATTGGGCAGACCAGTTGGCGGATGAGATCATCCGCAGAAAGCCGGACAAAGAAGAGTACGTCTGCGCGGCGGGCATCTCTCCCTCCGGCTCCGTGCACATCGGCAATTTCCGCGACATCGCGACGAGCTATTTCGTCTACCGCGCGCTGCTGCGCCGCGGCAAAAAGGCGAAGATCCTCTTTTCGTGGGACGAGTTCGACCGCCTGCGCAAGGTGCCGAAAAACGTTTCCGACTACCTCGGCAACAATTCGTATGAAAAATATATCGGCTATCCGTACGTCGATATCCCCGACCCCTTCGGCGAGGAGGAGAGCTACGCGGCGCACTTTGAAAAGGAATTTATGGCGTCTATCCAAAAGTTCGGCATCCCGCTCGAGTATCACTATCAGGCGCAAGAATACCGCTCCGGCCGCTATGCAAAATACGTGATCTTCGCGCTGCAAAACCGCAAAAAGATCTTCGACATCCTCGACAGACACCGCACGCAGGACGCGACGGAGGAAGAGCGCGAAAACTACTACCCGGTCAGCATCTTCTGCCCGCACTGCCATAAAGACTCGACTAAGATCGTCTCCCTCTCCGACGACTGCACCAAGGCGCACTATGTATGCGAGTGCGGGCACGAAGGGGACTTCGACTTTACGAAGGACTTCAACTGCAAGCTGCAATGGAAGGTCGACTGGCCCATGCGTTGGATGGCGGAAGGGGTCGACTTCGAGCCGGGCGGCAAAGATCACGCCTCCAAAAACGGCAGCTACGACACCGCCAAAGACGTCTCGCGCGAGGTGTTCGGCTATGAGCCGCCCCTCTTCCAGGGGTACGAATTTATCGGCATCAAGGGGAGCGTCGGCAAGATGTCCGGTTCGTCCGGCTTCAACATGACGCCCGACTTCCTCTTGAAGCTGTACCCGCCCGAACTCATCCTCTGGCTGTACGCCAAGACGGAGCCGCTGCGCGCCTTCGACTTTTGTCTCTCGGACGAGATCCTGCGTCAGTATTTCGAGTTCAACAAGATGCTCGCCGCCTACCGCAGCGGCACGGCGGACGAGAATACCAAGCGCGTCATCGAGAACAGCCTGATCAAGGGGAGGAATTTTGTCCCCGTTCCTATGAGCCAGCTCGTCGAGCTGGGCAGCGTCGTCGACTTCAACCCCGACCTGATGGAAAAGCTGTTTGCCAAGATCGGTACCCCCTTCAAAAAGGAGGAGTTCGCCGAGCTGTTCGACAAGGCAAAATTCTGGCTGCGCACCTGTTCGCCCGAGAGCGAGTACATCATTCTCTCCAAGCGCAACTGGCCGTACTACCGCACCATGAACGATGCGGAGCGCGAATGCGTGCGCCGGCTCAAAGACTATATCGAAAAGGGCGGCTACACCCTCGACTCGCTGCAGGCGGAGCTGTACGCCATCCCCAAGCGCGTATTCCCCGACAAGGCTGAGGATAAAAACGCGCTCAAGGGGGTGCAGAGCAAGTTCTTCAAGGACGTGTACAACCTTATCCTCGGCCGCGACCGCGGCCCGCGCCTGTACTTGTACCTGTTCGCCGTCGATTCTGCGCGCTACCTGCGCCTGCTCGACTTCTCTCTGCCCGAAGCGGAAGATCCGGACGCGGCGGAAGAGGTCAAAGAGCAGCCCGCCGCGGCGGAGCAGCCCGCAGCGCCCGTCGAAGACCGTTACGTCGAACAGGCCGCGCCCTTCCGCGAGACCATCGACATGCCCGACTTCGACCGCTGCGACCTGCGCGTGTGCAAGATCGTATCGGCCAAGCCCATGCGCAAGACCAACAAGCTGATGAAGCTGACGCTGCACGACGGCGCGGGGGAGCGGGTGATCGTCTCCTCGATCGCCGACCAATACGAGCCGGAAGCGCTCGTAGGGAAGAAGATCGTCGTACTCGTCAACCTGCGCCCGCACAAGTTCGGCAACGAATACTCGCAGGGGATGCTGCTCGCGTCCGGCAATTCAGACGGCACCTGCCGCGTGCTGTTCGCCGCCGACGACGCCGAGATCGGCTCGCTCGTACATTAAAAAAGTGCGTTTAGCAGCGATCTATGTCTGACATAGTACTATGCAAAACGCCAAAAAGCATAAGATAAAGGAGGTAAAGCCGCGCGCTTTGCCTCCTTTCGCTTATTTTTGTGCATTCGGATATTTTTTGCGCATTGGCAAAAATCCACTCTTGACAATGTGCTCCGTTCATGCTATAATTTAGTTACAAAACAAATTGTCGCGCATCTGCCGCGGCAAATACTTTCGGAGGATACTATGAAAAAGTGGATCGCCGCATTGTCGGCATCGGTTCTTGCTGTCAGTTTCGCACTTTTGGCGGGTTGCAGCGCCGTCAAAAGCGACGGCACGATATCGGGCAACTACCATGAGGCGGAAGATGCGGATATGCAGCAGTTGTTCGACGCTTTGACGACCGATTCTGAAAAACTGTTCGGGGATATGGATGCGGAGGGTTGGCGCTTCGGCCTGCACGGCGTCGCCGATTTCTCCTTCGCGATGGCGCAGGGCACGACGGAGTCGCGCATCGGCGCCGATGCCGATCTCGCCATCCTGCTTTCGGAGGGCGGAAGCGGGCTCTCCGTCGGCGGGTCTCTCGACCTGAATACGGAGTCGAAGGCAGACGGTGAAACGCAGTCTGCGCAGCTCGGGATCGATCCGTATATCGACGACGATTACGTCTATTTTAATCTCACGAGCACATCGTCCTCGGCGTCTGGAGATTCTTCGGCCGAAGAGCGCGGCAAGATCGCGCGTGCCGACCTCGGCATCACCGCTCCCGATCTGAGCGGCTTGGCCGACCAGCTGAAGCAGATCTTCGGTGATAATCTTGACGCCGTGCGTACCAATCTGAGCGATTACGGTGTCGAGCTCGCGATGGACACTTCTTCCGGCATCAAGGCGCGCTTCAGCTTTTCGACGGAAGGCCTGCAGGAAATGATCAAAGAGATGCTTGGCAGCATGGGCTACGTCGATACGAGCGGCTATACCGTCAATGTTTCGTCGGATACGCTGGAGGTGTATCTGATGCTGGATGCCAACGGCGCGTTTTCGGCGTGCAGCATGCGTGCAGATTTCTCGGTCACCGTTCTAGACCCCGGCTTCAATTACTTCACCTATCTGATCGACGAGGATGCGGCCGATTTGACGATCGAGATGAGCGGTATGTTCTCGATCACGAGCGACGATGCGGATATCGTCTACCCGTCCGATCTGGCGGAATATCCGGAGATCGATCTGTCCGACCTGCTGCCCGGCATTCTCGGTTGAACAAACGAAACGATCCGCCTGCGTGCGGTCAATGAGAGCGGGGTGCGAGCCCCGCTCTTTTATATTGCGCGGCGCGCATAAAAAAGGGGCTGCAAGCGGTCGGCTTGCAGCCCTCTCCCTATAGATCAGAGTTTTTTGCTGTGGTAGCTGTAAAGCATCGCGAACAGCGGCAGGTTGAACGCATAGACGATCGGGAAGATCGCGTACTGCAGGATGTGCAGCCCGAGGTCCGCGCTCGGCTCGTTGGAGAAGATGATCAGCAGGTAGGCGATCAGGCAGACGATCAGCACGATGTTCGCAAAGATCACGAAGCTCGCCGAAATGTACGATGTCGACGAGGAACGCCGGCTGTTTTTGCCGAACCCGCGCAGATACAGCAGCAGGAACGCGCCGATGAACAAAAAGTCGAGGATAAAGGGGATGACCACATACGCCACGCCCGAGTTGAGCACGCCGATCAGGCAGGCGTTGACGATGGATTCGACCAGCGCCACGCAGAACACCCAGATGGCGGTCATCAGCAGTACCTTGCCGCGGTCAAACGTCTTTCCCGGCGGCAGCGGCTCCTCGGCTGCCTGCGGGCGGGCTTCCCGCGCCGCGGCGACGCGCAATCCGTCGCTCTTCGCCTTCTTTTCGACGGCGGTCTCTTCCTTTGCTTTGGGCGCGGGGCGCTTGCTTGCCTCACTTGCCGAAGAAGTTGAACCAGCGCTTTTTTCTTTTGTTTCGCTTTTCGGTGCCGACATCTCCGGAGCCGCTTTCACCGACTTCGGCTGCTCCGGCTGCTGTGGGGGAACGGGCTGTTCCTCCGGATCGTAGTAGGTCTCCTGCGGGTAGCCGTATCCGCTTGCTTCCTGCGGGGGCTGACCGTAATTCTGGTTGTCGTAATTCTGCTCGGGGTCGCCGCCGTAGCTGCCGTACCCCTCGTAGTCGTCGTATTCGTGGCGGGTATTGTCGTACAGCTTGGAGAGCAGGTCCTTGTAGTTGCGCTCCTCGGGCGACTTGTCCGAATATAAGAGTTCGGAAGAGATCGCCTTGTTCTGGCGGTACGCCTCTTCGTAGCGCGCGGGGGCGGGCATTTCGGGTTCGTACATCTGCTGCGCTTCTTCCGCGTACAAGTCGTTCTGAGCGGCGTATTGGTCCATCGTGTAGCCGGCCGTGCGAGAAGATCCTCCGCCGCTCTGCGTCTCGTACGAGGGGCGGGCGCTGCGGCTCTTGGCGACCTGCGAATAATAGTAGGAGGTCGCGTCCTCTTCGTCGCCGATGAGGTTGCGGTAGTTTTCGTGGATGCGCTGCCGCTCTTCTTCGGTCAGCGGGCGGGTCTCTTCGATATACCCCTCGCCGCTCTCGGCGGCGTCGGCGGCCGGTTCGCCTTCGAGCGTGCGGTCGTAGTCCGCCTTTTCGGCAGGTTCCGCTTCGGTTGCGACGCTCTCGAGCGGATGCTCGCGCGTCCAGCGCGCGGATGCTTCTTGTGTGATGATGGTGGGCTTGGGTGCCGCCTGTTCTGCGGCAGGTTCTTTTTTCACGGTTTCTGTTTCCTCTTCCGCCTTGATTTCTTCTGCCGGTGCGGCAGGGGCGGGTTCTTCTTGCGGTTCCGGTTCGGCGGCGCGCACCGCCTCCAGCGGGTCTTCGCGCGTCCAGCCTGCGAGCACGGGCTCCTTCGGCTGTTCGGCGGCTGCGGTGGCAGCTTCCGTTTCCGGCGCGGCGAGCTCGATGTCGTCTGCTTCCTCCTCATTCGAGGCGGGCACGCGGGAGGTCGACTTTTTCAAGAGAGAGAAGTCAACGTTGCCTGCGGGAGGGAGATTGTTGAAGTCGTAGTCGCGTTCCGAGATCAAACTGTCGATGACCGTGCGCGAATATTCCCATTCGGCGCGGTTCTGCTCAACGACCTTGCGGCCCTTGTCGGTGATCTGGAAGTATTTGCGGCGGCCGCCGTTGCTCACGCCGCCCCAATACGAGGTGACGTAGTCCTGGCTTTCCAGCCGCTTCAGGGCGCTGTACAGCGTCGGCTGTTTGAGCACATATTGATTCTTGCTCTTTTCTTCGATCTCGCTGATGATCTCGTAGCCATATTTATCTCCGTCATAAAGAGTGCGGAGAATGATCGTATTGATATGCCCGCGGATCAGGTCGCTGTTGATGGCGCCGCCGTCGCCCTGGGCCCTATCTTTGTCGTTCGCATCGTTCAGATCCATAGGTGACCTCCTTTTGTTCCATTATACTATATTTGTCGAATGGTGTCAATATATTGAAAGATTTTCCCACAAAAATTCTTGTTTGCAGAGTACTATATCTGGTATAATCCGCGCAAAGTACTCTGCTTCACACACTATTTTTTGCGCGGAACGGTGGACATTTCCGTCCGTTTGTTGTACAATAGTATTTGCAATAAAATGGCAAAAGAGGTGCTTTGCATGAAGGCAGCGAACAAGATCGAAAACATCTATACCGTGCGCAGTTACGAGACGGACTTTTTGCAGCAGATCCGCCCCTCCTCGGTGCTCGGGCTCTTCCAGGAGATCGCGGGCGACCACTCGCAGGAGATGGGGCTGGGCTTTCAAAAATTGGGCGAGCAGGGGCGCTTTTGGGTACTCTCCAAGATCTACGTCTCCGTAGACCGCAAGCCGAAAAGCGGAGAAAAGGTGCGCGTCGCGACGTGGCCGCATACCCCGAACAAGGCGATCTACGAGCGCAGCTTCGCCGTGTACGATGCGGCGGGCGAGCGTCTGCTCGGCGCGGAGTCGCGCTGGTGCATCCTCGAAAAGAGCGGGCGCATCGTGCCCTGCTCGCGTATCGAACAGCCGGAGATCGACTTCATCGGCGAGCGCGCCCTCGCGGAGGTCGATTGGCAGATCGCGCCCGTCGAAAACAAGGGCGAGCCGCACTTCGCGCTGACCGTCGCAAACTCGGAGTACGACCTCAACCGCCACGTCAACAACATCAAATACGCCGACTATATCTTTAATTGTTTTACGGTGCGCGAGCTGGAGGAGCGGCGGCTGCGCAGCTATCAGCTGCACTACGTAAAGCAGGCGTTTGAAGGGGACCGCCTTGAGTTTTTCCGCGAGGAGAAGGCGCCGGGCGTCTTTTCGATAGAGGGCGTCCGCAACGGGGCGGAGACGGTCGTGCTGGCGCAGGTGTGCTTTGCCTGAGCCCGCCTACCGCGTCCTGCGCTCCCGCCGCCGCACCCTCGCCATCACCGTTTCGGCGGGGTCCGTCCTCGTCCGCGCCCCGCTCGGCATGCCCGACGCCGCCATCGCCGCCTTCGTCGCCGAAAAGCGCGGCTGGATCGAGCGCAAGCTGCATGAATACGCGGACGACCGCTTCATCGCCGTACGCCGCGGAGAGCGCATCCTCGACGCGGGGGAACTGCGGCAGGTCACCTACGGCGCGCCGCGCGACGGCGAGGATGCGGAGGGCTTTTTCTTCCGCTCCGCGCAGTCCGTCCGCCGCTACTTCGAGCGCACGCGCGGCCCCGTCCTCGTCGACGCGCTGCACGCCCTCTCCCGCAGCATCGGCGTCGCCGCGGCGGACGTGAAGCTGCGCGACTTCAAGGCGCGGTGGGGCAGCTGCGACGCGAAAGGGGTCGTCAGCCTGAATTGGCGGCTGACCATGCTCCCGCTCCCGCTGCGCGACTACGTTCTCGTGCACGAGCTGTGCCACCGCCGCCATCTCGACCACTCGCCCGCCTTCTGGGCGGAGGTCGCCCGCTTTTGCCCCGACTATGCGCACCTGCGCGGCGAATTGCGCGCCTATTCCTTCCTCACACTCCTGTATCGCAAGCGGTCGCCCGAAGGCCGCTGACCCGCCGCGCGCCCGCAGATGGCGCGCCTTTTATAAATTATTCATGAATAATCGAAAAATATTGCATAATTATAAATTTTATTCAAAAATAAGCGAATATATTTTGAATAACTCGAAATTATGCCGCAAAAATGCTTGACTTGTACGGGCGGAAAGGGTATAATCGTGTACAGTAAATCAACGAGGATACAACCGATGGAAAAGAAAGAGATCAAAAAGGTCGTTTTGGCGTATTCGGGCGGTTTGGATACTTCGATCATCATTCCGTGGCTGAAAGAGAACTACAACAACTGCGAAGTGATCGCCGTCTCCGCCGACGTAGGGCAGGAGAGCGAGCTGGACGGGCTGGAAGAGAAGGCTATCAAGACGGGCGCTTCCAAGCTGTATATCGAGGATCTGCGCAAGGAGTTCATCGAAGATTACATCTACCCGACGATGAAGGCGGGCGCGGTGTATGAGAACACCTACCTACTCGGCACGTCGTTCGCGCGCCCGGTCATCGCAAAGCGCATCGTCGAGATCGCGCAGAAAGAGGGTGCGGACGCCATCTGCCACGGCTGCACGGGCAAGGGCAACGACCAGGTCCGCTTCGAGCTGACCATCAAGGCGTTTGCGCCGGATATGCCCATCATCGCCCCTTGGCGCATCTGGAGCATCAAGAGCCGCGACGAGGAGATCGACTACGCGGAGGCGCACAACATCCCGCTCAAGATCACCCGCGAGACCAGCTATTCGAAAGATAAGAACTTGTGGCACCTCTCGCACGAGGGGTTGGATCTCGAAGATCCCGCCAACGAGCCCAAATACGACGAGATCCTCGAGATGGGCGTTTCGCCCGAAAAGGCGCCCGACCGCCCGACGTATGTCACGATCTCTTTTGAGAAGGGCATCCCCGTCGCGATCGACGGCGAAAAGCTCGGCTCCGTCGAGCTGATGGCCCGCCTCAACAAGATCGGCGGCGAAAACGGCGTCGGCATCATCGACATCGTCGAAAACCGCTTGGTCGGCATGAAGAGCCGCGGCGTGTACGAGACGCCAGGCGGCACCATCCTGTACAAGGCGCACGAACAGCTCGAAATGCTCTGCCTTGACAAGGACACCCAGCATTTCAAACAGCAGATCGCGCCGCGCTTTGCCGAGCTCGTCTACAACGGCCAATGGTTCACGCCGCTGCGCGAGGCGCTCTCCGCCTTCGTCGACAAGACGCAGGAGACGGTCACCGGCGACGTGCGTATGAAGATCTACAAGGGCAACATCATCCCCGCCGGCATGAAGAGCCCGTACTCGCTGTACAGCGAGGAGATCGCGACCTTCGGCGAAGAGGACGTGTACGACCAGCACGACGCGGAAGGGTTCATCAACCTGTTCGGCCTACCCATCAAGGTGCGCGCGCTGCTCGCCAACAAAGAGATCAAGTAAAATTCATAAAATGAAGGAAAGGGGGCGCGATTTGCGGCGTGATACGCCGCAAATCGCGCATTTCTGAAAAATACACAGTATTATGACAGACGTATTTATTGACGGAAAAGAGGGGACGACGGGGTTGCAGATCTTTGATCGCCTCGCCAAGCGGCAGGATATCCGCATCATTACGCTCCCCGAGGAGCAGAGGAAGGACGCGGCGGCGCGGCGCGAAAAGATCAACGCGGCGGACGTCGTGTTTCTCTGTCTGCCCGACGCGGCGGCGAGAGAGTCCGTTTCCCTCTGCGAAAATGAAAAGGTCAAGATCATCGACGCCTCCACGGCGCACCGCACCGACCCCGCCTGGGCGTACGGCTTCCCCGAGCTTTCGGCGGCGCATCGCGAAAAGATCGCACATT
The DNA here is from genome assembly GCA_944368775.1 of uncultured Clostridia bacterium. GTDB lineage: Bacteria > Bacillota > Clostridia > Christensenellales > Borkfalkiaceae > Borkfalkia. The sequence continues at coordinate 49,784 of CALVXB010000009.1, read as the reverse complement.
CCAACCGCATCGCCGTGCCCGGCTGCCACGCGAGCGGCTTCATCGCCCTCGTCTATCCGCTCATCGCGGGAGGCATCGCCGCGCCCGACTACCCCTTTGTTTGCCACTCGGTCACGGGGTACAGCGGGGGAGGCAAAAAGATGATCGCCGAATACGAGGCGGAGGGGCGCAGCCCGCTGCTCGACAGCCCCCGGCAGTACGCTTTGGCGCAGATGCACAAGCATCTGCCCGAGATGCAGGCGGTCTGCGGGCTCGACTATGCCCCCGCGTTCAGCCCGATCGTCTCCGATTACTATTGCGGTATGTGCGTGACGGTTCCGCTGTTTTCGCGCCTTTTGCGAAAAAAAATGACCGTAAATGCGCTAAAATCGTATTTTGCAGAGTACTATGCGTCACATAATTTCGTGAAAGTGACGGATGCGGACGCGTACATGGCGGCAAACGCCTTGGCCGGTTCCAACGAGATGCACATCTCCGTTGCCGGCAACGACGAGCGGCCGCTGCTGCTCGCCCTGTTCGACAACCTCGGCAAGGGTGCTTCCGGCGCGGCGGTGCAGTGCATGAATATCGCGCTCGGGCTTGACGAGCGCACGTCGCTCATCTGACGGGCGGCGATGGCGGGCGGCGCGGGCCGCTGCCTGCGCTTCAAAATAATAATAACGGCGGAGGCGCTTGCGGCTGCCGCGCAAAGACAGGCGGCTCCCGCGGCGGAGCCGGGAGGAACGGATATGAAAAAGATGGAAGGCGGCGTGTGCGCCCCGGCGGGATTCCGCGCGAACAGCGTGCATTGCGGGATCCGAAAAAATAAGACCAAGCGCGACCTGTCGCTCATCGTCAGCGACGTGCCCTGCGCGGCGGCGTGCGTGTACACGCAGAACCTCGTCAAGGGCGCACCCATCCTCGTCACCAAGCAGAATGTGGCGAACGGCATTGCGCGCGCGGTCGTGTGCAACAGCGGCAACGCGAACACCTGCAACGCGGACGGCATCGAGATCGCCGAAAAGATGTGCGCGCTGGTGGAACGGTATGCGGGCGTCCCCGCGGGCGACGTCGTCGTCGCGTCGACGGGCGTCATCGGCCAGCCGCTGCCCATCGAGCCCATCGAGGCGGGCATGCCCGCGCTCGTCGGCGGCCTGCTCGCGGACGCAGACGGCAGCCTGTACGCGGCGCAGGGGATCATGACCACGGACACCGTCGACAAGCAGATCGCCTATTCCTTCACGCTGGGCGGCAAGGAGTGCCATATCGGCGCCATCGGCAAGGGGGTCGGCATGATCAATCCGAACATGGCGACCATGCTCATCTTCGTGACGACGGACGCCGCCATTTCGCCCGCCATGCTGCAGAAAGCGCTCTCCGCCGACGTGAAAGATTCCTTCAACATGGTCAGCGTGGACGGGGATACCTCGACCAACGACATGGTCTGCGTGCTGGCGAACGGCCTCGCGGGCAACGAGCCCGTCGACGGCCCGGGCAAAGATTACAACGATTTCCGCAAGGCGCTGCACAAGGTGACGACTGCGCTCTGCCGCAGGATCGCGCGCGACGGCGAGGGGGCGACCAAGCTGCTCGAGTGCCGCGTGACGGGCGCCAAGAGCAAGGCGGCTGCGCGCACCGTCGCAAAGTCTGTCATCAAGTCGTCGCTGTTCAAGGCGGCCATGTTCGGTTCGGACGCAAATTGGGGGCGCGTCCTGTGCGCGGTCGGCTATGCGGGCGCACCCGTCGACATCACCAAAGTGAGCGTCGATTTCCGCAGCCGCGCGGGCGAAGTCGCCGTCTGCCGCGACGGGAGCGGCATCCCCTTCTCGGAAGAGGAGGCGAAGAAGGTGCTCTCCGAGGACGAGATCGAAGTGCTCATCCGTCTGGGCGACGGGAGCGGCCGTGCGACGGCATGGGGCTGCGATCTCACCTACGACTACGTCAAGATCAACGGCGATTACCGCACTTGAGAGGAGGAACAGGCAATGGAAAACATCAACGAAAAGCAGTACCGCGCCCAAGTCCTCATCGAGGCGCTGCCGTATATCCAGAGCTATAACGGCAAGATCGTCGTCGTCAAGTACGGCGGCAACGCGATGATCAACGACCGTTTGAAGATGTCCGTCATGCGCGACATCGTCCTCCTCAACCTCATCGGCGTGCGCGTCGTGCTGGTGCACGGCGGCGGGCCGGAGATCTCGGAGATGCTCAAAAAGATCGGCAAGGAGTCCGTCTTTGTCGACGGTCTGCGCTATACCGACGAGGAGACGGCAGAGATCGTGCGCATGGTGCTCGCGGGCAAGATCAACAAGTCGCTCGTCAACATCCTCGAGAGCATCGGCGGCAAGGCGCTCGGCCTGTGCGGCATCGACGGGCATATGATGAAGTGCTGCAAGGCGGACGAGCGTCTCGGCTACGTCGGCCGCATCACCGAGATGGACACAAAAGTCATCACCGACGCGCTCGACAAGGGGTATATCCCCGTCGTATCCACCGTCGGCTACGACGATGAGGGGCACATCTACAACGTCAACGCAGACACCGCTTCCGCCGTCATTGCGGGCGCGCTGGGGGCGACCAGCCTCATCCTCATGACGGACACCAAGGGCGTGCTGCGCGACAAGGATGACGAGAGCAGCCTCATCGAAAAGATCTGGGTGAGCGACATTCCCTCCCTCATCAAGCAGGGCATCATTTCGGGCGGCATGATCCCCAAGATCGAGTGCTGCCGTGACGCGATCCGCCGCGGCGTCAAAAAGGTATTTATCATCGACGGAAGGGTAGAGCACTCTATCCTCGTCGAAACATTGTCCGACCGCGGCGTCGGCACCATGTTTGTAAACGAAGACTGATGGCCTCATCGGTCTTTTTTTACGGCGCGCTTCATGAGAAAAGGGCGGCCGAGGAGGAAAAAGTCGGCCAAACAATTGCCTTTGCCGCCGATTTATGATAAAATAGATAAAATAGGTGAACTATGAGCTTTGAAGAACTTCGCGAAAAAGACCAAAAATACATCGCCAACACATATAATCGCTTTCCCGCGGACATCGTGCGCGGCGAAGGCGCGTCGCTGTATTCGGAGAGCGGCAAAAAATACGTCGACTTCGGCAGCGGCATCGCCGTCAATTCCTTCGGCGTCAACGACGAGGAATGGAAGGAGGCGGTCATCGACCAGCTCGACAAGGTGCAGCACGCGAGCAACCTGTACTATACCCGCCCGCAGGCAGAGCTCGCCGCCATGCTGTGCGAGCGCACGGGCGCAAAAAAGGTGTTCTTTTCCAATTCGGGTGCGGAGGCGAACGAGTGCGCCATCAAAGCGGCGCGCAAGTACTCCTACGACAAGTACGGCGAGGGGCGCTACCACATCGTCACGCTGAAAAATTCCTTCCACGGCCGCACGATGGCGACGCTGTCCGCGACCGGGCAGGATGCCATGCACCGCTATTTTATGCCCTTTTTGGAAGGGTTTTCGTACGCCGAGCCGACCGCAGCGAGCGTGCGCGCGCATTGCTCGAAGCAGACGTGCGCCGTTCTTTTAGAGCTCGTGCAGGGGGAGGGCGGCGTGCGCCCGCTGGATAAGGAAGAGGTGCTCGCCGTCGAGCGCTTCTGCAAAAAGAACGACATCCTGCTGATGATCGACGAGGTGCAGACGGGCAACGGCCGCACGGGCACGCTGTACGCCTACGAGCAGTACGGCATCCATCCGGACGTCGTTTCGACGGCGAAGGGCCTCGCTGGCGGCCTGCCCCTCGGCGCGACCATGTTCTTTGACAAGTGCGAACACACGCTGGGCGCGGGCGACCACGGCTCGACGTTCGGCGGCAACCCGATCGCGTGCGCGGGCGCGTGCAGCATTTTGCGCCGCATCGACCGCGACCTGCTGCTCGAGGTGCAGGGCAAGAGCGCCTACCTCTTCACACACCTCGGCCGCATCAAAAACGTAAAGGAAGTGGCCGGCCTCGGCCTGATGATCGGGCTGCTGACGACCAAGAGCTCGCGCGAGGTGGCGGAAAAGTGCCTCGAGCGCGGGTTGATCGTGTTGACGGCGAAAGACAGGGTGCGCCTGCTTCCGCCGCTGACCGTCCGCAAGGACGAACTTGATTTCGGACTGCAAATTTTGAATGAGGTGATATCGGAATGAAACATCTGCTGAAACTGTCGGATCTGAGCACGGAGGAGATCTTCGGCATCCTGAACCTTGCCGACCAACTCAAGTACGAGCGCAAAAACAACATCCGCCACCACTTGCTGGAGGGGAAGAAGCTGGGCATGATCTTCCAAAAGTCGTCCACGCGCACCCGCGTCAGCTTTGAGGTGGGCATGTACGAGCTGGGCGGCCACGCGCTGTTCCTCTCCGGGCGCGACCTGCAGATCGGCCGCGGCGAGCCGATCAAGGACACGGTGCGCGTCCTCTCGCGCTACCTCGACGGCATCATGATCCGCACGTTCGCCCAGCAGGACGTCGAGGACCTCGCGGCTTACGGCTCCATTCCGATCATCAACGGGCTGACGGATTACTGTCACCCCTGCCAGGTGCTCGCCGACCTGATGACCATCCGCGAATACAAGGGCAGCCTCAAGGGGCTCAAGCTGTGCTTCGTCGGAGACGGCAACAACATGGCGAACTCGCTCATCGTCGGCGGCCTCAAGACGGGGATGGAAGTCTCCGTCGCCTGCCCCGACGACTACCGCCCCGACCCCGACATCCTCGCGCGCGGCTTCGCGACCGGCCGCCTGACCGTGACGAGCGACCTGAAGGCGGCGGCCAAAGACGCCGACGTGCTGTACACGGACGTGTGGGCGTCGATGGGGCAGGAGGGAGAAAAGGCGGAGCGCGAAAAGGTGTTCCGCAGCTACTGCATCGACGGGGATCTGCTCTCCGTCGCCAAGCCGGACGCGATGGTACTGCACTGCCTGCCCGCCCACCGCGGTGAGGAGATCACCGACGAGGTGTTCGAGGCGCACGCAAATGACATCTTCGACGAGGCGGAAAACCGCCTGCACGCACAAAAAGCGGTGTTGGTCAAACTCCTCAAATGAAAAACACGGAAAGGATCGCTATGAAGGAAGAAAAAGTTTATCTGACCTTGCAGAACGGGCGGGTCTTTGAAGGCAAGAGGTTCGGTGCGAAAGGGGATGTGGTCGGCGAGCTCGTCTTTACGACGGGCATGACGGGCTACATCGAGACGCTCACCGATCCGAGTTACTACGGGCAGATCGTCATCCAGACCTTCCCGCTGATCGGAAACTACGGCATGATCCTTTCGGACAGAGAGAGCAAAAAGCCGTATCTTTCCGCCTATATCGTGCGCGAATACTGCGAGCAGCCCTCCAATTTCCGCTGCGAGGGCACGCTCGACGATTTCCTCAAAAGGAGCGGCATCCCCGGCATCTATGGCGTCGACACGCGCGAACTGACCAAGACGGTGCGCGAGGCGGGCGTCATGAACGCGGTCATCTCTTCTAAACCGCTGACCGACTTTACGGCCGTCAACGAATACGCCATCCGCGGCGCCGTCATGCACTGCACCTGCCGCGACCGCATCGACTACGCGGCGGAGGACGCGAAGCGCACCGTCGTGCTCTGGGACTTCGGCGCGAAGGAGAATATCGTGCGCGAGCTGGTCAGGCGGGGGTGCAACGTCATCCGCGTCCCCGCGTGGTACACGGCGGAACAGATCCTCGAGCTGCACCCGAGCGGGGTCATGCTGACCAACGGTCCGGGCGACCCGGCGGAGAATACCGACATCATCGCGAACATCCGCAAGCTCGCGGGCAAGCTGCCCGTCTTCGGCATCTGCCTCGGCCACCAGCTGTTCGCGCTCGCGATGGGAGGCAAGACCAAAAAAATGAAGTACGGCCACCGCGGCGCCAACCAGCCCGTCAAGGAGTTGAGCACGGGCACCGTGTACATCTCCAGCCAGAACCACGGCTACGAGGTGCTCGCCGATTCCATCAAGGGCGTCGGCACGCTCAGCTTCATCAACGCGAACGACAACACCTGCGAGGGCGTCGAGTATCCCAATTTGAACGCCTTCACGGTGCAGTTCCATCCGGAGGCGTGCGCCGGCCCGCTGGACGCGCGCGACCTGTTCGACCGCTTTATCCACATGATGGACGGAGGGAAAGCTAATGCCTAAAAGAAGCGACATCAAAAAAGTACTCGTGATCGGCTCCGGCCCGATCGTCATCGGCCAGGCGGCGGAGTTCGACTATGCGGGCGCGCAGGCCTGCCGCGTCCTCAAAGACGCAGGCGTCAACGTCGTGCTCTGCAACTCCAACCCCGCGACCATCATGACGGACAAGGCGCTCGCCGATGAAATTTATCTCGAGCCGCTCACCCTCGAGTCCATCAAGCGCATCATCAAAAAGGAGCGCCCGGACAGCCTGCTCGCCTCCCTCGGCGGCCAGACCGGTCTGACCATCGGCTGCCAGCTCGCCAAAGAGGGCTTCCTCGACGAGTGGGGGGTCAAGCTGATCGGCACCAAGGTGGACGCCATCGACCGCGCGGAGGACCGCGAGCTGTTCAAAGAGACCATGCAGAAGATCGGCCAGCCCGTCGTCCCGTCCGACATCGCCTATACGGTGGACGAGTGCGTGGCGGTCGCCGAGCGCATCGGCTACCCCGTCATCATCCGCCCCGCCTTCACGCTGGGCGGCGCGGGCGGCGGCGTCGCCTACAACGAGGAGGAGCTGCGCTCCGTCTCGCACAACGGCCTGATGCTCTCGCCCATCACGCAGGTGCTGGTCGAAAAGTACATCTACGGCTGGAAGGAGATCGAGTTTGAAGTGCTGCGCGACGGCCACGGCAACGTAATCACCGTCTGCTCGATGGAAAACTTCGACCCCGTCGGCATCCACACGGGCGACTCCATCGTCATCGCGCCCGCCGTGACCCTCTCCGACAAAGAATACCAGATGCTGCGCAGCGCATCCCTCAAGATCATCACAGAGCTGGGCATCGAGGGCGGCTGCAACTGCCAATTCGCGCTCAACCCCGATTCCTTCGAGTATTCGGTCATCGAGGTCAACCCGCGCGTATCCCGTTCGTCCGCGCTCGCTTCCAAGGCGACCGGCTATCCCATCGCGAAGGTCGCGACCAAGATCGCGCTCGGTTACACGCTGGACGAGATCAAAAACGACGTCACGGGCAAGACGTTCGCCTGCTTCGAGCCGACGATCGACTACGTCGTCGTCAAGCTGCCCAAGTGGCCGTTCGACAAATTCCTGTACGCCAAGCGCGAGCTCGGCACCCGCATGAAGGCGACGGGCGAGGTCATGTCCATCGGCACCTCCTTCGAGATGGCGATCATGAAGGCGGTGCGCGGCGCCGAGATCTCCCTCTCCTCCCTCAACCTCGACAAGTACGAGGGGAAGGACCTGCGCGAGGAGCTGAAAAAGCTGTCCGACGAGCGCCTGTTCACCGTGTACGCCGCGCTCAAGGCGGACATCTCCGTCGACGAGATCTTCGAGATCACCAAGATTGACCGCTGGTTCCTCAATAAACTCAAAAACCTCGTCGTGTACGAGCGCCGCCTGCGCTCGGAAAAGCTGACGCGCGCCCTGTACGACGAGGGCAAGCGCCTCGGCTACCCCGACCGCGAGCTGGAAGCGCTCTCCGGCCAAAAGATCCCGTACCACCGCAAGGCGGTGTACAAGATGGTCGATACCTGCGCCGCCGAGTTCGCCGCCGAGACGCCGTACTTCTATTCGACGTACGACGAGTACGCGCACGACGAGGCGACTCCCTTCATCAAGGAGAGCACCAAAAAGCGCATCATCGTCATCGGCTCCGGCCCCATCCGCATCGGCCAGGGCATCGAGTTCGACTATTCGTCCGTGCACTGCGTCTGGACGCTGAAGGAGCTCGGGTACGAGGTCATCATCATCAACAACAACCCCGAGACGGTCTCCACAGACTTCGACACGGCCGACCGGCTGTACTTCGAGCCGCTCACCCCCGAAGACGTGCAGAACGTCATCGATAAGGAGAAGCCGTACGGCGTCGTCATCACCTTCGGCGGCCAGACGGCCATCAAGCTGTGCAACTACCTCGATAAGAAGGGTGTGCGCATCCTCGGCACCTCGGCGGACAGCGTCGATATGGCAGAGGACCGCGAGCGCTTCGACGAGCTGCTCGAGCGGTTCGGCATCAGCCGCCCGAAGGGCCTGACCGTCATGACCAAAGAAGAGGCGCTCGCCGCGGCAGACAAGCTGGGCTACCCCGTGCTGCTGCGCCCGTCCTACGTCATCGGCGGCCAGAACATGACCATCGCCTTCACCGAGAGCGACATCTCCCGCTATATGGACGTCATCCTCGCCCAGCACATCGAAAACCCCGTCCTCTGCGACAAGTACCTGATGGGGCAGGAGCTGGAAGTGGACGTCATCAGCGACGGCACCGACGTGCTCATCCCGGGCATCATGCAGCACATTGAGCGCGCGGGCGTGCACAGCGGCGACTCCATCGCCGTCTACCCGCCGTACAACCTCAGCGACATCATGCTGGACAAGATCATCGAGTGCTCGACGCAGCTCGCCCTCTCCCTGAAAACGAAGGGTCTGATCAACATCCAATTCCTCGTGTTCCACAACGAGCTGTACGTCATCGAGGTCAACCCGCGCGCGTCGCGCACCATCCCGTACATCTCCAAGGTGACGGGCGTTCCGATGGTAGAGCTCGCCACCAAGATCATGGTGGGCGCCCGCCTGAAAAAGCTGGGCTACGGCACCGGCCTGTACAAGACGTCGCCCTACGTCGCTGTCAAAGTTCCCGTCTTCTCCTTTGAAAAGCTCAACGACGTCAACTCGCAGCTCGGTCCTGAAATGAAGTCGACGGGCGAAGTGCTCGGCATGGGCAAGACCATCGAAGAGGCGCTCTTCAAGGGGCTCGTTTCGGCAGGCTTCAAGCTGTGCCACCCCAGCATGCAGCGTGAAGTGGGCGTGTACTTCACCGTCAACGACCAGGATAAGTTTGAAATTTTGGGGCTGGCGAAAAAGTTCAGTGACCTCGGCCTGCGCCTGTACGCGACGGCGGGCACGGCGGAGACCATCCGCACCCTCGACATCGACGTCACGACCGTCGACCGCCTCTCGCAGAGCGACGAGATCATGCGCCTGATGGACGACGGCAAGATCGATTACATCGTCTACACCGGCAAGACGGATATGGCCTCCATCGACGACTACATCCGCATGCACCACCACGCGATCTTGCTCGGCATCACGACGCTCACCTCGCTGGATACGGCGAACGCGCTGGCAGACATCATCGCCAGCCGCTTCACCGAGGACAACACCGAGCTCGTCGACATCAACGCCCTGCGGCCGACCAGGACGCAGCTCTCCTTCGTCAAGATGCAGAGCTGCGGCAACGACTACATCTTCTTCGACAATATGGACGGGAAGATCACCTGCCCCGAGTCGCTCGCCATCAACTTTGTCGACAGACACTACGGCATCGGCGGCGACGGCATCGTCCTGATCGAAAAGTCTGACGTCGCCGACGCGAAGATGCGCATCTTCAACCAGGACGGCAGCGAGGGCGCGATGGCGGGCAACTCCATCCGCTGCGTCGCCAAGTACCTGTTCGACAACGGCTTCGTCAAGGACAAAAAGATCACGATCGAGACGCTCAGCGGCGTGCGCGAGCTGACGCTGTACACTTTCAGCGGCAAGGTCGGCTCGGTCAGCGTCGACATGGGCAAGGCTATCTTAAACGGCGCGGCCATCCCGTCCACGCTGGAAGGGGACACCGTCGTCGGGCGCGACATCAACGTGGGCGGGGAGGACTACAAGGTCACCCTCGTCAACGTCGGCAACCCGCACTGCGTCGTCTTCTGCGACAAGGTGGACGCCGTCGACGTGCCCAACGTCGGCCCGCTTTTCGAGCACGCCGAGTACTTCCCGCAGCGCATGAACGCCGAGTTCGTTCGCGTCGTCAACGACAAGACGCTCAAAATGCGCGTCTGGGAGCGCGGCAACGGCGAGACGCTCGCCTGCGGCACGGGCGCGGCGGCCAGCGTCGTCGCGGCGGTGCTCAACGGCTACTGCAAGCACGACGAGGACATCACCGTCAAGCTGCGCGGCGGCGATCTGATCGTGCGCTATGCCTCCGACGGCCGCGTCACGCTGACGGGCAGCGTCCGCCAGGTGTATGCGGGCAGCGTCGAGTTCTAAAATTTGAATTTCTGCGCCGTCGGCGCACAAACAGCATACAATGGCGCCGCTTTCGGCGCCGCGGAGGCGGATGATCGGCGCGATCGTCCGTCTTTCGCGCAAAGGATATCGATTTTTCGGAAACAGGCACTATGATCTATCTGGACAATGCCGCGACGACCGCCCCCGATGCGGAGGCGGTCAAAGCGGCGATGCGCTTCCTCGGCGAAGAATTTTACAACCCCTCCGCACTCTACCGCGGCAGCTTCGAGGTGCACCGCAAGCTCGAAGGTGCGCGGCGCGCGCTGCTCTCGCACATCGCTGACGCGGCCAAGTTCGGGCTCGTGTTCACTTCCTGCGGCAGCGAGGCGGACAACCAGGCCATCTTTTCGGGGGCGCGGCGGGGCAATTTCGTGACGACGGAAGGGGAGCACGCGGCGGTCTACCGCGCGGCGGAGGAGCTCTCCCGCCGCGGCGTCGAGGTGCGCTTTGCCAAGCTCGACCGCTGCGGCCGGGTGGATACGGAGGATCTCCTGCGGCTGGTGGACGGGCAGACTTCGCTCGTCTCCGTCATCCACGTCAATAACGAGACGGGCGCCGTCAATGACGTCGCGGCCATCGCCGCCGCCGTCAAAAAAAAGTCGCCGCGCGCGCTCTTCCACAGCGACGGCGTGCAGGCGTTCGGCAAAATTCCCTTCCGCCTCACCGCCGACATCGACTTTTACGCGGTCAGCGCGCACAAGATCGGCGGCGTGCGCGGGGTGGGCGGGCTCTTTTACCGCAAGGGCGCGCCGCTGCACCCACTCATCTTCGGCGGCGGGCAAGAAGGCGGCCTGCGCAGCGGCACCGAGAACACCTTCGGCATCTTTCAGTTTGAAGAGGCTGCAAAGCGCAAATTTGCTGCCCTTTCCGAAGACTTTGCGCGCGCGTCCCGCTGCCGCCGCATTTTGGAAGAGGGGCTTGACAAAGACCTGTTCGCCGTGCTCTCGCCGGAGGACGGTTCGCCGTATATTTTGAGCGTCTCGGCGCGCGGGTTGCGCGGCGAAGTGCTGCTGCACATGCTCGACGACAACGGCGTGCTCGTCGGCACGGGCTCTGCTTGCTCTTCAAAAAACAGATACAGCCGCGTCATTTTGGCGTGCGGCGCGGATGAGGCGACGGCGGACGGCGTGCTGCGTCTCTCGCTGTCCAAGGCGACGACGGAGGAGGAGTGCCGCGAGGCGGCCGCAGTCGTCACCCGCTGCGCGCGCGAGCTGCGCGAGAGAATGAGGTAACAGACATGGAAAAGAATAAAGTCGTCATCGTCCGCTATTGCGAGATCCATCTCAAGGGCAAAAACCGCGGCTACTTCGAGCGCGTGTTCATGAACAATATGGAAAAGGCGCTCCACGGCATCCGCCACGAGATCCGCCGCCCGAGCGGGCGTTACCTCGTGGAAAACTTCGACGAATCGCGCACGGACGAGATCGTCGAGCGGCTGCGCCGCGTGTTCGGCACGCACACGCTCAGCGTCGGGTACAAGGTTCCCGCCGAGATGGGCGCCATCTGGGACGCCGTGCTCGCCGTCGCGCCGCAGAGCGGCACCTTCAAGGTGCAGTCTAACCGCGCCGACAAGCACTTTCCGCTGCACTCCATGCAGCTCAACGCCGAAGTCGGCGGCAGGCTGCTTGCCGAGCGCCCGCAGCTGCGCGTCGACGTGCACGCCCCGCAGAATACCGTCAACATCGACATCCGCGAGGACGGCGAGGCGCTCGTATTCTGCGACCTCGTCAAGGGCGCGGGCGGCATGCCCGTCGGCACGTCGGGCAAGGGGCTGTTGCTCCTTTCGGGCGGCATCGACAGCCCCGTCGCCGGGCACATGATCGCCAAGCGCGGCATGACCATCTCCGGGCTGCACTTCCACAGCTATCCCTACACCAATATGCAGGCGCGGGAGAAGGTAGAAGATCTCGCGCGTATCCTCGCCCGCTACACGGGCGGGCTTGAGCTGTACGTCGTGCGGGTCACGCACATTCAGGAAGCCATCCACAAGCATTGCCCGGAGGAGATGATGGTCACTCTCCTGCGCCGCTTTATGATGCGCATCGCCGAACATCAGGCGGAGGCGTGCGGCGCGCAGTGCATCATCACGGGCGAGAGCCTCGGCCAGGTCGCAAGCCAGACCATCGAGGGGATGACCTCCTCCAACGCGGTCGTCCGCACTATGCCCGTCCTGCGCCCGCTCGTCGGGTTCGACAAGACGGAGATCGTCGCGCGCGCGAGAGAGATCGGCACCTTCGAGACCTCCATCCTCCCGTACGAGGACTGCTGCACCGTCTTTTTGCCCAAGCACCCGCTCATCCGCCCCGACTTGCGCAAGGTCGAGCTGGCGGAGTCGCACCTCGATATCGACGCGCTGCTCGAAGAGGCGTACGCCTCGCTCGAGACGGTATCCATCCGCTGAACGCGGCGACGATCATCAAAGGCAAAAGGAAGGCTTCGGCCTTCCTTTTTTCGTATATAGTTTGAAGCGCTTGCCATGTGTGCAGCGCCGTCGATCAGCCGAGGCGCAGCGCGCGCTCCCACCAGCGGCGGGGCGGGCGTGCAGGCTTGCGCAGGCAGACGGAGGGGAGCGTCTCCTCTTCGCCGTAGACGTATTCTCCGTCGTCGCTGCGATAGTAGGGCGTCACGGTGTAGGTGCACGGCCGCCCCTGTGCGGCATTTTCGTCGACGAATCGGCCGCCGCAATGTCCGTCGAATACGACCTCTTCTTTGCCAGCAAAACGCTTTTTTATGCGATAATCATAGTACTCTGCGTGACATAGATCGATGCAAATGGCGTTGTTTTGCCGCGTGAGCGTGGCGTTGGCCCGCGGCTTTGCGAAGAGCGGGCTCATCTCGTGCGGATAATTTTCTGCGCGGAACAGGTCGGTAAAGGTATAGCGCTGCGGCTGTTTGGGCGCGGCGGCGCGCAAGACGTGATCTTCTTCATATGACGCGCGGTCCAAGCGGCAGCGCACGACGCTCGGGCAGGGAGCAAACGGCCGCGGCGCAGCTGTGGCGTATGCCTTGCGTGCGAGCAGCATCGCGTAGTGGCAGGGCAGCCCGCCGCCCGTGATGTCGGTACGGGTATTGTCGGCGTTTCCCATCCACACGCCGAACAGCTTGTCGCGGGTGTATGCGACCGCCCAGGCGTCCGTGTTGCCCCGCTCGTTGCCGCAGGTGCCCGTCTTGCCGCACATCGCAAAGGGTAGGGCGGATAGCTTTTTCGCCGTGCCGCTTTGCGCGGCCGTCTGCAGCATATCGTTGAGCAAAAAGGCGGTATTTTCGGAGAGCGCGCGCTGCGGTGCGCAGCGCCGCTCGTAGACGGTGCGCCCGTCCGCGTCGAGCACCTTGCGGATGAACGAGGCCGGCGCGTATTGTCCGCCGCAGGCGAGCGCGGCGTATGCGCCCGCAAGTTCGGGCAGGGTATAGCCGCGCGTCATCCCGCCGAGGGCGAGGGACAAGTTGCGGTCGCCCTCTTGCAGGGTGAGCCCCAGCCGCCGCAGCGCCCGCTCGCTGCGCTCGACGCCCAGCTCGTTGAGGATGCGCACGGCGGGCACGTTGCGGCTTTCGGAGAGCGCCCGCCGCGCCGAGACCCAGCCCGCGTAGTCGCCGCCGTAGTTGGAGGGGGCATAGCCGCCGAAGTCCGCCTTCTCGTCGAGCACGGGCGTGCAGGGGGAGAGGATATTTTCCTCGATGGCGGGGGCGTAGACGGCGAGCGGTTTGAGCAGCGAGCCGGGCTGGCGGCGCAAATTCCCCTCCGTCGCGTGCCAGGCGAGCACGCCGCGCGTATCGTTGTCGAGGATGAGCAAACTCTTGCCCGAGCGGTCTGCATCCGTTTTGAGCTGCTCGCAATAGCGCTGCAATTCGGCGTCCATATACGTGCAGATCGTGTACCCGCCGCGCTTGGAATAGGGGGAAAAGTCGGGCAGCGTCTCCAATTCTTCTAAAACGGCGTCGAGATAGCTCTCCGCCCCGCCCGGCGCGTGCTTTGTCTGCGGCAGCGGCTGTGCGATCGCTTCGCGGCAGGCGTCTGCGGACAGATAGCCGAGTCCTTGCATCTGCGCGAGCACGCCGTCGCGCACGGCTTTGCACTTTTCGGGGGAGACGAAGGGGGAATAGCGGTTGGGCGAGCGGATGACGGCGGCGAGCATCGCCCCCTCGGCGGGCGAGAGCGCCTTCGCGTCCTTGCCGAAGTAAAATGCGGAGGCGCTCTCGATGCCGTAGCAGGCGTGCCCGAAGTAGATGGTGTTCAGGTACATGGTGAGGATCTCGTCCTTCGTGAACTGCCGTTCGAGCTGCAGCGCCAGCTTGATCTCGCGCAGCTTGCGGCGGATGGTTTTGTCCCCCGACAGGTGGGTATTTTTGACCAGCTGTTGGCTGATGGTCGAGGCGCCCTGGCGAAAGGAGCGCGCGCGCAGGTTGGCGAGCAGGGCGCGCGCCATGCCCTTCACATCCAAACCGCGGTGGCGGTAAAAGTTTCTGTCTTCGGCGGTGAGGAAGGCCTGCCGCACGTGCGAGGGCAGGTCGGCGCTGTCGACGCTGCGGCCGGCGTCTTTCAGGGAGATGTCGGCGATCGGCTTGCCCGCGCCGTCGACGACGGCGGCCGTTTCGGCGGCGGTCTGCAAAAGTTCCGTCTGCAGGCGGGTGCCGCCCGTGACGGCGATGTAGTAGGCGATGCCCGCGCAGGCGGCGGCGAGCAGCAGCGCGGCCGAAAGCGCGGCGAGGTTTCGTAAAAGTTTCATCCTTCGTATAGTATTCGGCGTTTTGCGGGAATTATTTCATGGGCAATAAAGTTCAATTACTTGAAAAAAAACGCTGAAAATTGTATAATAGAGGGCGAACAACCACAAGTAAAGGTATTGCATGGAAAAGAAATATCGCATCGTCACGTACGGCTGCCAGATGAACGTACACGAATCGGAAAAGCTCGCGGGCATCCTGCACGCGCGCGGCTATGCCGAGGCCGCGCCCGAAGAGGAGGCCGACATCGTCGTTTTTAACACCTGCTGCATCCGCGAGAATGCAGAAAATCACGCCTACGGCAACATTGGCGCGCTCAAAAAGGTCAAAAAGGCGCACCCGGGCATGCTCATCGCGGTCGGCGGCTGCATGACGCAGCAGGCGGGCGCGGCGGAAAAGCTGCGCAAAAAGTTTCCCTTCGTCGACATCGTGTTCGGCACACACAATTTGGAGGAATTCGGCGCGCTGCTCGATCGCAAGCTCGGGCGCAAAAAGGCGGTCGTCGACGTGTGGGAGAAAGAAGGCGAGGTGCGCGAAGAGGACATCTCCTTCCGCACCAGCTACCCCAACGCCTGGGTCAACATCATGTATGGATGCAACAATTTCTGCTCGTACTGCATCGTGCCGTACGTGCGCGGGCGCGAGCGCTCGCGCGCGGCGAGCGCGGTCGTCGCCGAGGTGAACGGCCTGCTCGATGCCGGCTACAAGGAGATCACGCTGCTGGGGCAGAACGTCAACTCGTATGGCAACGATTGCGGCGAGGTGTCCTTTCCGCAGCTGCTGCGCAAGATCTGCGCGCGCGACGAAAAGTTTCGCCTGCGCTTTATGACGAGCAACCCGAAGGACTTCGGCGAGGAGCTCGTCCGCACCATCGCCGACAACCCGCAGCTCTGCCGCTTCGTGCACCTGCCCGTGCAGGCGGGCTCCGACCGCATCCTGCGGCTGATGAACCGCAAGTACACGGCGAAGGAGTATCTTGAAAAGGTGGAGATGCTCCGCCGCATCATTCCCGACTGCCAGCTCTCGACGGATATTATGGTCGGCTTCCCGACCGAGACGGAGGAAGATTTCCGCGCGACGCTCGACCTCGTGCGCGCGGCGGATTTTTCGGCGGCGTTCACCTTCGTCTATTCGCGGCGCAGCGGCACGGTCGCGGCGGACATGGAGGGGCAGATCCCCGAAGAGGTGCAAAAAGAGCGCATCATGCGCCTCGTCGAGCTGGTCAACGCGCAGACGCGCGAAAAGTCGCAGGCATACCGCGGCAAGACCATCGAGATCCTCTGCGAGGACTACGACGCAAAAAAGGGGCTGTACCTCGGCCGCGACGAGTATGGCCGCATGGGATATTTTGCGAGCGGGCGCGACCGCATCGGTCAGTTCGTGCAGATGCGCGTGACCGATGCGTCCGGCATCTCGCTGCAGGGCGAGATCAGCGAAGGATAAGGAGGGGGATATGAGCGGACTTTCGCCGATGATGCGGCACTATCTCGAAGTCAAAGAAAAATACAAAGATTGCATCATCTTCTATCGGCTCGGCGACTTTTACGAGATGTTTTTCGAGGACGCGAAGGAGGTGTCGCAGCTTCTCGACCTGACGCTGACCGGCCGCGACTGCGGCTTAGAAGAGCGCGCACCCATGTGCGGCGTGCCGTACCACGCGGCGGATACCTACATCGCCCGCCTCGTCGCCCTCGGCAAAAAGGTCGCCATCTGCGAGCAGCTCACCGAGCCGACGCCCGGCAAGGGGATGGTCGAGCGCGACGTCATCCGCGTCGTTTCGGCGGGCACGCTCATCGAGGACGCGCTGCTCGACGAAAAGAAAAATAACTACATCGCCTGCGCCTTCTGCGAGGGGTCGCGGCGGGCGCTCGCCTGGGCGGATATCACGACGGGCGAATTCAGCGCGCGCGTCTTTGCGGGCGAAAACGCCTTGGATGAGAGCCTCGAAGAGCTCGTCAAGCTCGCCCCCGCCGAAGTTATCTGCAACGACGGCTATCTGTTGGGAACGAAGGGGAAGGCCGCGTTGCGTTCGCTGCCCGCTTTCTCCTGCTATGTGCCGTGGGCGTTTTCGCAGCGGCATGCAGAAAAGGACCTTTTGGAACAGCTCGGCTGCAAGACGCTCGAGCCTTTCGGCTTGGCCGGGGCGCCGGCGGCCGTCTGCGCGGCGGGCGCGCTCATCGAATATCTGCGCGAGACGCAGAAGCACGCCCTGCGCATCATCGACGGCATCCGCCTCGTCCGCGATGGGGAGACGATGATGCTCGACCCTGCCGCCGTATCCGACCTCGAGCTGGTGCGCACCCTCGGCGACGGAAAAAAGCGCGGCTCGCTGCTGTGGCTGCTTGACAAGACGGGTACGGCGATGGGCGCGCGGCGCATGCACAGGCTCATCCTCGACCCGCTGCGCAGCAAGGAGGGCATCGAGGCGCGATTGGACGGCGTAGAAGAGCTGTACAACGCGACCGTCATCCGCAGCGGCATCGCCGAAACGCTGCGGGGCATCCGCGACATCGAGCGCATCGCGGGCAAGATCTCCAATAACAATTTGAACCCGCGCGACTGCGAGAGCCTCGGCGCGTCGCTCGCGCTCATCCCCAACCTCAAATTTCAGCTCTCCGGCTTTCATTCGCGCATCGTTTCCTCCATCGCCGCGGCGCTCGGCGACTTTTCGGCGTTGACAGACCTCTTGCAGCGCGCCTTTGTAGAAAATCCTCCCGTCGCCGTCAAAGAGGGCGGATTTATCCGCCAAGGGTACGACCGCGAGCTGGACGAGCTGCGCGACATTCGCGACAACGGCGCGCGCGTCATCGCGGAGATCGAGGCGCGCGAGCGCGAAAAGACGGGCATCAAAAACCTGCGTATCAAGTACAACCGCGTCTTTGGTTACTCCATCGAGGTGACCAACTCCTTCAAAGACAAAGTGCCGTACGAGTACAAGCGGCGGCAGACGCTCGCCAATGCGGAGCGGTATATCACCGACGAGCTCAAGCAGGCGGAGGACCGCATCCTCAACAGCACCGAAAGGAGCCTGCGGCTCGAGCTCGAGCTGTTCGAGCGCATCAAAAACGAGCTGATGGTGCAGCTTGGCGCACTCAAGCGCCTTTCGGGCGCGATCGCCATGCTCGACTGCCTCGTCTCCTTCGCCTCGCTCGCAAAGGAGCGCGGCTATTGCCGCCCGCAGATAGCAGAGGAGGGCGGCGCGCTGCGCATCGCCGAGGGCAGGCATCCGGTGGTGGAAGCGCTCACAAAAGAGCGCTTCGTGCCAAACGACACCATGCTCGACGGCGAGACGCGCACGATGGTCATCACCGGGCCCAACATGGCGGGCAAGAGCACATATATGCGGCAGAACGCGCTCATCGTGCTGATGGCGCACATCGGCTGCTTCGTCCCCGCAAAGTCGGCGCGCATCCCCGTCGTCGACCGCATCTTTACCCGCGTCGGCGCGAGTGACAACCTCATCCTCGACCAGAGCACCTTTATGGTGGAGATGACGGAGGTCGCCTCCATCATCCGCAGCGCGACGCCAAACTCGCTGCTCATCCTCGACGAGGTGGGCAGGGGAACGAGCACCTTCGACGGGCTGAGCATCGCCTGGGCGGTGCTCGAGTACTTGACCGAGCACATCCGCGCCAAGACGTTGTTCGCGACGCACTACCACGAGCTGACCGAGCTCGAGGGCAAGATCGAGGGGGTCAAAAATTATAAAGTAACGGTGCGCGAGACGGGGGAGGGCATCCTCTTCCTCCGCAAGATCGTGCGCGGCGGCGCGAACAAGAGCTTCGGCATCGAGGTGGCGCGCCTGGCGGGCATCCCGCCCGCAGTCACCTCCCGCGCCAAGGAGATCTTGCGCAAGTTAGAAAAAAACGACATCGCGCGCGGCGCTGCGCGCGATGTCGCGGCGGAGGAGCCTGCGCCCAAACGCAGCGAGGCAGAGCGCATCCTCGCCGAGATCGATATGAACAACCTGACGCCCATGCAGGCGTTCAACATCCTCTCCGACCTCGCGGAGAAGGTGCGTTCTAAGGAATAACGAACGATGGCTAAGATCAACATTTTAGACAGCAGCGTCTTCAACCGCATCGCCGCGGGCGAGGTGGTGGACAGGCCGTATTCGGTGGTCAAAGAATTTATCGAAAACAGCCTGGATGCGGGCGCGAAAAACATCGCGGTCGAGATCGAGCGGGGTGGCAAAGACCGCATCTGCGTGACGGACGACGGCGAGGGCATCGAGCGCGGCGAGCTGCGCGCGGCCTTTTTGCCGCACGCGACCAGCAAGATCGCGCGGGCGGAGGACCTCGACCATATCCAAACGCTCGGCTTCCGCGGCGAGGCGCTGGCGAGCATCGCGTCTGTCGCGCGCGTCACGCTGCGCTCGCGCGCAAAGGGCGCGGAGGAGGCGTTCGAGCTGCGCTGCGAGGGCGGCAAGCTCGGCGAGGTTTCGCCCTGCGCGCTGGGCGGCGGCACCGAGATCGAGGCGGAAAATCTCTTTTACAACACGCCCGTGCGCGAAAAATTCATGCGCACCGACCGCGGCGAGGAGGGGGAGATCTCCAACTTCGTCACACGCTTCATCCTCGGCAACCCGGAGGTCGCCTTCCGCTACATCGTGGACGGCAAGCTCTCGATGCAGTCCTTCGGCGGCGGGCTCGAGGAGGCTGTCGCCGCCGTGTACGGGGCGGGCGTCCTCGCGCAGTGCTGCCATATCGACGCGGAAAAGCACGGCATCCGCCTGCGCGGCTATTTGGGCAAGCCCTCCTTCACCAAGGCCAACCGCACCTACCAGAGCGTATTCGTCAACGGCCGCTACATCGTCAACAACACGGTGAGTTCGGCCATCTCCAACGCCTACGCGAGCTACCTGATGAAGCGGCAGTATCCCTTCTATGTTCTCTTTATCGACGTCCCGCCCGAGATCGTCGACGTCAACGTGCACCCCAACAAGGCGGACGTGCGCTTTGAAAACAATCAAATCATCTACGGCTGCATCTACTCCATCGTCTCCGCCGTGCTCGACGGCAGCGCGGCCGCGCTCGACTTTGTCGTCGGCGCAAAGGGGATGCCTGCGGGCGTCGCAGCGCCTTTGCAGGGTGAAGAAGCGCCCGCCGCCCCGCTCTCTTCCGCCGCGGCGGGGCAAGAAGCCCTTTCGCCGCGCGCAGCGGGCGATGGGGCGAAAAATGATGAAGATGCTCCGCAAAACCCTGTCGAAAATGAGAAAAGCGGTGATTTGCATAGTACTACGCGTGACATAGATCGCAAAAACTACGATGAATTGTTCAACTTCGCCAAGCCCTCGCAGATGCGCGGCGGCGCGCCGCTCGTCTTTCATGACAGCGGGAGCGTGGCTGTGCGCGCGGCGGCCGATGTGCCGCTCCCGCTGCCGGCAGAGGATGTCTTTGCCGAAAACAAGCGCTTTTTGGAGGAGCGCGAGCGCAAGGCCAGGCAGCAGAAGTGGATCCTCGACAACGCCGTCTTTCGCGGCGCGCTGTTCAACACCTACCTCCTGTATGAGGAGGGCGACGATGTGTACATCATCGACCAGCATGCGGCGCACGAGCGGCTGCTCTTCGACCGACTGAAGGCGGAGATGGACGCGCGCCAAGTGATGCGCCAACCCATGCTCGTTCCCTACATTTTGACGGCCAACGCGGAGGAGCACGCCTTCCTGTCCGAGCACCTCTCCGAAGTCGAGGCGATCGGCTTTGACATCGAGGAATTCGGCGCGTGCAGCTTCAAGATCTCGACCGTGCCGCTCGACCTGCGCGACATCGACCTCGGCACCTTTTTTGCCGACCTGTTCGCGGAGGTCGGCTCGCTGCGCGGCATTCGCCTCTCCGACCTGCTGCGCGACAAGATCGCCATGACCGCCTGCAAGCACGCGGTCAAGGGCGGCATGCTGCTGACCGACTCGGAAAAAGAGAAATTGTTTGCGATGCTGCACGGCGACATGGGGCTCAAATGTCCGCACGGCCGTCCCGTCTGCGTCCGCCTGACCAAGACGGAAGTTGAAAAAATGTTCAAGAGGATCGTCTGATTTTGAAAAATAAGATACTTGTCATCGGCGGCGCGACGGCGACCGGAAAAACGGCTTTTGCCGTCGAGATGGCGAAGCGGCTCAACGGAGAAGTGGTCTCCGCAGACTGTATGCTCGTCTACCGCGGTATGGACATCGGCACCGCCAAGCCGACGGAGGAAGAAAAGCGGGGCGTTCCGCACCATATGATCGATGTCGTATCGCCCGCCGAGCCCTTTTCTGTCAGCGACTACGAGCGCATGGCGCTGCCGATCTGCGAGCACATCCTCGCGCGCGGCAAGGTGCCCGTCGTGTGCGGCGGCACCGGGTTTTATATGCAGTCGCTGCTCTTTTCTCGCTCGAACGGCGGCGCGGGCGCCGACCCCGCCCTGCGCGCGCGGTACGAAAAGCTCGCCGCGGAGGAGGGGAATGAGGCGCTGTTTGCCCGCCTTGCGGCCATCGACCCGGAGAGTGCGGCAGTGCTGCACCCCAACGACGTCAAGCGGGTCATCCGCGCGCTCGAGATCTTCGAGCTGACCGGCCGCAAAAAATCCGAGCAGCGCGACGGCATGACGCCGCGCTTTCCGTACCTCGCTGTCTGTTTCGACTACCCGCGCGCCGCGTTGTACCGCCGCATCGAGCGGCGCGTCGACGAGATGCTCGCGCGGGGGCTGGTTGAGGAAGTGCGTTCCCTGCTTGCGGCGGGCGTGCCCGAAACGGCGCAGAGCATGCAGGGCATCGGGTACAAAGAAGTGCTCGAATTTTTGAAAAACGCCTGTTTGCATAGTACTATGTCAGACATAATCAAGCAAAACACCCGCCGTTACGCCAAACGGCAGATCACTTATTTCAAAAAATTCCCCGCGATGCGCCCGCTCGACGCGAGCGACGCCGGCAACGCGGACAGGGTAACGGAGTTATTTTTATCATGACCATTGCAGAACGCATCCAACAATGTGAGAGAGATCTTGCGCCGCAATTCCGCGCGCTGGAGCAGACGGCTTACCATAACCAGAGCAAGGTGCTTGACGCCTTTGCCAAGCTGCGCATCGCGACGCGCCACTTTGCCCCCACCTGCGGCTACGGTTACGGCGACGAGGGGCGGGATACGCTCGGCGCCCTCTTTGCCGAGGTGTTCGGCGCGGAGGCGGGCATCGTTTCGCCCAACATCCTCTCGGGCACGCACGCACTGACAGTCGGGCTGTTCGGCCTGCTGCGCACGGGCGATACGCTCTTTTCCATCGCGGGCGCGCCGTACGACACGCTGCACGACGTGATCGCAGGGGAAGGAAACGGTTCGCTCGCCGACTACGGCATCTCCTTCCGCAAGTGCGAGCTCAAGGAGGGCGGCTTCGACTTTGCCGCCATCGAGGAGGGGCTGCGCGATGCGTCCGTCAAGGTCGTCTTTATCCAGCGTTCGCGCGGGTACGCCTGGCGCGACGCGCTCAGCGAGGCGCAGATCGCGGAAGCGTGCGCCTTCGTGCGCCGCTGCGGCTTTGCCGGCTGCATCTTCGTCGACAACTGTTATGGAGAATTTGTCGAGGACACCGAGCCGACGCAGAACGGCGCGGATATCGCCGTCGGCTCGCTCATCAAAAACCCCGGCGGCGGCCTCGCGCCGACGGGCGGGTACATCGTCGGCAAGCGGGAGTACGTCGACAAGATCGCCTGCCGCCTCACCGCGCCCTCCATCGGCGCGGAGGTCGGCTCGTACGCCTTCGGCTACCAATATTTTTACCAGGGCCTCTTTTTTGCGCCGCACGTCGTGTGCCAGGCACTCAAGGGCGCGCTGCTGATCGGCGCATGCCTGCAGTCGATGGGGTATGTGACTTCGCCCTCTGTCAACGCTCGCCCGTACGACATCACGCGCGCCATCCGCTTCCGCACCAAGGAGGAGCTGGTCGGCTTCATCCAGGCGGTGCAGGAAGCGTCGCCCGTCGACAGCTTCGTCACACTCGAGCCGTGGGATATGCCCGGCTACGAAGATCAGGTCATCATGGCGGCGGGCTGTTTCGTCCCCGGCGCGTCCATCGAGCTGTCCGCCGATGCGCCCGTGCGCGAGCCGTACATCGCCTACTTTCAGGGCGGGCTCACCTACGAGCACTGCCGCTACGCACTCGAAAAGATCCTCGCAAAGATCGCAAAGTGAGGGCGTTGCCGCCCGTTCTTTGCCGAAGGGCGGGGCAAAATTGATAAAAAAGTCTCGTTATTGAATAAAAATTTCGTTCTTCGTTGATTATTTTCGCATTGCGAGATATGTTGAAAAGTATTTGCGTCCGCTTGCAAAATGCGGGCGCATATGCTATAATATACGGGATGTAAAGATGTTGCACTTTCGTTGTAGGGCAAAAGCAGAAAACATCGATGCACAGATGAAATCGATCAGGAGGTCAAAGACATGAAAAAAACGGTCAGAGGCAAGGTCTATGACACCGAAGCAATGACTGTCGTGAAAAAGGTCTCGCACGGCGCGTTCGGCGATCCCGCGGGCTATGAAGAGACGCTCTACGTGGCGGAAAACGGCAGCTATTTCCTGTATAACTTCGGCGGTGAGACTTCCCCGTATCCGACGGAAAAGCTGACGTCTCTTTCCAAGGCGAAAGCGGCCGCATGGGAAAAAGAAAACGCCTGACGGCGTTGCCCAATGCTCTGAGGAAACGGCGAAACGGAACGGTTGCGCCGTTTTGTTTTTTTCGGTTTTTGATTTTTTTGTGTGTAAAGGGGGAAAATATGGCCGTTTTGGCCGCTTTCGACAGATAAAAACTGTAAAAGGCTTGACATTTTTAGTTTGTCGGTTATAATAAGACCAACACATATCAACAAACTGTTCGATATTTAGAAGGAGTACGATCAAATTATGAGAAAGGGTGCTGCATTGGCCGCGGCGGCGGCGCTCGCCTGTTCGCTCGTATGTCTGTCCGCCTGCGGATTGATCGGCGGGCCTGTCAACAATGACGGGTCGATCAGCGGCAACTACCGCCCCGTGACAACGGATATTGAATTTTTACAGGTCGTCGATTCTATCCAAGGAGACAAGGTCCTCGGGGATGTGAATGCCGACGAATGGAGGTTCGGCCTCGAATACGCGACCGACCGCCTGCTGTCGCTGCGCAGCGGCGAGACAAATTGGAAGCAGAAAGAAAGCAGCTTCTACCGCCTCGTCCTCGATAAAGAGGAGGAGGACGCGCTGCAGATGCGCGGCTCCGGCTCCGGTTCGTCCTCGCTCTTCCTGCCCGCGGGCGTCTATGCGGACGGCCCGGTGCAGCTGTTCGAGGACAGCATGGTCTGCAACGACGCGCAGTCCGTGTATCGCGACGATACGGTGCGCCGCCAGGGCGACGGCGGGGCAGAAGAGGAGCGCAGCCGCACCGAAAGCTCGCTCGAAGAGCTCGTGTTCGGCGCGGCGGAGGATGCGCTGTTCGGCCTCCCCGTGCAGCTGATGGCGGATATCGTCGCCGTCGCCAATGGCGGCGATGCAGAAGACTCGTTTATTTTCGGTATGGGTTGGGAAGAGTCCTTCCTCTGGCGCGAGCAGCTCGAAAGCTGCGGGATCGCGCTGGAAGCAGACCTCAGCGACGGGGTCAAGCTCCGTCTGTCTGCTTCGGAAGAGACGATGCGCCTCGTATTGGCGAACACGATCGCGGAGAGCGTCGGCGCGGAAGACGCCGATATCGCGCTCCTCGCGCAGGCGCTTCCCATCCGCTTCGTGCAGTGCTCGTATGATATTTACGTCGCTGTAGACGGCGACGGCCTCTTTTCGGGGATGGGCGTGCGCGCGGATATCGAAGCGGTCATCGAGGGCGTCTCGTATGACCTTGCGACCGGCCTCCCGTATGAAGAGGAGGAAGATGCGGGCGAGATCCGCCTGACCATCCGCGGCATGGAGCGCCTGTCGGCGTACGGCGGCGACGTCGTGCTGCCGGACGACCTCGGTGAGCCCCTCGAACCGGAAGAGGAAGAAGGTTTGCCCGAGCAGCCCGACGAAGAGGCTGTGCCGGAGGAGCCCGCAGGGGATGCGGCGGAGGACGGCGCCGATGCGGAGACGGATGCGGTCGCCCTGCCGACGGCCGAGCAGTTCCGCGAAGCGTTTGCGGAGGCGTTCGATACGCTCTGGCAGGAGATGTATGCGGCGGCGCTGGAGGCGCCTGCGGAGACCGTGCCGGATGCGGCGCTTTCGCCTGACGGACCGGGAATAGAATAAGTTACAGCCGGGCGAGCGTCTGCTCGCCCTCTTTTTTGCCCTTTCGCTCGCGGCAGCGTCGCATAAGTGCCCGCGGCGACGCATTTATTGCAAATTTATTACATATTTGTGCAGACTTTTATACAGTTTGGCGCTATAATGGAGGTGTACAAAGGGTAAACGGGGGATCGCTTCGTGCGATGCCCTCGCGTGGGATCGCTGTAGAAGGTCGCGAAAGGGGAACGGATGAAAGGGCAGTTTGATAAGCTATCCCAATACTATAAGTGGAGATTGGACGGAGACCGCCGCTGGATGCGCGTGCTGTTCGTCGTCATCGCCCTCTTTGCCGTCGCCGCTTTTTTTCTGGTGCATCCGCTGATCGGGTACATCGCGGCGGGCGTCGACGCCGTGCTCGCGGTCGTCTACTTCGCCTTCGGCGCCGTCATGACCGCGCGCATCCGCTGCGAAGAGGAGCGCGAAAAGAGCGCGCAGGAACGGCGGGAGAGCAAGGAGTCAGAAGATTGACCCGTTCCGCGCACGGCGCTTCTGCCGCGCGGCCGGCGTAGTTTTTGAACATTTTGTCAAAAAGAAGGATCTGGAATAGAGAGAGGAGGCACTGCCCTGCGGGCGGCGCCTCCTCTTCCTTTGTGTTTTGTTATTTCGGCTTTTCGTAGCTGCGCGAAAGTAGTTTTACAGGCGCGAGCGGAAATCTTCATACCCGAAGGAGCGCAGCGTCTCGACGCTCCCGTCGGCATGGCGATAGCGGATGTCGGGCAGCGGCATACCGTTGAAGGTGTTGGTCTTGACCATGGTGTACAGCGCCATGTCGCCGAACACGAGCTCGTCCCCTTCGCGCAGGGGAGAATCGAAGGAATAGTCGCCGATGACGTCGCCCGCGAGGCAAGTGGGCCCGCCCAGGCGGTAGGTGTGCGCCTTTTCGCCCGGCTTGCCGCCGCCCGCGAGGGGCGGGCGGTAGGGCATTTCGAGCACGTCGGGCATATGGCAGGCGGCGGATACGTCCAAAATGGCGATGTCCATGCCGTTGTGCATGGTCTCTAAGACGTGCGCGTGCAGCGTGCCCGCGTCGAGCACGACCGCTTCGCCCGGTTCGAGGTAGATGCGCGCGCCGTATTTTTCGCGCAGGCCGCGCACGACGCGCACAAGGCGGGCGCGGTCGTAATCGTCGCGCGTGATGTGGTGCCCGCCGCCGAGGTTGAGCCAGCGCATGCGGGCGGCGTATTTGCCGAATTTTTCGCAGAAGGCGGCGGCGGTCTGTTCCAAAGCGTCCGCGTTTTGTTCGCAGAGGGTATGGAAGTGCAGCCCGTCGAGCAGGGGGAGGATATCCTCTTCAAAGTTCGCGAGCGTCGTGCCGAGGCGGGAGCCGGGCGCGCAGGGGTCGTAGATGGCGTGCCCTTCCTGCGTAGAACGTTCGGGATTGACGCGCAGCCCGACGGAGACGCCCGCCGCGCGGCAGGCGGGGGCGTAGCGGCGCACCTGTGCGGGCGTGTTGAACACGATGTGGTCGCACAGGCCGACGAGCGCCTGCACGTCCTTGTCGCGGAAGGCGGGAGAAAAGGCGTGCACTTCGCCGGGGAAGTATTCCCGCCCGAGGCGGGCTTCAAAGACGCCGCTGGCCGTCGTGCCCGCAAGGTAGCGGGCGAGTAACGGGTACGTCTGGTAGATAGAATACGCCTTCTGCGCGAGCAAAATTTTGCAATCGGCCTCGCCCGCGACGGCGCGCAAGATCTCGAGGTTTTGGATGAGTTTTGTTTCGTCGATGAGGAAGTAGGGTGCGGGGATGTGCATCAGTCCACCAACACGGGGTCGAAGTTTTCCTTCCAGGGCAGCCCCCACTTGTTGAGCGCGTCCATGAAGGGATCGGGGTCGAACTCCTCGATGTTGTAGACGCCCGGCTTTGTCCATGTGCCGTTCATTACGAGCATCGCTCCGATCATGGCGGGCACGCCCGTCGTGTACGAGATAGCCTGCGAACCGACCTCGCGGTAACATTCCTGATGGTCGCAGATGTTGTAGAGGTAGTAGTGCTTCTCCTTGCCGTCCTTCTTGCCGCGGAAGATGCAGCCGATGTTGGTCTTGCCGACCGTGCGCGGGCCGAGGGAGGCGGGGTCTGGCAGTACGGCCTTGAGGAATTGCAGGGGGACGATCTCCTTCCCCTCGAACAGGATGGGCTTGATGGAGGTCATGCCGACGTCTTCGAGGCACTTGAGGTGGGTCAGGTAGCTCTGCCCGAAGGTCATAAAGAAGCGGATGCGCTTGATGCCCGGGATGTTGAGCGCGAGGCTCTCGATCTCCTCGTGGTGCAGCAGGTACATATCCTTTTTGCCGACGCCGTCAAAGTCGTACTCGCGCTTGATCTCCATCGGCTTTGTCTCCACCCAATGGCCGTCCTCCCAATACGAGCCGTTGGCGGATACTTCGCGGATGTTGATCTCTGGGTTGAAGTTGGTCGCAAAGGGGTAGCCGTGGTCGCCGCCGTTGCAGTCGAGGATATCGATATAGTTGATCTCGTCGAAGTGGTGTTTGAGCGCATAGGCGGAGAACACGCCTGTCACGCCGGGGTCGAAGCCGCTGCCGAGCAGGGCGCAGATGCCCGCTTCCTTGAACTTTTCGCGGTATGCCCACTGCCATTTATATTCAAACTTCGCGGTATCCTCCGGCTCGTAGTTGGCGGTATCGACGTAGTGCACTTTTGTTTTGAGGCAGGCGTCCATGATGTGCAGGTCCTGGTAGGGCAGCGCGAGGTTGAGCACGACGTCGGGGCGGAAGCCCTCGATGAGCGCGACGAGCGCGTCCACGTCGTCTGCGTCCACCTGCGCGGTATGGATGACCGTCTTGGTCTTGCCCTGTAGCTGTTGTTTGAGAGCGTCGCACTTGGACTTGGTGCGGCTCGCGATCATGATCTCTTCGAATGCTTCGCTGTTCTGGCAGCATTTGTGGATTGCGACGGAGGCGACGCCGCCGCAGCCGATGATGAGTGCTTTTCCCATGGTCGGTATCTCCTTATTCGTTTATTTTTTGTGCGCGCCGCAGGCGCGCGGGAATGGCTTATTTTTGCAGCGTGATGAGCAGCTCGCGCACGATCTTGCAGGCGACGGCGGTCGAGACGCCGGAGGGGTCGTAGTGCGGCGAGAGCTCGTTGACGTCGAGCGCGACGACGTCGAGGGCGCCGCAGGCGGCGGTGAGGGCGCGGCGGAGGGCGTCGAAGGAGACGCCGCCCGGCTCGGGCGTTCCCGTGCCGGGAAAGACGGACGGATCGAGCACGTCTAAATCGACGGTCAGGTAGACGGGAACGCCGCGCAGTTTTGCGAGGGTCGCGTCCAGCCCGTCCAGGTCGAATTTGTGGGTGAAGACGCGGCCCTTTCCCCAATCGAACTCAGATTTGTCGCCCGAGCGGATGCCGTATTGGAAGATCTTTTCGTCGCCGACGAGGTCGTGGCAGCGGTGCAGCACGCAGGCGTGCGAGAGCCGGCTGCCGAGGTAGTCGTCGCGCAGGTCTGCGTGCGCGTCGAAGTGCAGGATATGAAGGTTTGGGTACTTGGCGAAGGCCGCCCGCACCGCGCCCAGCGTGACGAGGTGTTCGCCGCCGAGCAGGAAGGGGAGCTTTCCGTCCGCGAGGATGGCTTTTGCCTGCGCCTCGATCATTGCGAGTGCGGGCGCGGGGTCGCCGAAGGGCAGCTCGAGGTCGCCCGCGTCGAAGACGGCGCCGTCCGTTACTTCCCTGTCCTGATAGGGCGAATACAGTTCCAGCCCGTACGATTCGCGGCGGATGGCGGCAGGGCCGAAGCGCGTTCCGGGGCGGAAGGAGGTGGTAGAATCGAAGGGCGCGCCGAAGAGGACGATGTTCGCATCCGCGTATTCGGCGTCACAGCCTAAAAAGGTCTCAACGTTTTTCTTCAACATCGGTCAGAAGTTCCTCCACATAGGCGGGCAGGTAAAATGCGCCGCGGTGCAGCGTCGTCGTGTAGTAGCGGCATGAAAGGTGCCGCGCGTTCCAGCGCGCCTCGTCGAGGTCGCGCAGCGGGTGGTATTTTTTGGTGGAAAAGCCGAACAGCCAGTGCCCCGAAGGGTAGGTCGGGATGTGCGCCTGGTAGATGCGCGAAAAGGGGAAGGATTCGATGATGCGCTTGTGTGCCCGCTGCATGGCGAGCGCGTCCTGCTCGTAGAAGGGGCTTTCGTGCTGGTTGACCATGATGCCGTCCTCGCGCAGCGCTTTGAAGCAGCTTCCGTAAAACTCGCGCGAAAACAGCCCTTCTCCCGGGCCGAACGGGTCGGTCGAGTCGACGACGATCAGGTCGTATTCCTCCTTGCGCCGCCGCACGAATTTGACGCCGTCCTCGATATAGATGTGTACGCGCGGGTCATCCAATTTGCTTGCGGTAAAGGGGAGATATTTGCGGCTGATCTCGATGACCTGCTCGTCGATCTCGGCGAGGTCGATGCGCTCGATCTCGGGGTAGCGCGCCAGCTCGCGCACGACGCCGCCGTCGCCCGCACCGATGACGAGCACGTCTTTGACGTGCGGGTGCACTGCCATAGGGACGTGCGTGATCATCTCGTGGTAGATGAATTCGTCTTTTTCGGTCAGCATGAGGTAGCCGTCCAGCACAAGCATGCGCCCGAAAGCGGGGGTATCGAACACGTCGATGCGCTGCAGGTCGCTCTTTCCGCTGTACACCTGGCGGTCGACGCGGATGCTCAGCTTGACGTCTTTGGTGTGTTGTTCGGAAAACCAGAAGTCCATAGCGTTGTTTCCTCCGTGCGGCTCACATCTTCAGGACGTTGAGCTTTTCGATCTTCGCGTCCTCCGGGCCGGTCATCTGGCAGCCTTTTTCTTTGGCGTAGCGGATGTAGTCGAGGATCTTGTCCGTCACCCGCTCGCCGGGGGCGAGGATGGGGATGCCGGGCGGGTAGCACATGACGAATTCGCTGCAGATGCACCCCGCCGTCTGCTCGATGGGCAAGCTCTCTTTGGGGGCGTAAAAGGCGAATTGCGGCGTCACGGCGACGTCCGGCGGTATGTATTCGTTCTGCATCATGCCCGCGCGCGTCTTGCCGTACAGGCGGCGGATCTCGCTTAGCGCGCTGACCAACCGCTCGACGTCTCGCTTGCGGTCGCCGATGGAGAGATAGGCGAGGATATTGCCCAGGTCGCCGAATTCGATCTGAATGTCGTATTCATCGCGCAGGATGTCGTACACTTCGATGCCCGCCAGCCCGACGTTGAGGGTGTGGACGGACAGCTTCGTGCGGTCAAAGTCGAAGATGCTGTCACCGTTGACGCGTTCTTTGGAGAAGGCATACCAGTCGCCGATGTCGTTGATCTCCTCGCGCGCATAGTCGGCGAGCTCTGTGACGGCGGCAAAGGCCTCCTTTCCGCGCAGCGCGAGGTTGCGGCGAGAAATATCGAGGCTGGAGAGGAGCAGGTAAGAGGCGCTCGTCGTCTGCGTCAGGTTGATGATCTGCCGCACATAGTCGGCGTTTGCGTTCGGTCCCGCGAGCAGGAGAGAACTCTGCGTCAGGCTGCCGCCCGATTTGTGCATGGATACGGCGGCAAGGTCCGCGCCCGCCGCCATGGCGGATACGGGCATATCTTCTCCGAAATAAAAGTGTGTTCCGTGCGCTTCGTCTGCGAGGACGAGCATGCCGTGCGCGTGCGCCATTTGGACGATGGTGCGGATATCCGAGCAGATGCCGTAGTAGGTGGGGTTGTTGACGAGCACGGCCTTGGCGTCGGGGGTGCGCTCGATCGCCTCGCGCAGGCGGTCGGTGCGCATGCCGAGGGGGATGCCGAGGTCGGCGTCACAGTCGGGGTCGACGTAGACGGGAATGGCGCCGCACAGGACGAGCGCACACACCACGCTGCGGTGCACGTTGCGGGGCAAGATGATCTTTTCTCCCGCCTTTACCGCCGACATGACCATGCTCTGCACGGCGGACGTCGTGCCGCCCACCATGAGGAAGGCGTGCGCCGCGCCGAAGGCGTCGGCGGCGAGCTGTTCCGCGTCGCGGATGACGGACACGGGGTGGCAGAGGTTGTCGAGCGGCTTCATCGAGTTGACGTCCATGCTCACGCACTTTTCCCCGAGCAGCCGTGCGAGCTCCGGGTTGCCCCGCCCGCGTTTGTGGCCGGGTACGTCGAAGGGCACCACGCGCATCTTCGAAAATTTTTCAAGCGCCTCATAGACGGGGGCGCGTTCCTGCTGTCTTTTGTCCAATGGCTCTCCTTTTTGTGCGGCGGCCGCGCTTTTTCCTCTGACCCGGGCGGCGGCCCGTTTGTTTTTTAATCGGGGGCGGCGGCTTGCGCGGGCGGTTGTCTTTATTCGGCGGGTCCGCGTTCGCTCAATAGATGTTGCGCCCGTTGAAGATCTCGATCATCTCCTTGCGCAGGCTGTCGAGGATCTCCTGCCGTTTGGCGGGCGGCAGATTGTCTACGTTCTGGTTGAACAGATAGTTTTTCAGGTCGATCTCGCGCAGCAGCATCTTGGTGTGGAAGATGTTTGCCGAGTAGACGTTGACGTCGATCGCGTCGTACTTTTCCAGAGTCGCATCCGAAATAAAGTTTTGAATGGAATTGATCTTCAGGTCGTTGAACACCTTCTTCCCGTCGATGCTGCGCGTAAAGCCGCGCACGCGGTAGTCCATTGTGATGATGTCCGAGTCGAAGGAACCGATCAGGTAGTCGAGGGTGGAGAGGGGGGAGATGGTGCCGCACGTCGCCACGTCGATGTCGACGCGGAAGGTCGCCAGCGACGTTTCGGGGTGGTATTCGGGATAGGTGTGTACGGTGACGTGACTCTTGTCGAGGTGGGCGACCTGCGTCTTGCCCTGCGCAGGGATCATGGACAGGTCGGAGATGAGCAGCGTCACCGAAGCCCCCTGCGGGTCGTAGTCCTGCCCCGAAATGTTGAGTACCCGCGCGCCGATCATCGAGGTCAGGTTGGTCAATATCTCCGTCAGGCGGGCGGAGTTGTACTGCTCGTCGATATATGCGATGTAGTCCAGCCGCTCGCGCGGTGATTTGGCGTAGCAGATGTCGTAGATGTTGAAGCTGAGCGACTTGGTCAGGTTGTTGAATCCGTACAGTTTGAGTTTTTTCATTCGCCTTCTCACAAAAATAAAATAAAAGAGCG
The DNA here is from genome assembly GCA_944368775.1 of uncultured Clostridia bacterium. Taxonomy (GTDB): domain Bacteria; phylum Bacillota; class Clostridia; order Christensenellales; family Borkfalkiaceae; genus Borkfalkia. The sequence goes on along the minus strand of CALVXB010000009.1, from coordinate 17,539 downwards.
GAAAGCAAGCCGCTTTCCGCTCGAAAATGGTCATAATTACGGACATACACAGACTGTCGCCCCGACTGCGCGGAGGGGAAGGCTGTCTGCTGACTGATCCAGGCAAATACGTATGCGCTTATTGACCGTTTCACAAGTTGTGTGCGGGCTGCACCGGTTATAAAGGAACCAACTTATAAAATTTGAGCTTCGAACTCAATCAATAAGGCGGCTGAGCCGCCAATCGGCATTTGACCCGGCTGTCCGTATGGCCTCGACCCCGCAGGGTGGTCAGTATTTGCATGCGACGCCTTTCTCAGTCTTTCTTACGTTCGTCACGAAAGTATGTCCATTGCAGTTTCGATTATACGAAATTTTGCGGGTGAAGTCAATCTTCTTGCGCCGCCTTTGGATAATTTTTTTTGAAGGGCGGTCAAAATATTGAATTTCCGCCCAAACTCTGCTATACTTGAGGGCGGAGGATGCTATGATCGATATCACGCAGGAAGTCTTTTCGGGCGCAGTCTACCCGGGCGACACGCCGCCGACCTATCGCCGCGTCACATCGCTGGAGAAGGGGGACGGCTGCACGCTGACGGATATTTCGATGTGCGCCCACAACGGCACGCACATCGACGCGCCCGCGCACTTTATCCGCGGCGGCAAAACTGTCGAAGAGATCGACCTCTCGCGCTGCGTCGGGCGATGCCTTGTCCGCGACTTTGCGGGCGAAGTGCGCGCGGAGGACGTAGAGGGCATCGCAGCAGAGCGCCTGCTGCTGCGCGGCGCGTGCACGCTGACGGAGGGCGCGGCGCGCGTCCTCGCAGGGCGCTGCCGTTTGGTCGGTGTCGAGGCGCAGACGGTCGGCGGCGAGGGGGTGCACCGCATCCTGCTCGGCGCGGAAGTCGCCGTGCTCGAAGGGCTCGACTTGCGCGGGGCGCCCGCGGGCGCGTATATCTTGTGCGCCCTGCCCGTCAAATTGGGCGGGTCGGACGGCGCGCCCGTGCGCGCGGTATTGTTTGAAGGGGAGGGGAACGTATGATCGTCTATCCGGTCGCGCTGGCCGCGATCTCGCTGATCGCCTTTATTTTGTACGGGGCGGATAAATCCAAGGCAAAGCGGGGCGCGTGGCGCATCCCCGAAAAGGTGCTGCTCGGCTTTTCTTTGCTCGGCGGCGCCGTCGGCGGGTTGCTCGGCATGCTGCTCTTCCGCCACAAGACCAAGCATTGGTACTTTTGGTGCGTCAACTTTATCGGGCTGGCGTGGCAGATCGGTTTGCTGATATTTCTCTTGTTTTTCACCGATTTCCCGCTGTTTTTCTGATTTTGCATAGTACTATGCGTGACATAATTCGGTATTAAGGAGGAATTTTATGCGCTGTGCGATCTATGGAGCGGGCGCGATGGGCACCGTGCTCGGCGCTTTTATTGCGCGGGCGGGAAAGCAGATCGACCTTGTCAACCGCAACGAGCGGCATATCACCGCGATGAAGGAGAAGGGTGCGGCCGTCTGCGGGACGGTGCAGTTTACGCAGCAGGTACATGCGCTGCTTCCCTCCGAAATGGATGGGAAGTACGACGTCATCCTGCTGATGACCAAACAGCGGCAGAATGCGGAGATCGCCGCCTTTTTGAAGCCTTTCCTCGCCGAGGACGGGGCGCTCTGCACCTGTCAGAACGGTCTGCCCGAACCCCGCCTCGCCGAAATTTTGGGCGCGGACCGCGTGCTCGGCTGCGCGATCGCCTGGGGCGCGACCTTCCGCGGCGAGGGCGTCTCCGAGCTCACCTCCGACCCGTCCGCGCTCACCTTTTCGCTGGGCTCATACGGAAAGGGAAATCACTTAGAAGATGTGCGCGACTTGCTCTCCTGCATGGGGCAGGTGACGGTGGAGCAAAATTTTATCGGCGCGCGCTGGTCCAAACTTCTCATCAACAGCGCCTTTTCGGGGCTGTCGACGGTGACGGGCGAGACGTTCGGCACCATCTCGCGCGACCGCCGCATGCGCCGCGTCGCGCAGCGCATCATCAAGGAGTGCATCGACGTCGCTAAGTCTGCTGGCATCGCCATCGAACCGGTGCAGGGGCACCGCATCGACCGACTGTTCGACTACCGCGGCCCGCTCAAGCGCGCCATCTCTTTCGCGCTCATCCCCGTCGCGATGAAAAAGCACGCCGGGCTCATTTCGAGCATGCTGCAGGATCTGCGCGCGGGCAAACAGTGCGAGATCGACTTTATCAACGGCGTCGTCTGTGAGTTCGGCAAAAAGTACGGCGTCGAAACGCCCTTCGATAGGCGCGTCGTCGAGCTCGTGCACGCCATCGAGGCGGGCGAGCTTTCCATTTCGCCCGAAAACATCCGCCGCTTCGACGACCTGCTCAAATAGGCGATTTCGCGCGTTTTTTGTGTGTTTGCATAGTACTATGTCTGGCATAATGCGCAAATAACGGCGTGTAAGCTGCGTTCACACAGCCATCACAGGCCTTTCGCACTCTTTTATCTGCGATTTGCCTTGCAATTTTTTCGGGAGTATAGTATAATTTTTGTATGTCTGATTTTCTTTCTTGGGCGATCTGGCTTGTCGCAAGCTTCCTCGCCGTCACCATCGTCCTCACACTGCACGAATTCGCGCATGCTTTCGTCGCCTATAAGTGCGGCGACCCGACCCCGAAGTGGAACAGGCGGCTGACGCTCAACCCGCTCGCGCATTTCGACATCCTCGGCCTCGTCCTGTTCGCCTTTGCCGGGTTCGGCTGGGCAAAGCCGGTGCCGATCGACCCGAACAATTTTCGCAATTATAAGCGCGGGCTCGCGCTGACCGCCGTCGCGGGCGTGGTCGCGAACTATCTGTCCGTGATCGTCTTTTACCCGCTCTTTTTGCTCGTCAAGCAGTATGTGAACACGCCTTATGTCTTTTTTAACGAATTTCTGCGCGAATTTACAGAGTATTTGTGCCTGTATTCGCTGTCGTTTTGTGTGTTCAACCTCATCCCGCTGCCGCCGCTGGACGGTTGGCGGCTCGTGCAGGCGCTCAACCACCGCCGCGGCAAGGTATTCCGCTTTTTACAGCAATACGGCGGCATCATCCTGCTCATCCTGATCGGCATCCATATTTTAGCGCGCTATATCGGCGACCTCGCGCTCTCCTATCCGTCCCTGGATATCGCCGCGATGATCTTCGGGTATATCGACGTCCTCGGCTATATTATGCGCTATGTGACGGGTTGGATCGGCTGGCCGATCATGCAGCTGTGGGGGTTGATTTTCCATGTCTAACGATCCCGCGAAAAATTTTGAATCGGTCGTCGATTACACGACGGTGCTGGACAACTTCGAAGGCCCGCTCGATCTGCTGCTCTTTTTGATCAAGCAGGAAAAGGTGGAGATCAAAGACGTCTTTGTCTCCAAAGTGACCGAACAGTTCCTCGACTACATGAACGGCTTGCCGTACATCGACATCGACAAGGCGAGCGAGTACCTCGCCATCGCCTCGACCATCCTCGAGATCAAGTCGAAGAGCCTCGTGCCCGCTCTCGTCGAACCGGAGCCCGACGAGGAGGACGGCGAGGCGGTGCTCATCCGCGCCCTCGAAGAGTATAAAATGCTCAAAGAGGAGAGCGCCAAACTCAAAGAGCTGGAGACGGTCGGTTTTTACTTCAAGCCGCCCGATAAAGACGTCGGCGAGGCGAAGATCGTCTACCGCGACTTCAATTTGGACGGCCTCTTGAAGGCGTTTACCGACCTCATGCTTCGCCGCGAGGCGCAGCGCAAGGACGAGACGGCGCAGCGCGAGATCCCGAAGGAAGTGTACACCATCCCCGACCGCGCCGCATACATCTGCCGCGCGGTGGAGGAGCGCGACGGCGTCGATTTCGATGAATTGTTTTCGCCGAACGCGGGAAAGAGCGAGATCATCACCACCTTTCAGGCGCTTTTAGAGCTGCTCAAGCATCAATACGTCAAGGCCGAGCAGGACGAGACTTTCGGCCGCATCGTCATCCGCTACAACCCAGAACACAGCGAGGAGGAATCGTTTGGAGAATTTGGAGAATTTGAGTGATATTCTGGAAAGCATATTATTTGCGGCGGGCAACCCCGTTCCCGTCGCGCTCATCGCCGAAAAATTGGGGGTGAGCGAGGGGGAGGTGCGCGCGGCCGCCGACAAACTGCGCGAGCGCTACGGCGAGCAGGGCGGCGTGCGCCTGCTTTCCTTTAACAAAAAATTGCAGCTTTCCAGCAATCCCGCCTATAAAGACTATGTGTCCGCCGTGCTCAACCCCATCAAAGAGCGCGAGTTTACCAAGACCATCCTCGAGTGCTCGGCGATCATCGCCTACAAGCAGCCCATCACCAAGGGGGAGCTCGAAGAGCTGCGCGGCCTCAACTGCGACTATGCGATCCACACGCTGCTCGATTTGAAGATGATCGAGCCGGTCGGCCGAAAGGACGCGGTGGGGCGGCCCATCTTGTACGGGACGACGGACAACTTCCTCAAGCGATTCCGCCTGAGCAGCATCGAAGACTTGCCCGATTACGACGAGCTGATGGAAAACATCTCCAAGCTGCGCGGCGAGGAGCCGGACTCGTACCTCTATGCCGACAACGTGTACGTCGACGAAGGGGAAGAGAAGGGGGCGGATGCCGCGAAGGAGCAGGGCGAGGCGGCGGCGCAGCCGGAGAGCGGCGAAGAGCTGCCCGACTTTTTGCGCGATTTGGACGAGGGCGACATCATCAAGATCGAGTGAATTTTCTCGGTTGCCGCAGCCGCACGATCTTGCGGGCGAAGCGCCCGCAGCGGCGCGCTTTTTCGGTCCTGCGCGTTGGCCGGGCGGGCATTGGCTTTGCCCGGCTTTTTCATCGCCTGCGGGTGCGCATCATGCGTCATCGCGCACAAATGACGAATAAACATACTATTTTTGTATGGAAGGTGAAAAAGAGGGCGGCGCGCCTCACGGCGTGCCGCCCTCCTAAAACAAATGAGAAAAAATATGGGTAGTGAGTGTAATCGAAGATGAAAAAATTGGAAAAGTCTGAGGCTTTTTCCGAAAAATCTATTTTATTATACTTTTTTTCAAAAAATAAGTCAAGCATTTTCAGATTATGTAAGGCCGCAAAAAATCTCGCATATGGCATTTTGCAGAGAAGCCGTACGTTGCGGCAGAGGTGAAATTGATATGTTCAATATTGTTTTGGTCGAGCCGGAGATCCCGCAGAACACCGGCAACATCGTGCGCACCTGCGCGGCGACGGGGTGCAAGCTGCACCTCGTGCGCCCGCTCGGGTTTGAAGTTTCTGACAAATATCTCAAGCGTGCGGGGCTGGATTATTGGCACTTCGTCGACATTTCTTTTTATGACTGCGTCGACGAAGTGTTCGCCGCGTTCCCCGAAGCGCGCTTCTTTTTCTTTTCGACGAAGGCGGCAAAGACGCACAGCGACGTGCAGTATCGGGAGGGGGACTTTCTCGTATTCGGCAAGGAGACCAAGGGGCTGCCCGAGCCGCTGCTCGCCGTGCATTACGACAGCTGCGTGCGCCTTCCGATGCTGGGCGAGATCCGCTCGCTCAACCTCTCCAACTCGGTCGCCGTCGCCGTCTACGAGGCGTGGCGGCAGTGCGGCTATGCCGCGTCGCAGCGCGCGGGCAGCCTGACGCAGGGCGGCGAGGCGAACGGCGCAAAAAAATAGCGGAAAAATCTGCCCGCGCGCGGCACGATTTTTTCTTTTCCCTTGACAAAAGAGGGAAAAAGGTATATCATATTGTATGGAAATAAATCCATACAAGGAGATATCGCTATGAACAAGAAGTCTGTCACCGATGTTGACGTCACCGGCAAGCGCGTTCTCGTGCGCTGTGATTTTAACGTCCCGATGAAGGACGGCAAGATCACCGACGAGAACCGCATCATGGGCGCGCTTCCCACCATCAAGTATTTGATGGAGCACAATGCGAAGGTCGTGCTTTGCTCGCACATGGGCAAGCCGCACAATATCTTCGACGAGAAAGTGAAGCTCAACAAGAAGGAAAAGAAGGCTGTCGAGGCGCTTCCCGCCGAAGAGCAGGCGAAGGCGACGGAGGAGTACATTGCCAAGGCAAAGAAGAACGACCCCGTCAAGTTCTCCCTCAAAGCGGTCGCTGACAGACTCAACCAGCTGCTCGACAATAAAGTGGCATTTGCCGCGGATACCGTCGGCCCCGACGCGCAGGCAAAAGTCGCCGCCCTTAAAGAAGGCGAGTGCGTGCTGCTCGAAAACACCCGCTTCACCGCGGGCGAAGAGGGCAGAGACCTCGAGTTCTGCAAAAAGCTCGCTTCCTTCTGCGATATCTACGTCAACGATGCCTTCGGCACCGCGCACCGCTCGCACGCGTCCACCGCGGCGATCGTCGAGTACGGCCTGGTCAAGACGGCCGTCTGCGGCTTCCTCATCCAGAAGGAGCTCGAGGTGATGGGCGACTCGCTCGACAACCCCGTGCATCCGTTCGTCGCCGTTTTGGGCGGCGCGAAGGTCGCAGATAAGCTCAACGTCATCTCCAACCTGCTCAACAAGTGCGACACGCTGATCATCGGCGGCGGCATGGCTTATACCTTCCTCAAAGCGCAGGGCTACGAGATCGGCAAATCGCTCGTCGACGACGAGAAGATCGAATACTGCAAGAACATGATCGAGAAGGCGAAAGAGACGGGCAAGCAGCTGCTTCTCCCCGTCGACACCGTCATCGCGGCGGACTTCCCCAACCCGATCGACGCTCCCATCGAGGTCAAGACGGTGAAGGTCAGCGAGATCCCCGCCGACATGGAGGGCCTCGACATCGGCGAGGAGACCCGCAAGCTGTTTGCGGACGCGATCAAGGGCGCCAAGACGGTCGTCTGGAACGGCCCGATGGGCGTATTCGAGAACCCGATCCTCGCCAAGGGCACGATCGCGATCGCGCAGGCGATGGCGGACGCGGAGGGTGCGACCACGATCATCGGCGGCGGCGACAGCGCGGCGGCCGTGCAGCAGCTCGGCTTTGCGGACAAGATGTCGCACATTTCCACCGGCGGCGGCGCGTCCCTCGAGCTGATGGAAGGCAAGGTGCTCCCCGGCATCGCCTGCCTCAACGACAAAGACTGACAGACATAAGAGATTCCCGCCCGCATTTGCGGGCGGGGATCCTTTCGATTTTTTCAACGGAGAAATAAATTATGCGTAAAGCGATCATTGCAGGAAACTGGAAAATGAACAACACCGCCGCCGAGGGCGTCCGCCTCGTCGAGGCGCTCAAACCGCTGGTCGGCGATGCTTCGTGCGACGTGGTCGTCTGCGTGCCGTTCACCGACATCCCGGCAGTTGCCGAGGCGCTGAAGGGGAGCAACATCCACCTCGGCGCGCAGAACGTGCACTTTGCGGAAAAGGGCGCCTACACCGGCGAGATCTCCGCGGCGATGCTCAAGGAATACGGCGTAGAGTACGTCATCATCGGCCACAGCGAACGCCGCCAATATTTTGGTGAGACGGACGAGACGGTCAACAAGCGCATGCACGCGGCGCTCGCGGCGGGGCTGACGCCCATCGTCTGCATCGGCGAGAGCCTCGAAGAGCGCGAGACGGGCAAGACGGAAGCCGTCCTCGACGTGCAGATCCGCGAGGGCTTCAAGGGGTTGGACGACATCTCGAAGATCGTCATCGCGTATGAGCCCATCTGGGCGATCGGCACCGGCAAGACGGCGACGGCCGAACAGGCGAACGAGACCATCGGCTTTATCCGTAAGACGTGCGCGGAGGTGTTCTGCCCGAACTGCGCAGAAAAGGTGCGCATCCAATACGGCGGCAGCATGAACGCCAAAAATTGCAAAGAACTGATGGCGATGCCCGAGATCGACGGCGGCCTTATCGGCGGCGCCTCCCTCAAGGCGGAAGACTTCTCCGTCATCGTTCATTTCGACAAGTAAAAAGTAAACAGCCCGCAACGCGTTGTTGCGGGCTGTTTTCTGCTTCGATTTGAAAGGGCAGGGAGTCAGTTTTTATTGTCAACGTACGAATGGATCGCCTTGACGATAAAATTCTGTTCCGCCTTGGACAACTTGCTGAAGTCGACATAAAAATTCTGCAAGGTCTTGTTGTCGGTATAGACATAATTATTGTCATTGTCGGCTTTGCCGAGCAGATAGTCGGTCGAGGTATTGAAGATGTTCGAGATCTCGATGACCTGTTCGAAAGTCGGGCGAGAGCGGCCGATCTCCCAGCTGCTGACCGTAGACTGCTTGACGCCGAGCCGTTCGGCCAATTCGCATTGAGTCGTGTCGTTCTCTTTGCGCAGAGTTTTTAAGATTTTTGCAAACATAACCATTATATCCTTCCGATGCGCTGAATTTTAAGATGCGAGAGCATTTTAATACACCGGGATCTGCAGAAAAGAAATGCGGAATATCCGCACGCCGGGGCAATGCCGCTGCAAAGCGGAACTTTTACGGGCGCAAAACATCTCACTACATACCCCATATTTTATAACGCTGTATATTTATTTCATCATTCTTTTGATTCATATTAACATTTTTTGTTTATATTGTCAAGCGAAATATATTTGTATTTTGCGAGTTATATTTCCATACAATAATACGATTTCTGTCGATTATAATACAGAAACTCCCAAAACGTTATTCTTTTGGCTTCATGAAAATGAGAAATACGAAGAGTAGAAAAAATTGCGAAAAGCGTCGATAAAAAGCGCCGCAAACGGCGACATAAAAAACTTGGGCAGTATGCGTCGCTCGCTTGCCAATTTCGGAAAAATACGCTATAATGTTTACGAAAAAGAATGTACGTGAGGTACCAAAACTATGAAAAAACCGTATGCGATCATCATCATGGACGGCTATGGCATCAGCAAGGAGACGGTCGGTAACGCGATCGCCCTCGAGGGCAGCCCGAACGTCCGCCGCTACGCGGCGGAATACCCTTCTTCGCAGCTTGGCGCGAGCGGCATGAGCGTCGGCCTGCCGGACGGGCAGATGGGCAACTCTGAGGTCGGGCACCTGAACATGGGCGCCGGACGCATCGTCTATCAGGAACTGACGAAGATCACGAAGGAGATCCAAGACGGCGAGTTCTTCCGCAACGAGGCGCTGCTGGGTGCGATGGAAAACGCGAAGAAGAACGGCAAGAAGCTGCACATTTGGGGCCTTCTTTCCGACGGCGGCGTGCACAGCCACAACACCCACTTGTATGCTTTGCTCGAAATGTGCAAGCGCGAGGGGCTTTCGGACGTGTTTGTCCATTGCTTTATGGACGGCCGCGACGTGTCGCCGACGTCCGGCGCGGGTTTTGTCCGCGACCTGCAGGCGGAGATGGACAAGATCGGCGTCGGCAAAGTCGCTTCCGTGTGCGGGCGTTACTATGCGATGGACCGCGACAACCGTTGGGAGCGCGTCGTCAAGGCGTATGAGATGCTCACCCTCGGCAACGGCATCGCTGCGGAGGACGCGGCGGCCGCCATCGAAGAGTCCTATACGAAGGACGTGACGGACGAGTTCATCCTGCCGACCAACGTGGTCGAAGGGGGCAAGCCCGTCGCGCTGGTAGAGCAGGGCGACAGCATCATCTTCTTCAACTTCCGCCCCGACCGCGCCCGCGAGATCACCCGCGCCTTCACCGAGCCCGATTTCAGCGGCTTTGAGCGCAAGACGGGCTACCTCGCCCCGTATTATGTCTGCTTCACGCAGTACGACGCGACGTTTGCGCACGTGCAGGTCGCCTTTAAGCCGCAGAGTTTGAAGAACACGCTGGGCGAATATCTCGCCTCCCTCGGTAAGAAGCAGCTGCGCATCGCCGAGACGGAAAAGTATGCGCACGTGACCTTCTTCTTCAACGGCGGCGTCGAAGCGCCCAACGCGAACGAAGTGCGCGTGCTCGTGCCTTCCCCGAAGGTGGCGACGTACGATCTGAAGCCCGAGATGAGCGCTTACGAAGTGACGGATAAAGTGCTCGAACAGCTTTCGACGGGCGAATACGACGTGATGATCCTCAACTACGCCAACTGCGACATGGTCGGGCATACCGGCGTTCTGGAAGCCGCCGAAAAGGCTGTCGCGACCGTCGACGAGTGCGTCGACCGCGTGCTGCAAAAGATCCTTTCGATGGGGGGCGGCGCGCTGCTGACGGCAGACCACGGCAACGCCGACAAGATGATCGCCGAGGACGGCTCGCCCTTCACCGCGCACACGACCAACCCCGTGCCCGTCGTGCTCGTCAGCGACGCGCTCAAAGGCGTCAAGCTGCGCGAGGGCGGCGTGCTTGCGGACCTTGCGCCCACTCTCCTCGAGATGATGGGCATCCCCGTTCCCGCAGAAATGACGGGCAAGAGCCTGATCGTGCGCTGAATATAGCGGAAAATTTTCGATAAAATGCGCTTTTTCGGCGCAAAAACAGTTGAAAAATCTTTCCCTTTATGCTATACTGAATAAAGTATTGATTTTGTTTAGGGAGTTTGTTTTATGCACGAGATGATGTCGAATATCAGCGCTTTGTTGGCTCCGATGACGAGCGATGCGGTGTGGGCCGTCTATCAGATCGTCAGCCTTGTTTTGTTGGCCTGCATGGCGATCGGCGCGATCGTCGCGATCGTGATCGTCCTCTTTCAGCCGGGCAATTCGACCGGTATCGACGCTCTCGGCGGTTCGAGCGAGACCTTTTTCGGCAAGAACAAGGGCCGTTCGATGGAGAGCAAGATGAAGAAGTGGACGGCGATCAGCCTCATCGTGCTCGCCGTGTTTGCGATCGTTTTCTACATCCTGCAGTTTGGTGCGGTGTGGGGCGTCGCGGCCTGATCGGTCAAGAGAGCTAATAGGGCGGTTATTCTTGCGAATAGCCGCCTTTTTTTATCATGATATGCGCGGTTGCGCCGCGTGCGGCCGCCGATGGCGGCTGCGGATACGGAATGAGAAGGAGTGCCATGGCGGCGAGCGAACAGATATTAGAACAATTTCATACGGGCGCGCTGCAATATAAAAAGGCGAATGAGATCTGCCGCTTGCTCGGCATCTCTTCGCGGAGCGAACGCACGCAGCTGCAAAGGCTGTTGCGCACGCTCGAACAGGAGGGGCAGATCGTGCGGGACGAGCGCGGGCGCTGCGTCACGCCCGAAAAATTGGGGCTCGTGCGCGGCACGCTGCAGGCGAGCGAGCGCGGTTTTGCCTTTTTGCTGCGGCCGGAAGGGGATCTGTTTATCCCCGCGCGCTCGCGCGGCGGGGCGCTGCACGGCGACGAGGTGTTCGCGCGCATCGTCGGCGGCAGCCGCGGCGACGAGGCAGCCGTCTATTCCGTTATCCGTCGCGGCATGCGGCGCATCGTCGGCGTCTATGAGCGCGGTAGGCGGGGCGGGGTCGTCCGCCCGGACGAGCGGCGCTTTTGCAATGAAGTGCGCATCGTCGGCGGAGAACGCGCCGCATCCGGAGAAAAGGTGAGCGTGCGCATCGTCGCATATCCCGAAGGCGGGCTGATCGAGGGCGAGATCGAAAAGATCATCGGCCGCGACGGCGACCTGCAGACGGAGGAGGATGCGATCCTCTGCACGCATGAACTCCCCGAAGAGTTTCCGCAAAAGGCGCTCGCCGAGGCGGCGAAGGCGGCAAAACAGCCCGTCGTTCCCGACGGGCGGCGCGACTTCCGCGGCGATACCGTCATCACGATCGACGGCGACGACTCGCGCGACTTTGACGACGCGATCTCCGTCCGCAAAGAGGGAGACAAGTTCGTGCTCGGCGTGCACATCGCCGACGTGTCGCACTACGTCGCGCGCGGCGGCGCGCTCGACAAGGAGGCCTTCCGCCGCGGTACGAGCGTCTATCTGCCCGACCGCGTTATCCCCATGCTGCCCGCCGAGCTCTCCGATGACATCTGCTCGCTGCGCGAGGGGGAGGACCGCTATACACTCTCCTGCGTCATGACGGTGGACGGCGAAGGCCGCGTCTGCGGAAAGGAGATCGCGCCCGGCATCATCTGCTCGCGCAACCGCATGACGTACGGCAAGGTGACGGGCATTTTGGAGGGGGATGCGGCTCTCTGCGCGCAGTATGTCCATCTCATCCCCATGCTGCGGGATGCGAAGGAGCTCGCGGAGATCCTGATTGCCCGCCGCGCAGGGCGGGGAGGGCTGGACCTCGACATCCCCGAGGCGCAGATCGGCGTTGCGGGCGGCGAAGTCACGCTGCAGGTGCGTGAGCGTTCGATCTCGCACCGCATGATCGAGGCGTTCATGGTGCTCGCCAACGAGGCGGTCGCGACCTACCTGCAGGAGCGGGGCGCGCCCTGCCTGTACCGCGTGCACGAAAAGCCCTCCGAGGAGCGCGCCGCGGCCTTCCGCGCCTATTTGCAAGGCCTCGGCCTGCGCTGCGACTTCCGGCCCGAAAACGTCCGCCCGACCGACTACGCCGCCGTCTTACGCGCCGTGGAAGGGGAGGCGCGGGGCACGGTCGTCAAAAACGTCATGCTGCGCAGCATGGCGAAGGCGGCGTACGGTGCGGAGAACGTCGGGCACTTCGGCCTCGCGTCCGACTGCTACTGCCACTTCACCTCGCCCATCCGCCGCTACCCCGACCTGCTCGTGCATCGGCTGGTCAAGTTGGTTTGGGAAGGGCGCGCGGCGGAGGCGGAAAAGAGCTTTTCTAACTTCGTGCGCATCGCGGCGGACAGCTGCTCGCAGACGGAGCGCCGCGCCATCGAGACGGAGCGCGACGTCGACGAGCTGTATAAGGTCTGGTATATGCGCGGGCAGCTCGGCGAGGCGTTCGGCGGCGTCGTCTCCGGCGTGACCTCCTTCGGCATCTTCGTCGAATTGGAAAACACGGTAGAGGGGGCCATCCGTTTAGAGGATCTGCCCTCCGACGAATATACCTTCGACGAGACGCACATGATCCTGCGCGGCAAGCGGCGCTCCTTCCGCATGGGCGACGAAGTGCGCATCGTGGTCGTCGCCTGCGACGTCGGCGCGCGGCGCTGCCGCTTTGTGCTCACCGAAGGCAAGTAATTGGCGCGTTTGCATAGTACTATGTCAGGCATAGTACTTCGTTTTTGAAGGACAAATTCAAAATAGAGGCAAATTTGCGGGAAATGCTGGTTGAAATCGGCGAAATGTGCTATAATAGGCTTAACGCGCGGAGGGGGTTATGCGCTTTGCACTATGTGAATGGAAGGAAGATTTTGCGCCCTCGCTCGCGCAGAGCGCGAACGACGCGCGTGTCGGCCGTTTTTTGCGCGACGGGTTTCCGTATCCGTACACCGAGCAAGATGCGCGCCGCTATATCGAGGCGGCTCTGCGCGACGGCGCGAGTTTGTCCCGCGCGATCGTCGTCGACGGGCGGGCGGTCGGCGCCGTTTCGCTCACGAAGATGAGCAACGTCTATGAAAAGAACGCCGAGCTCGGCTATTGGCTCTCGCCCGACTATTGGGGGCGGGGCATCATGACGGAGGCGGTGCGCGCGATCTGCCGCGAGGGATTTGACGCCTGCGGCGTCGAGCGCATCTATGCCGAGCCGTTTGCCGACAACGCCGCGTCGCGGCGGGTGCTGGAAAAGTGCGGGTTCGCCCTCGAGGGCGTGCTGCGCAAGAGCATTTATAAGGGCGGTATGTATCACGACAGCTGCATCTATGCGCGGCTGCGCACCGCCGACAACGGAGCGATACAATGAAGATCATTGCAGTCAATAAATCGGCTTCCTTCGAGTACTTTATCGAAGATAAATTCGAGGCGGGCATCGTCTTGGAAGGGAGCGAAGTCAAATCTGTGCGCAAAAATAATTGCAGTTTGAGCGACAGTTTCTGCTTCGTCCGCAAGGGCGAGGTCACCCTCAAAAATATGCACATCGCCGTCTACGACAAGAGCGGCGCCTTCAACACGCGCGACGCGCGGCGCGACCGTCGCCTGCTGCTGCACAAGGCGGAGATCTCGAAGATCGTCGGCAAGGTCAACGAGCGCGGCTATACCCTCGTGCCGCTCAAAGTGTACTTTTCCGGCTCTCTTGTCAAGGTGGAGGTCGCCCTCTGCCGCGGCAAGCATACCTACGACAAAAAGCAGTCTCTGAAAGAAAGGGACATCGCGCGCGACAAAGACCGCCAGATCAAGGAATATACCTGATCTGGCGCTCGGCGATAGAATTTTACCATAAAAGGAGAGAACGTTATGGCTTATAGACAGGATACCATCTGTGTGCAGGGCGGCTACCGCCCCAAGTCGGGCGAGTCGCGCATCCCGCCCATCACCCAGAGCACGACATATTTATACGAGAGCACGCAAGCGATGGCCGATCTGTTCGATCTGAAGACGGATGGCTACTTCTACTCCCGCCTCGCCAACCCGACCGTCGCCGCCTTTGAAGGCAAGGTCGCTGCGCTGGAAGGGGGCGTCGCCGCTGTCGGCTGTGCGTCCGGCATGAGCGCGATCACGCTGCTCGCGCTCACCCTCTGCGAGGCGGGCGACAACATCGTCACTTCGTCAGCGATCTATGGCGGCTCGTTCAACCTTTTTTCGGTCACTCTCCCTAAGTTCGGCATCGAGGGGCGGTTCTTCGACCCCGACGCGCCCGCCGAGGAGATCGAAAAGCTGATCGACGAAAAGACAAAGTTCATCTTTACGGAGACGGTCGCCAACCCCTCCATCAAGGTGCTCGACTTCGACAAGTTCGCGGCGATCTCAACGAAGTACGGCGTCCTGTTCGTAGTGGACAATACCCTCGCGACGCCCATTCTGTGCCGCCCGTTCGAGTGGGGCGCGCACATCGTCGTGCACTCTTCCTCTAAGTATCTTGACGGCCATGCGGCGGCTTTGGGCGGCGTGATCGTGGACGGCGGCAACTTTAACTTCAAGGGCAACGGGCGCTATCCCGCCTTCAATACGCCGGACGAGAGCTACCACGGCCTCGTGTATGCCGACCTGCCCTCCGCGCAGTTCGCGACCAAGTGCCGCGCGCAGATCGTGCGCGATACCGGCGCGATCATGGCGCCGCAGAACGCCTTTTTGAGCTGGCTCGGCTGCGATACGCTCGCGCTGCGCATGGAGCGCCATTCGAGCAATGCAAAGGCCGTGGCGGCCTATCTCGACAAGCATCCGAAGATCGATTGGGTGCTGCACGCATCCCTCCCGAACAACCGCTACCACGCGATCGCGCAGAAGTATCTGCCGAACGGCCAGGGCGGCATGCTCAGCTTCGGCATCAAGGGGGACGTGCACAGGGCGGCCGCCTTTATGGAAGGGCTGCAGCTGATCGCGCAGGAGACGCACGTCGCCGACGTGCGCAGCTGCGTGCTGCACCCCGCTTCGACGACGCACCGCCAGCTGTCCAAAGAGGAACTCGTGCAGGCGGGCGTGCCCGAAAACCTCGTTCGCCTCTCCGTCGGCATCGAGCATCCGGACGATATCCTCGCCGACCTCGACCAGGCGCTGGCAAAAATTTGAGCATTTAGATGCGGCGATGCGCCTGCTCGTCGGGCGCACCGGCCGCTGTACGTAAGAGAAAGGAGAAAGCTATGCCGATCGTATTACCCAAAGATATTCCCGCCTACTCCGCATTGCTGCAGGAAAACATCTTCGTCATGAACGACGAACGCGCGTTCACGCAGGATATCCGCCCGCTGGAGATCGCCATCCTCAATCTGATGCCGACCAAAGTGGAGACGGAAACGCAGTTCATGCGCCTTCTTTCCAATTCGCCGCTGCAGGTCAACATCACGCTCATCTACACCGAATCGTACAAGAGCAAGAACACCGCGGCCGCGCATCTGGAACGCTTTTATAAGAGGTTCGAGGATATCAAAGACAAGCACTTCGACGGCATGATCATCACCGGCGCGCCGGTCGAAACGATGCCCTTTGAAGAGGTCGCCTATTGGCAGGAGCTGACGCACATCTTCGACTTTGCCGACCGCAACGTGACCAGCACCATCTATATCTGCTGGGGGGCGCAGGCGGCGCTGTATTACCACTACGGCATCCGGAAGCACCTGCTGCCGACCAAGCTGTTCGGCGTGTTCCCGCACAAAAAGTGCCTCGAACAGCACGACCCGCTGCTCAAGGGCATCGACGACGTGTTCTATATCCCGCATTCGCGCCATACGACTGTATGGATGGAGGACGTGCGCAGGGTGCAGGACCTCGTCGTGCTCAGCGAGTCTGAATACACCGGCCTCTCCATCGCAAAATCGAAGGACAACAAAAAGATCTTTTTGACGGGGCACATGGAGTACGACCGCGACACGCTGAAAAAGGAATACGAGCGCGACGTCGCGCGCGGGCTGCCCGTGCATCCGCCGTACAACTATTTTACCGACGACACGTTTACGAGCGTGCGCCTGACCTGGTCGAGCGCGGCAAACCTGTTCTACACCAACTGGCTCAACTATTACGTCTATCAGGTTACGCCCTTCCAATTCTGATCGGGCAGAAAAGCGCGCGAAAGTGTTGCAATTCTCAAAAATATCGTGTATAATAGTACTCTCCCGCAACGGCGGGAGTTATGGGGTAGCACCGGTTTCGATTGCCGGTGCGCGGAAAGGTAAGCATGCAGAGGAACGAGTGGCCTCTATAAAACATTCGGCCTAAATTTAAATGCAGATAATGCAAACTACAACGCTAACGCTCAGTTGGCGTACGCTGCTTAATTACTAAGCGGTTCGTCTGCGCCTCTTTCCCGTCGGGAGGACGCGGGCGTCAATCAGGCGGGGTACTGCCGTTTTGATGTGAAGTCGGCAAGACGGCCGATCTAAGATTTCTGCCGTTCGTCTCCTTCGGCCGCAGAGGGGGCGTGCGTAAGATGATTGCGACATAAGCATGTAGAAAGCTTTTTGGCAATCCGGTAAGACGCGAGTTCGACTCTCGCCTACTCCACCAAACGCGACGTATACGCACACTCTGCGTTTACGTCAGAATTAGAAACCGCTTTGTCGGTTTCTTTTTCATTTTCGGACATTTTTTGGGCGTTCTCGCCGTCGTCGCCGTGTCCGTCGGGATAATCGGGGAAAATCAGATTTAAGAGCAATTCGCCCTGTTGCCCGCCTTTAAGGTGAAACAACACTTTCATTTTATCGTCGTACAGTATCACCCTGTAAATGAACGTGTCTATTAGGTCTTTGCGGTTCTTGGTCTTGGAATAGTCAAGCGTTCGGAAGTGCGATAGCCACTTGCGAATGTCGGCGTAACTGTAATTTATCTGCATTGCCTTTTCGGTGGCTATGGTGTCTTGCAGTTCCTTGTTTTCGTTCTCTAACTTCTCGATTTGCGACAAAATGGTGTCGGCAATCTTGCCGAGCATTAACGCTTGCATTAAGTTATTTATCGCCTTTTGGTTTTCCGCGACAAGGTTTTCAAGCCGTTTTATCTCGGCGTCGTTCTGCTCTGCTTGGATAAGCAAATAGGTTTCAGCGGCTACAAGGTCTATAAACTCGTCGGTCAAAATACCGTGTTCGCCCACTATGGCGGCGACGACCTCATCTTCGATAAACTGTTTGCGGACAGTCCGTTTTTTGCAAATGCCCTTATTGTTACCCGTACATTTATAATAGTGATGTATCTTTTTGCTTTTGCTCGTTGAGCTTAT